>CAZRBA010000036.1:0-1522 GCA_964598255.1 uncultured Caldithrix sp. | reverse complement strand
TCGAATAGGGTTCGGAAATACGCCTCTTTTTGTGCGACCTTACGATTGCGCAAAATGAGGAGCCAAATTAAAAAGGCAATAATAAGACTAAAGGCCAGGTTAAAGAAAAAGAACTGATTATTTAAAAAGGACAACTCACTTCGCATAAAGGCCCGGGTGGGGTACAAGTTTACGATCCAGTAGCTGTCTCCGATTTTGATGGTGTGCGAAGACAAAAAGCGATTAAACGCCTCGTCTTTGCGCAAAATGTTGCCTTTTTGAAAAATGATGTCGGAATTTTCGTTGACAATTAAATAATTGAAATGCGTATTTAAATAAGGGTCATGCAGGCAATAGTGAATTAAGGTGTCAATACGGAAAACACCGTTTACAAATCCCATGAGTTGGCTTTCTTTTTTAAATACCGGCACGTAAACGGTTAAACCGTGTCCGCCCTGCAGTAATTTTATGGAAGAGGCGGTTGTTAAGCTACCGGTTTCTTTGGCTTTTTGCAACGCCTGAGGCACGGCAGAATTCGGGTGAAAATACAAATTTTTGTTCAAAACACGTTTATTGGGCTCAAGCGGGAGAACAATACGCACCGTTCCGTCTGCATCAATCCAGTTTATGGCCTGAAAACCCGGATAGGTGATAATGAGATTGTGCGCTTCTGCTTTGAATAAACGGGGATTAACATGATCGGCATGATTGAACGACTTTGCCAATAACTGAACCAAAGTGATCCGCGTGCTAATCCAATTTTCGATGCGGATTGCCGCTTGTTTGTTCATAACGTTGGTCAGTTCTTGCATTTTTCGGGCATTTTGATGCAAGGCACGGAATTGAAAAATGCTCAGTATGATCAATAAAATTAAAAATAACAGGATCGATGGAATAAGAGATGGAATTTTATGTTGAAAGCTTTTTATCTTCATAAAAAAATTGTGCCTAAAAATATCGTCGTTGTTGAAAATTATTTTCGGATTAAATAGTGGCATCTTTAACATTGAGCATTCGAATTTAGGCAGTTATTCAAAGCAGATAAAAGCCTTTTTCAGTTGCTATTTGTCTTTTGCGAATTTTTGAGTATTTTAGGGGCAGGCTTTTAAAAATTTGGGCATGTCTCATAGTTGAAAAAGCTGGAGAAAGCTATGAAACGGTATCTTAAACTATGGACGTTGTTGGTCCTCCTTTTTGGGTTTACCATGCAGAGCAAGGCCGCTTTTAAATGGCAAATCGGCGAAAAACTTACCTTTAAGGTCAGGTGGTCTTTTGTTCGTTTGGGCACACTGGAAATGCATGTGGTGGATAGCGTGCGCATTAAGGGGCGGTTGCTGTACCGCGTTAAGTTACGCATGGATTCCAACCCTGTGCTCATTTTTGTTCATTTGCACAATCGTTACGAATGTTTGATCGATTCTCTTTTTCGCCCGGTCGTTTACATGGTTAACGAGAAAAACGGTGAAACTCGTGATGTGATGATCTATCAGTTTGATTATGACAACAATAAGGTGTACTGGGATATCCTGGATTCGAATGACAC
>CAZRBA010000035.1:0-9795 GCA_964598255.1 uncultured Caldithrix sp. | reverse complement strand
CCTGCACACATCCAGCCCGTCCATATCCGGCAGCATCAAATCGAGAATCAATAACGCAACATCGTTGTTCTGCAGATATTGCAGCCCTTCGCTTCCTTTGCCGGTAAGGACAACCTCGTACCCCTCGTAGGTTAACCCGGTACGTAAAAATTCCGAAATAACCGGTTCGTCTTCAATTACCAGAATACGCTTTTTCTCGGCCATACTTCAAAATAGCGTATTATTTTTTGTAATACAAGGGAATTACCGCAATTTATTGCTTAAATGGCAATCGATTCGAGTAAAAATTCCCGCCTGTAAAGCCCCATCATTTTTTGCTTATTTTCTCTTTGCATCGTACCTTAGTTACTCAAGTTGAAGTTACTAAAATTTCGAGGCAAGCATGAAATATTTTTTATCCGTTTTATTCTCCTTGTTTTTAATCATGGCCTGTAGTTCCGACAAACGCTCGGCCAATGTTTACCGCTCGCCCCAAAATACTGATTGGGCCCAAGGTATTGTCTGGTACCAAATTTTCCCGGAACGCTTTTACAATGGCGATCCTGCGGACGATCCCACTCCGGCCGAAGTACCCGGCTCCAATTTGCAACCCGGTTGGCGCATCCATCCTTGGACGTCGGATTGGTACAAAATTCAGCCATGGGAACGTAAACAATCCGATTACTTTTACGATGTAGTTTTTACCAGACGCTATGGCGGTGATCTGATCGGCGTGATAAAAAAACTGGATTATTTGCAAAAACTGGGAATCGATGCCATTTATTTCAACCCTGTCTTCGAATCCCCCAGCCTTCACAAATACGATTCGGAAGGCTACCATCATATCGATAATAACTTTGGGCCGGATTCCAAAGGCGACATGCAGCGCGTTGCTGCAGCGCATGAAACCGATAATCCCAAAACTTGGATTTGGACCAAAGCGGATTCCACCTTTTTGGAATTGATTCGCCAGGCCCACGCGCGAGGTATTCGCATTGTCATCGACGGCGTATTTAATCACACCGGTAATCAATGCTTTGCCTTTAAGGATTTGGTAAAAAATCAACAAAAATCACGTTACGCAAATTGGTACGATGTAATTAGCTGGGATAACCCGGAAACACCGCAAAACGAATTCAAATATAAAGGTTGGTGGGGCGTACAAACCCTACCCGAATTAAAAGAAGACGCCAACGGCATTGTCCGCGGACCGAGAGAGTACATTTTCAATTGCACCCGCCGCTGGATGGATCCCAATGGCGATGGCGATCCCTCCGATGGTATTGACGGCTGGCGGCTGGACGTAGCCGAAGAAGTGGCCAAACCCTTTTGGAAAGACTGGTATGCCTTGGTTAAATCCATTAATCCGGGCGCCATTACAGTAACGGAAATTTGGCATAATGCCTCGGATTGGATTGCGGACAAATGCACGGATGCTACCATGAATTACGATTTTGCCCGCGCCGTTGTCGCTTTTTTTATCAATCACAAAAAGGCCATTACCGCATCAGAATTTGCCAACAAAATGAACGCTTTAAAACAAAGTTACGGTTTGAACCATTTACAATTGCTCTGGAGCATGCTCGATTCCCACGATACCGACCGTCTGCCATCGCAAATTCTCAATCCTGACCGCCCGTACAACAGTCAAAATTGTCCGCGTAACAATCCTAATTACATCGTTCGCAAGCCCAATGCCGCTGAACGGAAAATTCAAAAACAAATTGTGGCCTTTCAAATGACCTTTGCCGGAGCGCCCATTGTCTATTACGGCGATGAGGCCGGAATGTGGGGCGCCGGTGACCCAGACGACCGTAAACCCATGCTCTGGCCGGACATGCATTTCGATCCGGAAACGCATCACCCCTTAAAAGGCAAAACGCGCCCCGCAGATAAAAATCAATTCGACCCCTCTCTTTTCGATTTTTACCGCAACATGATTAAGATTCGCCATACGCATCCGGTTTTACAAAAAGGAGATTTCCGCTTTCTGCCCGATATACGCTCGAAAGACGTGTTTGTCGTCCTTCGTTCTCTGGGCAAAGCACAAGCTTTGTTGATCTTTAACCGCAACCCCCAAATGCAAACGGTTAAGATTCACTCGGACGCATTGAACAACAGTATCTTTAAAGATGTACTATCTCATGAAACATTAAAGGCAAAAAACGGAGAACTACAAATTACGGTTGAAGGACATTGGTTCCGAATACTATCGGGCAAATGAATCTTTTTTGCGCTTTGTACGTAAATATTCCCGAAAGCCAAAATATGAGGGAAAAAATGGAAGCATTACTATTAGTTCTGATATTTTTTGTACTTGCCGTCATTACCTTAAAAGTTTTAGCGGTGCTCCTTCATGTGGGCATTTTTATGCTGACATTGCCTTTTAAACTATTGGGATTACTCATTGCCTTTATTTTGCTTCCGCTTATTGCTTTACCGTTGGGGCTGTTAGCCGGACTGGCCGGAATTATTTTACTGCCGTTGACAATTTTACTGCCTTTGTTACCCATTATTCTAATCGGGTTGGGCCTTTGGGCATTGCTGCGTAATATTTAATAAAAACCAAATTTTTAGTGCGACCATCTCAACCCGATATTTTTTGTTGGTTTGTCCGCCGAAAAAGCTGCCTGCCCTTCCGTGGCTAACGTAATACCAAAACGAGACCGCCATTTTAACCGTTCGCCTACCGTAATACAACATGTCAGAATACCCCAAAGCTAAAAAAACAGGCAATACGCTTCAGTAATTTCTGTCGATTTTTTAGCGAAAAAAAATATCAACAACCGTTTTTCCAGAAATCAAAATCAAAAAAACGTGCATCCTATTTTCAATCTTTGTACTTTATTTGCGATGCAAACGGATGAAGGAGTTTAATTATGCAAGTTGAATTATTTTCTTACGGCGGAGCCGAAGAAGTAACGGGCTCCAAACATTTCCTGCAAATTGGCGGACAGCAAATCATGATCGATTGCGGCGCTTTTCAGGGAAAACGCCAAGAGGCCGACGAAAAAAATCGCCATTGGCCTTTTGATGCCAAAAAAATTACGGCGACAATTCTAACCCATGCCCATTTCGATCATTCAGGCCTAATTCCGGTTCTTCCCCAAAAAGGATTTAATGCCAATATTTACGCTACGCCCGCCTCCCGTGATTTGGCCAGCCTTATTATGATGGATTCCGCGCACATTCAGGCTAAAGATATAGAGTTCCTTAAAAAGAAAGCGGCCAAACGCGGAGAAACATTTGACAAAGAACCCATTTACACCGAAAGCGATGTGGTAGATGCTTTACAATACTTTATTACGGTTTCCTATCACAGACCCTTTTATGTGGCCGACGGAGTAAAGGCGACTTTTTACGACGCCGGACACATTTTAGGCTCTGCAATTACTCTTTTGGAAATTAATCACAATGGTCAACAAATGCGTATCGGATTTAGCGGCGACCTGGGCCGTAAAAACCTGCCTATTTTACGCGATCCCGAAATACTTCCGGATGTAGACTTTTTGGTCATGGAAAGCACATACGGTCACCGCCTGCACGATCCCATCGATCAAGTAATGGATAAACTTGCCGACGTGGTTAACCGTACGATTAAGCGCGGCGGTAAAATCATTATTCCCGCTTTTGCTGTAGAACGAACACAAGAATTGGTCTATTATTTACATCTTTTGCGCAATGAAAATCGGATTCCCAAAATTCCGGTGTATGTGGATAGCCCCATGGCCGTTAATGCCACCGCCATTTTCAAAGTCCATCAGGAATGTTACGATCAGGAAACCCGTCAGGCTTTTTTGGAGAACCATCAAAATCCGTTTGGCTTTGATGATTTGCATTATGTAACCAATGTGGAAGAAAGTAAGCGGTTAAACGATCTCAAAGAACCGGCTATTATTATTTCTTCAAGCGGCATGTGCGAAGCCGGTCGTATTTTACATCATTTGGCCCATAATATCGAGAATCCGAACAATACGATTATGATCGTAGGCTTTATGGCCCAAAACACGCTTGGCCGCCGGATTAAAGAAGAACAATCCGAAGTAAAAATATTGGGTGATGTCTATCGGTTACGGGCCGAAGTGGTTACCATGAATGCCTTTAGCGCCCATGCCGATTACAATGAGATTTTGGAATATATTTCGCATCTCAATTTCAAAAAACTAAAACGTATTTTTTTGGTACATGGCGAACCCGATGCGCAGGCTAATTTGAAAAAATTGTTGGAAGAACGAAATTACAAAGTAACCATTGTCAAATACGGAGAACACTACACATTACAGGTTTGATAAAATCATAACCCTTTTTGAACGTAAAAAAGGGCATGATTTGAATCACAGTAATTCCAATGATTGTTTTGTACATTAACTTTCGTATTCAATATCTTAATTTAACACTAATTCAAGGAGGATTCATGAAGAGAATCTTATTGGTTGCCACATTCATCATTGCCTTTTTTTCTGTAAACGCCATGGCACAAGTTAATTTCGGCCTTAAAAACGTTGGCGCCCACATTGGCTTTGTTATGCCGGATAATGGCGTTGATAACACCATCGGTTTTGGTGTTCAATCCGAATTCGGAAATTTTAAGGTAAACAAAATGATGTTTACTTTTGGCGCCTTTATTAATTATTGGTCAAAGACTTATGGCTCCAACACGTCGGTGGAATTTACGGTCTCCGAACTGACCATTGCCCCGTTTGTGCATTACAATTTACCCATGAATTCCAAATTTCAGCCTTATGTTGGCGGTGGATTTGGCATTGCCAGTAATGGTTCCAAGGTAACCTATCACAACAATATTTACGGCTTAACCGATTATTCCACCTCCAGTTCCGATTTTGTCCTTTTTGGGTTGGCCGGTGCGAAAATGCCCGTGACAAACAATTTGGAAGGTTTTGGCGAGCTTCGCTATCAATTGGGTGATTACGATGTATTTAGCATTAATGTGGGTATTAATTACTTGCTCGGTAAATAATGCATTTCATAAAAAAACTAAAAAATCCCCTGTTTCCGATGAGCAGGGGATTTTTTTCTTTACAAGCTAAAAACGTACCGCTTTTTCCGGCTAATCAAACAATTCCAGAATATCTTCTTTGGTTAAGGACTTAAAGAAAGCCTCCTCTGTAGAAATTAATGTTTTTACCAGATTCTTTTTCTTTTCCTGCAAACGTACAATTTTTTCTTCCACACTGTCCTTGGAAATCAATTTATAAGCAAAAACCTTACGTGTCTGCCCAATCCGATAAGCACGGTCGGTAGCTTGCATTTCCACAGCCGGATTCCACCACGGGTCGTAATGGATCACATAATCGGCAGCCGTTAAATTTAATCCTGTTCCGCCGGCTTTTAAACTGATCAGAAAAATCCGAATCGATTCTTCATTCTGAAATTTATCAACGGCCGCCTGACGATCTTTAGTCGAACCATCTAAATAGGAATAGCCGATTCCTTTTTCTTCCAGATGGCGCCGAATAATGTGTAGCATTTTTACGAACTGGCTAAAAATTAGCACTTTGTGTTTTTCGGAAATGATTTCATCGATCATTTCCATTAAGGCATCGAATTTACCCGCATTGTCCATGAACTTGGGATCAACCAGTTCCGGATGGCAGGCAATTTGGCGCAGCCGAGTTAAGCCTTCTAAAACCTTGAATTTGGATTTGTTCAATCCCTGACTTTCAATTTCCTTTAAAATGCTATCGCGATAAGCCGTGCGCCATTTGTCGTATAAACGCTGCTGAGCTTCCAGCATGGGAGAGTAAATAATATTTTCCACCTTCGGCGGAAGTTCTTTGGCCACATCTTCTTTGGTACGACGTAAAATAAACGGGAATATTAATCGGCGCAGAGATTCGGCCACTTGCATGTTCTGTTCTTTTTCAATGGGACGCATAAAGTTTTCTTTAAAGAACGTTTGGTCGCCTAACAAACCGGGATTAACAAAAGCAAATTGCGACCATAAATCCATGGTATTGTTTTCCACAGGCGTTCCGGTTAGAGCCAAACGGTTTCGTGCATTAAGCAACCGTACCGCTTTGGATGTTTCGGAAAGCGGATTTTTAATATTTTGCGATTCATCCAAAATAGCATAATTGAATTCTATTTCTTTAAGCATGGCAATATCGCGGCGCACGTGTCCGTAAGTGGTTAAAATCAAAGGATATTTTTTTAATCGCCGGATATCCCGCGATCTTCTGGTACCGTAATGCACCAAATATTTGATATCCGGAGTAAAACGCTCGATCTCTCGCACCCAGTTAAAAATGATGGAAGTGGGAGCCACAATCAAATTGGGCTGTTTGGGCTTTTCGTTAATTTCATTTCGTAACAAAGCCAAAGCCTGAACGGTTTTACCCAATCCCATATCGTCGGCCAAAATACCACCAAACGAAAATTCCTTTAAAAAATTCAACCAGTCATAACCGGCCTTTTGGTAATCACGAAGTTCACCTTTAAAATTTTCCGGCAGCGGATAATCCTTAATTTGATCGAATTTATCCAAACTTTTTAATTTCTCCGCACTCAACGTATCCATTTGTTTGGTATCCGCTTCGGCTAACAAGCGATCAATAAAAGTTAAATGATGGTTGGCAAAACGTAAGGTATCGCCCTGAACACGTCCGAAGTTTAACATGTAGTTTAATTTTTCAATTAATTTTTGCGGCAAGCGGGCAATACTTCCGTTGCGCAGTTTGACAAATTTCTTTTGCGAACGTAATGCACGTTTTAATTCTTCCAAGGTTACATCAATGCCGTCAAACGAAAGGGTTACTTCAATATCAAACCAATCGGACTCGGATGAAATGTTAACTCCAAAGTTAGCAGGTGCCCTGTTAACCCTAAAACGAACCAATTTTTCTTCGCCTAAAACTTCAAACCCGTCCTCGGCCAAAACAGGTAAACCGTCAAACAGCCATTCCAAAGCCTCTTCCAACGGGGCGTAAAATAAACCCGGTGTATCTTCGATTATCCCGGTGGCCAAAATTTTTTCTCGTAATTCCGCCTCTTTGTCTCGATCCCTTCTCACACGTAAAATTTTGTGGGTTTTGGTATCGTAATGCAAATAGTGATCGTTCGGATGACTGAAGGAAATTTCGATATTATCATAAAGCAGGGAGAAAGAGACAACCAACTGATCGTCCATTTCTTCCAGATACAATCGTTTACCGGTAATTTCATTAATTTCCGTTACTTCAATTCCGGGCGGAAATTCCACAAAAGGGAAAATAGGCAATTTTGCCAGATACTCCGAGATAAAGCTTTGATATTCCTCTTTCGCTACCGAAACCTGTACTTCTTCATCCACGAACGACTTGATGTAGGCGTAACTGAACGGAAATTCGCAATAGTGCAATTTATTATCCATAAAAAACCAGATGGGATTCACTGTTAAGATTTTAGTCTCATGATTAATGGGAATTTCACGATCATCGCGCATAAAATACGGGCGAAACTCATAATTATCGTTTTCATCCCTGGTAAGTTTAAAGACCAATCGCCAGGGTTTGCGCCCAAAACGAATACGTGACCCGATCGATCCGTCTTCATTTTTAATATGTAATTCGCTCTTGTTTAGCAAATGGAATAATTGTCCGGCATCCAAACCGAAATCCAAATAGCTGGTTTCCAAACGCCCGCGAAAATACACGGAAGACTGCTGGGTTTGCAATCGTTCCAAATAGGAAACTGCAATTAAATCGCCCGAAGTACGAAAAACATTCTGTCCGGATAGTTCATTAAAAGAAGGCTCCTGAATGCGACCGTAGGTACCATCTTTTTTCATATAAACTTTTACCGGCTTTATGTTCCAATAATTTTCTGCAATATGAATGATGTAAATTAATTTCCAGCGGACTTCTTGCGAAAACTCATTATCCACTTTTTGAATGGCAATAAGTTTTTCAAAGTACTCCCGCCAGTTTTGTACCCCTTGAGCCGCTTCTTCGTCATGCATATTTTGTTCTTCAATAATTTTCAGAGCAACGGCCACAACATGTTTGCACGTGTAATTATACGGGCAGGTACAGGTCGATTCAAAAGACTGATCGTTTATCGTCAAACGCACGATATACGGATAGGTCCCTTGAACCGTTGCCAAAACGGAAATATTATCCATTTGTTTTATTTTTACGCGTCCCTGTTTGTAATACTCCAATCCCTGTTTAAAAATGATGTCGGGAACGCGGTCTTTCAAGTCCTTAATATTGATCCGCAATTTATCTTAACCTTTCCAATACATTTAAATCAACCGATTAAAATTCAGAAAAAATGCAAAACTATTCATTAATATACTAATATTATTTTTTTATTACAAAATGAATTTTAAAATTTATTATATTCTTTTTTCAAAAATCAAGGGTGCTAATTTAATGAATAATTCAATAATAAAAAACTTTGCTATCGGCTTTATTCCCATATTTGTTTTTATCATTGTCGATTCTATTTTCGGCACGGTTGCCGGATTGATTACCGCAGTTGTTACAGGAGTGGCCTATTTTATTTATTATTATTGGCGCTTTCGGCGAATTGAAAAAATGATTTTGCTCGATACCGTGTTAATCGTTTTGACCGGGGGAATTTCTATTGCTTTTGATAATGCGATTTTTTTTAAATTAAAACCGGCTATTATCGAATCGATTATGACCGTGCTCGTGGCTATTCACGCTTTTTCCAACCGACCTGTTTTACTGGATATGGGCAAACGCTATATGGCCGATATGCCCATCAACGAGGTGCAAATCCAGTTAATGAAACAACTAAGTCGTATTCTTTTTGTGGTCCTTATCGTTCATACGGCGTTAATCATCTATTCGGCTTTCTATTGGTCCGAAGGCGCTTGGGCCTTTGTTTCCGGCGGCCTTTTTTACATTTTAATCGGTTTGCTTGTTGTCGGGCAATTTGTTTATTTACGTTTTATTAAGCAACCGCATCCCATTGGGTCTAACATTACGCAACCCATTCAAACCGCTGCGGACGGAGATGAGTGGTTCGATATTTTGGATGAAAAAGGACACATAATCGGAACGGCAACCCGCAGTCAGGTTCACGGCCATCCCAATCTAATCCATCCGGTAGTTCATTTGCATATTGTAAACGATAAAGGTCAGCTATATTTGCAAAAACGAGCCGATGACAAAGATTTGTTCCCCGGTTATTGGGATACGGCCGTCGGCGGACACGTAAGGCACGGGGAGACTATTACCCAAGCATTAATGCGGGAATCCCTTGAAGAATTAGGTATTAAGCCTAAAAACGCAAAAGCGCTTTTCCAATATATTATGCGCAATTCCTACGAAAGCGAATTTGTACATGTATTTAAGATGCGCTATAACGGCCCGTTTAAAATAAATCGCCAAGAAGTAGCCATGGGCCGTTTTTTTTCCGTTTTCGAAATTCAAAAGCTATTGGGGCAAGATGTTTTTACACCGAATTTCGAACAGGAATTTCGGATTTTAATTACCAACAAGTTACTCTGATAATGCTTTAACTTTCGGAAAACGGTACGGAAAATATTTCTACCAATCGAGATTAAGTGTAACGAATATCCCTGTTCTGCTCAGTATATGCCACATCGAAGTTAAGGTGAAAGCGGAATGCATGTTTTCTATTGACTCGATAACTAAAGATCAATCTTTATGAAAACTTTTTCCATATAATCCTTTACCCCTCTTCTACCTCCACCGCCAGGGGCTGGGACGACGGGGACGCACAACCTCCGAAGCCGACGACTCTCCCGCGCGCACGCTTTGCTTAAAAACGCCCGTATCCGGCACAAACACCTTTTTCGCCTGCAAGGTTTGCTCAATACGGAAG
>CAZRBA010000034.1:0-12732 GCA_964598255.1 uncultured Caldithrix sp. | reverse complement strand
CAGTTCTGCCACATCCGTTGCCACACAGGCCAGAACAATTGTTACCCCAATCATACCCGAAACAAACGGAGAAAAGCGTTCGCGAATGTTAACGGCCAGAGACTTCCCCGTGGCAATCCCCAGCTTGGCGGCCATGTGTTGAATGAGAATCAGCATCAAAGTGCTCAACGTAATAACCCAGAGCAAGTCGTAGCCAAACTTCGCTCCGCCTTCGATATTGGTTGCCCAATTACCCGGATCAATAAATCCTACGGTAACCAAAAATCCGGGACCCAAAAAACTGAGAAGCCGTTTAAAAGTCATCTTTTTTGACAAATCAACAAATGAACGCATAAAGCCTTTTTCCCGAAATTTTGCTCAAAAACAAAACGATTGTGCTTTTTTAAACGAATATACAAGCAATTTCCGCAACACAAATCAAAATATCAAGTTTTTAACTTACGTAAGTAAGTTGTCTGAAAGCGAATCGATTTGAAACAATAAATTTTTGAACAGCAGAATACTTTAGGTTGAAAAATATTTACAAAATAAACGAAAATCCCTTAAATAATTATTGCCGCAATTAAACAAAAATGGTATATTCTGAAAAATTTAGCCCGGATTACGCAAAAGAATTCTTTCGTAGCGGAATTTGGGTTTCTTTCTGGTGAAAACAAACCCTTACAAGTTCAAGTTTTCACCAACTAATGTTCCGTTTTACGTTTTTTAAAATAGATGTTTACTCATTCCAAGTATTAATTTTAAACATGGAGTTGTGCCTATGCGATTCAAGATGATTTTCACGTCTTCTGTTGCCAAGAAGATTTACATGAGTATCGCTGGTTTGGTTTGGGTCCTGTTCGTAACCGTCCATTTGCTTGGAAATCTCCAGTTACTGAACTCCGATCCCGATCCCTTTAATAAGTATTCCTATTTCTTAACGGAGCAAACCGGAGAAATAATTTATGTTCTCGAATTCCTGTTGGTCCTTTTTCTAGTAACGCATTTTGTTTACGGAATATGGGTGCAAATAGGAAATTGGCGTGCTCGGCCTCAAGGCTATTCAATGGTACGCTGGGCCAAACATACCAGCCGCCGTTCCATCGGATCCGTTACAATGATTTATACGGGGGTTATCATTTTAGCATTCATCGTAATCCATCTTATTAACTTTAAGTACGGAACCGTTTATATGTATACCCCCAAAGGCTTTACCCATCCGATCCGTGATTTGCATCGAACCGTGATAGAATTTTTCCGCAATCCGTGGAATGTTACATTTTACGTAATTACCATGGTACTTCTTGGCTTTCACTTAAGCCATGCCATTTGGAGCTCGCTCCAGTCACTGGGCATTGGCAGTCCGCGCTTTACGCCTTTCTGGTATACGGTTGGACTTATCTGGGCCATTGTCTTAGCAGCAGGTTTTATTTTTCTACCACTCTGGATTTATTTTACAGGTACAGGAGGGGCATTATGAAATTAGATTCAAAAGTACCCAGTGGAAATTTAGCCGAAAAATGGCAAAATCATAAAGACGCCTTAAAATTGGTAAGTCCTAAAAACAAACGCAAATTTCATATCATCGTTGTCGGTACGGGATTGGCAGGCTCATCTGCTGCCGCCTCGTTGGCCGAATTAGGTTATCGCGTAAAAAGCTTTTGCATTCAGGATTCACCCAGACGCGCCCACAGTATCGGCGCCCAGGGCGGCATTAACGCAGCAAAAAATTACCAAAACGATAATGATAGCGTTTGGCGATTGTTTTATGATACCATTAAAGGCGGTGATTATCGTTCACGCGAGGCAAATGTCTATCGCTTAGCTCAGGTAAGTAATAATATTATCGATCAGGCCGTAGCCCAAGGCGTTCCGTTTGCCCGTGAATATGGTGGCTATTTTGCCAATCGTTCATTTGGCGGAGCCTTGGTTTCCAGAACATTTTATGCTCGGGGGCAAACAGGACAGCAATTGTTGTTAGGTGCATACGGCGCATTAATGCGTCAGGTCGATGAGGGAAATGTTGAACTTTATCCGCGCCGTGAAATGGTCGATTTGGTCGTTATCGACGGTAAAGCGCGGGGCATTGTAGTGCGCAACCTCTTAACCGGTAAGTACGAACGTTACTGGGCCGATGCCGTTATTCTGGCCACCGGCGGTTACGGACAAGTTTATTACTTATCCACAAACGCTATTAACTCCAATGCCTCTGCAGTTTGGAAAGCACACAAAAAAGGCGCCTTTTTCGGAAATCCTTGCTATGTGCAAATTCACCCAACCTGCATCCCGCATACCGGCGCTTATCAATCGAAACTTACCTTGATGAGCGAAAGCTTGCGTAATGATGGACGTGTTTGGGTGCCCAAGAAAAAAGGTGATAAACGGCCGCCAAACGAAATTCCCGAAGAAGAACGCGATTACTATCTGGAAAGAAAGTATCCGACATACGGCAACATGGTACCCCGTGATGTAGCCTCTCGCAACGCTAAAATGGTTTGCGACGAAGGCCGTGGCGTCGGCGAAACCGGACGCGCCGTTTATTTGGATTTCCGCGATGCCATCAAAGAATTCGGCCGTAAGACCATCGAAGAACGATACGGTAACCTGTTCGAAATGTACAAATTAATTACCGGCGAAGATGCTTACGAAGTACCTATGCGCATCTATCCGACGGTGCACTACACCATGGGTGGCTTGTGGGTCGATTACAATTTGATGAGTAATTTGCCAGGCTTGTTCGTGTTGGGTGAGGCGAATTTCTCGGATCACGGAGCTAACAGATTGGGTGCCAGTGCACTGATGCAGGGATTAGCCGACGGCTATTTTATCATTCCGTACACCATTTCCGAATATTTGGCCGGAACCAAATTCGAAAAAATTAACGAAGAACACGAAGCGTTTAAAGAAGCAGAAGAAGAAGCACGCCAGCGGTATCAAAAACTGCTTAGTATTAAAGGAAATAAAACCGTTAAAGAATTTCACCGTGAATTAGGTGAAATTATGTGGGAAAAAGTCGGCATGTCCCGTAACGAGCAGGGCTTAAAGGAAGCGATTGAAGAAATCGGTAAGTTACGCGAAGAATACTGGAATGATGTCAAAGTGGCCGGTGAGGCAGATACATTAAATAAAAATTTGGAATTTGCCGGACGCGTAGCCGATTTTATGGAATTGGGCGAACTGATGGCCCGTGATGCCCTTCATCGTAGAGAATCATGCGGCGGACATTTTAGAGAAGAAAGTCAAACGGAAGAAGGCGAAGCCTTGCGTGACGACAAAAATTTCTCGTACGTGGCCGCCTGGGAATTCAAAAAACTTGGTGACTGGGAGCTGCACAAAGAAGAGCTTAAGTTTGAGTACGTAACCCCCACCCAACGCAGCTACAAGTGAGGAGGCATTTATGGAAAAGAAAAGATTAACGATAAATTTGAAAGTCTGGCGTCAAAAAGATGCTAATTCCAAAGGGCGGTTCGTCAATTACACCGTAAAAGATGTCAATCCCGATATGTCATTTCTGGAAATGCTCGATGTATTGAATGAAGATCTTATTAAAAAAGACGAAACGCCTATCGAATTCGATAACGATTGCCGCGAAGGTATCTGCGGGATGTGCGGGGCGGTTATTAACGGCACCGCTCACGGGCCGCAAAGTGGCATGACTACTTGTGAAATCCGTATGCGTATGTTTAACGATAACGATACCATTGTAGTTGAACCTTTCAGGGCGCGCGCGTTCCCGGTAATTAAAGATTTGGTCGTCGATCGTACGGCTTTGGACCGGATTATGCAAAAAGGTGGATACACCTCCGTACGTACCGGTGGTGTTCCGGAAGCCTTAAGTATTCCCGTTCCCAAGCAGAATGCCGACATGGCCATGGATATGGCTGCTTGCATTGGCTGTGGCGCTTGCGTGGCTGCTTGCCCTAATGCCTCGGCTGCTTTGTTTGTTTCGGCCAAGGTTTCTCATTTGGCTCTTATGCCGCAAGGTCGGGCCGAAGCGGCGCGCAGAGTGGAACGTATGGTGGCTCAGATGGACGAAGAAGGTTTTGGAGCCTGTTCCAACCACGCCGAATGTGAGGCGGTTTGTCCCAAAGAGATCTCTATTATCGGTATTGCCCGTATGCGGCGTGAATTCTGGAAGTCGATGTTTAAATAAAGATTCTCTGAAAACAAAAAAGGCATCTCGTTTTGAGATGCCTTTTTCATTTTTATCTGTTTTTGGTAATGCCTTAAAATCCGATCTGCAATGCTATTTGAAATTTATTGATTTGATGTTTTTCCCAAACTTCCATTGGATTTATGGTCTGATCGTTATCCCAATCGTAACGGTAATATTTTTTAGCCTCGTAAAATCCGTGAACAAATGCAATATCAATCATCGTATTTTCACTTACGCGCAAACCGACTCCGGCGGTGTAGTAGGTTTTGTCTGCCTTTTTGTTCACATCTTTGTACGGTGTGGGTACATATCGATATCCGCTTCGTAAGAGAATCGTATTATTTAACACACCTAATTGAGCCCCAAAAGAATAAGAGAGAACCGGACGAAAAAGTGTGGGAATACGATCGTTTTGTTCGTTAAAAAGCGTGACATAAGAGTCCGGTGTATTATCGGCCTTTTTAAGCTGCAATTGGGTCCAATCCACATACCGCATCGAAGCGGCCAATAGTAAATTTTTTAAGGAATAAGACATGCCCAAATCGAATTTAAATGGGGTTTGAATTTCATAGCTAAAAGTTCCGGTGCTATCGTAGGGATCATCGTAATGGTACGTTTGCTCCTCAGCCAATACGTGAATATCGTATTGCAAATCATCCGAATAGTTCCATGATTCGTCTAAGGTTATGGACGTAGGGAATGTGATGGAGCCGCCCATTCTGAGAGCTTTTTGCGGTTGCCAAAGACCGCCGATCTTGAATTCGATTCCGGAATAATCGGTGGAAACCGTTTCTTCTATTTGATAGGAATCGTAATAAAATTCGTCGAGTGGGTTGCCGTTTTCATCCGTAATATCATAACTGTTTTTACCCTGTGTGTCGAGTTGGGAGTATTTTAAGCGGTAATCGCTGTTTCCACCGATTATATTAAAGGTTAAACCGGCGGAAAAAGTGGGTGAGAGTGCCATTGCGGAAGCAATGGACCACTGTGCCAAATGTCCTTCCTGCTTAATATCTTGCGTTAGTTGAAAATCACGATCGAAATTTAAGGTTAATCCGTTGTAGCCAAGATCGTTGTAAATGGAAAACGCCAGATCGTTACTTGTGGTATTATAACCACTGAATTGGGTGATACCGTTTAAATCTTTTACGCGTTGGTAACCGAGAGCTAAGACAAGGCTGCCTCTTCTTGTGGGAAACGGATACACGTACCCGAAACTTTGAAATTTGGTAAAGCCCTGATCCGTACGGGTTTTATTGTTTAAATAGGTCGCGTCGGTGCGCAATTGCAAATGGTTTAATGATCCGTAAATCTGCTGGGTTTTTATCTGGGCCAAACCGCCGGGATTCCAGTAAATTGCGGAGTAATCATCTGCTATGCCGGTAAAAGCATTGCCCATAGCCGTTGCCTTTACCCCAAATCCGTGTTCGTTTTCCGTAAGATCAACAGCCTCTTCGGCTGTTTGGGCCAGCACAAATGCGCTCATAAGCAAAAGAATTAAAAGCATTTTTGTTGTCATTTCGGAACCTTCCTTAGAATTTTTCTTTTTATTTCCGTCTAACCGCTCGGGGAGTTCCGGATGAACGGGTTGAAGAACGCGTTGAACCGGAGCGCACCGAAGAAGAACGAACGCTGGTACTGCGAGATGGAGCGGAGTAAGACGGTCGTGTGTAACCGCTATGTGTGGAAGATGAACGACTGGGTGGGGTCCAGCGATGCGATTCGTAAGTGCCGGAGTTGCGATAATGGGTCGTTCGTCGGTGCGTAGGTGTTTTTAATCGCGCTTCGCGTCGGGGTTGTGTGTGGTTTATTGCGGGCTGGCGCCGAACGGTTTTTCGATTGACGGTAATCGGAAAATAACGGCGTTTACGTGTTGTGGCACTGCGTTTGTCGATTACGGTTCTGGTAGAATTTCCGCGACGCTTGATTATCACTGGTTTTCGGGTGGTTGGCATTGGGTTGCCTTTGCGCAAAACGC
Source organism: uncultured Caldithrix sp. (assembly GCA_964598255.1). Taxonomy (GTDB): domain Bacteria; phylum Calditrichota; class Calditrichia; order Calditrichales; family Calditrichaceae; genus Caldithrix. The sequence goes on along the minus strand of CAZRBA010000034.1, from coordinate 6,619 downwards.
GGCTTTGTCCCGAACTTCTGTAGGTGCCGCCATATGGTGTTTCTGAAGAGCGTTTACGTATGGCTACGGAACGCCGTTTAGTTGCATTGCTGCTCCCGACGGCACGGGTAGGTAAAAAGGTGGAGCTTCCGCCAATAGTGGTTCCGCGTAGGTGCGAAATACGCACGCGTCTGCTACCATCTCCACGAACGAGCGATCCGCCTTTGACAAACGGTCTCGGTCCGTAGTGGGAGCTGTAAGCGGGACCGGAATAATACCACGGATCGTAATACGGGTTGTATATATTCCAATAAAACGGATCGTAATATCCCCAGTATCCTATGATGGGAAAGAGAACAATCGGCCGTAAAGGACGATAACCGATAAATGGCCATGAGGTGTAGTAAAAATCATCCCACCACCAGTTGTTGTAAAAGCCAATGTTTAAGGAGAAATCGTACGGATCGTAATAGGGTGGGTTATAATAAAAATTTTGTACGATTTCCGGCGATTCGTCTTGGTAAAGCGTATCGCTACTGCTCGGGGGATAGTAATATGCCCCGTTGTCATTGTCGGAATACACTTCTTGTTGCGGGGTTTCATGCTTTACTACAGCTAACTGGGTGTAACATGAACTCATGAGAAATGTTAAACTCACGAGTACGGCTATTATTTTTAAGGTTTTCATGATGACCACCTTTTGTTTTGTTTTTTCTATCAATTAAATATACAAACATCATGCCATAAACAATATAGGTCTAAATCCTTTGTCCTTCAAGCATTTTATTTAACGCCGCAAGTAAAAAAATGTTTATCTTGTTAACAAAATAGCTAATCTGTAAACAAGGTTAACAATTGTAACCTGGCAAAAGTGTGTTTACCACTTTGTCAAGTATTCAGAAAAAAGATACCAATTTGCTTACTGCTAATCGCGTAAGGTTGCTTTTAGGCGCAAAGGGTGCAAAAGTAAGTCCAGAGCATCGGTAATATGGTTCACAACCACATTTGCCGCTTGAACGGTTTCTGTAGCGGCTCCTTCTGTTTGAATGGTGGCAATTCCCAAACGGGCTTCGGTAAGCATAAATCGGTCGTTGCGCCCGTTGCCGATGGCAATGGTCTGTTCATCCCCCAATTTTTGGATGTATTGGGATTTTTGCCTGCCTTGCTGCGCCGCAGAGATGATTTTTAGCTGAACGGGTAAATCGTTTAAATTGACGGCGGCCAATCCGAATGTGTCGGCCGTAATGACATGAATTTCCAGTTGATTTGCCAATTGCTTTAATCGTTCGGCAACTCCTGCAATTAAATGTCCGTCAATGGCTAAGGTACCGTTGTAATCCATGACCAAATATTGGAATTCAAGTGTGCCGTAACCGGGTATTTCGATACGGATCATCGGATACTTCCTTTTTTTATTTATTGTAGTTTTGATTTTAACCGTTTTAACGGTTTTCGGGCTGCTGCCCGTCTTACGGGTTTTTCTATTTAAATTGCAAAGGATCAATTTGGTGGCGTTTAAGCATTTTGTGTAAACCGACACGACTAATTCCCAATTGCCGTGCCGAACGTAAAATATTACCGCGATTTTCCTTAAGCGCCTGACGAATCATTTCACGCTCGATTTTGCTAATGGTTTCTTTTAGAGAATGCCCCGAATGTACGTCTTTTAAAAGAAAATTGTTTTCATTCAAAAGATGCGGAGACATCACCGTTTCATCCAATACGCTGCCATCATCCGCCAAAGTAACCATTCGTTCGATTTCATTCTCCAACTCGCGAATATTTCCCGGAAAATCATTAGCCATTAAGCGATTCATCGCTTTTGTTGTAATACCCTCAATTTTTTTCCCGATTCGTTTCGCATATTTTCGGATGAAATGATGAACCAAATCCGGAATATCTTCACGCCGTTCCCGCAATGGCGGTAAGACAATGGGGAAAACGCTTAAACGATAAAACAAGTCTTCACGAAAATTTCCCTTTTCTACTTCCGCCTTCAAATCTCTATTAGTGGCGGCAATAACTCGTACATCAACCTTGCGTGTAAAATGAGCTCCAAGCGGACGAATTTCTCCTTCCTGTAAAACGCGTAACAATCCAAGTTGAAAAGCAGGAGAAGTATCCCCGATTTCATCCAAAAAAATGGTTCCTTTATCGGCAAGTTCGAATAATCCTTTTTTGTCTTGCGTCGCTCCGGTAAAGGCTCCCTTTACATGACCGAACAATTCGCTTTGTAAAAGCGTATCCGGAATCGCCCCGCAATTTTGTGCTACAAATAATTGCTTAGCACGATTGCTATTGTAGTGAATAATTTTTGCTAACATCTCTTTACCGGTTCCGGTCTCACCGAGCAAAAGAACGGTTGTCGGGGTGTCCTTAACCTTTTTTACCAATTTTAAAATTCGTAAAATAGAAGGGCTGTTTCCGATAAATTCGCCCAAATCCAGATGCTGCTCCATTTGTTGTTTCAAAACGATGTTTTCCGTTGTCAGTTGCTGATTTGCACGCTTGAGTTCTTCTTGCAAACGCTTGTTCTCTTGAATTAATGCATAATGGTGCGCTGCATTTTGCAATATTTGTCTAAATTCGTCCGGTTCAAACGGTTTAGCAATATATTGAAAAATTTGCGCCTGATTAACCGCGGCAATGGTTGCCTCGATATCGGCATACCCGGTAAGTAAGATCCGAATGGCATCCGGTTGAATTTCTTTTGCTTTGCTTAAAAACGTAACCCCGTCCATTTCCGGCATTCGTTGATCGCTTACGATTAACGAGAATGACTGAACGTTTAGTTGTTCCAGAGCTTCTTTTCCGTTTTGCGCTATTACTACCGTAAAATCTTTACGTAAGAGCCGTTTTAAACTGTTTAGTAATTCTACCTGATCATCAACAATCAATATGGTTGGTTTGCCCGTTTGCATAAAATTTTTCCTAAAAAGTCAAACTGAAAATTAACCGAATGATGGTATTTTACATATTCTTAGCCCGTAAAGGCAGCCGGATGGTAAACGTTGTCCCTTTGCCTGTTTTACTTTCTACCGTAATGCTGCCGTTGTGCTTTTGAATGATTGAATAGGAAATACTCAACCCCAGACCAGTTCCCTGATTCACATCTTTGGTTGTAAAAAAAGGATCGAAAATTTTACCTTGCACCTCCGGCGGAATGCCTTTACCGGTATCGGAAATGCGAATAAATAAATTTTCTTCAGAACGAAATGTTCGCACCGTTATCGTTCCTTTCCCCTCAATGGCCTGGATGGCATTAATTAAAATATTGACAAAAACCTGATTAAGCTGTGCGGGATTGCAGTAAATTTCGGGATCGACTTCGTATTGTTTGATTACGGTAATCCGATTACCCATTTGATGTTGCAATAAACGCAACGAACTTTCAATGCCTTCCACTACATGCGAATTTTTCCATTCGGCCTGGTCAATGCGTGAAAAACTTTTTAGCTGTTGCACCAACTCGCGAATGCTTTGGCTACCTTTAAGATTGTCGCTTATAATTGCGCGAATATCTGCCATTAACTGATGAAAATGGACTGCGTAATGTGCGCGTACTGTTTCGGGCAAATCATTCCACAGTTGTTTTAAATCGGTTAATGCTTCTTCCAGTGCCAAAGAATTTGCGTAAATAAAACTCACTGGATTGTTGAGTTCGTGCGAAATTCCAGCCACAAGCTGACCCAGGGCGGCCATCTTTTCGGAATGAATTAGTTGAATTTCCTTTTCTTGCAATTCTTTAAATAACTTGGTTAATTGTTTGTTTTTTTCGTCCAATTGCTTATTAGTTGCCTCCAATTGTTTTAAATACCGTTCTTTTAAACGGGCTTCCGTAATTTCTTGCGTTAAGCGGGCTGTATGCTCGATGTAGCGAATATTTTCAACTGCAATGGCGGTTTGATTGGCAATTTGAATAAGCAATTCGAGATCTTCCTGAATCACCGGCTTGTTTATTTCGGGCATAGACAAAGCCAAAATGCCAAGTAAAATTTGGTTGCTGCGAATCGGAATGCAAATGTTGATTGCTTTGTCAATCTTTGCAATGATGGACTGATTTTCGTTTACAATCATGCGTCCGGAAAGGCAGGTCTTTAAAAACGAAGAGTCAAGTGTAAACGATTTACCATCACTTAAGGAATCAAATTTTTGTTGTCCGCGGGCCACAAGAAGATACGCTCTACGAATGGCAGTATTGCCTGCGAGAACTGTTTGTAGCTGGCTGAATAACTCTTTTTCGTCGTGGAGTTGTAACATTCGCTGACTGAGCTCGCCAAGTTGCAAACGAAACGATTCGTGTGATCGGCGTTCTTTAAGCTGGTGTTCGGAGTAATAAAAAGTGATCAAAATACTAAATAACGAAAAACCGTTTAAAAGGAGCAATGGCAAATGTAACGGATGAGCATGTAACGTAATAAACAAAATAATGGCCAGAGCAAACCAAAGCCCTAATTGCAGCGCCACGGCAAAAGCGGAAAGTTGATAACGCTTTAAACCGATTCGTAAATATAAGCTCAAAAGAAAAATCAGCAACAAAGTTAAAATTAAGATGTACCAACTTTCGGCCTGACGTGCGAAAAAATGCAACCGGTTGGCGGCAAAATAAAGATAACTGATGGCCTTAGGATATTCGTAAACTCTGTATCTTTTTCCAGCGAGCAATCGATCGAGATCGCGTGTGTGCCCCGAAGGAAATACAATGTGTGCGCGAAGATGCGTGAAATCTCCCGTTCCCAAATGTACAACAGGTGATTTGGATGATAGATAGCCAGCTTGCCAACTTACCTCACGCAATCCGAGCGGGATGGTTTTTCCGTTTTGCTCGGCGAAAAAATAAATTTTACTGCCAATAGCATCGCGGTTACTGCGAACGCCGATTAATTCCAATTCGATAAAATGACGGTTATTCACAGGGTTTAAAAACACCTGACTGATTTCGTCTTTATTTCCCACCAGCAAATCCAAATCGCCATCTCTGTCCAAATCGGCAGTGGCCGCGCCGGTGCTGTAAGTGTTTCGGTTATCTGTGTCGAATTGGGAGAAAAACGTACCGTCGCCCTTATTCAAATACAAACGATTCGGCCCTTTTAAACTAATGAAAAGATCCAACCAACCGTCATTATTAAAATCTTCTGCCACTATGCCGTATACGTCGTGACCGCAATGGTAAAATGGCATATCGGGTAAAAAGGTAAAATGCAGCGTACCGGATTCGGAGTCGTTTCGATAATAAAATAGGAAGCCATCTTTGGTGGCTACCAATAAATCCGTATCTCCGTCATTGTCCAAATCTGCGGCAACGGCCATATTGGAATTAAAGCGCTTCTCCAAGGTGGGCAATGTTAGGGTGGCAAGCCGAAACAAACCGTGACCGTTGTTGAGTAAAAGGTAGTCACCTCGAAACCAATTGCAAACATACAGGTCCAAATCGCCGTCCGAATCAAAATCCGAAACACAGGCGCCCTCGCTTGTAGCGCTATCTACAAAACTATTAATCCAAATCCATTCGCTAAACGTTCCGTCTCCGTTGTTATGTAAAAACCGATTGGTGTGATGTTCGTCCGTAATGTACAAGTCTAAAAATCCGTCGTTGTCAGCATCGAACCATATCCCCTCGTTTGCATCCACCACGCCGTGTAAGTTCAATCGCACGGTGACATCTTGAAAGCGAAGATTACCTGCGTTGTGAAATAGACGAAGTGTTTTACTCCACCCGGCTAAAAACAAATCGGGTTTGCCGTCGTTTTCGTAATCGGCAACCGAAGCACCCAGCTCGAGATTGGTTTTGCCACGTTGCATAAGATCACCGCCAAGCCCGGAGTAAATGGTGCGATCAATAAAAGGGATAATGCCTCCGTTATTTATCAACAAACGGTTCAAATTGCGGAAACAAGTAATGTAAATATCGGGATAACCGTCGTTGTTCATGTCGCGGAAAGCTACTCCGTAAGCATCATTAATATCCGGAATAAGTCCGGAGATTAAGTTGGAACTTAACATTTTAAATTCGCTCGGAACCGGAGTGTCCGCCCGCAAATCGACAAGGAATAAAAACGATAACAGGAACGATAGGATAAGCAAAATACTTCGCATGAATTCCCTTAACTATAAAATGTAAACAAAATTTACAATTTTGATTTTAAAGAAACAAGCAAAAAAAGGAAAGACAGAGTTAAATAATATAAGGGAATAAATGGGAATTTCCGCAATAAGCTGAATTTTTCTCATAGAAAAATCTGAACGTTTATTTTGTTAGCGAACAAAATAAACATGCAGTTTTGGTAAACGGAGGAGCAAAACGTATTTATTTAAGAAAAACCATTTTTTTCATTGTGTGCTGCTTGCCAATATCCAGACGGTAATAATAAACACCGGAACTTGCGGGTTGCCCTATATCGTTCTTTCCGTCCCAAACGCATGCGTGCTGTCCGGCTGGCTGATAGCGATCAGCCAGCGTGCGGATGCGTTTGCCCAACACATTAAAAACAGACAGCCGCACGTGTCCCGCTTGCGGCAAATTATATCGAATAACGGTGCGTGCATTAAACGGATTTGGATAGTTTTGTCTTAATGAAAATTGGCGAACCACCTTCGGAAAACCGTTCTCGGGCAGGTCGGTTATTTCTTTCACCAGCGA
>CAZRBA010000033.1:0-14504 GCA_964598255.1 uncultured Caldithrix sp. | reverse complement strand
GGCGTACCCGGCGCGTAATCGTAAATGGGTTCGTTAAGCGGTTCCGGTACTTTAAAATATGCGTTCGACATAATCGTCCTCCTATGGTTAGAGGGTGTTTGCATTTTCTGCGTTTGTTCGTGCCCAATATAATAAGGAATGGCAACCAAAAGCAACCGAAAAGTGCGTATTTTTCTTACGATTATTTTATTGATTTTTAATAAATTACGAGCCTTATTTTAAATATTCACTTTCTTCAATAAATATTAACAGCCCGGGCAAAAGGCGGATATGTAAAAAGCGGGACCCAAAAAAACGCCGGTAAAAATCATATCGGGCACGGTGTTGTTGGCAGGCATTTTTTAATATTCCGGCCATCCCCGCTGCCAGGTATTGAAATGAACTTTTTTTGCATCGTAACGTTCTTCCGGTTCCGCACTTCGTTTCGGGTACCCCACGGCAACCAAACTAATCGGCAAAACAAACTGCGGCAATTCTAACAATTCTTTTATCTTATCGATACGTGCCTTACGCGGGTAAATGGCAACCCAAACCGCGCCCAATTCCAAATTGTGTGCGGCAAGCAAAATATTTTGCGTAGCTGCAGCACAATTAAGCGCAAGATACCGTTCGTCTTTTTCACGACGCAAATCACCGCACACGGCAAGAGCCAGTGGCGCTTGGTGCAGCATCTTGGCATAAGGATGAAAATCGGCAATGGCATTTAAAAGTTCTCGCTCCATAATTACCACAAATTGCCAGGGCTGTTTATTATGTGCCGAGGGAGCCTGCATGGCCGCCCGCAAAAGAAGTTCGACTTTTTGTTCTTCAATACCTTCAGGCAAAAAATTACGTATGCTTCGTCTGGTTAAAATGGCTCGTAATGTTTCCATTAACATTTTCCTTCTTGCTACGCTCGATAATATCAAAACTTTAAGTAAAAGATAGGCCTCATATTTTCTAAATTAATTTGTCACACAAAAAAATAAAAAGAAGGCCTATCTGATGAATAAAGTTATGAGTATTTTTAGTCAAATTCTACAATTATTGCCAAAGAGTGAATTTGTGAAGACTTATACGGTGGATTATTCACGGACAGACACTCCGTTTGCCCGGTTTATCGTAAAAAAAAAGCCCCGCAATGCGAGGCTTTCATCTTACGAAAAAATAATTTTCATCTCTACCAGGAACGATTGTTCCGATAGCCACCGCCATTGTTGTTACCAAAACGGTTGCCGGAACGTTCGCCACGAGGACGGGCTTTATTGACCACCAAGGTTCTGCCTTCCAATTCGGTGGAATTGATGGCTTCGATTGCCTTCTCGGCCTCTTCCTGAGAATGCATGGTTACAAAACCGAATCCACGCAACTGACCGGTGTAATTGTCTTTGAGCAGTTTAACCTCTGCTACTTCGCCGTATTCTTCGAACAAATTGCGAATGGTTTCTTCTTCGGCGGTTCTTGGGATATTGCCCACATAAATATTCACGATAAAAACTCCTTAAAAATAAATAAATAAAACTACCTTGTAATTCTTAAGACCTGTAAAGAAATATTAACGTTAAGAAGGAAATAAAATCGCTTCGGCAGGTTAACTCTTTGCGCGTCTAACGAATTAACGAATTCAATGTAAGCATGTTTAATCCCGATTCCAAATATATTTTTTACATCCGTTTTCATCTTGTCCCGCTCGCAAAAAATTTGTAAGATGGCTACGGATCGAACAACATTGGCAAATCGACGCGAGCATTAGCATTACACAGGGGGTAATTATGCGGAAAAAAATTCGAGTTTTAGGGGTATTTTTATTTTTATTTTTGATTTCGAATGCGGCCTTTCCCTGCACCACGGCCGTCATCAGCGGAAAAGCAACTCCCGACGGCAGACCGCTGTTGTGGAAACATCGCGATTCCGGACACCTACAAAATATAGTTCGCTATTTTAATGACGGAATTTATCCGTACATCGGATTGGTAAATGCCGACGATTCACTAGGATCGAATGTCTGGGCCGGATACAATGCGGCCGGATTTGCCATTATGAATTCGGCCTCCTACAACTTAAAAGCAAAAAACGATACTTCAAAAGCCAAGGATCGGGAAGGCATTTTAATGAAACAAGCGTTGCGCTTTTGCCGCACAGTGGACGATTTTGCACGATTACTGGACACATTACCCAAACCGCTGGGCGTGGAATCGAATTTCGGCGTGATTGATGCCCAAGGCGGTGCGGCTTATTTTGAAACCGATAATTACGGCTACAAAAAATTAGACGCAAACGATCCAGCCATTGCTCCCAATGGTTATTTGATCCATACCAACTTTTCCTTTACAGGACACGCCAATGGCGGCGAAGGCTACATCCGCTATCGGGAAGCGGAAAAATTGTTCGATTTGGCATTTGCACGCGATTCGTTGACAGCAAAATTTTTACTGCAAAAAGTCAGCCGTAGTTTGGAACACGGCCTTACCGGATGCAATTTGTACGAAAATCTGCCCGATGCCCGACATTCGCGTTTTGTCTGTTTTCGCGATTTTATTCCCAGGCACAGTTCCGTATCCGTAATGGTTGTGCAAGGTGTCCGAAAAGGAGAATCGCCGGAAAATACAGTGGCTTGGACAATTTTGGGTTTTCCACTAACATCCGTTGCCATTCCTCTTTGGGTGGCTGCCGGTGCTGATTTTCCTGAAATCCTAAAAGCACAAAGCGGCCAAACCGCCCCTTTGTGCAATGCGGCCTTACAATTAAAAAACCGATGTTTCCCCATTGCTCGTGGTTCGGGTAATAGCTATCTTTATTGGCCCGCTTTGCTCAACAGACAGCACAACGGTATTTTGCAACGCATTCTTCCTTTCGAAAGCCGACTTATTGCTCAAGGCAATCGCTTGCTCAAACGCTTTGCCCACTATTCTTTTGAGCCCAAAGAAGTGCAAAATTTTTACCGCCAGGTAAATAACGAGGTAATTAATTTTTACCGAAATACATGGGAAATCGATTTAAAGGAGAAACAACGGTGAACATCAAAACGTTTGTTTTACCCGACGGCCTGGAAGTTTGGGTGGGACTTGATGACCGCAGCAACGATCGGCTTTCGTTAAAAGAAGCGCATCCCAATGATTTGTGGTTTCATGTTAACGGTTTCCCCGGCAGCCATGTTGTTCTGCGTTGCGGAGAATCGGAAGTCGAACCGCACAAAGAAAGCATTCGTCAGGCAGCACAACTTGCAGCTTATTTTTCCAAAATGCGCAACGCGGGAACGGTATCCGTTCATTACTGTCGCGCCAGAAACGTACAAAAACCCCGAGGCGCCAAACCGGGCACAGTTACCATTAAACAGGCGAGCAAAATTAAAGTAAAGCCGATGTTACCAAATGGCGAAAAATAAGCCTTAAAAACAACTTTTGCAATTCAACTCCGCTGTTGTCAAAGGGTGTTTGTTCTGCCAATTTCTTTTGTTTTTTACAAAAATAAATGATAATTTTCTCAAAAGAATCGTTTCGAAGTCCAAGCGAAAGGAGAATAAAATTATGCCAAAAGTACTTATTGCCACCGTAAAACCGTTTGCTCCGGTTGCCGTGGAGCAAATTAAAAAGATTGTCGAAAATGCAGGTTACGAATTTGCCGTACTCGAAAAATACGAAAGTCCGGAAGCATTAAAAGCAGCCGTCGCCGATGCGGATGCTTTAATTGTTCGTAGCGACAAAATCACTGCCGAGGTTATAGCAGCCGCAGCGAAACTAAAACTTGTAGTACGTGCCGGAGCCGGTTACGACAACATCGACCTTAAAACCGCCACCGAAAGAGGTATTGTGGTAATGAACACCCCCGGCCAAAACTCCAATGCCGTAGCCGAACTGGCTTTGGGAATGATGGTTTATCTGGCTCGTAATCAATTTAACGGCAAACCCGGCACGGAATTAAAGGGCAAAACCCTAGGCGTGCACGCTTACGGACACGTAGGCAAACGTGTTGCCGAAATTGCCAAAGGATTCGGAATGGAAATTTTCGCCTACGATCCCTTTATTCCCAAAGAAGCCATCGAAAAAGATGGCGTGAAAGCGGTGAACTCTGCCGAGGAATTGTATCACCAGTGCCAATATGTTTCGTTGCACATTCCGGCCAATGAAAAAACCATCAAATCCGTTAATTTTGCCTTGCTTTCTCTAATGCCGCAAAATGCAACCCTGGTCAACACCGCCAGAAAAGAAATCATTAACGAAGACGAACTGCTGAAAATGTTCGAAGAACGTCCCGATTTCAAGTACATTTCGGACATCGCTCCGGATTGCAAAGACGTGATTGCCAAAAAGTACCCAGGACGTTACTTTTTTACACCTAAAAAAATGGGTGCGCAAACAGCAGAAGCCAATATCAATGCCGGATTAGCCGCAGCTAGGCAAATTGTCAACTTCTTCGAAAAAGGCGATCGCACCTTTCAGGTAAACAAATAATTTTTCACGTCAAAAGCCCTGCCCAAAAAGCAGGGCTTTTTCATGTTCCGAGCAGGCAAAAGCTTCGCTTTTTTAATACCACTTAACAAGTTGACCGTAAAATAAAAGCCGTTTTCCGAAACAGCCCAAACAAAAAATTCGTGTAACCTTTTCGGCACGGAATAACCTAAAAAAATTAAAAGCGAATACAGCTTCTTTTTTGAAAAAAGATTTTTTTGAACTTTTTACGTTCCCTGTTTATCTTGTGAAAATGTTAATAGTTAGGAATCACTATTCTTATCGGTCAACTCAAAAATGAAAGGGTAACAATATGCCTATCATCGAAGATGTTTACGCACGAGAAATATTAGATAGCCGCGGGAATCCCACCGTTGAGGTGGAAGTTTTACTGGAGGACGGCAGCTTTGGCCGCGCAGATGTGCCCTCCGGTGCTTCCACGGGCGAAAAAGAAGCCGTGGAATTGCGCGACGGCGACAAAAGCCGTTATTTGGGCAAAGGTGTGCTCAAAGCGGTGCAAAACGTCAATGAAATTATCGCCGAAGAAATTATCGGTTTGGAAGCTACCGATCAGCCCTACATCGATAATTTGATGATTAAACTGGATGGCACACCCAACAAAAGCAAATTGGGTGCCAATGCCATTTTGGGCGTTTCCGTTGCCGTAGCCAAAGCAGCGGCCGAATCAGTCGGTTTGCCTTTATTCCAGTATTTGGGTGGCGTAAATGCCAAAACATTGCCCGTGCCGATGATGAATATCCTTAATGGCGGCAAACATGCAGATAACAATGTGGATGTCCAAGAATTCATGATTTCGCCTGCCGGAGCTCCTAACTTCAAAGAAGCCTTGCGCATGGGTTCCGAGGTTTTCCACAACCTGAAAAAAGTACTGAGTAAACGCGGTTACAATACGGCTGTTGGCGACGAAGGCGGTTTTGCTCCGGATTTAAAATCAAATCAGGAAGCGTTGGATTTGATTGTTGAAGCCATTGAAACGGCCGGTTACAAACCCGGCAAAGATATTTTTATTTGTCTCGATCCGGCTGCCAGCGAATTTTACGACAAAGAGAAAAAACGGTACATTCTGAAATCGGAAGGCAAAGAACTAACCGGTGCGGAAATGATCGATTATTATGAAAAATGGATTGACAATTATCCCATACTTTCGCTGGAAGACGGTCTGGATGAAAACGATTGGGAAAACTGGAAACTGTTAACCGAACGCTTGGGCGACAAAGTGCAATTGGTAGGTGATGATATTTTCGTGACCAATACCGAACTGCTGGCCAAGGGAATCGAAATGGGTGTAGCCAATTCCATCTTGATCAAATTGAATCAAATCGGTACCGTCAGCGAAACAATGGACGCCATCGATATGGCGCACAAAGCCGGTTACACTACGGTTGTTTCACATCGTTCCGGTGAAACCGAAGACACGACCATTGCGGACCTGGTCGTTGCGACAAACGGCGGCCAAATTAAAACCGGTTCCGCTTCGCGTACCGATCGCATTGCCAAATACAATCAGTTGCTCCGCATCGAAGATACGCTTGGCGAGAACGCCAAATTTTTGGGATTAAAAGCATTCAAACGCTAAATAAAGGAGATGCCCGGCAATGTACCTATTGCCGGGCCTTTTTATGCGATGAAAAAATCCACATCCAGAAAAAAACAGCGACCATCCACCCGAATTTCGGTAAAAGCCTTAATCCTTACCTTGCTGGGATTGGCGACGATCTATTTTCTTTTTTTGGCAGGTTCCCACAATGTCATACGATACTATCGGCAAAAATCTCAAAAAGAGACATTGCTTAAAAACATCGACTCCCTAAAGGCACAAAAAACAAAACTTAAAATCGAATCGCAACGCTTAAAAAACGACCTTGATTATATTGAAAAAATCGCCCGAGAAAAATATAATATGAAAAAGAAAGACGAAAAAGTTTATAAGATAATCAAGGGAAAGTAATCATCAAACGGGTTTTTTATTTAAAATTTATCTGGATTATTATTTTCTTCTCAACCGCTTATCTTCCGTCGTTACGGGCACAAATTCCCGATTTGCGGCATTTTACTTTGCGCCGCCAGTTTATGACCGATTTTTACAAACAATCAATTACCTGGAATTGGTTAGGAATCTTTTCGTTAAAAAATCAGGATTCCGCCTCGGTGTGCTGGAGCGTTAGAGAACGTTTCCAAAGCAACCTGCTCATTCCGGCCGAGGGGGATAAAAAATGGAAAGACGAACATCGCTTACGCGGGCTCGTTTATTGGAATTTAAAACCATTCCTAACTGGTATTTACTTTAATAGTTGGTTTCAAAGCGATAAACAGGTGTCTGCCAACAACCAGTTTGCCAACCACGCCATGGGTCTTTTTGCTCAAAAAAACATTTTCACCTATTTCCGGATTTCACCCTATTTAGGCTATCAATATGCTCGCAATCGACGGCATGTAGACTGGGGTTGGGATACAGGCATGTCATTAAAAGTAAATCGGTATCGATTTGCCAATTACACCGCCAACATAAATGCCGCCACTAATTTGGATTTGTATCCTACTCGCCGTAACAAGGAATACGATGTGGTTTCCTATTTTGCCACCCGTTTCTCAGGCTTTAGCTCCGATTCGCTTTTTCTGCATTACAACGATCTGTCCAAACAATATTACGTAGCCGATTCCATAGAGCAAGTAAACATGCATGAACGAGAAGTGCAAAACAAATTATTTTATGACCTGAATACAGGCAATCGCCTGCTTTTTCAAACCAAGCTGCGTTCTCGGGATATTTCTTATTTTAACGGTCGGTCTGTTTTAACATTTGAAAATTATTTACGTTATTTACATACCGGCCACAAACTTACCACTTTATTTACCTTCCGCACTTCGTCCGAAACACAGGACAATGCGGGCACCTATACGGACAGCCGTACATTGCAAACGGCCTTTAATTTGAATATTCGCTACCGTTTTAATGATCGGCATCAAATCTCACTTAATACCGCCTATGTAAAATTGCAGTACGACACCCCCGATTCCGTTATCAATAACGATGACAGAGATGAACTGGGATTTGTGAGTACGCTGCACTACCGATGGAACATTAGCCCTGTGTTAACTTTAGACCTTTTGAGCTATGTATATTTGTATCATCAAATTTACATTTACAAAGAACGCAGCATGAATAATAATTGGAACCGCATTTACAAACTGAATCCTAGATTTTACTATCGTTGCGGTGCGATTTCCAATAATTTAAGTACCCAAGTACTAGCCAATTACACTGTGTACGATTTCGACTACCTTACTCCCGATCCGCGCAGTTTTGTGTTTCGGAAATACATTTTTTCCGATTCGTTGCTCATCCATTACTTAACCCACCAATCCTTCGGAGGATACTATCGAATTGAATTAGAAGACAAAGGAAGTTTTTTTGCAAAAGAATTTGCACAACAAGTGCTGCAATCCTATGATTCACGTTTTTTAACCTTATTTTTACGTAACGATCATTTTCTGTTTTTCCGACTGGATATCGGATACACGTTTTACCGACGCAAAGAATGGCGCCATGTACCGGTAAAAAAATTAAGCCGCAAGTTGACAAATCAGGGGCCGTACTTGGAATTGGCATATACCATTTTACCCAAAATTCTTTTTTCGGCCAATGCCTCGTTTTTATCGTTAGTCGATTCACGCCAAGCAAAACGTGCCTACATTTCAGGCAAACTAAAACTTCGCTATTTTTTTTAAGATCAAACCGCCTTTTATTTGTCCTTTCACAATACGTTCTTCATAAAATTTTATTATAAAATTCGCATAAAATTAAAAATTTTTTTAGGCATATTTCGTATTATACGACTATTCAAAATCATACAATTCAAACGTTTTTAATAAGATAGAACCACTTAGAGAAAAAAATAACTTTAATTCGGGGTAGAAATCGTGCTCTTCAATTCGTATATTAAATCAGATTGGGTTAAATTTAACCGAGGAGGAACTGCCTTGAAGACAATGAGAACCATTTTAACACAAAAGGGACGTACGGTTTGGACCATCAGTCCAGAAGCCACCGTTTTGGAGGCCTTGAAAAAAATGGCGGATAAAAATGTCGGCGCTTTACTGGTAATGGATGAAAATGACGAACATTTGTACGGTATTATTTCCGAGCGCGATGTTGCCCGTAAGTTGGATATTCAAGGGCGCCATGCAGCGGATACAAAAGTTAAGGAAATCATGACGCACGAAATCGTGGCTCTGGAACCTCAACACACTGCCGAAGAGGCAATGGCCGTAATGATTGACAAACATATTCGCCATTTACCCGTAATCGAAAATAACAAACTAATGGGGCTTATTTCGATTGGCGATGTAGTGAAGGCAGTTATTAAGGATCAAAAATTTACCATCGATCAACTGGTGAAGTATATTGTAGGTGAATACTGAAAGAAATTTAATTTCAAATATGCCTGCGCAGGGAGCCACGAGCGCCCTGCGTTTTTTATTAAAATACCAAATTACCTTTGAAACGCCTTTCGGGTTCTTCCCTTTTTACTTCCGTACTTTAAGCAAACCGATAATCCCGAATGTCAAAAACACCAAATTACCCAACCAGGCGCCCAATAAAGGGCTTAAAGAACCCTGATGCCCCAGCACCTGCCCGACTCGGATAATAATAAAATAGGTAAAGCTAATTCCCAAACTAATGCCGAAATTTAGGCCCATGCCTCCGCGACGCTTACGCGAGGCCAGCGGAGCACCCAATAAAACCACGATAAAATTGGCAAAGGGCAACGAAATTTTCAAATGGCGTTCTACAAGCCATTTGCGTGGATCGGCCCCAATCGCACGCAGCTCATCGATAAAATGACTAAGTTCGACATAACTCATTTCTTCCGGTTTCTTCTGTACAACGGCCAAATCTTCCGGCATAATATCAAGCGAAGCCATAACCGAATCCGGAAGCTGACGCATTACTTCTTTTTCTCCTTTAAAATAACGCACCGTTACGCCAACTAATTTCCACACGCTATCTTGCCAAACCATTTTACGCGCATCGATTCGCCGGATTAACTTAGGCCCGTTAAAAGTTTTAATACTAACTTCAGAAGCCTGATTGATGCTTCCGTTAAAATAGCGGGCACTTAAGGTTTGATCAGAAGAAAGTTGCAAATAGACATTGGCTCTGGAACGAAATTTTGGGCGCGGCTCACGATCAATTTGGTACCGCTTGATATCAAAACGTTTTTGATTTGCATAGGGAACCGTAATTTCATTAAAGAAAAAAGCGGCCAAACTAATCATCACACCGGCGACAAACAAAGGCAAAAGCGTACGAAACAAACTGACCCCAGCGGATAACAAAGCAACGATTTCATTGTTCATTGCCATGGTAGACAGAGTAAATAGCGTACTGAGTAAAACGGCAACGGGCAAGGTTAAACTGATAATATAAGGAACGTAATAAACGTAATACATTAACACCTGATTAAAGGTTGCCCCGTGATCCAGAAAATGAGAAATGTTTTCTATCAGGTCAACCACAACAAAAATGATAATCCAGGCCAGTATTCCCAGCAACAGATTAATCACAAATCCTTTTAACACATAACGATCCAGAGCATTTAACATAAGGATTCCTAAAACCTCATTCCTTTTTAAAGTTCCGCGGAACCGTAATGGGAAAAAACTGTTTTTACCTAAAAAAAACGAAATATTCAAACCCTTATTGCGAAAAACGTTTACCTTTTGCTTTTTTCCAAAAGCGCCAAATTTTACCCCATCGTTCCCAATCGATAAATGATGTTTCCTTAACCGTTTTGTAGGTTAAGTATACACCGGCAGCCCCTACCAATACATTGGCCGCCCACATAGCCCAAAAAGGACTGATGTATTGTCGATCAGCAAGATCTTCCCCGCCGATCAAAAATACCCAATAAAGCAAAAAGAAACCGATACTCAGGCTCATACCCACCCCCATACTTCCTTTACGAGCCATAATTCCCAACGGTGCGCCGATTAGCACAAATACGATACTGGCAAACGGAATGGAAAATTTTTTGTGTATTTCCACCCAAAATTTATCCATGGCACGTTCCTGCATATCTAAAAAACTAACATTGGTTCGCGCCTGATGATAAAATCGATCCGCAATACGCGCGGTTTTTATTCGTGCCGCTCGCCATTGCATAGGAGAAATCGTCTTTAAAACAGAATCGGCATTGAACTCGGACAATGTGCTGTCGCTTAAGGCAAGCAGCCGATCGACACCGGCCAAATTTTGGTCGATAATAGCCGCATATCGTTCCTTACGCAACCGGTATTGGTGACGGAAATACTCTACTTTACGCCGCATCATGGCAATGGTCATCTCACGGTCGCTACGATCCGAATCCTTACGTTGTTCAAAGATGAAGTCGCCGGCCGGAATGTAAACCACTTGTCTTTGAAAAGTTGAGCGTTCGTATTCGGTTAATTTTTGGCGATCCAGTTTATGAAATTCACCGTCGAACAAAGTAAAAACCAGACTTTTGCGTTTTACCGAATAGGTCATGTACCCTTCTTTAGCCGTAATGGTTACATCGGTTTCCGGATCACTTTGATCAAAAATTGTAACATCAACTAAACGATCGGTTTCGGGTTTACCCTGGTATTCTGGGCCCAACAAATTCGACAAATCCAGCCATTCTTCCGGAAGCGGCCGCTGAATTTTTCCGACGACAATCGTGTAGCGATCAACCGTGTAAAAGATATTCGGTTCAAGCTGGAGAGTGGGTTTCTTCTGCCGAATGGAACGCAACATCAATTTGGCCTGATGATTGGATTCCGGCAAGATTTGATCGTTAAAATAAATCATAACCAACATCAGCACAAAAGCAGCATAAAGCGCTGGACGAATAATGCGATACAAACTGATCCCGCTTGATTTTAAAATCGTAATTTCGTTATCAGACGACAAACGACCGAAAGCCATTAAAACCGCAACCAGGGTGGCCATGGGAACGGCCAAGGCTACCATCCACGGTAAATTAAATGCGATTAATTTGATAATGGTTAACGCAGACAGACCTTTACCGAAAATCTGCCCGATATAACGTACTAAAAAATTCATAAGCAGAATAAACATGATGACAGCCAACCCCATAAAAAACGGGCCGATATGCTCTTTAATGATGTAACGGTAAAGAATTTTCATTAAATCCGATCCTTAATCATCTGAAATCGTGTAAATATAATGAAATTATCGATGCGGAGCTATTTTGCTTAAAACCAACTCCGAATTAAAAAAGGCCGATCAAATTGGTTAAACTTGTCGGCCCTTTCTAAAAACAAATTTTTTCTTCATTCGGTCATACGCACATTATTAACGTATTAAAATCATTTTACGCACTGCAGCATAACCGGTTCCTGTTTTCAGACGGCAGAAATAAACGCCACCGGCCAAATCGCGCGCTTCGAATTTTACTCGGTAGGTTCCAGACGCTTGCTTTGCGTGTACCAAATGTCGAACTTTTTGCCCCAGAATATTATAAACGTCCAAATCTACCTGTGTTTTGCCCTGAGCGACAATCTGGTAGCGAATGGTCGTTGACGGATTAAAGGGATTCGGGTAATTGGGCAATAAAACCGATTTCTCTGGAGCAATTACCTGAGAATTAAGGCCGGTTGCACCCGTTGCCCAATCAACAGAACGGAGCAATACGTTTTCGCGCGTGGCATCTCCATCGATTTCTTCGAAACTAATGCCGTAAAAAACCGTCCGGAATGTTCCGTTGTCAAAACGAATGGCACCGATTTTATCATTATTGTATCTAAAAACCGATCGTCCGCTTGTTAACGGTTCGATGGCATCAGGCAAAAGATTGTTAAATCCGTAAGGTCGTTCCAAATTAAAGGAAATGCCGCTACCGATGGGATCTCCGCTAATACCGAACATCTTGGTTCCCTTGGAATTGTCTTCCAAAAAACGGACATCAAAATATCTTTGTAACAAGCTTTCGGCTTCCGTAAAATGGCTTTGTCCGGTGGAATCGAATACATCCCAAGCCACATCCTGACCGAAAAGGATGGCATTGCCACCGTCTTTAAGATAATCTTCAAGCAAACTGACATCCTCCCGATTAAAAGCAGGAAAAGCCCACGATACGTTCCAAATAATCAATTTGTATTGATTCAAATCCGTACTTTTGGCCAAAGAAGTAAGATATTTTTCATCCAGACAAATATACCGAAATTCTTTTTTATCCAAAATACGTGTAAAGTTTTTTTCATATCCTGCACCGCCGTCGTCATCCACCAATAAAATATCCGAATTTTCGGGAACCACGCCGTTAAATTCCAAACCGTATCCATATCCATAGCCTTCTCCGTAAAAGCCGTCGTCATCATCGTTTTGTGAAAAGACGGTTATACTTCCCGTTCCGCGTTGGCCGCTTTTTATCTGTAAAAAAAAGCGTGCGGTATCGCCGGGTAAAATTTCGAGCGAGATTTCGGAAGTAACCGTATTGCCGCTTTTAAGCGAAAAGCTCCAATCATCCGGTGCATTTTTGTCTTTTAACATTAACGTCACATGTACAGTATCGGGTGTATCGTTGGCAATAAAATAAGGAACATCGGTAATTTCTCCGGCTTGCAAAAAAGTAATACCGGTATTCGGATTGCCGATGATGGTTGTCGGAAAATGCATGGCCGATTGTAAAATTTCCTTATTCGCATCGGATTGCACCCAGGCAACCACACCCAAATCGCCAGAGTCCCAATCACTTTTGACCGCGGCGGAAAAATCGAATGCTAACGTGTCACCAATATTCAAAGAATCAAGCGACGTGCCCATAGCGCTGGGTAGCATTTGACGCAAGACTTCGGCAAAGTTTTTTTCACCATTTGTTCCGGGGGGATTAAAATAATTTACCATACGTTGTGTGATGGCAACGCGAAGGTAAAGTTTGGCGGCACGAACCGTATCCACAGGCACAAGGGTAATGTGAATTTTAACTGAATCGTCCGTGAAATTGGCCTTGACATGCAATTTTAACGGTGAAGGAATGGCCAGTCTTTTCTCCATTTGAGATTGCATAGCGCTGATGCTGGCAGGAACCCCTTCCAACTTTCCGTCCATAACATAGTTGGGCACTCCGTTAATATTGTAATAATGAATACGATTAATACAATCGTTTTTCGCAGAAAGGTACATAGGATCATTACTGCCGGGCCACCAGGCATGATAGCGTACCGAAATAACACCGCCGAAATGCTGCGAATAAAATTTTTGCAACCCCGGATTATAATAGGCACATGGTCCGCAACTGGCATTGGTGGCTTCTTCCAATAGCACAATGCGCTGAGTTTGACCGAATAAAATACAGGGTAGAACAGTTAGAAAAAATAGGATGGTAAAACGCATAATTAATCCTTTGCTTTGCAATAAATAAATAAAATTTATTTTACTGCAAATAATTCTAAAGATCAAACGAAATTAATTTGATTTTTTGAATTACGTGCAATAAATTTGTGCTCTCGAAAATAATATGCCGGAGTGGTGAAATTGGCTGACGCGTCCCGACAAGTCGGGATGGGGTTTATTCCCCTGTCGGTCTTTAAATTTCATTCAATCCGAAATTTTGATCATTGTTAATAATATGCCGGAGTGGTGAAATTGGCTGACGCGTCCCGACAAGTCGGGATGGGGTTTATTCCCCTGTCGGCCTTTAAATTTCATTCAATCCGAAATTTTGAGCATTGTTAATAATATGCCGGAGTGGTGAAATTGGCAGACGCGCTGGACTCAAAATCCAGTGGGGTTTATTCCCCGTGTCGGTTCGAGTCCGACCTCCGGCACCGGATTACGGGAATCGTTTATGATTCCCGTTTTTTATTTCTGCCTATCGCTACATCGAATAGGGGTTTATTCCCCTGTCGGTCTTTAAATTTCATTCAATCCGAAATTTTGATCATTGTTAATAATATGCCGGAGCGGTGAAATTGGCTGACGCGTCCCGACAAGTCGGGATGGGGTTTATTCCTACCGACTTGTCGGTATTCGAGTCCGACCTCCGGCACCGGATTACGGGAATCGTTTAT
>CAZRBA010000032.1:0-28684 GCA_964598255.1 uncultured Caldithrix sp. | reverse complement strand
GAGAATGCATACAGGGAGGATGTAGAAAAACGGATTAAGATAATAAAGGCGGTTGGCATAGGAATAGTAATAATACTATTGATCATTAAATTTGTTACGATGGTAAGTAATTTTCATCGAAGCTTTGTTCCTTTGTCTGGGCCCGCGGCAGTCATGACCAGCCCGGTCGGCATAGAGATGGTTTACGTTAAAGGCGGTACGTTTAAGATGGGCTGCACCAGCGAACAGAGCTCTTGCTATGGTGATGAAAAACCGGTGCACACGGTAACGGTGAACAGTTTTTACATGGGCAAATATGAGGTAACCAACGCTCAGGTAGTAGAGGTGTTTAACTGGGCTTTATCGCAGGGGAAGATAACAGCCAGTAGCTCAACGGTAAAGAATACAGAAGGCAATCAACAGGAACTTTTGGATTTGGACGATGAAGATTGTCAAATCAGCTACAACGGCAGTCAGTTGTATGTGGAAAACAACTATGACTATTATCCGGTGATCGAAATAAGCTGGTACGGGGCGGCTGCTTTTTGCAATTATTTGAGTGAGCGGGAAGGTTTGACACCGGTGTATGATTTGAATAATTGGACGGCAAACTGGAGCGCCAACGGCTACCGTTTGCCCACGGAGGCGGAGTGGGAATATGCCAGTAGGGGCGGATTACGATCTGCCCATTACCGATATGCGGGCAGCAACGATGTGGATGCCGTAGCCTGGTATGATGGCAACAGCGGCGGCCACACGCATGAAGTAGGCACAAAACAACCCACTGAATTGGGCCTTTACGACATGAGCGGCAATGTGTGGGAATGGTGCTGGGACTGGTACAGCAGCAATTACTACAGTTCCAGCCCACAAGACAATCCTAAGGGGCCCTCATCCGGGAGTAGCCGTGTGTTGCGCGGCGGGAGTTGGTACTTTAATGCAAGCAGCGTGCGTGTTGCCAATCGCGACTACTTTAGCCCGGACTACACGCTCAACGACTACGGTTTTCGTCTCCTGAGGACGCGTTAAATCATGGATGATTTAATCCCGACCGGCGAACAGGATGTGAGCGGCGCGGTCGGGGTTAACCTTTATACTTTTCGTTTTTAATCTTTTTTCTTTCCCCGCCGAAGGCAGGAAGGCTGCGGCGTTTTAATGTTTCGCCCAGTCGGGCGCGTAAAATTTTGTGCAGGGACTGTGTAAATTTGGAATGCAGGGACTGTGTCCCTGCTCTTCGTTGTCAGGAAGCGCATCGACACAGTCGATGTATTCCAAGAAGAGCATTAGGTATCGTATTCAGCCGCGCTACAGCTGCAAGGGGAATCGTAAGGGGCGTACTTTTCCCACACTTCAGGACCTTCCCGTTCGTTGTACGTCCCTCCGCACTACGTACGGGGTTATTCAGCTTTAACCGCTTCGCGGCCGGGGGCCGGGGGATAATACGCCATCGAATCCGTCCCGCAGGGATGCAAGGTGAATAACCCTGTGCGCAGCACGGGGAAAAGGAAGACCGTCGCGCTTCCTGTTATCTTCTCAAAAGGCATCCTGAAGGGATGCAAAATGAGTGACCGGCCAAACGCAAAATGGTCGGAGTTCGGGAATTCCCAGAGCAGCATCATGCGCACGAAAGAACCATTATGAATAAATAATTTCAAAAAGAGACTCAATAAAAGAGGTAAGACTATGAAAAAGCCGACATTACTCATTAGTATAAACGGCTATATCAGAGCATTGCCGCTATCGCAGAAAGCGCGTATGAGCGGCATGAAGTCCGGTAATCTGGTGGAGGCATACAATAAAAATAGAAAAAAGACAAAAGCCCGTCGATGGCTTTGCGTTTTAACAAAAATATTCCAAAAATTATCCGGAAGTAAATTGCAGAACACAAAAGGGCTCATCTTAATCATTCAAGCTCGTAAAAAGGTTACTAAGGAGACCAAGGCCGCACAAAGTAGTGCAAAAAAGCAGCAAAAGGCCCGTGCGATAGAGCCCATCTTAAAGCAATATGGTATTGAAATGGTGAAGGTACCGGGCGGTAGTTTTGATATGGGGGATAGGTTTGGAAATGGCGATGATAGTGAAAAACCGTTGCATAGGGTAAAAGTAAACGATTTTTATATGAGCAAACATCCGGTTACCTACGCCCAGTATGACGCTTTTTGTGAAGCGACAGGAAATAGGAAGCCGGAGGAGGCAGGCTGGGGGCGTGGCAGCTATCCCATAGTTTGGATAAACTGGTACGAAGCGGTTGAATTTTGCAACTGGCTGAGCAAACAGGCTGGTCTGGAACTTTGTTACACGATTGATAAAAAGCATGAAGATCCAAATAATACAGATGAATATGCTAAAATAAAATGGACAGTACATTGTGATTTTAGTAAAAACGGATTTCGTTTGCCCACGGAGGCGGAGTGGGAGTACGCTGCACGCGGAAGCCCTTTGGCGCGTATAGAATCCAAATACAAATATGCGGGCAAGCGTGATGAGAAAGCAGAAAGCGGGAATAGTAACAATTCCGGTGGGCAAATTCATCTATTTGAAAAAGAGATGTCCCAAAAATCTGTACCATATAATATGCGCAGTAATATATTTGAGTGGTGCTGGGATTGGTATGACAGGGACTATTATAAATATAGCCCGCTGGATAATCCTAAAGGTCCGGATAAAGGATCGAAACGAGTGACGCGCGGTCTCGACTGGATCCATTACGTCACGTATATGGAAGTCCACGATCGTTACAAATTCGCACCGTCCTCGAACGATGTGCTTCTCGGATTCCGCCTTTTTAGGAGTGCCTAAATCCACGTCTCAAACAATCTGTTTCTGAATTTTGTTCAGAGAAGGCTTTGTCCGGATAAAACTTTAAGATTTTTGATCTCATGGCAGGGCTGTTTCTGGTGAACATTTTCATGGTGATCGTTAACAGTTTTGTGTGTTTACCATATACGCTAAAATGTTGCAAGATTTTTTCTTGGAGTCCTTCCCAAATCCAGCAAAAAACGGCACCTTAATACGGGGAATCTTAGTGGTCATAAAAATTAAATTTGTCATTAAAAAGGAGTCAAAACAATATGTGTGTATTTCCATTCATGATTCTTTTATCAGGTGGGTAAAGCAAAATATATTGAAGGATGTTGTTTTTAAATAAACAGGAATAAGAAACTGTATTCTTTGCTGTTTGACAAAAGCTTTTCATCTTGATTGGATAGTAAAATTTATTTGGATTCATCTCTTGACAAGATCAAAATAAAAGAGGGATATATTCATACGTGCTGCGGATTTTTGTTATTTGTTAAGCAATATGAAAGGCTTGAATTTTTGTTTTACTTTTTGTGTAATTGATAGTTATGGATTTGATAGGAGTAAAATGGGTTATGAATTGCCTACTGAAAAATAGGTTTTCTCGACAAGCAGCGAAATTGATTTCAAACATTTTAAGTATAGTCAGTAATTGTTCCAGTTTAATAGTTTGGTTTATAGCTAATAGCGTTTCAAAACCGGATATAGCGGGACGGGTGTTATAATGATTTTTCTTCAGAATATATGGCTTCCGGATTGTCATAAACGATCCGAACCATGTAACAGTATTTGACAATCGAGGAAGACATATCCGAACACATAGAAAACAATGGAGACAGGAAATTGAAACTTGCCGCTCTGTCCGATTTACATATTCCGTATGTAAATCTGGAAAATTTGAAAGGAAGAATTGCCCGGGAAGCGCCAGAGATAATCATCTTTGCCGAAGATGTGGTGGATGTCTCCAACCAGGAATATTTTGAGGCATTCACCGAAGCGTTTGCATTGTTTACCATGCCCAAACGGCTGGTTTTGGGTAACCACGATTTGTGGTAGGAACAACCGCAAACGTCCGACCGCTACAAGTTGCTGGTGGAATTTGACTGGCAACAATGCGGCTTTCATTTGCTGGACAAAGAACCGTTTCACTATCGCAGAGTTTGTTTTGCCGGCAATATAGGCTGGTACGACTATTCGCTGTTCCATTGCATTGCCAGATACAGGTTGTTTCTTCTCCAGCGCTTCTAAATTGGGAAACCATGTCCAATTCAGAAATTCAGGCCCTGCTTAAACAGGCCAGACGAAAACCATTTGCAAATCTCAATCACGCTGATTTGCGCGTAAAATCATTTTGCTGGAAGATGAGAGTTGAATAGTTGAATAGTTGAATGGTTGAATAGTTGAATAGTTGAATGGTTGAATAGTTGAATGGTTGAATAGTTGAATAGTTGAATGGTTGAATAGTTGAATAGTTGATTAGGTGAATAGTTGAGTGATTGAAGGGTTTAATCAGTGCAAATCTGTTTAAATCAGCGACTAAAAAAATTAGTGGTTATCGGTGTTCTTCGGTGGCTTGGTTAGGTTAAGAGTTAAGAGTATAAGAGATGGGGGAATCGGTAGCTGCAGACTTTAGTCAGCGCTATTAGTGTAAAGGGGAAGAGTCTAAACAGTTCCAATCAGTGCCAATTAATGCCAAAAAAAATCGGTGGTTATCGGTTTTATTCGGTGGCTAATTAACGGAGGAAAACAGTACGATTTACCATTACTAATGGTGTTTATCATGAACTTTGGATTCAAAACAAGAAACACAAATGCGAATATCATCGGGTTTTAAGAACGGTTTATCTTAGAGTAGCCATTAAGGTACAAAGTGCAGTGACATTTTTGCGTATGATAAATAAATCAAATGCATTTCTTTGAATACATATTCACCTCAAAATAATTGCGCATTTCAGTTGCCTATTAAATTACTTATTTTTATTTTATTTGGGAGTGCATTTTGTTTGTCTGAAATTTATCTGTGGGTGATTTGTTGATTTTTCAGTACTTACATTGTGTGCTCCGTACACCTGCTTTTCGCTTTGGCAGGAACAGGGTTCGCAAATACCGTTATGCCCTATTCCGCTCTTTGACTGAATTTGCAAAAATATGCAAAGCAACGGAAAGCGGGAAACATTGTCTGAGTAAAAAGGGCAAATAAAGAGATCAATTTTGTTGATCCGATTCGTGGATCGGGACAAATGAATTACAAAAAAATTAAAATAATGCGATTCCTGAGAATGCGGTAATTCGCAAGATCGAACGAAAAATTGTCAAACAAGGGAGTTTCCTATGGTTGAAATTCGCATGCACGGTCGCGGCGGGCAGGGTGCCGTAGTGGCCTGTAAAATTCTGGCCTCCGCGCTGTTTAAAGAAGGTAAGTTTGCACAGTCGTTTCCCGCCTTTGGTGTGGAACGTCGCGGTGCTCCGGTGCAGGCTTTTATCCGCGTGGATGATAAACCCATTAACCTGAGAACCCAAATTTACGAACCCGATTTGTTAGTCGTTTTGGATCCCACTTTATTAAATACGGTGGATGTTACCGCTGGGTTGAAAACAGGCGGTAAAATTTTGATCAATAGCGCATTGCCGCCAAGCGAATTTAATTTGCCGGACAAATTCGAAGTTCGTACCATTGATGCCAGTAAAATTGCCATGGAACATCGTCTTGGCTCGCGCAGTCAGCCCATTGTAAATACGGCAATTTTAGGGGCCTTTTCCCGCTTTACCAATCTGGTCAAAATCGGCCCGATTTTGGAAGCCATCAAGGAATCGGTACCCGTAAAGCCCGATGCCAATGCCGCAGCCGCATTGGAAGCCTTTGAAGAATTTAAAGCCTAAAAACAGAAAAGAATTACAAATTAGGAGCTTAAATATGTACGATCCGATGGAATTCGAAAACGGAATACCGCCATTTGCCGTTTCCACGGGTGATATGAGCTGGAACAAAACCGGAAGCTGGCGCTACATGCGTCCTTTGTACGATGCCAAAGTTCCTCCCTGTACGGCCGGTTGTCCGGCTCATGAAAAGATACCCCAGTATTTTGCTTTGGTAAAAGAAAAAAAATACGAACAAGCCTGGCATATTATTCTACAGGATAATCCCATGCCCGGTGTGTTAGGCCGTGTTTGTTACCATCCATGCGAAAATGTGTGTAACCGTGCCCAATATGATGAATCGATTGCCATCCATAATATGGAACGCTTTGTTGCCGATCAGAACAAACACAACCATTTTCCCAAAGATTTTGTACAGGGCAACCGGAGTCAGAAAATCGCCATTGTAGGTTCGGGCCCTGCCGGATTATCAGCCGGTTACCAGTTACGTCGCATGGGCTACAAAGTGACCATTTTTGAAGCGGCCTCCGAACCGGGCGGCATGTTGCGCTTGGGCATTCCCAAATATCGTTTGCCGCGCGAAGTTTTGGACAAAGAAATCGACGATATCAAGCGTCTGGGGGTGGAAATCAAAACATCCACCGCCGTTGGCAAAGATATCGGCTGGGAAGAACTCAAAAAACAATTCGACGCGGTGCTGGTGGCTACCGGTGCTTACAAGCCCGGTTCGCTGAATGTTCCGGGCGAACATTTAAAGGGAATCGGAACGGGATTAGCCTTTTTGCGCGAATACAACACCACCGGAAGCGCAAAAGTCGGTAAAAAAGTAATAGTGGTGGGCGGTGGGAATACGGCCATCGATACGGCACGCTCGGCCATTCGGCTCGGGGCAGAAGTAACCATTGTTTACCGTCGCTCCAAAGCGGAACTACCTGCCGTCCCCGAAGAAATAGAAGATGCGATCAAAGAAGGGGTGAATATCATCTTTTTGACCAATCCCGTGGAATTTATCGGCAAAAGCAAAGTACAAAAAGTGCGCCTGATCCGAATGAAATTAGCTGAACCCGATGAAACGGGACGTCGGCGTCCCGTACCCGTCCCAGGATCGGAATTTGAGATCGAAGCCGATCAGGTACTGCTGGCAATCGGTGAGTCTCCGGATCTCGATTTTTTAGATAATAAACTCAACATCCACAAGAACAGATTAGCCGTCGATCCGTTCCAGATGACCAGCGAAGAAGGCGTGTTTGCCTGCGGAGACGCGGCCCTTGGGCCCATCGGTACGGTGGTTGATGCCATCGGAACCGGCAAACGCGCTGCACAGGCTATTCATCAATATTTAACCGCTAAAGAAATTAAACTAAACGGAGAAGTCAAAAACGAAGTACCCTACGAAACGCTGAATTTGGATTATTTTATCAAAGAACCCAGACCGCGCGAAAAACAAAACAGTTTTGCGCAATTAGTGGGTAATTTTAAAGAAGTAAATTTAGGCATTAGCGAAGAAGATGCGATTTACGAGGCCGATCGTTGCTTTAGCTGCGGAACCTGTACCTATTGCGATAATTGCCTTGTCTTTTGCCCGGATGTGGCCATCAGTTACAATCCGGAGGGAAAAGGCTATGTCATCAATTACGATTATTGCAAGGGATGCGGTATTTGTGTCCACGAATGTCCGCGCAATGCCATGTCTTTCGAGGAGGAATTAAAATGGATCGTGTCCTAAATAAAAATTTGCAAAAATATTTCGACCCTAAAACCACTCAAGAAATTAAAGTTATCGAGGGAACCCATTCGGCTTCGTATGCGGTAAAATTGGCGCGCGTTCAGGTAATTTCCGCTTATCCCATCACACCGCAAACATCCATTGTGGAAAAGCTGTCCGAATTGTGTGCCAACGGCG
Organism: uncultured Caldithrix sp.; assembly: GCA_964598255.1. Lineage (GTDB taxonomy): Bacteria > Calditrichota > Calditrichia > Calditrichales > Calditrichaceae > Caldithrix. The sequence continues at coordinate 21,126 of CAZRBA010000032.1, read as the reverse complement.
AAATTCCGGCCCAATACATCAAGGTAGAATCGGAACATTCGGCCATGGCCGCCGTTATCGGTGCTCAGGCTTCCGGTGCCCGATCATTTACGGCAACCTCCTCGCAAGGGTTAGCCCTGATGCACGAAGTTTTACACTGGGCAGCCAATGCCCGTTTGCCTATCGTGCTAGCCAACGTGAACCGCGCCTTGGCCCCCCCGTGGAATATCTGGGCCGATCAAACCGATAGCCTGGCACAGCGCGATACCGGTTGGATTCAATTTTATTGCGAAAGCAACCAGGAAGTGCTGGATATGATCATTCAGGCCTATCGACTGGGCGAACAGGTGATGTTGCCGGTTATGATCAATATGGATGCCTTTTTTCTCTCCCACACGTCCGAGCCGGTTGCCTTGCCCAAGCAAGAATTGGTTGACAAATTTTTACCGCCGTACAAACCGAAATTCAAACTGGATATTGATGATCCCCACGCTTTTGGTGGGCTGGCCGGGCCAGATACCTACATGGAATTTCGTTATCGCATTCAAGAATCCATGGAAGAAGCTCGTAGATTAATCCCAATTATTGCCGAGGAATACAACCATTACATCGGCCGCCATCACGGGGCCATGATTGAAGAATATCGTACCGAGGGCGCCGATTATTTGCTGATTACGGCCGGAACAATTACGGGAACCACACGGCTGGTAGTGGACGAATATCGGGAAAAAGGCATTAATTTGGGACTGGTAAAATTACGCGCTTTCCGACCATTCCCAGTGGAAGATATGCGTCGGGTGGCTAAAAATGTGCAAAAAATCGGCGTAATCGATCGCAACCTGTCGTTCGGCCAATCCGGAATTTTCTTTTCGGAAATCAAATCCGCCTTGTACAATTCCGAAGCACATCCGTTGCTAAACGGCTATGTGGCCGGTTTAGGCGGGCGCGATGTGGTTCCGCAAAACATCCGCGATATTGTGGAGCATCTGTTGAAAAGCGAAAAAGGCGAAGACCTTGTTTGGATAGGAGTAAAAATATGAGCCAGATAACCTTCAATATTCCCAAAGTAGAAAACATGGGTTCCGGGCATGTGGCGTGCCCCGGCTGTGGCGCGACCCTTTCCATGCGTTACGCCCTGAAAGCCCTGGGGCTCGAGACCATGATTGTCATTCCCGCCTGTTGCTGGTCGATTATTGACGGCCCGACACCCAGTTCGGTGAATAAAGTTCCGGTGTTTCACACCGCTTTCGAAACGGCCGCTTCCACGGCCTCCGGTATTAAAGCCGGATTAAAAGCGCAGGGCAAAGATGATATTACCGTGATGGCTTGGGCCGGAGACGGCGGTACGTTCGATATCGGATTTCAGGCCCTTTCCGGCGCAGCCGAACGCAACGAAGATATTATTTACATCAGTTACGATAACGAAGCCTACATGAACACCGGTATTCAACGCAGCTCGGCAACCCCCTTAGGTGCCTGGACCACAACCACACCGGCCAAACATCCCAAAGATCGTCCCAAAAAAAATCTGGTCGAAGCGTTAGCCGCGCATCACATTCCTTACATTGCCACGGCTTCGGTTGCTTTTCCGGATGATTTTATCGCCAAAGTAAAAAAAGCCAAATCCATAAAAGGCATGAAATTCATTCACGTGCTTTCCCCGTGTCCTCCGGGATGGAAATCGGCACCGGAAAACACCATTAAACTTTCGCGTTTGGCTGTGGATACCAAAATTTTTCCGTTGTTCGAAATCGAAAACGGCTGGCGCTACCGAATTACCCATGAACCCAAGGATTTACCGGTTAAAGAATACATTCGGCTGCAGGGAAGGTTTGCCCATTTGACCGATAAGGATATCAATCGCATTCAAAAAGAAGTGGATATGAATTGGAAGCGATTGAAAATGAAAGTCAAATTAAGCGAAGAAGACGAAAAGATTCTGGCCGAAATCGAGAACGAATAAAATGAAAAATTGCTTTAAACACATTGGCACTTGCCGTTTTTAAAACTGTACGCGTCGTTAAAAAAAGCTCCCTTAGGGAGCTTTTTTCTTGCATTTTAGCAGCGAAATACAGACATTTGCTCTTCCGGTATTGACGGCTTAAAAAAGGAAACGCACTTATGAAAAAGATCGAATTGGAAATTTCGGACGAGCTGTGGGGGCAGCTCGAAGAAGCGCGTAAACAAAGCGGTCTGACTTCGTTAACCGATTTTTTACTGGCTGTTTTGCAACAGTATGTCGATCGAAACGAAACGCAAACCGCTTCCGATGAAGATGAGCAAATACGCAATCGACTTGAAAATTTAGGGTACATGTAATGGCAGTGGATTTGCATTTGCACACCACGCATTCCGACGGTTCGTACGCACCGAAAGATTTGGTGGATTTGGTACGCCGGTTCGATGTTGAGGTTATGGCCGTTACCGATCACGATGACATTTCCGGAGTTTCCGAGGCGCAGGCGCGGGGCAAAGAAGTGGGCGTGCGGGTAATAGCCGGTATCGAACTTAGTATCGAATATCCGCTGCAAGGCAGAGCCCATTTGCATCTTTTGGGGCTGTTTGTTGATGTGAAAAATAAGGTATTATTAAACGTTTTAAATAACTTGCGCCAAGCACGAAGAACGCGGGCCATGGAAATTATCGAGCGACTGCAAAAGCAAAATATCGATGTCCGTTTCGAAGAATTGCAGCAGTTGGTTAGCGGGCAAAGCATCGGACGGCCGCATATCGCGCATTTGCTCGTTAAAAAGGGAGTGGTGGCAACAGTCAAAGAAGCCTTTGAACGGTATTTAGGACGTAGCGCTCCTGGGTTCGTGGCCAAAAAAAAGTTAGCTCTGGAAGAAGCGATTCGAACCATTCACGAAGCGCATGGTTTGGCAATTCAGGCACATCCGGTCAGTTTGTTTGCTAAAGATTTTAAAGAACTAAGAAATTATTTGGATCAGTTCAAAGAAATGGGCATGGACGGTGTTGAAGCCTATTATTCCTATCATCCGCCGGAATTAACCCGTTTTTTACTGGAATATGCCGCTCAAAACAAAATGGCCGTATCCGGCGGATCAGATTTTCACGGCGAAGCAAAACCGGATATTAAACCGGCAATTGGTACGGGGCATTTACACATTCCGTCCGAAATCGTTTCGGCCTTAGTTGATTTTCGAGAACAGAAATACGGCCGTTAACCCGTTCGGAGTTTCTTTTAAACCGCCATTCTGGCAAACCATACCACGGACGATTTCATTAAAAATCGGACTGCGGCCGGGGCAAACTTAGGCTTTTCGGTATTTTAGCTTTTTAGTGAAAAACCGGATTTAAATCGCCAGCCCGCCTTAATTGCTACTTAGGTTTTTATGCTGCCTTAAGGGAACCCAAACCTGCCTTGCAATATTTAAATTAAATGTTTATTTTGTTTGGTGGCTTATTCTGTTTGGAAATTGTCAAAAAAAGAGGCTTTGCAATATGCCCCGTTTAATAGGATTTTTTTCTTCACATAACATACACGTTAATCTTTAACTCAGGAAAGGGGAATGACAATGCCAAGCGATGCAGAGAAATTTATTCGGGCAAGAGATGTGCTGTTGCATGCCCAAAATTACGAACAAGCCATGGAAGCCTTTCAATGGCCACACCTGACCAAATTTAATTGGGCCTTTGATTATTTTGATCAACTGGCCAAAGGGAACCAAGACAAAGCACTCATTTATACGGATACCAAGGGGAACGAGCGCATTGTCAGTTTTGATCAACTTTACAAACGTTCCAACCAAGTGGCCAACTTTTTGACCGATGCGGGTATGCAAAAAGGCGATCGGGTTTTGATTATGATGGAAACCTCGGTCGAAATCTTCGAGATAATTTTGGGCGTATTTAAAAACGGCGGCGTTATTATTCCGGCAGCCTCTTTGCTTACTCCGAAAGATATTTCCGACCGCATTGATCGCGGCGGAATTAAAATCGTAATTGCACACAAACCGTTTGTGGAAAAATTTAATAAAGCCGGTGTGATGATTAAAAACTTAACGGCCATGATTGCCGTAGATGATATCTTTTCACCGGAAGACCCGACATGCCGTACCTACGATGGTTGGCTGGATTACAAAGATGCCGAGCAATATCCGGAAACCTACGTTCCGGCCTTTATTACCTTTACTACCGATCCCATGTTCATGTTTTTTACTTCGGGAACCACGGCCAAACCCAAATTGGTCATTCACAACTACCATTATCCCATCGGCCATTTAACCACCATGTACTGGGTGGGCATGCAACCTGGTGATATTCATTACAACATCAGTTCGCCAGGCTGGGCCAAATATGCTTGGAGCAGCTTTTTAGCACCGTGGAACGCCGGAGCAACGGTGTTTACCATTCGCTATTCCCAGTTTGAACCTAAACCCGTATTAGAAGCCATTGAAAAATACGGAATCAATACGCTTTGCGCTCCGCTAAGTGTTTGGAAACTGTTTGTGCAGGAAGATTTGACCCGCTACCATTTTAAACTGCGCGAAATTGTCAGCGCCGGTGAACCGTTGAATCCGGAAATAATTCGTCAGGTTAAGGAAAAAATCGGCATTACCATGCGCGAAGGTTACGGGCAAACCGAGTCTACGCTGATGATCGGTTATTTTAAAGGAATGGAAATCAAAGAAGGCTCTTTGGGTAAAGTGGCGCCTGGCTATCGTTTGAACGTTTTGAACGATCAAATGGATGCGGTTAAACCCGGCGAAGACGGACAAATTGCGGTGGACATTTATCCGATTAAACCGCTGGGGCTGTTAGAAGGATACGACGACGAGCAAAAGAACAAAGAAATTTTTAAAGGCGGATGGTATTTAACCGGCGATACCGCTTACACGGATGAAGACGGTTATTTTCATTTTGTCGGGCGTAATGACGATGTGTTTAAGAGCTTGGACTACCGCATTAGCCCGTTCGAAGTGGAAAGCGAGCTAATGGTACATCCGGCCATTGTGGAAGCTGCTGTCATTCCCACGGAAGACGATCGCGGACGCATTGTCCCCAAGGCGTTTATTGTGTTGAAATCCGATTTTCAACCCACGCGCGAAATGGCTTTGCAAATTTTTACGTTTATTCGCAATCAAATTGCCCCGTACAAACGACCGCGTTATATCGAATTTATGGAAGCCTTTCCCAAAACCATTAGTGCAAAAGTAATGCGCAAAGATTTGCGCGCCTACAACGAAGAATTGCGCAAAGAAGGAAAGATGGGCGAGAACGAATACAAAGAGGCAAATTTTAGCAAGGAATTGAACATCCGCCGTAAACGGGATTAAAACGGTTGTTTAGCGGTTGAATCGATTCGCAAAGTACGATTTGGGCCAAACAAAATTCCTCACCCGATCCGGTTTGGGTGGGGAATTTTTTTACCCCGATTAAACTAAAGGATAACATTTACCAATGGAAAACAAAGAGCGGCTTTTTGTTTTGGCCTTAGACGGAACCCCGTTTAGTTTGTTAAAGCGATTAATGAATGAAGGCGTAATGCCCAATCTTAAGCGATTAGTGCGGCAGGGGAGTTTTCGGGAAATGTACTCTGTGCAGCCGCCTTTGTCATCAGTAGCCTGGGCTTCCTTCTTAACCGGAAGCAAACCGGCCGAACATGGTATTTCGGGATTTGTGGAACGTAACCCGCAAACCATGGATTGGTACGTACCCAAAGCCGATCGATTGCAGAAAGAAACCTTTTTGCAAATTCTGTCCCGAAAAGGCAAACGCGTTTTTTCCATGAATGTACCGTTAACCTATCCGCCGTATCCCGTAAATGGAATTTTAATTAGTGGTTTTTTGAATCAAGACATTTTACGAGGTACTTATCCGCAGGCAATTGGTTCGTTTTTAAAGGCCAAAGGATATGTGATCGATGCCGATGTAGAGATTGCCAAAAAAGACTTACATGCTTTTTTCGAACGCTTGTCTTTTGTGTTGGAAAAACGTATTGAAATAATGCTGCATTTTTACCATCAAGAAAAATGGGATTTGTTTTTTACCCACATAATGGAAACCGATCGTTTACATCATATTTTTTGGAAATATTACCAGGTAAATCTTGCGCCTTTTGCCGAAAAATTTCGTGTGTTCTACCAAAAAATCGATATGCTGATCGGAAAACTGGAAGCTGCGCTTTTACCCGATTCCGCGCTTTTGTTGCTTTCGGACCATGGTTTTACCGAGTTGAAATACGAGGTGTATTTAAATCGTTGGTTGGCCGACAACGGATATTTGTTTTTCGAACAAATGCCACCGCAATCCCTTAAAAACATACACCCCCAAAGCAAAGCTTACAGTCTGTATCCGGGCCGTATTTATCTTAATCTAAAAGGCAGGGAGAAAACAGGAAGGGTAGAGCCAGGAACTGCGTACGAGAACTTGTGCGTCGAAATATCTCAAAAATTAAAGGAATTGCGCGATCCCCAAGGGCATCCGGTTGTTGCCGATGTACGCCGCGGATACGAACTTTACGGAATTCCGCCTCGGGCGGGAAATGCTTTGTTTGCGGATCCTTTGCGCTTGGGCATAGTGCCGGATTTAATGGCCGTTCCGCATAAGGGATATGATTTAAAGGGGACGCTTTGGCACAATCGGTTATTTGATCAAACGATATTTAGCGGAACGCATACTTATGATGATGCTTTTTTGTTTTGCCGCGGTTTGGAAATTGCGCCCGAAGTTAAATCGATTGACGGTTTGACAAATGAAATTCTGAAATTCTTCGCTGAATCCGGTATTTGAAATTTCGCCCGTTTCTTAACCGTAAACGAATCGTTGCACAATTAAAAACCGAACACAAATCATTACGCATGGGCCGAAAACAAAAAATTGCATCAAACAAAAATTATTATAAATTAAACCGCTTATCGGGTCGGGATAGAATCGCTTTTATTTTGTTTGTAACCGGAGAGAAATTACCTATGGAAAAATGGTATGCCATCTACACCAGACCGCGGCATGAAAAAAAAGTATTTGACCAACTTATCGAAAAAAAAATAGAGAGCTTTCTTCCTTTGGTGACCCGTGTCCGTCAGTGGAAAGATCGCAAGAAAAAAGTAGACATGCCGCTGTTTAGCAGTTACCTGTTTGTCCATATCGATTATAAATACCGTTTTAGCGTTTTGCAAACCAAGGGTGTGGTCAAAATTGTGAATTTTAACGGCATTCCGGCCGTTGTGCCGGATTGGCAAATAGAATCGTTACGCAGAATGCTGGAACATCCGGAGAAAATTCAGCTCGAAAATTACATACGTCCGGGCGAAATTGTGGAAGTGGTCGAAGGGCCGTTTAAAGGCATGCGCGGCATGGTGCGTAAAAATAAAAACGAAACCCGGTTGATTATTACCATCGACGGAATCATGCAATCCGTTTCCGTAGAAATTGATACGGATTTTGTTAAACGTGTAGAATTACCGGAAGAAGTTTGACATCTCCTGTCGATTGAGTCGAAATAAAAAAATCGTCATACCGTTTTTTTTGATTCCGATCAAATCTTGTGAACCGTTTTATTTTAAAATAGATTATTATTGCACAAAAGGTACCTTTCAAGATGTAAGCATTCGGGCCGATTAATCAATCGGGCACAAATGGGAATGACGTATGAATTTTCAGTTCTGGTACACTGTGGTCATTATTGCGGTTATGACCGTCGTTTTACTTAAAGAATGGTTTGAAACCGAGTTAACCATTCTTTCGGCCTTGTTTTTATTGCTCATCGGCAAGGTGATTACTGTCAACGAAGCGTTTGCCGGTTTTTCCAACGAAGGAATGTTAACCATTGCTTTTTTGTTTATCGTTGCCGCCGGTTTGAATAATTCTGGTTTGATGAACAGTTTGCAAGGCTATCTGTTTGGCAAAAAAAACAACTCGGCTATTTCGCGAAAACTGGCTCGCATTCTTTTCCCTGTTTCCGCGGTTTCTGCGTTTATTAACAATACGCCGGTGGTCGCATTGCTTATTCCGGCCCTAAAAAGCTGGACCGATCGCATGGATTTGTCTCCTTCCAAGTTTTTTATCCCGCTTTCCTATGCAGCCATACTGGGCGGTATGTGCACGTTAATCGGTACAAGCACCAACCTGATAATTTACGGATTGATGGAGCAGAGCGGCATGCAGGGGATGGGCATGTTCGAAATTACCAAAATAGGTTTGCCGGTGGCCATAGGCGGTTTGCTTTTTTTAATTGTTTTCGGCCCGAAATTGTTACCCGATCGCAAAATCGTAATGCGTGAATTAAGCGAAAACACGCGGGAATTTGTGGTGGCTTTAAAAGTAACCTCCAAATACAAAGGCATCGGCAAAACAATCGAAGAAGCGGGACTGCGCCATTTAAAAGGTTTGTTCCTTTTCCAAATAGAACGCCGTGGCCAAATTATTGCTCCCGCTCGTCCGGATGAACATATCCGGTTGGGTGATCGTTTGTTTTTTACCGGATTACCCAAAACTATTTTGGAATTGCAAAAAACGCCCGGTTTGGAAGTTATTCACGATGCCACATTGGATTTAAAGCAATACGATTCTTCGCAAATTCGACCCTACGAAGCGGTTATTTCCGACAGCTCACCCCTGATCGGGCAAAATGTGCGCGATAGTAAATTCCGTGAAAAATACGATGCCGTAATTATTGCCATTCACCGCAACGGGGAACGTATTCAAAAAAAGGTCGGCGATATCGTATTGCGTGCCGGTGATACGCTTTTGATTTTGGCCGGAAAAGATTTTATCAAAAAATGGTACCATTCACGGGATTTTTTGCTGATTTCGGAAAGCGATCGGGTGCCATCCAAACCGTTGAAAAATCAAATTATTGCTGTGGCCACTTTGGCGCTAATGGTTGTTCTTTTTGTTTTACACATTGTCCCGATTATTGTGGCTGCGGGTATTGCGGTGATGATTCTGTTGCTGAGCAAAACCGTTACCTTGGGTGAAGCACGCGAATCAGTCGATTTTAAGGTGTTGGTAATTATTGCTTCCGCATTCGGGATTGCCGCCGCCATTAAAAATTCCGGAGTAGCTCAGGTGATGGCCCGTTATATTATCGACTGGGGAAGTATTTTCGGTACGGTGGGTATTATTACGGCTATCTTTTTGATTACCAGCGGATATGCCAACATTATTACGAACAATGCCACTGCTGCGCTTGTCTTTCCTGTGGTTATTGCCGTTACTTCCCAAATGCATGTCGATCCCAGACCGTTTATTTTAACTCTGGCCATTGCCGCCTCGTCCAGTTTTGCCACACCGATTAGCTATCAAACCAACATTATGGTGTACGGCCCGGGCGGATATCGGTTTAAGGATTTTTTACGGATCGGTTTGCCCATGCATGTGGTGGTTACGACCATTGCCATTACTGCCGTGTATTTGATCTATTTTTAAAGCAGAACCTCGCTTGCTTGTTGCGCACGCAAAATACGGTCGTTTTTTAGCCTGCGGAATTTACGTCAAAACGAGTATTTCATTCTTAAAAATAAGGCTTTCCCGTATGCGCGATATTCACTAAATCGAGTTCCATCTGTAAGAAAAGCAATTGTGTACAAATCCAGATTTGTGCAAACCGACCAGCTTAAAGACGGTGCGAATAAAACGGATCGATCCGTCGGATTGAATAGCGCGAACACATCGGCCCGAATAAGGGGATGGACATCATAAGCGAATTCCTGAAACAACGACCAGCGTGCGGGGCTTAGCATGTCGGCTCGGTTTGTTTGATTCCAATACCAGCCCGTATTTCGGGTAATGCCATCGCGGTTGAAATAGGCCTCGCTGTGAATGTAAAAGGTATTGGGAAAAGCATAATCGAACGAAAGTACAGCTTGAATGTTGGCCTTTCGGTTAGCCGTCAGTTGAGGAGTGAAGGGAGATGACGATACGTGCGCGCCTTTGGATGGTGAATCGCTAATTTTGCATTCCCCGCGAAAACCGGCTTCTTTAATGTAACCGCTCCAGGCAAATCCCAAAATTCGGCGTTGTTGTTTTTGGCCGCCCAATAGGTAAAAATCGTATTCCCCGAAATGAGAAGCCCACATAAATGCCCAGGTGCTGTTTTCGGCCCTTTTGTGCGGAGCAACCACCAACTCCAAACGCGAAACAGGACCGGTAAAATATTGCAGGCGTATGGCGTCGGAACCGGGCCGTTCTTCGTAGTCAAAATCCAAGACAGACATGGGATTGAATAGGTCGATAACGTTCCAAACCAGACTGGTGCCCCAGGCAACACGCTGCCTGCCCATGGTAAATTCAAAATTATTGCCCTCGTAATCCGCATACGCGCGATCAATTTCGGCATAGCCGAACAGTTTTTTCCCGCTTAAAAATTCCCAACCCAAATCACCCAAAGGATAATGATGTTTATTCAGCTCTTTAAATCCCGGAATTCGCTCGACCGATTGGCCGTAATAGGTACGAATGCGGGTTTCCAGAGCCATATTCAGGTTGTCGTTAAAATAATAATGATTATTTAAGCGAATATGAATAAGATGGTCGTTTAATGCGCCGGAAATGTACGGATAGGAGCTGCGCGAAAACAAATATTTGGCGTATCCGGAAAATTGAAAATTTTGTGCTTGAAGACGAACCGCAAATATACAAGAGAAGGTAATAATAAAGATTACGACAAATCTATTTGATAATCTCATCTTTTTCCACCTTTCCGTCGTGTAGTGTAATAACCCGACGCGCCCGTTGAATAACGCGCACATCGTGCGTGGAAAAGATAAAGGTCATATTAAATTGTTTATTCAGGTTTTCCATTAGGGAAAGCAATTCTGCAGCCGAATGCGAATCCAAATTGGCTGTAGGTTCGTCGGCCAGAACAAATTCCGGGCGCGATGCCAGCGCACGGGCAACGGCCACGCGTTGTTGCTGCCCGCCCGAAAGTTGCGTGGGACGGGAATGCAAACGATCGCCAAGGCCCACTGCTTCTAACAGCGCTTGGGCGCGTTTCCGGCGTTCTTTTTTACCCACACCCTGCAGCAACATGATGAACTCCACATTTTCCAAAGCCGAAAAAACAGGAATCAGGTTGTAGGCCTGAAAAACAAATCCGATATGATGCAAACGGTATTCGGTTAAGGCGCTTCCTTTTAGTTCGGCCAGATTCCGTCCGTCAATAAAAATTTGTCCCGAAGTGGGTTTGTCTAATCCGCCGAGCATGTTGAGAAAGGTCGTTTTACCGGAACCGGACGGCCCGACCACCGCACTGAATTCGCCCCGTTCGAATGTAAGATTGACGTTTTGTAATGCGTGCACAGGCACGGCTGTGGAATGGTAGGTTTTGGTTAACTGTTCAACTTTAATGAGAGCCATAATTTATTTTCCTTCATTTTAATTTTTGTCGACAGAGCCTACAACTTTGCCACATAAATAAATATAGCGTTTTTAGAGCGGCAGCCCCGATTTTTTAAACCGACCGTATGGCTTCCGCCGGTTGCAGATGAATTGCCTTTAAAGCCGGTAGTATACCCGCGATATTGGCGGTTAGCACAATGAATACGGTTAGGCTAATGTACATTTCCAAAGGCAGCGTGGGATAAATAATGGCACTGGCTCCGAACGATTCCAAGCTGGCACGAAATACGGACAAATCGATGCCGTGATGCTTGGTTAAGGCGATTGTCAACACTCCCAATACAATGCCCGCAAATCCGCCGCTTAAAGAAAGAAACATCGATTCGAGCAAAATCATCACGAAAATACGCGACTGCTTCATACCAATGGCCATAAGCATCCCCAGCTCCCGAATGCGATCTACTACCGACATGAGCATGGTGTTAGTAATGCCGAACAATACGGCCAATAAAATAAAGACCAGAAAAAAATAGCTGTATTCGATCATCAGGCTGGAGGTAAAAGCAACCATGGGATCGCGTTCTTGCCACGATTGTACCAATAGTTTCGGATAACGTGCTTTAAGTTTGGCGGTTATGGGTTTAACGAATGCGGATTTTTGGCAACGGATGGCAATTTCGTGAATGAATGTCCGGCCGCCCAATACGCCGCTCAAATAATTTTGCTTCAGGAACACATTGCTTTCGTCAAAACGTGACGACCCGCTGTGATAAATGCCAATCACTCGGCAGGCAATGTTAATCAACTCGCCGTGAGCGCCCTCGAAACCCAAAACGATTTTGGAATGAAGACGTAATCTTAAACGTTTGGCTAACTTTTGTCCGATGACAATGGCGTTTTTGTGTTTGGAAGCGAAATACGTTCCCGAAACAATTCGTTTGTAAAGGCGCGTTACCTTTTTTTCCTGTTCGGGTATAATACCGGTTATTTGCACGGGATACGATGAAGTGGCCGATGAAGCAATACCCGTAAATCGTGTTCGTGCAGAAACCCCGATAACATGAGGCATCCGACGGACAGAATCGGCAAGGGACAATCCGTTGGGAATGTATCGGTGAATGCCTTTGGTCTCATCGTAATCGGGGCGATGTATCTGAATGTGTGCCAGGTCGCGATCGATCGCCGTATTGACCATGGATTCGCCCATGCCGATCATCAATCCGTCCGAAAACAAACCGCCCCAAAGGCCAAAGGCAATAGCCAAAACAACCACCAAACTGCGGCTTTTGTTACGCCAGATGTTTTTCCATGCCAATGAAACGAGCATTGCTGCCTCCTATGCTATGAACGAATGGCCGTGCTGGGTTGCAACCGTCTTAAAAAGAAAAGAGGATAGGCAAAGGTAACAAGGGCTATGATAAACACAACCAATGCCTGGTTAAGAAAAATATAAGGGTTGGTACTAAAACAGAATATCGGTTCGATACCCAGCATGTCGTACACTTGTGCCGCCGGACCACTCATGTGAATAGGATGTAAAGAAAAATACCAGACAATGGGAATAGCGCCCAATATGCCGCTTAGGGCACCGATAAACGAGATAAATAAAATTTCGTAGAAGGTAACAAAAATCAGACGGATTTTTTTCATCCCGATCGAAATTAAAATTCCGAATTCCCTTTTGCGTTCGTTCATCATCATAATTATGGTGCCGAATACCCCAAAAGCAATAACCACGTACAAAATGGCCAGCATAATTTTACCCGAAACATTATCGAATTGAATGCTTTCGTGTAAATCGGGCAGCATTGCCTTCCAATCCAAAACGGTGTAATGCGGGGGGATAACGGCGGTTAAATGCGATTTGACAAAATCAAGATGCCGTTCGGCGTCAATCATTACGGCTAAAGAAGTAAGCCTGTTGCCGGTCAGATACAATTCCTGTGCCACAGGCAAGGGTAAATAAACCATGGTATTGTTTAATTCGCTAACCGGGTATTTGACAATGCCTTGGACCGGTAATAATCCAGCGGCAATTTGTCCTTGGTAGGCCTGTCCGTAAAGGATTAGGCTATCGCCGACGGAAATATTGAGCATTTTAGCCAGTCCCTGACTAATGAGCACGGCCCGATCTTCAGGATTTAGATACCTACCCTTAACCAAACGGGATTTTAAATTGGTAGCCCGGTTTTCCTTAATCGGATCGATGCCGATAACTTGTCCCACGCGTGTGGTTTTACCGTAGGAAAGCAGGGCAAAGGATTCTAGCCGCGGCGCAACGGCGGTAACATGGGCTACGGAAGCAACGGTTTGGTAATTGATGCTGTCCGCATCCATGGTGTAATCTAACGATTGATTGTCCCAATAGCCTTTTTGTTGGATTTGCAGGAATCCTGTATAAAAATGAGCGGTAGATTTGATCATATATGCATAGGAACCCAGTTGCATGGAACGTGTACTTACGGCAATAATAACGGCAAAAAATACCGAAGCCACGGCAATAAGCGTTCGTTTTTTATTCCGCCAGATATTACGCCAGCTTAAATTGATGTACATGAATTTCTCCTGCTAATGAAGGCGTTTCATGTTTTGTTGCGAAAAAAAAGACGGTTTTAATTTGACGTTAAAACGAATCGAGTGGTATTCGAAAATGGTTTTGTGGCCCGGTTTGTTATGCGGCAGAATTACCCAACGGGAGGGCAAAAGGCGTCCGCCCAATTTTTTGATTTTCGAACCGGTCATGGTTTTGATAAGTCGGCCGTCCTCATCAAAATAATCGGCTTTTAGTTGCAACAAATCTTTTACGGAAATCCAGGCGATAATTTTGCCCCAAACCACACCGGCCTCTGGTTTGGGATCAAAACGGATTTTGTAACAGGTGTAACCCTGAATGGTGTCACGGCCGATAATAGTATGGGTGTAATCGCTAACAACGGACGATTCCCGCACCAAATCGTCGTTAGTAAAGTCCGAACCCATCCACGGTTGTAACATCATGGATGGCGGAATTTTAATCATGCGACGAATGGAAGGAATCCAATTCCAAACTTCGCGTTTGCGTTTTAGGGTAACGGTGCCTTTGTCTCGTGCGGGTTTGGTAATTAAAATCAAAGCGTAATCAGGTTCGAGTGCCCATATTTTCATGGTTATGGAGCGAGACCACTTGGGACGGACAACCTGTAAAGTGGCCACGCTTACGGAGCTTTTGCCGCGCATTTTGTTTTCGGATGCCCGCACAATGTCCGTTGCCTTTTGATCGGCAAACGAAGGTGCTACGGTAAGCAAAATAAAAATCAATAAGAAAAAAAAACGTATTTGTTTAATTTGGATTTTCATCGCTGTCTCCTGCCTGTTTAATGTTGGTAAGACTGTTCAGGAATAAACGGAAAATCGAATCGGCGATTTCGTTGACGTTGAATTTGTGCACATTCAGGAAGATTTGTAAATACAGGCCGTCAAAAATGGCCAATAACATGGCGGCGTAATGTTCGGTATTAACCGCTTGAAAAATGTGTTGTTCGATGCCTTCGCGAATAATTCGGGCGATGAGTTTGGTGTAACCGTCATACATATCCGCCAAATTCAGGGCAGATGCGGGCATGGCAGTGGATTCGCGATGGGCTTCGGCCATCCAAAAATCCATGACAATTTTAATGAAATCGCCGTAACGCTTGATGACATCGACGAAGTAAATTTGAATGATGAGCCGAATTTTTTCTACAGGATCGGAAATGGCTGTAATGCGTTGCTGAAACTCGCGGTCAAAATCCTGAAACAAAAAGGCAAAAAGGGCGGAAAAAATTTCTTTTTTGTTTTTAAAATATTCGTACAAAGTGCCTTTACCCATATTGGCTTCGCGGGCGATATCGATCATTTTGGTGGCATTAAACCCTTTTTTTGCAAATACGTTAAAGGCTGCATTTAAAATTTGTTCTTTCTTTTTTTGCCGATTTACAATTTTAGGCATTGGTATTTCGCTTTTTATTATGACCGACTCGTCGGTCGATAATATACGAACCAAAAATGTACGCTGCAAGAAGAATGAGATTTAGAATTGGTGATCGTTGCTTGTTGTACTTACCGGTATGTTTTTAAGGATCGGCTATTTTGAGATGACCTTTTATCGGAAAGATCGAGATTAATGTGTGTCTCATCGAGTTTTCGGGGAGAGACATTGTGGAGGATGTTATTGTCCAAGGATTTTTGTATTGGTGCCGTCCGGCTTTACATTGTTTTGCAATAAGAATTTTTTCCCCGATGCCGAGAAAAATGGGGTATAAAATAAGCCTTTTGATTTTAAAACCTCGGCTTTGTACATTTGATTAACTAATGCAGCAATTCGCAATTAAACCGACAGAGTCCGATCGATTGCAATTCGGTGGCTTCTGCGGGTTAAAAATGGTATTTTTTTTAAGGCCGACACGGGAGGAGAACCATGCGTTCAATTTTAATTTTTTTGATATCTCTTTTTAGCGTCCAAATAGTCTGGGCCCAATATTATGGCGCAATCAAGGCGGATCAGCCGGGGCTGAGCAATAATTATCGAACGGTGCGGAAATTCCGTTTGCAAATCGAAAGCGAAATGTCGTACCGACAAGACACAAAGTTTCCGGACAGCCCCAATCTGGAACGGAAGCGGTTCCAATTGGCACATACGCTTATCCGATTCGGCCTGAGTAAATCGCTTGAACTCCGTTTACAAAGCGGTTTTTTGTACCAGCGCGATAAAATATTAAGTGCCAAAAGCAGTGTCACTTCGGTTCAAGGAATTTCGTTGGGCGGCAAGTGGCATTTTTTAGAACATAAACATGCTTTGATTCCCGATGCCTCCTTGTTATTGCAGGCCGATTTACCGGTGGGATCGGAGCAAATTGTTTCTAAGTACGTTGAACCGCAAGCCGTATTAATCGCATCGCATCCTTTAAGCGATGCCGCCAGCTTGGATTACAATGTGGCTGTGAGCTACCGCAATAACGATTATGCAGAGTATTTTTACGCTCTGGCATTAAGAGTGGAATTTTCGCCGCAAACATCCTCGTTTATCGAATTTTCCGCAAAGCATCCCAAAGATACCGATGCCGAAATGTATTTTGACGGCGGGTTAAATTTGCTGATTAAACGCAATACCATTGCCTATATTTACGGAGGGAAAGGTTTGAATACACAATCTGCAGATTGGTTTGTTGCGTTTGGGATGGGCATTCGTCTGCCGAGATAAAGGAAATACTAAATATTGAAAAATAATCCGGAGGTAATTTATGAAAACCATACATGTGGGTAATATTGCCATTGGCGAGGGGCATCCCTTGGCCCTAATAGCCGGGCCATGCGTAATCGAGAGCGAAGATATTGTTTTAAAAACGGCGGAAAAGGTAAAAGCGATTGCCGATCGTCTGAAAATGCCGCTCATTTTCAAATCTTCTTACTTAAAAGATAACCGTTCTTCGGCAACCAGTTACCAGGGACCCGGATTGGACAAAGGATTGCGTATTTTACAAAAGGTCAAAGAAACGTTTGGCATTCCTGTGCTTTCCGATATTCACGATCGGCACGATGCGCCCGCGTGCGGAGAAGTGCTGGATGTGATTCAAATTCCGGCCTTTCTTTCCATGCAAACGTCTCTTTTGTTGGCCGTGGCCAAAACCGGCAAGGTGGTTAATGTGAAAAAAGGACAATTCTTAGCCGCTTCGGATATGCAAACGGCGATTAATAAAATTAACGGTCAGGGAAATGATAAAATTTTACTCACCGAACGTGGCACCTTTTTTGGCTATCATAACCTGATTATTGATATGCGCAATCTTAAAATCATGCGCGATTTGGGGTACCCTGTGGTATTGGATACGACCCATGCAATTCGCAAATACGGAGTAAGCAGCAGCGATCGGCGAGGCGGTGCCAAGGAATTTATTTTCGGTCTTACGCGGGCTGGGGTGGCTGCCGGTGTGGATGCGTTGTTCATCGAAACTCATCCCGATTGCGACGGTGCTCTTTGCGATGCTGCCAGCATGCTGCCTTTGCAAAAATTGGAAGAATTACTCAAGCAGGCCAAAGCTATTGACGAGCTAATCAAACCCTATTTACCTCATGATGAAGAAGGGCTATACGATTACAAAGATTATGCGCAAAAAATGAAACTTGATTTTTAACACCTCGATCTGTTTAAATGGGGCAGTACCGTATGCAGTTAACAATTTTGTAAAGACAGAACATTAAAATTAAAAGGAGATCTGTTTGGCAGAAGAAAAACTAAGCTGGAAATTTCCCCGCGAATTTTGGGTGGCAAATACGATTGAATTGTTCGAACGGGCCGCTTATTACGGTATGTTTATTGTGCTTGCCGTTTATTTGACACGCGAAGTCGGATTTACCGATGTAGAAACCGGTTGGGTAACCGGTTTGTTTGCTTCTTTAATTTACATGGCTCCAACCTTTACCGGGGCGCTTTCGGATAAAATGGGATTTCGTCAGGCTTTGATATTGGCTTTTGCCCTGCTTGCCGGAGGGTATTTCTTCCTTGGCCTTTGGCCCAATAAAATCACGGCCGTTACGGCGCTTGCATTTATTATGTTAGGCGGATCGTTTGTTAAGCCCATCATCTCGGGAACGGCGGCCAAGGCCTCCGACGAACGTCATCGTGCACGTGCATATTCTATTTTTTACATGATGGTGAACATTGGTGCCTTTTTGGGAAAAACCATTGCCAAGCCTTTACGCATAGAGCTGGGGTTGCGTTACATTAATTTTTATGCGGCCGCTATGGCTTTTGTCGCTTTGGTTATCGTCTATTTTTTGTACAAAGATATCGACACAACCGGCAAAGGCAAAAGTCTTAAAGAAACCCTAAACGGATTGATTAAGGTTTTAAAGAATGTTCGCTTTATGGCCCTAATTCTTATTGTGGCCGGGTTTTGGGCTATCCAAAACCAATTGTACGCCACCATGCCCAAATATACGCTGCGTTTAGTCGGTGAGCATGCCTCTCCAGAATGGTTGGCGAATATCAATCCTTTTGTGGTGGTGCTTTTGGTGGTGCCTGTTACGCATCTGGCGCGGAAAATTTCTCCGGTTGGTTCGATTGGCATCGGGCTTTTGATCATTCCGTTTTCCGCATTGACCATTGCCCTGAGTCCCGTATTCGGTTCGATATTGGGAAATCCCGTTTCTGTATTCGGACTTTTTCATTTGCATCCCATTACGCTTAGTTTGATTTTGGGAATTTCGCTGCAGGGTTTGGCCGAGACGTTTTTGTCGCCCCGATTTTTGGAATATGCGTCCAAACAGGCCCCGAAAGGCGAAGAAGGACTTTATCTCGGATATTCGCATTTAACCACTTTTTTTGCCGGATTGTTCGCATTTGTTTCTAGTGGCTATCTATTAGACAAATATTGTCCAGATCCGCGTACTTTAAGCCAAACGCAAATAGCAACGGCCTATGAGCACGCCCATTATATTTGGTATTTTTACGCGCTGGTAGGAATAGCTGCTTTTGTTTTGCTTATGATTTACAAATACGTTTGCGATTACATTGACAAGCGCAAAGCGGCTGCTGCGGAATAAACGTACCCTGCTCATGGTCGATTGCGTTTTCGGTTGAAAAATCCGAACGGAAATTTGGGCCGTATGCAATCGAATAAAAAGAGATGTTTAAATACAAGGAGAAAATTCATGGAACTCGAGGGCAAGCGTATTTTAATGTTTGTGGAAGATTTGTACGAAGACCTTGAACTGCTGTATCCCAAAATTCGTTTGACTGAGGCCGGAGCCGAAGTGGTGGTGGCCGCACCACAGGCCGGTAGATTATATCGCGGAAAGCACGGTTACCCGTTTAAGGCTACGGTTTCGCTTGACGATGTTCGTGCCGATGACTTTGACGGTTTGATTCTTTCCGGAGGTTTCGCCCCGGATCGCTTGCGTCGCAGCGATAAGGTGAAGGCGCTTACTGCTTCGATTTGCAAGTCCGGTAAATTAATTGCCCACATATGCCATGGCGGCTGGATTGCCATTTCGGCCGGTATTATGAAAGGATACACATGCACCTCAACACCGGGTATTAAAGACGATTTGGAAAACGCCGGTGCGGTTTGGGTTAACAAACCCGTTGTTAAGGATCGTAATATGATTTCCAGCCGCAATCCGGACGACTTACCCCTATTTTGTAAAGCGATAATCGACTTTCTCAAAAATCGATAAGGTGCCAATTGTTTGGTGCCGATTTAAAAAAAAGAAGCGACCGCCTCCCGAAAGGGCAGAAGCAGGTACAATAAAATCGAAGGTGCGCGTATGCGAAAGAAAATTTCGAAAATAAAAATGATTTTGATGGATGTGGACGGAGTTTTAACCAACGGAGAAATCATCTATTCCTCATCTGGAGACGAATTGAAAATATTTAACGTTCAGGATGGTATGGGCATTACTCTGGCCCGGTTGGCAGGATTAAAAACCGGTATTATTACCGGGCGCCTTTCGGCTTTGGTCGAACGTCGGGCTCACGAATTAAGAATGGATGTGGTTTATCAGGGTAGCTTTAAAAAATTACCGGATTACGAACGTGTAAAGCGCGATTTTGAATTGAGCGATGATGAAATTTGCTACATTGGCGACGACGTGCTGGATGTGCCGATTTTAAAGAGAGTGGGCTTTAGTGTTGCGGTGGCCAATGCCCGCGACGAAGTAAAGGCAATTTGTGATTACGTAACGGTAGCGCCCGGAGGCAAAGGGGCGGTACGGGAGGTTATCGACCGCATTTTAAAATGGCAAAATAAAATGGAATTGGTAATGCAAAAACTTGCCGAAAAAGAAAGATAAATAAAATTATCGGATTATTAGGCTTTCACGCGTTGTGCAAATTAATAAGAAATAATTGTCCACAATTACTCCAATTGCTAAATTAGCAATAACACAAACAAAAACAAGGAGTAATCATGGACAAATTTAGAGAAAACTTTGATATGATTTTATCTTTTGTCAAACAAACTATGTCAAATATATTGAATAAAGACGGAAATATCAAACGTCCGGGACCAAAACCAAAGTTTTCTGATGCGGAAGTCATTACTTTAAGTTTGTTATCCGAGATTCTCATGATCGATAGTGAAAACTATTTATTCAAGAAATTGAATAAAAATTACAAAAAACTTTTTCCTAACTTAATAGAAAGAAGCGTTTACAATAAAAGACGTAAGATGTTATTTAAACTCATAGAAGCTTTGCGAGTGAATATTGTACAAGAATTAACCTATGGTGAAGATACTTTTATTGTTGATTCTATGCCCCTGCCCATTTCGAAATTTAGTCGGGCTAGACGTCTCAAGATTTGCAAAGAGAATTATGATACCTCACCATCCTTTGGTTATTGTGCAGCGCAAAAGACGACCTATTTCGGTTATAAACTTCATGCTATTGCAACGGTTAACGGGGTAATTACGCATTTTGATTTATCAAAAGCCAATATGGCTGATATTCATTATCTCGAGGACATCAAAGAATACTATCCTGGCGCAAGGCTTTTAGGGGACATGGCTTATTTAAGTGATCCATTACAAATGGAATTGTTTGAGACCAATCGGTTACTATTAGAAACGCCAAAACGTCGGAACCAAAAAAATTATAGAAAATATCCTGCGGTTTTCCGGAAAGTAAGGAAAAGAATAGAAACGCTTTATTCCCAACTGCACGATCAATTTAAGATAATAAACAATTATGCTAAAACATTTCGTGGACTTTCGGTAAGGATTTTATCCAAAATTACAGGATATACTTTAGTTCAATATCTGAATAAATATAAATTCGGCAATCAGTTATGCCATACCAAACATGCTATTACTTAATTTGCACAACGGGTTA
>CAZRBA010000031.1:0-2181 GCA_964598255.1 uncultured Caldithrix sp. | reverse complement strand
TATGGGGCCTTATTAGTATTATTCATGATGTTTCGGCCGCGCGGATTCTTAGGTGAGTATCGAATTTTACGAAAAGAATAGTGGGAATGTTTTTGTCTCTCAGTTGTTTTAATTATGTTTGTAATTGAAGTATAAAAAACATTTATTTTTTAGAAATTAGGATTGTTGTTGAGTGGGTTTTAATATTTTTTACAAGAAGAAACTGTAAAGATTTTAAGTATGTAGATGTACTATGAGTGAATTTGAGATTAAAAATATATCCCGGGCATTTATGGGAATTCAAGCGGTCGATAGATTTTCATTTCAATGGGGTAAGCATCGAATCGTCGGTTTAATTGGTCCCAATGGTGCTGGTAAAACCACACTATTCAATATTCTAACCGGATTTTTACGCGCCGACTCTGGTAAGTTTTATTTAAACGGTAAAAATGTATTGGGTTTACCACCTTACAAAATATTGGAAAAAGGTATTGCCAGAACATTTCAGGATTTGCGCCTTTTACGACAGATTCAGGTGATTGAAAATGTTTTACTCTGGCAACAAAAAAGTAGTGGTGAAGAGCCCCTTTCTGCCTGGTTACGCGGAAAAAAGTACTGGCAGGGGCGCCAGAGAAACTTAAAAAAAGCAAAAGAAATCCTGGAATTTATTGGGCTAATCGAAAAAGCAAATGACCTTGCCGAAGCACTGTCTTATGGGCAACAAAAATTACTTTCGCTTGGATGCGTTCTGGCTTCTGATGCAAAGTATCTCTTCTTAGACGAACCGGTTTCCGGCGTGAATCCGCAGATGATCGAAAAAATCATGCGATTACTGGTTGAACTGGCTAAACAGGGAAAACGAATTTTTCTTATTGAACATCATATTGAGGCTGTTCGTGAAATATGCGATTGGTTGGTCGTTATGGATGAGGGAAAGAAAATTGCCGAAGGCATTCCTTCGGAAGTACTGCAACGAGAAGAAATCATAGAAGCATATCTGGATTAATGATGCTTGAAGTCAAAAATTTAAAAACCGGTTACGGTAAGAAACTAGTTGTTGACGGCGTTTCATTGGGGGTTAAAACCGGCCAAATTGTTGCATTAATTGGGCATAACGGTGCGGGAAAATCTACCATATTGAAAGCTATTATCGGTATTTTACCTAAATGGGATGGGGAGATTCTTTTTGCCGGAAAAGCGCTGGATTCAAATCCCAGCAAAAATGTCAAAGCGGGCATTTCCATGATTCCTCAAGGTAATCAGGTTTTTGATGAATTAACGGTAAGTGAAAATCTTGAAATCGCTTCGTTCATCCTGAAAGATAAACAAACAATCCGCCAACGTTTGGACGAAGTTTTTCGTGAATTCCCGATTTTAAAAGAACGAAGGAAACAACCAGCAGGAAAACTCAGCGGTGGTGAGCAGCAAATGCTGGCTCTGGGAATGGCATTAATCCAGCGACCTAAATTGTTGTTGATGGATGAGCCTTCTCTGGGATTATCGCCGGGAGCGGTAAAACAGGTATTTCAGATGATTCAGGAAATGAATACGAAGTTTAATATGTCCATATTGATTGTCGAGCAAAAAGTAAATGAGGTATTAAAAATTGCCGACTTTGTTTTCGTGCTTCGTTTGGGAAAAATCGCTTTGAAAAAGACGGCAAAAGAACTTATTGAGACAGGTGAGCACAAAAAAATTTTTTTAACGTGACATCGAATTATATCAAAACTTAATTTTACTGCAGTATTTATTTCAGCAGAAATATTAAAACGTATAAATTCTTTTTATTAAATTTTTCCCTAAAAGTTTATATGAGTTTGGGCACATCTTACAATCGGTAAAAGAGAAACGGTTTATCTCGAAATTTATTGTAACCATACTTGAACTTGTCCCGATCAATGTATAATTTGGTTTTTTCTGTTCATTCAATTTATTTCTTGAACCAACACGAGGTTTAACGTATGAAAGCACTCATCACCAGTGGGGGGCGTGGCACCCGCTTACGCCCGCTGACCCACACCCAAAACAAACACCTTATTCCCATCGCCAACAAACCCATCATTCATTACGCCATCGAATATTGTGCACAGGCCGGCATCAAAGAAATCGGCATCGTGTACAGCGCCGACTCCACAGCCATTCCCGACGCGCTCGGCGACGGATCACAATTTGGTGTGTTACTCACCTTTATCCCCCAGGAAG
>CAZRBA010000030.1:0-66347 GCA_964598255.1 uncultured Caldithrix sp. | reverse complement strand
GGGAATAGGCGGACAGGCGAAAGGCACGTTCTGGTTTACCGCGGTGAATATTTACGGCGATACGCTTAAAGTGGAGCAGGGTACGTTCGACATTCCCGTGCGCCGGTCGCCGACAACGGGGTGACGGATAGGGATGATTTTTGCACTCGGCTTTGCATTTCGTTTAATAAGTGTATCATGGGGAGTATTACCGAAAAGGGTCCTCGGAACGGAGAATCCAAAAACATTTGAAGCACACCTGAAATCTTACTAAACTTGCAGCCTGATATGTTTGACGAAAGGGAAAAAAGACAGATGAAAAGGGAAGCGGTACTTTTCGATTTTGACGGCGTTACGGTAAAAAGCATGGAGCAGCATTTTGATGCCTGGAAAAATGCCTTTGCGGAATGGGGCGTACACATTACGCCTTCGGAATTTTTCCTTTTGGAAGGACAAGGCATAAATACCATTGCTCACTATCTTGGCAAAAAACACGGCCTCAGCGAAGAGCAGGTTCATGCGGTCATTAACCGCAAGAAAGGTTATTACAATCAATTCATGCGTCTGGAATTTTACGAGCATTTTCACGAAATGGTGCAGGGGCTTTACCAAAGGAATATTCCTTTGGCCGTGGTTACCGGAGGCGATCGTTCCCGCGTACAAAAAATTATCGAAGAACATTTTGATCATTATTTTTCCGCTTTGGTAACGATAGACGATGTGCAGAAAGGTAAACCGCATCCGGATCCTTTTTTAAAAGCGGCGCAAATATTAAAGGTGTCGCCGGAAAGATGTATTGTGGTAGAAAATGCGCCCATGGGAATTCAAGGTGCGAAAGCGGCCGATATGACCGTTGTGGCCATTACCACCACTCTTTCGGCCAAATATTTAAAGCAAGCCGATTACATCGCCTCCGATTTCTTTGAAGTGGAAAAATATTTGTATGGGCTTTTGCAATTGAGCAATGCATCTCGTGTGACGGATTAAACATTTCTTAGGTATTTTCAGAGATAAGGAGAGCGGTACGAAGGGCGCAAAAAGTTTACGCTGGCCAAAATCAACTTTTCAGATCGAATTTTTCCATGTAAAAATTTAAAGTTGTACGCGGAATGCCCAACAAACGCGCTGCAGAACTCCGGTTGCCGTTCGTTTTTTGCAAGGCTTGTTTAACCAATTCCATTTGAGCCTGGCGAATTAAATTGTTCCCGTCTTTTGGAATTAAATTTAAATTAAAAAAACCGTTTCGCGGTTGCTGTGCATTCAGGCTAAACGGATTGAACGCTTTCAGAATTTCTTCATAGGTCAAATTTTCATCGGTAATCAAAATCATCACCCGCTCAATCAAATTACGCAGTTCGCGAATATTTCCGTTCCATGGAGCATTCATCAAAAAATCTTTAACATCGTCGCTTAATTTGGAAACATGTTTGTTAAATCGTTTATTGAATTCATCGATAAACATTTTGGTTAAAGGAATAATGTCTTCCTTACGTTGACGCAATGGAGGCAGTTGAATGGTTGCCACATTTAAGCGATAAAACAAGTCCAGCCGGAACCGTTTTTCTTCGACCATTTTCTGAAGATCGACATTGGTTGCGGCAATGATGCGCACATTGATTTTCTGCGATTCCACCGAACCGACGCGATAAAATTCCTGCCGCTCAATTACATGTAATAATTTGGCCTGCAAATCCAAACTCAATTCGCCGATTTCATCCAAAAAAAGAGTACCGTTATTCGATCGCTCGATTAATCCCACCTTGCCGTTGGTTTTGGCTCCGGTAAAAGCGCCTTTTTCGTAGCCGAACAACTCGCTTTCCAGCAAATTGGAAGGGATTGCGCAAGAGTTAATTGCCGTAAACGGATACATAAAACGCGGGCTTTTTTGGTGGATATATTCCGCCAATAGGTTTTTGCCCGTTCCTGTTTCGCCTGTAATTAAAATAGTGCTATCGGTTTCGGCAAATTTTTCGGCCATTTCCAGAACGGTTTGCATGGCCGGAGATTGGGCAATAATATCGGGCAATGAAGAACGACAGATAGAATTCGTGCGCATTTCTTCCACTTCTTTGCGCAATCGTAAATTATCTAACGCTCGTTGCACCGTAAAGCGCATTACTTCCGGGTTTTGATCTTTTTGAATAAAATCAAAGGCACCCAATTTCATGGCCTCAACGGCAATTTCGATGGTCCCGAAAGCGGTAATGATAATAAACAAAGCATCAGGTGCGGTTTCTTTCAGCTTTTTCAATAACCGAATGCCATTTGTGCTGCCCAAACGGTAATCCAACAAAAAAAGATCATAATTGGTTTGTTTGGATTTTTGTAAAGCCTCTTCGGCACTATTGGAAATCTCGATAATACGATCGCCGGTTTGTAAAACCCGTTTAATGGACTGGGCTACCGTTTTTTCATCGTCAATAATATGAATGGAAAATTTCATATCCGTATTTCCTCTTTTTGATTTTGCGAAAACATGAGCGTAAAAGTTGTTCCCTCGTCACGAATGCTTTTTACGGAAATGCGGGCGTGATGCTGATCGATAATTTTCTGCACGATAGACAAACCCAGCCCCGTACCGGACTTAAATTGCGAATAAAAAGGATCGAAAATGCGTGGAATTTGTTCGGGAGCCATGCCGATGCCGTTATCTTGAATGGAGATTTTTACCATATCGTTTTCGCAAATCCCGGATATTTTTAACTTACCATGATCGTGCATTGCTTTAAAAGCGTTCATGAACAGGTTAATAAAAACCTGTTCCATCTGGTAAGGATCGGCTCGGATTTCAAAACAGTCTCCGTGAAATTCCTGATTAATTTGGATATGTGCTTTTTCAAACTTCTTGCGCACCAAAATCAAACATTTGTTGATAATCTCAACCAGATCGATGTGTTTAAACTCCGGTTGATGTGGGGCCGCGTAATCCAAAATAGCGGATACGATGCGATGAATTTGATTTAGGCTGGTTTGCAATTCCGGATAAATTTCGTTAAAAACCGGGTGTTCCTTTAGTTCTTTATCCAGATAGTCCAAATTATTGGCTAGTGCAAAAAGCGGATTGCGCAATTCGTGAGCAATTCCGGCGGAAAGCTCGCCCAAAACCAACATTTTTTCCATCTGAATGCTGTACTGTTCCAATTTTTTGCGCAAGCGTAAATCGCGCATGTAAAAGAAGGTGATTTGTTCTTCCGGCACTAAGCGAATATCGTGAATTTCAAAAATTTCAACGGGAATGCGGTCACCATGGCTGGCCATTAGATACGTTTCGTAGTGCCGGGTGGTCGATTTTGAAGCAATAGGGTCGGTTAAATATTTAATGTTATCTTTGTCGATCAAATCCTTAATGGTTTTACCTACAATTTCGTCTTTTTGGGTATTGGCAAGATTAAGCAAACGTTGATTGGTTTCGATAATAATCCCTTTGGGGTCGGTAATTCCAATGGCCTCCGGTGAATTCTCAATAAGCGAACGGTATTTGTTTTCCGAATTTTTCGCCAACAAAAGCGAAGACAAAATGGAATTACGCATCCGTTTAAAGGCCTCAAACAGTTTTGAAATTTCGAATGAGGCTTTGGGCGGCATTTCCAATGGAAAATCGTAGTTCTGTGCTTCCAATTCTTCGGCGGCGTAAGTCAAATTTTCAATCGGCCGGATGATCGCCCTCCTTAATCCGAAATATATCAGCGTGCTCAAAATAAAAATGGTACCTATTAATGAAAAGAGCATAAACAATTTGTTCTCTTTTTTAGCCAGTTCAAAAGCTTCGGCTGAGATATGAATACTCACCCCGCCGCGCAAATCTCCTTCTTTGTACCCCTGTTTGGCATGGCAGCTTAAACAGGAACGTTCCGTATACAACGGTGCAAAATATCGAAAATACAAATGATTGTTGATGCGTTCGAAAGCATAGAATTCTTTTTTATTCCGATGTTTTTCAAAATAAGAAAGTGCTTTTCTTTCAAAAGCGTCGGGTTTGTTCTCGGGATTCAAATACTTTTTGCTGGCCATGTGAAAAAAAGCATCGCCGATCATTTTTTTGCTTAAGTCGCTCAATTCACGGGTAATTAAAGCGGGATTTCGCAAAACAAGCGTATCGTTTTGCTGGGTAACTAAAAAGGGATGGGGTAAAAACGGATTTATTTTTGTACCGGGAGTTTTTTTGACCAGAACCCCTCCGTAGTTTGAAGCCCAATGCCTGACCGTTAATACCATTTTATACAAAATGCGCGAATTGTCGAGTAATGTGGTTTCGATTTGTTTGTTGTAATGTTCAGTTAAAAAACCAAAAATAAGCGTAAGAATAAGTGTTGTGGACAATCCGATTAATAGAATGATTTTTCCCGTTAAACGCATTTTGCTCTCCTTATTATTTAATTTGTTATTCTTTTGGCAAGAATTCAAATGTTTTTTGTTTGTGGAAATGTATCGTGGCTTTTAATTGCACCTTTAAACGTAAAGTAAGGCAAATGAATTGACGCTATAGGGTCAACTGACAGCATACGGTCGGAACTGGGCGATTGAATCTATCGGATCAAGTTCTCTTAATTGCAGTAATTCTAACGAATTGAACTTAATAAAACACAATGGCACAACTTTTGATTAATAATCAATGATTTTACGGAACGCGCGTTTTGAGCGGTAATTGTTTTGGAAAAATTAATGAAGCGGAATCGTTTAATGATGAAATCCATTTGCTGCAAAAAATGTCTTTCTTTAGGGCTTCGAGCCCACGTTTTTCTTTGTACCAACCATGAATTTTCTTAAACGTAGCATTTAAACATTACCAAAATGTAAGGAGGAGTTATGAAACGTTTGATAAGTACTTTATTTGTGATCTTATTCCTAAGTAGTTTTATTTATTCGGCGGATTTTAAAGTAAACGGGGTGTATACTGCCTGGGCGCAGTCGCAGCATGAGTTTTGGTTTGGCAATAAGAACAAACCCAAATATAACGACAACTATGTGGTACAAATGTTACGCTTTAAAGTACAAGCGGCCGTTAACGAACATCTGCGAGTGGTAACTCGTTTTGACATGGCTCAGGGTTGGTGGGGCGTAGACAATGCTTTGCGCAGCGTACAACGTACGGGTGAAAAAGGCGGAAGCGCTTTATTTGATTTTAAGGATACTAACTTCCTGTTTCATGTGGATCAGGCTTTTGTGGAGTTCGATTTACCGAGCAAGCCGCTTACCTTCCGCGTGGGAAGGATGTGGTACGGACTGGGCAACAAATTAATGGTTGACAACAATTACGACGGAATTCAGGCTGATTTAAAAGGCGTGATCGGTAAAAAATTATCATTAAGCTGGGCCAAAGTTTCCGAAGGAACCGATGGAATCAGCGATGAAAAAGTTGTTGCTCCGGATCAACGCGGTTTTACCGATGCTCGCGATGCCGATTTATTGACATTGAATTTTAACAATGCTTTTAAGTGTATTAATTATAACGTATACGGAATGTATTACAGAGATGCCAGCACCGCAGACGCGAATGCCTATGTTCCCGATCACCTGCAATTCTTCAAAACCCGATTTTCTCCGCAAATTACGCAATTAACCGCATTGGGAATTTCCGGAAAGATTAAAAAGGGAAAAATTACCGCCGACTTTGAAGCCGATTACTTGACCGGTAAAGACGATATTAAAAATACCACCCACGGTGCCAAACAAATGTGGGATATTAACGATGGCACTTTATCGGGTTACAATATCTATTTTAAATTGACGCATGCCACCAGTGATAAACTTTCTTTGGGTGGGGTTTTCGGTATGGGCTCCGGTGATGATAATCTTAACGGAGGTAAAGGTAATGTAAACAAGTTGCGTACTTCGGGCTTCTTTTACATTACCGAAGTATGGGAAGATTCCATTATGCCCGATGAAGAGGGTATTACGCCACAGGGGCTCGGAGCTCCCAACGTACGCGGCTATCGTGAATTGGAAAACACCACTATTGTTCAATTGAATGCCACGTTAAAACCGATTAAAAATTTCAGCTTATTCGCTTCGTACAACTACATCAAAGCCACGCAACCCATACCAAAATGGGATGCTAACGGAAATCCGGATTACAGTGCAACGGCCACAGACCTGGGGCAGGAAATCGATTTTCGTGCAACCTATAAAATTTACAAGGAATTAGGCTTTACTTTACGTGGCGGTTATTTTATGCCGGGCAAAGCCGCCGGTTATTTGATTAACGGTACGGATGCTTTTCAGGATGCGGCTTGGGAGTTAAAATCCACTCTAACTTATAAGTTTTAAACGGAAGGGACAGTTTGTCCCTTCTTTTGCGCAAACATAAAAAACAAAAAGGGAAAGCTATGAAGAGATTATTTGTTATTCTGATGATACTTGTAACGGCCGGCTTGTTAGTGGGGCTTACAAGTTCGGATGAAGGTAACGTAAAGGAAAAGCACCCTGATGTAGATTTTTCCGTAAGCTGCGTTGAATGCCACACCGAAGTTACGCCGGATATCGTAAAAGAATGGAAAGGCAGCGCGCACGGAAAAATGAATTTTGGTTGTTACATGTGCCATGGTGACGGCCAGCAGGAATTTTATGCGCATCCGGGTTCCCAGCGCTGCATTAGTTGTCATCCGCAATATGAAGTAGATTTTTCCAAGACAAAAGCCTCCAATTGCTACGATTGTCATCAGGGGCATACCTTAAAATTTCATAAAACAGATGAGTAGGGAGGTAGGAATGAGTATTTCGCGTAGAGAATTTTTAAAAGTATCCGCTGCCGCTACGGCCGCTTCGACCATCGGCGTTAGTCTTTTGCCGGGTATGCAAAAAGAATTGTTCGCTGACGGGCTGAACTGGCATAAATCGGTTTGCCGGTTTTGCGGTGTGGGTTGCGGAATAATGATTGGTGAAAAAAACGGTAAAGTTGTGGCTGTAAAAGGGGATGCCCAAAATACCATTAACAACGGGCATTTATGTGTTAAAGGATTCTATTTACAGAAAGTTGTGTATGCCAAAACGCGCTTATTGCATCCCATGATTAAGAAAAACGGTAAATTCGAACGCGTAAGCTGGGATGATGCCTTAAGCTTTGTAGCCAAAAAGTTTAACGCAATCCGCAAGCAATACGGCCCCGATGCGCTGGCCTTTTATGGTTCCGGTCAGGCGGAAACCGAAGAAACGTACATTGCCAATAAACTTTTTAAGGGCGCCATTGGCACCAATAATTTGGAGGGTAACCCCCGTCTGTGCATGGCCAGCGCAGTAGGCGGCTATTTGACCAGTTTGGGTAAAGACGAGCCCGCGGGAACGTATGCCGATATCGAGAAAGCCGAACTTTTCCTTTTGGTGGGTTCGAATACGGCCGAAGCACATCCTATCCTTTTTGAACGCATAATGCGCCATAAAGCCAAAAATCCCGACGTAAAGATTATCATCATCGATCCGCGGAAAACTCCTACCGATCAGGTGGCCGATTTGCATTTGTTTCCGAAACCCGGCTGGGATTTGGCCATTCTCCATGCCATGGCCCGTATTTTGATCAAAGAAGGTTATGCCGATGAAAAATTTATTAAGCAAAGCGTAAATTTCCATGACAACAAGAAAAAGATTACCTTCGAAGAATACAAAAAATTTCTGGAACAATTTACTCCGGAAGCAGCGGCAAAAATTAGCGGTGTCGAGCCGGAAAAAATCATAAAAGCAGCCCGCATGTTTGGTAAAGCCAAAACCGCCATGAGCATGTGGACTATGGGCTTAAATCAACGTACCCGCGGCGTTTGGGCCAATAATCTGGTCACCAATTTGCATTTGCTTACCGGAAAAATCGGTGTTCCTGGCTCGGATTCTTTTTCCCTTACCGGCCAACCCAATGCCTGTGGCGGCGTACGCGAGGGGGGCGGGCTGTGCCATCTTTTACCGGCGCACCGATTGGTTAAAAATCCCAAACATCGTGCCGAAGTAGCCAAAGTTTGGGGGGTTCCCGTTAAAAACATCCAGCCCAAACCCGGCAAACATACCATTGCCATGTTCGAAGCTCTGAACAAAGGCGAAATCAAAGGTATTTACATCATGTGTACCAATCCGGCACAGTCTTTACCCAATGCTAGTAAATATTGGAAAGGATTAAAAGAACAGTTCGTGGTAGTGGCCGAATCGTTTTTCCCGACAGCTACAACCGAATATGCCGATGTGGTTTTACCAGCCGCTTTTTGGTCCGAAAAAGAGGGTGTTTACGGCTGTACCGAACGCCGTTCGCAATACATGCCGCAAGTTATTAAGCCCCAGGGCGAAGCGCGGTGGGATGCCTTTATCCTGCGTGATTTGGCCATTAAAATGGGGTTTAAAAAGTATTTCGAAAAATACAAAACAGCAGAAGACATCTGGAACGAATACATCTCGTTAACCAAAGGTACAGATATGGATTTAAGCGGCGCTCCTTACGAACGCCTAAAAAAGATTCGCGGCATTACCTGGCCCGTTCCCAGTGTGGACCATCCCGGAACGTACAAACGCTACACCAAAGGCGATCCTATCTTTGATGCTCTGCCAGCAGAGAAGAAAAAAGGACGCCGCATGTACTTCTACGGCAAACCGGACGGCAAAGCCATTGTTTGGGCACGTCCGCCCAAAGGTCCCGAAGAACCGACCGACGCTCAATATCCATTAGCGCTCTCCACGGGCCGCGTTTTGGAACACTGGCATACCATGACCATGACCGGTACCGTTCCGGAACTGGTGCGTGCCGTTCCCATTGCCTATGTGGAAATTAACCCCAAAGATGCCAAAAAAATGGGCATCGAAAATAAAGATCAGGTAATCGTGGAAACGCGGCGCGGTAAGTTACAAATTGAAGCGCGTGTTATTGATCGGCCGGAGCCGGGTACCATTTTTATTCCCTGGCACTGGGAAAAATGGATGGCCAATATTTTGACCATCGATGCTTTTGACCCGGGATCAAAAGAGCCGGAATACAAAGTATGTGCTGCCCGTATTAAAAAAGCTTGAGTTCTCCCCGAGGCAGAAGGCCGAAGGGCATTTCCTTTGGCCTTCTTTTTGCCAAAAGCAAATAAAATCGGTGCGATTGCATTCGACGGATAGGTGATTGGTGATCAAAGGATCGAATAACATGAATCAAATTTCCCGCAAAGACTTTTTTAAAGAAGTTTTTGGTTTTTTTAAGGATGAAATACATAAAGGGGAAAACCATACACCCGCGAACCTGTATTTTTATTTACCCCCACCTGGGGTCAACGCATTCGAAAAATATACGGAAAGTTGCAATCGCTGTTATGAGTGCGTGGGGAAGTGTCCTCCGTTAGCACTTGAAGTTTGTCGGGACATCCGGTCACCCTTGTACGGTTACCCGACCATTCATCCTGCGCGGGAAGTATGCATTCAATGCGCCGATTATCCGTGTATCGAGGCCTGTTCGCAGGCGGCATTAAAAATGGAGTTTCTAAACGCTATTCGCTTCCGTGCCATCATTTTGCAAAATACCTGTTTAAATTATCAGGATCATTTTTGTATTACCTGTCTAAATGTTTGCCCGGAAACGGTTAAAGCCATCCGATTAAATGCGAACGGGCATCCGCAAGTAGACCCATTGCTTTGTACAGGATGCGGGATTTGCGCCAGGGCTTGCCCTGCACCACAAGAGGCAATTGCATTTTTAAAAGAATAGGAGATTTGTTTTTATGGCCATTGCCGGTGTTGTTATTGTAACGCAGCGCGAAAAAACCATGCGCGTGCTTGAAAAATTGAATACTACGGCCAATGTTACGACCTATGGCGTGCACAACGATATTCAGATTGTAGCCGTTTTGGAATCTGATTCGTCCAAAGGGTTGGAAAAATTAAGCGTTGAACTACAGGAAAAAATCGATGGTATTCTGGGACTTTACCCCGCTTATGTTACAACTGAAGATGAAATGGAAAATTTGGTTTAAGAGAACGAACAGTGGGCTACCCATGCCATTCGCTTGGAAGCTAATATGATTCTCGAATTTTTACAAAAACTGGCTAATTATCATTATCCACTGCGCCCGCCCGGCGCGATACCTGAAGAAAAGTTTCTCAATCAGTGTATTCGTTGCCGGAAGTGCGAGGAAGCCTGTCCGTACGATTCCATTGTTATGGCCCACGGAAATCGCGGGCTAAAGGTCGGTACGCCTTTTATTTACGCCCGGCGCGAACCGTGCTATTTGTGTATGAAATGTACGGAAGTGTGCCCGACCGGAGCTTTGCAATTGTTGAGACGGGATGAAAAAGAAAAAGTAAAAATGGGGCTGGCTAAAATAAACACCGATTCTTGCTTGGCTTATAATGGGATTATTTGCCGCGCTTGCTATGAACGATGCCCCATTTATCGGGAAGCCATTACTTTAGAAAAAGAAATTTATCCTGTAGTGCATGCCGAACATTGTGTCGGATGCGGTATTTGCGAAAATGTGTGTCCTAATGATCCGGCTTCCATCATTGTTATAAGTGCACACGGTTAGTTTGCTTAGCAACCGATTTTTGATCCGAGCGTTTTTATGAGTAAATATGAATTGTATTTTTACAAACATTTGCATTTTTTAAGACGTTTTACCCAATGGGCAACCATTGTGTTTATTTTTGTTGTGCCTTTTTTAAATAAGCACGGATATCATCAAGTTACAGGAACGTTTTATAGCCTTAGCATCGGACAATTGGATGTATTAGATCCCGCTTTAATGATACAAACATTATTGCTTACCAAACAAATTTCTTTAAGTATGCTGGTGGCCGCAACGTTTCCTGTGATTTTGGCGTTAATGTTTGGGCGCGTGTTTTGCAGTTGGATATGCCCTTATAATTTGCTAGCCGAATATGTGGCCGGAGTTAGGAAAAAATTCTTTCCGAAAAAACGATATGTTTTAAACCATAATCCGAAACCGCAATGGTATTGGCTGGTTTTCGGGGCGATTGTTACGGCGTTAATGGTTTTGGGTATCCCATTAATTACCCTTATTTCTTTTCCTGGGCTCATTAGTTCGCAAGCTGCCGACCTGATTTTGAACAGAGTGGTGGGAGTTGAGATCTTTTTGTTCCTCATTGTTTTGTTGCTTGAATTTTTAGTTGCGCCGCATTTTTGGTGCAAATATGCTTGTCCCGTTGGCGCTACATTGGCGCTTTTTCAAACTAAAAAAACCATGCGTGTTCGCTTTGATCCCAAAGGTTGTACCTGTGATTCCGTTAAGAATTTGCCTTGTAATTTTGTTTGTCCTTTGGGATTGGATCCGAGGCGTGGTGATATTTATCCTTACTGTTATAATTGCGGCGCGTGCATTCATTCTTGCCATGCACACCATGGGAAAAGCCTGCATTTTTCTTTTACTGCCGACAAAAAAATCGTTCAGTCGGGAATAAACCTTAAGACGAATAGACCAATTAAGGAGGTTGATGTATGATAAATGAAGAAAACCAAAAGCGAAGATCTTTTTTGAAGAACTTTGCCATTATTGGTGCCTTATTCGTTGCTGTCGGTCTTTTTTTCAGAGACCTGTGGCTTTATTTGTATCCGCCGCGCAAAAAAAAGAAATTTCACAAGTATCTGGTGGCCAAGACGGATAGCGTACCCCTGGGAAAAGCCAAAGAGATTAAATTGGGGAAGGATCCGGTATTCGTGGTGCATCTGCCCGACGGATATCGTGTGTTTTCCGGAATTTGTACGCATTTGGGGTGCATTGTACGCTGGGAAGAAGAAAAACAACGCTTTTTTTGCCCTTGCCACAAAGGCGTTTATGATAAAACGGGAAAGGTGATTAGCGGCCCGCCGCCAAGACCGTTGGATCAATTCAAAGTCGAGGAAGAAAAGAACCTTGTTTACATTTATATTGAACAAAAAACAGGGGGGCCGTGGTCATGAGCAATGTAAAACAATGGTTAAAGGAACGATTCCCGATCGATTATGACAAGTTTGTCGAAATTAATGAGCGTATTTTTATTAAAGAACCGATTCCGGAGCACATGAAAAAGTGGTGGTATTGCATGGGCGCTACGCCATTAATTCTTTTTTCGCTTCAGGCACTTACAGGTATTTTTTTGGCTTTTTATTTTGTTCCCTCGCCAGAAATGGCATACGAAAGTGTTCGCCATATAGTCGAAGATGTACGTTTTGGCTTCTGGATTCGCGGCTTACATCGTTGGGGTGCCAATTTGATGATATTGTCGCTGTTCTTGCACATAACGCGCGTCTTTTTTACGCGGGCCTATCAAAAACCAAGGGAATTAAATTGGGTAATCGGGGTTGTTTTATTCGGTCTGGCATTAACCTTTTCGTTTACCGGTTATTCCCTAACCTACAATCAGTTGTCATACTGGGCAGCTACTGTAGGAACCAATTTGATTAAAAGCGTACCCTTAATTGGCGAATCATTACTATATTTCTTAAGGGGCGGTCAGGAAGTTACGGCCAATACGCTTACCCGCTTTTACATGTTGCATGTGTGGTTTTTGCCTTTATTTTTAGTATTTTTTCTTTTTCTGCACATTGTTGTTTTGCGTTTACACGGTGTTTCGGAACCGGAGGGCTTTCCTAAAGGAAAATATTTTCCTTTTTATCCCCATCATTTTTACAAAATTATTATCGCAACTTTGTTTTTACTGGCAGTAATGAGCTCTTTGACCATTATTTTGCCCCCGGGTATCGGCCTACCGGCCGATCCTACCACAACGCCGTTCCATATAAAACCGGAATGGTACTTTTATCCTACCTATCGTTTTTTGCAATTGGTTCCCCTTAAGGTGGGGATTTATGTAACCGGAGCCTTTTTGCTGGCTTTCACGTTTTGGCCGTTTATCGAGCCGTTGCTTTCGAAGAAAAACGAGGTGCGTCGCAAAATTAGCTATGGTGTCGGTGCTTTGACATTGATCATAACCTTGGGCTTGACCATTTGGGAAAGCCTTGTTTAACAAATATCAGAGTCTAATTTTTAAACGGAGGAAAATATATGGATACCGTAAAAGGACAACAATGGCTTATTGGCATCTTTAGCACGTTGTTGGTGGTTATTTTGATTATTGTTGCCGGTATGGAAATGAAAAAATCTCACCAGACCAAACCGGAGATCGAGATTGACAAAACCACGGCACAATGTATCAGTTGCCATGAAAAGAAAGGGATTGCCGTTAAGCAAATTGATGCCTGGAAAGAGAGCAAACATGCGGTAATGGGCATTGGCTGCTACGAATGTCATGAAGCCAAAAAAGGGGATTTCGATGCATTTACCTGCACGGGTAGCGATATCCTGATCGGACGGCATCCGACACCAAAAGACTGCGGAAAATGCCACGAACAACAGGTTAAAGAATTTGCAAACAGTAAACATGCGCATCAATTCTGGCTGCTAAAAAACGGTGACCGCGCCGTATTCGAATTTCCCATGGCCACTCGGCATGGTTGTGAACAATGCCATCAGGTGGGCAATATTTGGCCCGACGGCAGTGTTGGCGAATGTGATGTGTGCCATGCCAAGCATTCATTCAGCAAGGCGGTAGCTCGCCAGCCCGAAACCTGCGGCGAATGCCACATGGGACCGGATCACCCGCAAATCGAATTGTACAATGAATCGAAACATGGCAATATTTTTAAGGCCAAAAGTAAACATTGGAATATGAATTATTCCACAACCGATCACCAGAAAATTCCGATTGAAGTACCGGTGTGTACCACCTGTCACATGGATGGAAATGAAACCCAGCCCATGACCCATAACGTAAGCGCACGCTTAGCTACCGAATCGCAGGCTCCGTGGAGTTTCCGCACTGTTTGGGACAAAGAGCACTTAGGCGACTGGAAGAAAAAACGTGAACGCATGGAAGAAATTTGTGCCAGTTGTCATGCGCCCGATTTTTACAAAATGTATTTCTTAACAGCCGATTTGGTAAATTTGCAGTACGATGAAATACGCCGTCAGTTTGTTTATTGGACCAAAAAATTAACCCATGAAGGCCTTATCCATCGTTTGAAACGGGATGGTAAATATTATTCTAATCCGGTGCTGAACGGATGGGACGAATTGCCGGAACATGAAATGTACTATGGCTGGCATCACGAAGGACGCCGTTTTAGAATGGGTGCCGAAATGATGGGTGCCGATTATACCCAATGGCACGGCATTTGGGAAATTCAGGAAGACTTAACCGAATTGATTAAATGGGCGGCCGAACATGGTGATTCCGAAGCTAAAAAAATCGCCAAATCTAATGATCCCACTAAATTTATTACTTTTTCTTTGTATGATGTACCGGGTACCGCCTGGGGGATTGCCGCCAAAACCAATACCACGCCCTTTGTTTATAATACATTTCCCGATTACTGGGATCGCGTTTACAAAAACGTAGAAACGGCTTACAAACGTGGTTTGCTCTCGGACGAGCAGTGGGAATTATGGCTTAAACGCTACAAAAACAAAGAATATTATCTCGGGTTGAAATATGCCAATACGCCTCAGGTCGATTCGGTTTGGAACTTTTACAAAAAACGTAACGAAATTGACTTTAAGGCTATGAAAGAACAAGTAATTGATATGGTACTTCCCGGAAAAAATTTCTTTAACAATAAATAATTTTCGCTTGTCGGATAATGGCGGGTGTTAATCCGCCATTATCTTTTAATTAGAATGCCAAAAGATGAAGTTAGTTTTACGCGATTTGAACATAGGGCGCCTGTTGCTTTTAGGTGTGCTATGGGGCCTTTTCGAAGTGTTTTTAGGTAAGCAACTTAAAAGTTGGCAACCCTCTTTATTCGCATTTGTCATGCCATTCGTAATAACCGTATTTATAATTCTGGCCAAAAATTTTGTGTCCGATACCGGAGGCATATTGGGCATGGCCGTTATTGCCGCCGTGATGAAATGGTTTGCTTCGGGAATGATTTTGCACGGTGCTTTTATGGCGATTTTGCTCGAAGCCATGCTGGCCGAGCTTGTTTTTTTAATTTTGGATTTTGGCTTTCGGGCCGTAGTTGCGATTGGCGTACTGTTTCAGTTGTACGACTTATTTCATCCGTTTTTAGTAAACGGCAATCTTTGTCAAACAGTCCGTTTTGTGCATTTTAAGGAGTGGTTTACTCGCTTGTTTTATGACGGGCAAAATTTGTCGAATCAATATTTGTTGTTGCTTTTAATTGGCATCCATTTTATTGTCGGTCTTTTGGCCGCAGTTACCGCTTGGCTTTTGTTAAAAATTTGGCGAAAGAGCTAAAGCGCTTGCAATTAAATGGGTCAATTAAAATTAACGCTGCTTAAATTCCTTTTTTAGGGTAAAGCCGATCAGGAATTGCCAAAACTCCCAGGTTCCCTTCTTTTGCATTAATTGCTCCTGTTCCTTACCGAATTTCAAATAGAATTCTGTTATTTTATTGATATCTTTACCCAATTTTAAATACATGCGATCGGTCGAATTTACGGGCGTGTAGCGCAAGGCAGGTTCAAATTCGTTTTTAACGGAGCCCAGTTTTCTGTATTCTCCGTAAAATAAAACCGTCCACGAAGGTGAAAGCCAGAATGCCATTAAAACATTGAGTGCATAATCCGTAACCAATCGGCCGGCATGTTGATGCGCGTGAAAAAGCAATCGATAATCTACGGAAAAAAGGTAGTTTTTTGCTCGTTCGATATGCAAAGAAAATCCGGAACGGTTGCCATGTTTCTTCTCCAACGTATCGCCAATTATCGGTATTAATTCATAGTGTTCGTGATACAACCGAAATTGGAACAGTACGGATTTGAATTTCCACGAAGGTCCTGCCTGATAGATGACCGCATTGAGTTTTTGACGATCAAAATCTTTTGTATTCCGGTACCACAGGCAGGCATCGGCAGTCCAAAAAAGAGAAGGGAAATCGGAATCGTAAACGAGCTGAAAGGTCATATCGCTGCTTTGCCAGGCATATCGGGCGGCTCGGAATTTTAAATTTTGGTATCGGCTGCGAAAATGCAACAAAAGGCTTAGGCGATTATAGCGGTGCCGCAAGGAAAAGCGACCGTTAATGTATTGACTGAAAAAAGCAGAATTCAAATCGAAAATTTCGGGTTGATACTTGACATTCCAGTAAAAATCCGTTTGGGCACAATTCATTTTTTGTCCGAAACGAATCCCAGCACGGTTAAGTAAATACAGGCGATTATGTTCGAAACGGGAAAAGCCGCTTTGAAGTTGCATGGCGGAAAAAAATTGCGCCTGAACCGTGGTTACGGTAAGCAGAATAAAGAAAATTTGCAAAAGACGATTGTTGGTTGACAAAACATTTCTGGATACGCACATCTGCGATTACTTTTTTAATTTTGCCTGAATAATGCGACGATATTGATCGAGAATTTTTCGTGTTTGCTTTATGGCTTTTAAAACCGAATCGGTTGAAACGCGGGAATTTGTTGTCAAAGCTTGTTGAATAAGACGGTCGATTCGAGCCAAATCGAGGGCAAGCGGTAAACGATTACTCGAGGCAATTTCGCCGCGGCCAACATTTTGGACCATCGGTTTGTTATTTACCCCCTCCTTGACAGCCATGGGCGCATTCATGGGAGGGCCGTTTACTTCGCTCATAAACGTACGGGTTTTTTCTCTCAATCGTTGCATTCGGTAAAGCGCATCGCTTTTAAGTTGCAAATAGCGATCTTGTGTGTTAATGGCCTGCAACGCGCGCTGCAAATAGTCGTTAAGAATCGCTTTTTGCAAACTGTCGTTGATTTCATTCGGATTGATTTTGGTTAGTTTTCGCAGATCGAACGGTAAATTTTTTAATTCGGGAGAAACGTGTAAACGCTGTTCGTACAAGTGATTTAATTTTTTCGCCAGCGCATTTTTCGTTTTTCCGGAACGAACAGTCGATAGTTTTTGCCTTAACAAATCGATTTGTTCGGAGTACCTTTTAAACAGCAACGCATTAAGCGTTTTAATGCGGTGATTCAAAGAATCGGATTTGCTTTGCAAGGTTACAATATGTCTGGAAAGCGAAAGGGCCTTTTTTTGCACCGCATGTATTTTCGATCGCTTTGCGCGAACTTTTTGCAAGGAGTCGATGGCTGTTTGCAACGGTAAAAGTTGTTTTTGCAAAATACCGATTTCTAAGGACAGATTAAAATATTCGCGCAACAATAAGCGGCGTTGTTGTTCTGCATGTTTTAGCGGTTGTTGCGCCAAAAGCAAGCCCAAAGAGACCATGCCAAATAAGATAGTGCGTTTCATGATTTCAAACCGAATTTTTCCAACTTGTAATAAAGAGCACTGGTGCCGATACCCAAAAGTTTGGCGGCCCGATGTTTTACACCGTTGGCTTTTTTTAGCGCTTCGATGATTAAATTTTTTTCGAAATGATACAGGGCGTCGTTTAGAGCCAAGCCCTGATAATCCGTAACCGCGGAACCAATACCGTTCAAGTGCGATGCAACCAAACTTGCCGGAATGGTTTTTTCGGGGCAAATAATGTGCAGGCGTTCCAAAACATTTTGTAGTTCACGAATATTCCCGGGCCAATTGTAGGCCTTTAAAATTTCGTTTGCCTGTGGCTCGAATCGTTTAACGATATGTCGCCGTTTATTGAGTTCTCGTAAAAAATATTCGACCAGAAGCGGAATATCTTCCTTTCGCTGACGCAAAGGCGGGATGTTTACGGGAATAACATTTAGGCGGTAGTAAAGATCTTCGCGAAAATGTCCGCGGGCAATTTGTTCTTCCAGGTTCCGGTTGGTGGCCGCAATAATGCGCACATTTACGTGTAATGTGGTTTCGCCGCCCACGCGTTCGAATTCCTTTTCCTGCAGCACGCGTAATAGTTTTACCTGAAGAGCGGGCGAAACATCACCGATTTCGTCCAGAAAAAGGGTGCCGCCGTCGGCCAATTCGAAACGGCCTTTGCGTTGACGAATAGCGCCGGTAAACGAACCTTTTTCGTGACCGAAAAGTTCGCTTTCCAAAAGGTTGTCGTTTAAGGCGCCGCAGTTTACTTTAATAAAGGGCCGATTTTTACGCGGACTTTGTTGATGGATGGCACGGGCGATGAGTTCTTTGCCCGTACCGCTTTCGCCTTGAATAAGTACAGGCGTGTTTTCGGCGGCTATGGTTTCAATCAAACGAAAAATTTGCCGCATGGCCGGTGATTGTCCGACGATTCGGCCGAACT
Organism: uncultured Caldithrix sp.; assembly: GCA_964598255.1. Classification (GTDB taxonomy): domain Bacteria; phylum Calditrichota; class Calditrichia; order Calditrichales; family Calditrichaceae; genus Caldithrix. The sequence goes on along the minus strand of CAZRBA010000030.1, from coordinate 48,250 downwards.
GTCCGGAAACTTCCTGATGTAAATAGGCGTTTTCGGCCTGTAAATTTTCAATTTGCTTTTTGCGAAAAATATTTCGGGCTACATTGTTCACGCGAAGCAAGAATTCTTCTTTGGAAAACGGTTTGGTTAAAAAATCAACGGCACCGTAGCGCATGGCTCGCACGGCTTCGTCTATGGTTCCGTAAGCGGAAATCAACAGTACTTCGAGATCGGGTTGAATTTTTTTGGCCTGTTGTAAAACCTGCAAACCGTCAATAGGCTGCATGCGCAAATCCGTAATAAGAATATCGGCCCGATGATCGGTTAAAAATTGCAAAGCCGCTTTTCCGTCTGCGAAATCGAACACAAGATAGTGCGCCCGTTTCAAATGTTCTCTAAGGCCCAAACGCATGGTCTCGTTGTCTTCACTAATAACTACGGTTAAGCTTGCCTTTTTCATGCTTCGCCGTCTTTCGAATTTAGTTTTATTATGAACAAGGCCCCGCCCTTGGCGCCCTCCGATACCGTAACGGATGCACCGTTTAGAGTGCACAATTTCTTGCAAATGGTAAGCCCCAGCCCGATGCCATCGGTTTTGGAGGTAAAAAAGGGGCGGAAAATTTTTTCTCTTTCGCTTTTGGCAATGCCCGGGCCGTTGTCTTCCACTTCCAGCGTATCGTTGTGGGAACGAATGGTGATGATTCCCTCTTTGCCGTTTAAGGCTTGCAAACTATTCGAAATCAAATTGTTTAAAATCTGTCTGAGATGTTCCCGATCGAATAAAATGAAAGGTTGGCGGAATTCTGTGCGCAACTCCGCTTGTTTTTCTCTTAACACCGGAGCATAGTATTCCCGTAATTCGTTTATCAATTTGGCCAAACGAACCATTGTTCTTTGCGAAGGGCGTGGTCGGCTATAATGTAAAAATTGATTGATTTGTTTTTTCAAGTGCCCTACTTCGTCTGAAATCCGATTTAAATACTGAATGTCGTCGTGGTTCGCCGGTAAGTCGTCGCGAATCAAATCGGCCAACAATTCGATGCCTCCCAAGGGATTCCGCAATTCGTGGGCGATTTGGGCCAGCATTTGTTCTTTTTCCCGATCGCGTTGAGCCAGAGCGTCGCGCATTTGGGAGAGAGCACTGGCTAATTGCTTCATCTCTTTGATTTTAAAATCGGGCGTTGGGGCCGTAAAATCCCCGCGGCCTATTCGGTTGCTAAAACGGATAATTTTGCGTAACGGTGCATGGACCGAACGAGCAATAAACAGGGCGGCCAAAAAAGTAAGTACCATACCCAGCAAACCGAACAGTAAAAATTGGCCGGATAATCGGTTGATTTGCGCCAAGCGTTGTGCGTTTTCGCGTAGCCCGATAAATAAATCGGCAGAAAGCCGGTTAAAAGCCCATAAATACCACTGACCGTCGTCTGCTTTAAACGGTTCACTAATCAGGTGTTGTCCGGGTTGCAAATCGTTTATCGTTTGCTTGTTGATTAACAGAGCCGTTTGTGCATCGTGCGTGTGCAAGGCACTTAACACTTGCCCTTTGCGATTAAAAATAAAAATGTTTTTAACCTGCAGGAGCGTATCGAGTTGTGCTAATGTATTTGCCACATACGTTCGGGCCAAAGAAGGTTCGTCCGGAGAAAGAAAACGCAAAAAAGGCCGATCAATGCGTGCCTCAGCCACACGCAACGCAATGCTTACCTGTTCGCGAAATTGTTCCAGATAAAGATTACGCACAAACAGGTAGCTAAAGCGAGCGAGCAAAACGATCAACAAAATGTTAATCAAAACAAAAATCACAATGGTTCGGAGGCGAAGGGAATTAAACATCGTTTTTCAATCGGTAATTTTTCAATTAGCAGCCAACAGGAGCGTGGCCCCTAACGTGCCATTTTCGTATGAGTTTACAAAGAACGGTGTAAAAAAACAATTGTCCCCAGTAGAAAAATCCCATTTCTTTGCAAATCTGTTCCCATGATCGTTATAAATCAATTCGTCCAAACCGGACGCAGAATTTTTCCCATAAATAGCAATGTGCCGGACGATTTTTCACTGATAACAAAAAGGTACGGATGATCGAAAGTAATGGTCAAATTATGAGGCTGAATTGAAGTGGCGCCGATTTCACCAACGGTAACCGCGGCCGCTTCCGTTCCTTTTTCATTTATTTCCACATACGTTTGATGAATGATTTTACTGATACGCAGATTGCTATTAGCGGAAATCCGTGAAAAATCGGCCTCGGAGCCAAAGGCAATTCCCATCCCCAAATCTTTTAAAGGCGTATTCAGAATTGTTTTAAAGCTAAAGCGCAATTTCGGCAAAATAATCGTACATTGACGCGAGCGCAGTGAATCGTCAATATGTTGCCAGAGGTTCCCATCGAATCGAAACACGTAATCATTGAATTCACTTGCATTTTTCGGCATGATAACGGTCACAACAAAATTACCCTGTCCGTAGGGGAGTTGTACCGCTTTAATAGTGTTGTTAATAAAAATCGGTATTTTGATCTTGGTTGCCATCATATCGCAGGAAATTTGAGTTCCGTCCGTAAGATAAAAATCGCGCTGTCTTGTGCTTTGAGGCGGAAATTCGTATTGCCAGGAACCGTGAAAATAAAGAGCATTAATCAGATACATTATGGCATCGGGAGGAATAGAACGGATAACATGTTTTATTTTATTGTGCGTTGCCGAGGCAATCCATTGATTTATTGTAAGAACGGCTTGTGGGTCGGCAAAATTTAATGTGCGAATTTCCGCATCAAAATATGTTTTGTTTAGTGACAAGAATTGCGGCAGGAAAGTAAGCCCTTGCTTGCACCAAACGGAATTGGCGATTTCGAGGGTAACCGAGGAATCGAGTTGTTGCAGCGCATCGTACAAATAGCCATAGGTTTGGTTAACGGATTGTTCGCTGATGTTCGTAAAACCGAGTGTGTTGCGTATGGCTGCATAGGTTTCGCCCTTGGCGCCGTTTAAGGCCATTCCCAGAACCATGGATACACTGAAGGGTGAAATAAATACGTTTTGATCGCTAAACAATTTATTTGTCTGAGAGAACAACGCAAACGAAAACTGATTATTCGTTTGAATAACCTGTTTTTGCAAATGGGTTACCGGCAGTGTTTGGTATTTTTGGTTTTGCGGAGCAAGCGGAGAACGGTCGCGGCTGCACGAGTTCAAAGAAAAAATCAGAATAAGCGCAATAATGATATTTAACGTTTTCATGGTTTCACCTTCCTTGTTTTAAATCATTCTTATTTTGCCTGGAATATTGCAAAAAGTGTACGGAAGTTTTTGCTTATTTCGAAAGATCTGTCACCTGCCCCATAAATAAAATAGCCTGACTTTTCTTTTCAAAAATAACCAACAGGAAAGGCCTGTCGGCAACCAGTTCGAAAAAATCGGTATTGGCAGATCGTGAGAATCCTACCAAAGTAACTCCGGCCGCCTCGGTGCCTTGTTCGTTTATTTCCACGAAAGTTTTGTGTTTGACAATGCTCATAAAAACTGATTTTTGCGGAGTAAGATGGCTAAAATCTGCTTTGGCCGGGTTGAATGCATCGGGCATGCCCATCTTTTTCAGAACATTGTTTAAAACCATGGAAAAACCGATTTTCGTCCGTGGCAGTCCGATTGTACCGCTGTCTGTTGAACAGGCGCGTAACCATGTTCGCCAGGCAGGTAAATCAAAGGAATTAACGAAGTCATCAAAATTGACCGATTGGTTGGGAACAATAACAGCCAGATTAAAATTACCATTACCATAAGGCAGTTGGACCATTTCCAGACGACTGTTGGCATAATGCGGAAATTTTTTGGTGACGAACATCATTTTACAGGGAGTTTGCCCTCCCGTAAGTGTTTTAAACATCCAGTCCTGCGTAAATTTGCTATCGAACGCATATTGCCAACTTCCTTTAAAATAAATGGCATTGATTAGGTACATCAGGGCATCGCGGGGAATGTAATTCAGGATGGAATTGATTTTTCCGTTGGTTTTGCGAGATACCCAGGCGTTTATGGAATCGACCGTGGCCGGATTGCTAAAATCCGCTTTGTTTATTTGCGCATTAAAAAATTGCCGGGTTACATCCGTAAACGATTGCAGTACTTCAAAATTGCGATCATACCAGACGGAATTGGCGATTTTAAACATAACTACAGGATCGCTTGCGGTTAATTGCTTAAAATAATTTTGGTACGTTTGATTAATTGTTTGCAAATCGTAATGTTCAAAGCCGAGTACCGAACGCATTTGTTGAAATGTTTCACCGTTGGCTCCGTTTAAAGCCATGCCCAAAGCCATGGAAACGCTGAACGGAGAAATGAAAATATTGGAATCCTGTTTGACTTGTTTGATCGCTCGAAACAGTTTAAAGGCAAAGCTATTGTTAAGGGAAGCAAATTGCGTTTCGGAAAGTGAATGCGAATGAAATGGTTCGTTAATACCCGCAGGCTGTTCGTCGTAAGCACAGCCTGCAAGCAAAAAAGACAAAAGTAAATAGATAATCGGTTTCATTTTGTTCCTTTTTTATTTATTGACGGTTTAATTTAAAGCACCATTCACGTAGCTGCAATTATTAATTTACCCCTTTGATAAGTTCAGATAAATACTTAATTCCCATTGGCTGATACGGGTATTATTGCCAAAATCAGGATTTATCAAATAGCGTATGAAAATATTGTGTACGGGACGCACGTCAAAACCCAAGGCAAGATCGGCGGAATCTTTTGTTTGGTTGTCATCCGGTTGCAAACGGTACCGTTTAATAAAATTTTGTTTTATGCTTTCGTTTCCGTTATACAAATTGTACCATTCCCGATAAAAAGCATCGGTTTTTTCGTTTGTTCTCCAGGCGGTCCATACTTTGTTGATTATGGCAAACAAAGCCAGATTATCGTTTATTTTGTGTCGTACGTAAACAGGCATTTGTACGGATTGCTTGGTGTAACGGTAATGCCAATAAATCATTTTGTCCTCTTTGTGGCGCGAGATTCTTTCATAATAATTAGTGTCGTTTTGGTTCAAATAACGCCAGCAATAATCAAACCGTACTGGTTCGCTGATTTTTTTCTCACCGGTCAAATACGAAAAATAAAAACCGATCCGCATAACGGTACGGTTGTTTTGTGCAACGCGCAAACTAAACATGGATTCGAAATGATTTTCGTTTAGAGAACCGTCATCGGAATAGATATTGAATAGAGTGGCGGTACTTTCGGAACGGTTATTTTGCAGCCCGCTTTGATTCTGACAAATCGAAACATCGTTTTCGTGAATGTTGGCGTAATTACGTAAATTGTTATGAAGAAGGGAATAATGGAAAAACGCAAAAACCGTTTGGCGGGCATGAGGCGAAAAACGCAATGTTACCGTGGAATAATAGCGATTTCCGTCATGGTCAAAGTGTAAAGCCTGCCGATGCCCGGAGTAATGGCTTCCGTAAATAGATGAATCGAGTGAAACCTCGTTTTGTTTGGCGCGTCCGTTTAACCGGCCCGCCTGAATTCCGAATTGCCACTTTGGGTTTGCCAACCAAACGAGACCTGCGGAAATATCATGGTGATTATAGGTTAACCCGCGGTCCTTCGATTCGGAGGCTAATTCATTACGGTTAAGATGATCGCTGCTCAGGTTAAGGTAATGGGCATCGCGTTTATGTAATACCACATCAACTCCTATGCCGGCCCACAAATGTGCATTAATTTGGTAAGATAGGTAAGTGGCCAACAAATGGGCGCGGGTAAGTGTGTTGTTCCTTCTTTGCCGATAGAAAATAACCGGCGGCGAATTATCTTGGGCAAAATGATCGTCAAAGGTTTCTAACCCGTAAAAATAGATCGGTTGTCTGTAAAAAGGTTCTTCTTTGTAAATTAATTGGTAAGCAGTGGTAAGTTGAAGGCGGGAAGATATTCGACCGCTGAAACCGACCGAAAAAAACGGCATCGGTTCGCTACGCGAAATACGATACCAACACGGATTCAGATTAATATAAGGTGGTTGATTCGGTATGCCATAAAAGTTCGAGAAAAACACCCGCGGAACTTGTTCGGCACGGTTACTTTGGTAGTCAAGATAAAATTTGTAGTTCCGGCTTGTATCGGCAAGGCCGAATGCAGGGTTCAGGCTGAGACGCATAAATGTGTCCGAAAAGAAACCGGGCGCAACTGTCGACAAATTATTAAGAGCAAAGGTATTCAAATAGTATCGCTGAAAATACAAATCGGAATTTTCGAACTGTTTTTCCAGCAATTGTGTATCATGATTTTGGCTGTGCGCCATGTGCATAAAGGCGAAAACCAAAACAAGTAAGACTATTCTTTTCATCGTTTACTCCGGCAGATCTTAAAAAGGTACATTCATTTGCGTTTCAAAATTAGTGCCAACCGAAAAACATTGATATTTAAGGCATGTTCGGGCGGTTCTTTTGTTGAAAATATTCGGATTTCTGAAAAGGCCTCAGATTTTTGAAAATCGGGCGGTAGGAATATGCTTTGGAAAAAGGTGTTACCTTGCAAACAAAAAGGCCCGCATTCCACAGGAATACGGGCCTAAAAAGTCGGGTTCATTTATTTTAATGAAAAATATGAAACGAAATGGAAGTTAAGTCTAAAACAGGGCTCCAATAAACGCCGAACAGCAGAGTGGGCACTAACAAAACGGTAAGTACCACTTTGTCGTACAAGCTTGTGGCCACGGTTTCCTGCACGGGTGCGCTTTCCAAAAACATGGTACGTACAATATTGGCATAGTAATACAATGAAACCACACTGTTTAGCACACCCAAAACAGCCAGCAAATACCAGCCGCCTTTAATGACCGCCGCAAACAAATAAACTTTACCGATAAATCCGGCCAGCGGTGGCAATCCTGTTAAAGAGAACAGAAAAATAGCCAAAGCAATAGCCGAATACGGTGCGCGGTAACCCAGACCTTTAAAAGCGGAAATTTCGTCGCTGCCCAGCTTATTGGTCATATTGATAATAATCCAAAAAGCACCCAAATTCATAATCATGTAAATAACCAGATAAAAAAGAATCGCATGAAAGCCCTGAGCGTTAAAAACCACCATGGCCATAATCATATACCCGGCATGGGCAATGGATGAGTAGGCCATCAAGCGTTTGATATTGGTCTGGCGCAAAGCAACGGTATTTCCGAAGGTCATGGTCAAAACGGCCAATACGGCAATAAGAACCGGGATATGGACTTGCAGGTTCTGTGAAAAATTTACGGCGTCGGCACCAAAAGGATGCGCTACTACCGTAAGCAAAAAGCGAATCATTACGGCCAAACCGGCTGCCTTAGGCCCAACGGAAAGAAAAGCGGTAATGGGTGTGGGGGCTCCTTCGTATACATCGGGCAACCAAAAGTGAAAAGGCACCATAGCGATTTTGTAACCGAGTCCGGCCAAAATTAAAACAACGGCAATAAAAAAAGCTGCCTGATTCGGCGGATTGGCCCCAAGCGCCTGCTGAATTTTTAGCAGGTTGGTATGGCCGGTCATACCGTACAGGTACGAAAAGCCAAAGGCCATTACACCGGTACTGGTGGCTGCGTACAGAATGTATTTTAACGAAGCTTCATCCGATTTCGGATTACGTTTGGTAAAGCCGGTCAGAACATAGGACATTAACCCCAGCAATTCCATGGAGATAATAATCATTAAAATATCATTAACGGCAGCCATTAGGAACATGCCCAATGTGGCGATGAGAATCAAAATATAATATTCCGATTTTTCCCGGAAGTAAGGCAACGAAAAGAAAATGATGATGACGGAAGAAACCGCGGCGATAAGCTTAACAAGTACCGCCATGGAATCCATCACCAGCATGCCGTAAAAAATGTCGGTAACCGGAAGCTGGTATTGTCGAAAAATCAAGAATACGCTTATTATTAAGGCTGCAGCCGAAAGAATACCTATCCAAATTTTCTGCTCTTTTTTTAGCAGCATATCTATTATCAATAGAATTAAAATTGCAGCGCTTAAAAATAGTTCCGGTATAAAATACGATAAACTACTCAAGTTATCCATAGGTCTATTTTCCTCTTAACCAACCACAGTTAGTGCATTAGTGCATTAAGGCAATTAAGTGAATTAACGAAGAACGCATTAAGTGTAAAATGGGCATAGGATAAATACCGAAAAAGATGACCATAATGCCCAACGGAACCAAAGTAAATAATTCGCGGCCGTTAATCTCGGCAATGTGCTCGTACTTGGGATTCAATTTACCCAGAAAAACGCGTTGTACGGTCCACAAAACGTACGAAGCAGTAATGACAATACCCAGAGCAGCCAAAATGGTTAAAGTACGATACACGCCGAATGAACCGATGAAGACGCTGGCTTCGGCGATAAAACCCGTCATGCCGGGTAAACCCATGGCGGCAAAAAAGGCCAAAGCGGCAACACCGGCATAAATGGGCATACTTACGGCCAAGCCTCCAAAGCCTTCGATTTGACGATGGTGGGCGCGATCGTAAATAACACCGACTAACAAGAATAGCATAGCCGTGATCATACCGTGGCTAAACATCTGGAAAATGGCGCCATGCATGCTCGCATCGGTCATGGCAGCCATACCCAACAGTACAAATCCCATGTGTGATACCGAAGAATAAGCCACCAGTTTTTTTAGATCTTTTTGTGCCATGGCCACAAAAGCACCGTACAAGATGTTGATTACGCCAAGGATGGCCAGAGCATAGGCGGTTTTAACGGCAATGTCTGGGAATATGGGATAACTGATGCGGATTAATCCGTAAGTACCCATCTTCAAAAGAATACCGGCAAGAATCACACTGATGGCCGTCGGCGCTTCAACGTGTGCATCGGGCAACCATGTGTGGAACGGGAAAACCGGTACCTTAATGGCAAAACCGATAAAGAGCAAAATGTACAACCAGTAGCGCACGTCAATATGTTTTAGCCAACCGGAATGGTTGCTTTGATCCATCATGTGTAGCATATTAAATGTGTGTTGGCCGGTAACCGGGTCTTTAACATTAAAATACAAGGCCAGCATAACCACCAACATGAGTACCGAACCCAGCAAAGTGTACAGGAAGAACTTAATGGCCGCATATTCACGCCGCGGGCCGCCCCAAATTCCGATAAGGAAGTACATCGGTAACAACATTACTTCCCAGAATACGTAAAAAAGGAAAAAATCGAGTGAAACAAAAACCCCTAACATACCGGTTTCCAAAAGCAGGAAAAGGGCAAAATAGCCTTTAACGGATTTGTTGATGCCAAAAGAGGCCACAATCGCCAAAAAACTAAGCAACGTGGTCAACCAAAACATGGGGAAACTCAATCCGTCCAGACCGACGAAATATTCGATGTGCAAGGAGGGAATCCATTTGGCATGTTCCACAAACTGGAACTGCATTTCGTTGTTGATTCCGCTTAACGAATAGTTAAATTGAGTCCACATGTAGGTTGCAATTATCAGGGGAATAAAGGCAACAACAGCGGAAAACCATTTAATCGCTTTTTCATTCTGTTTAGGGATTAGAAGTACGATTAACAGACCAAAAATTGGTATAAACGTAACAAGACTAATCATTCCCATGAACCTGACTCCTATTTATCTCATTCTAAAATCTAATTTAATTATTTATGATCAATTACATCAACGTACCGATAATAATCAGAATCAAACCGGCTAAAGCACCGAAAATATAAAATTGGATCTGGCCGGTTTGTACTTTGCGCAATCCTTGTCCTACATTGTTAATAAGGTCAGCCACTGCGTTTACCAGGCCGTCGATAAAGCCCAAATCAAAAATGCCGCTAAAACGCGAAACATGACGCGTTACAAAAGCGGCGCCATTGACAATTCCGTCAATAATATGAGCATCGAACCAGGCCAGAATATTATTCCACAACAAAAGGCCTCGCACAAACGTAGCATTGTAAATTTCGTCAATGTAATATTTATGATAGGACAAATCGTATAAGGGACGTATTTTTCGCGTAAGCGCTTCCACATCCCATTTTTTCCAATAGTAAAACATGAAAGCCAGCAAAATGCCGCTTAAAGCCAAAATAATGGAAATCATCATACCATTTACGTGCGCGGCATGTTCGATTTGTTCGGGAATTTCCGAAACAGGGTGCCCCAATTGAATACTTACGGCCGATTCCGGTTCTTTTATTTGATGGAAGAACCATCCGTGTTCGGCCGTTAGTGGCGTAACGGAAGGTAAGGTAAAAAAGATCCAAATGCTTAGCGTGGCCAGCGTAATGAGCGGCCCGGTCATTACTTTAGGACTTTCGTGAATGTGTTCATACAAATCGGGCCGTTTGGGTTCGCCGTAAAAGGTTTTAATGATCAAACGGAACATGTAAAAGGCGGTGATAATGGCGGCGCCAAAGCCGAAGACCGGCAACAGGTAATGAATGGGATTCGACTGCGCCATGGCAAAGGCCAAGGTTCCGCCCAGAATGGCGTCTTTGCTTAAAAAGCCGCTAAAAAAGGGAATACCCGATAAGGCCAGAGAAAAAATGAGAAAGGTGTAATAGGTAACCGGCATTTTGTGGCGAAAGCCGCCCATAAGGCGAATATCGTTGGGATCTTCTTCCACTCCGGTTTTGTGCATAGCGTGGTGCATGGCATGAATAACGGAACCGGAACCTAAAAACAGCCCGGCTTTAAACATGGCGTGCGTTACCAGATGGAAAAATCCAGCCTGATAGGCGCCCACACCAATGGCCATAATCATGTAGCCCAACTGACTGATGGTAGAGTAGGCCAAAACACGTTTGATATCGTTTTGAGTAATGGCAATGGTGGCCGCAAAAAAAGCGGTAAAGCCGCCAATGTAAGCCACAACCAGCATGGCGTCGAAAGAGAGCATAAAAGAAATGCGGGCCATTAAGTAAACGCCGGCCGCTACCATGGTGGCAGCATGGATTAAGGCGCTGACCGGTGTGGGACCTTCCATGGCATCGGGTAGCCAAATGTGTAACGGAAATTGTGCCGACTTACCCACGGCACCGGCAAACAATAAAATACCGGCAGCGGTAAGCAACCCGCCTGCTAATTTTCCCTGAGCCACCAAAGTGTGGATGTCGGTAATGGTAAAAGTACCCAAAGTGGTGAATACGATCAATAAACCGATCAAAAAGCCCCAGTCGCCGACGCGGTTGGTAATAAAAGCCTTTTTCCCTGCGTCGGAGGCCGATTTCTTTTCAAAGTAAAAACCGATGAGCAGGTAAGAACACAGACCTACCAGTTCCCACATCATAAAAATGCCGAAAAGATTATCAAAAAAGATTAAGCCGAGCATGGAAAAACTGAACAGGGAAAGGTAGGCGAAAAAACGGCTGTAGCGGGGATCGCCTTCCATGTAACCGATGGAATAAATGTGTACGACAAAACTAACCGTTGCAACAACCATGGCCATTACAATTGCCAGATTGTCCAGATAAATTCCCATGCTAATTTTAAAATTACCGGCGTCAATCCAAGGTATGGAGGCATGTACCGCAAAATCCGGCGTGTAATTGATAAGCATTCGCACAAACATTACCAGCGAAAGAATAAAAGAGATGCCGATTGCCGAAACCGAGACCCAGTCTCCTTTGCGGGGTAGTCGTTTTCCCAAAAATATTTGGATTACAAACGCCAGAAGAGGCAGTAACCAGATATAAAGCGCAAGCGTTATCATATTTTCTCCTGCATTCGCTTTATTAGTTTTTCATTTCGTTCATTTGTGTTACGTCAACCGTTGTTTTGCTTCTGTAGATGTTCAGGATAATGGCTAAGGCAATAGCCGCTTCGGCAGCGGCCAAAATGATGATAAAAATAGCGACAATTTGTCCGTTAAGACCTTTATCCACGAATTTAGCAAAAGCAATAAAATTAATGTTAACAGAATTAAGTACCAGCTCCACCCCCATAAGAATACCAACGGCATTTTTTTTGGACAGAATGGTAAAAATACCAAGGGTGAAAACAATGGCACCGATAATTAAGTAGGGCATAAGCGTGTTCATTTTTCTTTGTCCTCCGCTCGTGCAAGATACACAGCTCCGATTAAGGCCCCGAGCAATAAAATCGAGGCGATTTCAAAGGGGATAAGATAATGTCCCAAAATGGCCTTACCGATTGCTTCGGTAGTGGGTGTAAAGGCTTTGGGGGTACCGGCCAGCCAAACATTTTTACTAAGCAAGGCTGCGATGATGGCCGCTACGAAAAGCCCGCCGCCCACACTAAGCCATAGCGAATTGTGGGCCGTAAGCGCCTTGGTGTCATAAATTTTTTGCGTCATTAAAACGCCGAACAAAATCAACACCAAAATACCGCCTACATAAATAATAATTTGGGTAACGGCCAAAAAATCGGCACTCAAATAAACATACAACCCTGCAAACCCGAAAAAAGTAAACAGCAAGGCAAAGGCCGAGTAAATAATTTTGTTAGAAAAAGCGACAATACCTGCTGAAATAACGGTAAAAGCCGCTATGGCATAAAACAAAACTTCCTGCATTTCCATTCAATTGTCTCCGCTTTTCTCAAAATCTTTTTGATTACGGGTTACCTTGGAATTTTTAATTTCCCTGACTGGGATTTTTTGCTTCTCGTGCTTTGGCCAAAGCCGCTTTGCGCTCTTCTTCTTTGCGCATTAATTCCTGTGCTTCTTCCGCGCTGTAATTGGAGAAATGATAAATCAGCTCGTCGCGATCGTAAACGGAAAATTCGTATTCGGGGGTCATGTAAATACATTCCGTTGGGCAGGGGAAGGTACACAGGTTACAATAGCAGCATTTGGACATATCGATATCGAATTTAATGACATGAAACGGCTTCTTTTTGCCATTGGAAGTAAGCCCCAAATCTTCGTCTTTACTGGCTTTAATCAAATCGATTTCAATACAATCGACCGGACAGGCGCGTTCGCACTGACGGCAACCAATACAATCGTCAATGTTTACGAAAAGGCGCATGCGCGAACGTTGGGGAAGCTCTACCTTTTCGTGGGGGTATTGCACGGTAACCGCGGGCACGAACAAATGGCGAAAGGTGACCCACATTCCGATCAGAATGGTAGCAATGGCATCGTATATGTTTTTAAAATATTGTCTCATGGGAACAATCCTTTTTTAGAGAGTTAGCACTCGCCAAAAACTTACAATTATAATCAGAGCAAACGAAAACGGTGTTAACACTTTCCATGACGTGTACATAAGCTGGTCAACGCGTAAACGAGGTAAGGTCCAGCGCAACCACATTTGTACGAAAACCAGAAAAATGGCCTTACCGAACAGCCAGAACGGACCCGGAATAAATCCGAGAAATTCGAAAGGTGGTAACCAGCCACCTAAAAAAGCCACTGTGGCAATGGCAGAAACGACAAACATATTGGTGTATTCGGCTAAAAAGAAAAAGGCGAAACGCATTCCCGAATATTCGGTATGAAAACCGGCAACCAATTCCGACTCGGCTTCCGGCAGATCGAAAGGCGTACGGTTTACCTCGGCCAAAGAGGCAATAAAATAGATGACAAAAGCAATAAACATAAAGGGTAAATATCGAAAAATATTCCAGGAAAATATGTTGCCTTCCTGACCGTGCACAATACCCTGCATGCTTAATGTTCCGCTAATTAAAATTACGGTAATAAGCGACAAGCTAATGGGAATTTCGTACGAAACGATTTGGGCGGCAGAACGCATGGCGCCGTAAAGCGACCATTTGTTGTTGGAGGCCCAACCACCCATTAATATGGCAATGACACCCAGAGATGAAATGGAAAGAATGTAAAGCAAGCCGACATTCAAATCCGATGGAATAAAACTGCGGCTCCAGGGAATAACGGCAAAAGTAGCCAAAGCCGCTCCGAAAACAATGGCCGGAGCCATTTTAAATAAGGGACGGTCAGCATTTTCCGGAATGATGTCTTCTTTCATTAATAGTTTTAAAGCGTCGGCAATGGGTTGGGCCCAGCCGTGCCATCCGCCTACTTCCATCGGGCCCAATCGGTCTTGCATGTGGGCAGAAACTTTGCGTTCCAGCCAAATGGCAAACAGGGCAAAAACAGAAGTAAAGCCAAAAAGAACGGCAGCCGCCACCACGCCAACAAGAGTAACAAATATCCAATGAGGTAATTGTGAAAGACCCGGAAACAGGTCCAGAGCAAATTTCAATAATGGTTCCATAGTATCCTCATGATTTCGTTAGCGATCTATTTCTCCAAGTACGATATCCAAACTACCGAGTGTGGCTACCAAATCGGCAACCATCAAGCCCGGAGCAATGGCCTGAATAATACTTAAATTACTAAAGGCCGGGGCCCGTACTTTAACGCGTACGGGATTTTTGCCACCGTTGGAAACGATGTAATATCCCAGCTCACCCCGAGGTGTTTCGGAACGGAAATAAATTTCACCCTTGGGTACACGGACGTTTTTGGGGACGGTTTCTTTGGGATCACCGTCAGGAATTTGTTTTAAGGCCTGCCGAATAATTTTAACGGATTCGACCATTTCCTGAATGCGCACAAAGTAGCGATCCCAGGTATCGCCCACAGTGCCTTTTAGTCCGCTACCAACGCACGCTTCAAATTCAAAGCGGTCGTAAATACAATAGGGGTCGTCTTTGCGCAAATCGAATTTTACGCCGGAACCGCGTAAGCTGGGCCCGCTTAAACCGTAATTGATGGCCAGATCGGCCGGAATAACACCCACATTGGCCGTGCGTTCAATAAAAATTTTATTGTAAGAAAGCAGATCGTTGTATTCCTTTATTTTGGGGTTGAAATAATCCAGAAAATCATCCACGCGATCCAACCAACCTTCCGGTGCATCCCAGGCTACGCCGCCAATCCAAATGTAATTGTACAACAAGCGGGCACCGGAAATTTCTTCGAAAAGATCCACAATGCGTTCACGTTCGCGAAAGGCGTAAAGAAAAGGAGTAAACGCGCCGACATCCAAACCGTAGGTACCTAAAAACACCAAATGGCTGGCAATACGATTGAGCTCGGCCACAATAACACGAAGATACTGGGCGCGTTCGTTAACTTCCAAACCTATTAATTTTTCGACGGCCAAGGCATAGCCCAAATCGTTGTTCATAGAAGCAAGATAATCCATCCGGTCCACATAGGGAACAATTTGCGGCCAGGTCATGTATTCGGCGTGTTTTTCAAAGGTACGGTGTAAATAGCCGATATAAGGAGTGGCGCTTTCTATGATTTCGCCGTCTGTTTTGAGCAAAACGCGTAAAACACCATGCGTACTGGGGTGCTGAGGCCCCATATTTAATACATATTCGTCCGTTTTTAACGGATCGGGATTTACTAATTCGTATCGTGCTTCAGGAAAATTATTGCTGTTGGTCATCTTTCTCTTCCTTTTTTAGTGTCGTCGGAATTCCATGCCATGATTCTTGCGGCACGTAATCTTTACGCAGGGGATGACCCTCCCAGTCGTCGGGAAGCAGAATTCTGCGTAAATCGGGATGATTTACAAAGTTAATACCTAACAAATCGTAGGCTTCGCGTTCGTGCCAATCGGCCGTACGCCAGATATGCGAAACCGTTTTTACATCCGGTTTTTCTTTGGGTACTTCCGTTTTGATTACAATTTTGTGTTTTTTAGTCATGGAATACAGGTGGTAAACCACCCCCAAGTTTTCGCCCAAATCCAAACCAGAAACCGAATTCAGATAATCGAACTGAAGGTCGGCGTCATCCCGTAAAAATTCGGCGATTTCATCCGTTTTATCCGGCGCAACTACAACATACGGTTGCAATACTTCCTCGTTGAATTCCAAGATGGCATCCTGAAATTTGTCTTTTAATTTTTGATGAATGTCTTTGGCTTCCATAGTTTATTTCCCTTTTTTGGAGAGGATGCGTTCGTTTTTGATTTTTTCCTTTAATTCGTAAATGCCCTGAATCAGCGCTTCCGGCCGCGGAGGACAACCAGGAACGTAAACATCTACGGGTACGATTTGATCCACCCCCTTTAAAACATGGTATCCGAATTGCCAATACGGCCCGCCGCTATTAGCACAACTGCCCATGGAAATAACGTACTTGGGTTCGGGCATTTGCTCGTATAACCGACGGAGCAAGGGAGCCATTTTCATGGTAACCGTTCCCGAAACAATCATCACATCCGATTGGCGCGGGCTGGGTCGAAAAAACACCCCCAGACGATCCAAATCGAAACGAGATGCACCTGTAGCCATCATTTCGATGGCGCAACAGGCCAAACCGAATGTGATGGGCCACGGAGATCCTTGCCGTGCCCAAGCAAATAATTTATCTAAAGTGGAAAAAATGACATTGTCTCTAATGGCGGGATCGAGGGAATCTATTGTATCAACGGTCTCTTTGGGATCGCTCATAACTATTTTCCTTTCGGTTTAGGTAGGTGCTCCAATCTCGGGCGCGGTTTGACCCATTGCAGATCGCCCTTTGCCCAAACATAAGCCAGTCCGACTAACAAAACTGCAATGAATATGAACATTTCGACAAAAGCAAGCATGCCGATTTTGTTAAAAGCTACGGCCCAAGGGAACATAAAAATAATTTCAACGTCAAATATGATAAACATTAAAGCTATAACATAAAAACGGTTGTTAAAACGAATCCAAGCTTTACCGATCGGTAATTCACCGCATTCGTAAGTAAGATATTTTTGCGGGTAATCTTTTCGCGGCTGGATAATTCGGGAGATGAGTATGGTTATGCTAACCATTACAACGCCCACAACCAAAAATATTAAGGCAATGTAAAAACCATCCATACGTCGCTTCCTTATTTTAAGTCATTTTCCATGAAACATTTTAAAACAAGGTCAGAATTTATTATAATAAAAAAATCAAAGCAAATAATTAGCGCGCTTTTTTGTGAATTTTTGAATTTATTACTCGTTTTTTTATTTTAGGCATGCTCGATGCCCAATTTATTATGGTTCGATGTGGCTAATTTTTCTTTGAAAACCGACGATAATCGAAACTTTGCGGCGGCTGATCGAACGGATTTTTAGGGAAAAAATTAAGTCGGAAAGGTAGATGCATGACAATTTTGGTTACCGGCGGAGCAGGATTTATCGGCAGTCATTTGGTGGATCGATTGGTTTCGGAGGGCCATTCGGTGCGCGTGCTGGATAATTTGTTCCGCGGCAAAAAAGAAAATATTGCATCGCATTTGAAAAACAAAACCATTGAATTTTATCAAGAAGATATTCGCTACTACGAACGAATTAAAGATATTTTCAACGGCTGCGATATTGTGTATCATTTGGCAGCCCAATCCAACGTAATGGGGGCGGTGCAAAATATCGATTATTCATTTAATACGAATGTACTTGGCACTTTTAATGTTTTAAAGGCCGCCCGCGAATCGGGAGTACAGCGGGTTATTTTTACCTCATCGCGCGAGGCTTACGGCGAAGCCCAATATTTACCGGTGGATGAAAAACATCCGTTGGATTCTAAGAATACCTATGGGGCAAGCAAGGTGGCAGGCGAAAAATACTGTCAGGTGTTCCAAAATATGAATGCCTTTGAAACCGTAATTTTTCGACTGGCCAATGTTTACGGCGAACGCGATTTTGATAGGGTTATTCCCATATTTTTAAATAATATTGCCCGCGGTGAAGATATTCACGTTTACGGCGGCAAACAAGTGATCGATTTTGTTTCGATCGAAATTGTAGTACAGGCATTAATTCAGGCCATGGTTAATGGCCCTGCTACTAAGGCTCCTACCAATGTGGGTTCTGGCAAACAAACGACATTATTCGATTTGGCCGAACGTATTATGGAATTAACCGGCACCAACAACAAAATAGTGGTTGAGCCGCCACGTAGCGCGGAAGTGGTAAAATTTACGGCTGACATTCGTCGATTCAAATCCGTATTTAATGTGGAATTGCCGGAAGATCCGTTATATTATTTGCAAAAAATGATAGGCAAAAAATAAAGTCATAATAAATTAAAGGGGTTTTTACATGAACTATTCGTTCCAGATGGATAAGGATGTTTTAATCGCCCGTATTCAAAACAAACGGGCAACCGTAGAATTTGCCGGAAAATTTAAAGAAGATTTACTGAAGCAAATTGATGAAAATAGCGACAAAGTATTGGTGAATTTAAGCCAATGTGAATTTGTAGACAGTTCTTTTTTGGGTGCCTTGGTAGCCGGATTGAAAAAAGCCACCATGAAAGGCGGCGATTTGAAAATCGTAGGTTTGCAGCAACCGGTACAAGCCATGTTCGAACTAACGCGTTTGTACCGGATTTTTGATATTTTTAAAAACGAGCAAGAAGCGGTGAATAGTTTTTAAAATGAATCGCAAAATTATCTTATCCGTTCCGTCGGATATTCACTATTTGGCTACGGTCGAAAGCTTTGCCGATTTATTAATCAAACGCTTTGAATTGAATGAACAGGAACGTTCGGTGTTTTCGCGAAGGTTACGTTCTACCCTAAATGAGGCGTTTGTTAATGTAATTAAGCATACTCCCGTTCCGGATAATGCCTTAATCGAAATTGAATTTGAGATTGATGCTTCTCAGTTGATTATTCGTTTTCCCGATTGGGGGAAGGGGGTCGCCATTGAAGGCGCTCTTCCTCCTTATCCCGATCATCTTACAGGTACAGATCATTTGTTTTTAAAGACAATCGACGGAGAAGTACATGCTTTGGTGGAATCGCCACATATGCTAAAATTATGGTTCAAAGAGAAACCGCTTCGCTCCGATCAACTTTTAAATAATATTTCCGAAGGCGGAATGGGTTTGTCGATTATTGTCAAAACCATGGACGAAGCGCGTTTTGTCTGGGATGAAGACCGCGGACATTATCTGGAAATTAAAAAGCATCTTGGAAAATTGAAATGAAAACCGTTTTGTGGGCGCCAGGAACCAACCACTCACTGGCGCCATTAACGCATTTTGGACCTAAAATTCTTGTGCCCATACTTAACCGACCGATGCTTGAATATTACGTGGGGCAATTGCAAAATTGGCCAGCCGCACAAAGTCCCATTATTTTGACAACCAATCCGAAAATAATTACGCATCATATTAATACTGCGGAGAATCGGTTTTTAGTACAAAAAATTTCATACCAAGCCAATTCTTCTGAATGGATTCGTCTCGGGCAACTTTTACCGTTTTTGCAAGAAAGCCTTCTTTTTATCGATGCCCGAATTTTTGCCATGTTTAACTGGAAATCGTTGTACGATCAGCATAAAAAATCCGGTGCGCTTCTCTCGGTTATTTATGTTCCTTTTAACGCGATTAAAGGAAACGATGCGCTCGATTTAGATTCGTTAAAAAGATTAAAAGCGCTGTATAAAATTCGCGAGTCCCATTTAAATAAAAATGTAAATTTATTGACCCCTTGCTATTTTTTCGAACCCCGAATCAAGTCGTTGATACCATCTGATCCCTTTTTGCGCATCAGAGACTTTATTTCGTATTTAACAAAAAAAGGCGTGCACATTAACGCCATAAAAGCGAGGGGAATTTTTGAACCAATGCGAACTTTGCGCTATTATGTCCAGTTGAATTTTGATTTGCTCAAACATGCTACGGTTGGTTTGCAAATATCCGGTAGCGAAATTCAGGAAGGAATTTTTGTGGGACGACGTTGCAAAATTAAGGTTAACATAAACGAAAATTTTGTCCGGCCCGTGCTAATCGGAAATCGGGTAAAGATCGCTCGAGATGTAACGATTCGCGGTCCGGCTGTTATTGGGCATAAAGTAAAAATTGACAAAGGAGCCACGATCGATCGTAGCATTGTTTTGCATCATACCTATGTCGGAAAAATGGTAGAAGTTAATAACGCGGTAGTTGCCGGAAATTGGTACGCCTCGGTTCGCAATTTGTATCCGGCACGTATCGAGGAAAATTTTATTTTGCATACCTATTAAATCGAAAAAGTTTAACAAAGTATCGGAGAAGTTACGTGGCTGTTTTGCCATCGGTTCGGAAATTTGCTTGATTAAAATTAAGGCCAAAATTTTTTTATCACTCTGTTTTTACGCATTGAAATTTTAATTAAATTAGAATCAAGGAGAACAATTTTATGTCGATCTATAAAAATTGACTTATGCGATGCTCAAAAAGAATGAACGTGTTGAGTGATCTATTTGTGTAGTAGGTGTTTGGAGAAAACAATGAAAATGAAAACGGCCCAATGATAGGGAACCAGGCGAAATCGGGTGTTTGTTCGGTTATTTCGGTTGATTTTTTGCTCGTCCGTTTGACGGGGAAGCGTTGTGTTATTAATAAGTTTAATTTGATGTGAGTCACGATAGTTAAAGGATATTTTCTTAAATCTTACAATTCTGATTTAATCAAGAACGGGGTAGGTTACTTAATATGAAGTTTCATAAGGATGTGTTACAAAATATAAATGAATTCCAACGCTATGAATGGCTGGAAACCAATGCTTTGGGTGCTTATGCCTCATCCAGTATCAGTGGAATGAATTTACGACGGAGCGAGGGGCTGTTGGTTGTTCCCCATGCTTACAGTAATAAAAAAGTAGTTACGCTTTCTAAATTCGAAGAAACCGTTTTTGTCGAAAATCGGTTATTTGAGATTTCAACCAATCAATATTTGGATACCATTTATCCCCATGGGTATCAATATCAAGAATCGTTCTCACTTAGACCGTTTCCCACCTTTATTTATCGAATTGAGGATCGCCGCATTCGCAAGACCTTGTTTTTATTAGAGCATGAAAATATTTTGGCTGTACGTTACGAACTTTTGAATCAAGGACGACCGGTAACTCTAGTGATAAAACCCTTTATTGCCGTTCGTTTTAGCAACGAGCTGAATACCGAAATTCAGGGATTAAACACCGATACGTACCAAGGCGATTCTTTTGTGCGCTGGGCTCCGAGACCGAATATGCCCGAGCTTTACATCTATTTTAAAAAAGGTGAATTCATTACGGCGACTTTATGGTATCACGGATTTATTTATCCGAAGGATTACCAGAATTTGGGCGTTAGTAAGGAGGATTTGTTCAATCCGGGATTTTTTCAAGTGGAATTAAAGCCGTATGAAAAATTCGATTTGTTTGTGTCCACCGAAGATGTGGATATAAATCTGAAAAATTTTGAAGAATTGTATTATCAGGAAAACCTACGCCGCAAGAAGGACCTGTTTCAATCCGAACAATCCGATCCGGCCGTAGATCGAATTAGTTCCAATTTTCAGCGTGCTTTGCTTTTTAGCGAAGATAAAATAAAAATTTATATTGATTTTATGTACGGTAAAAAGAATTTGCGTTATTTTTTGTTTTGTTTACCCGTTTTCATCAACAAAACCGAGAGCAGCACGCTTTTTAAAAATACCATAACAGATATTTTGAATTATATGGATTCCGGATTGCTACCCACAAACTATCCGGTAGAAAATGAAAAGCCGGTATATAACCAAGCCGATTTGAGTTTATGGTTTATTTATATTGTTTATCTTTATTTTAAGCAAAACGATGATCTTGACTTTATCGAAGCCATTTTTGAAAAACTACGATTTATCATCGAAAATTATGGCAAAGGTACAACGTTTAACATTTATTGCGATAAAGATGGCCTGCTATTTACGGGGGATCGTTCCATTAACGTATCGTGGTTGCCGTTAAAAAAGCAAAACGGAGAAGTATTGCGTTACGGAAAACTTTTGGAGATTAATGCTCTGTGGTATAATGCCCTGAAAATAATGGAATGGTTTAGTACGCGCATCAAAAAAAGACGCTATGCCAATAAATTTCAGAAAATGGCAGCCAAAGCGGAAGAAAACTTTAACCGGACTTTTGTTAACAAAGAGAAAACGGCTTTTTACGATTTTGTGCATAGCCAAGTGAAAAACGAAGCCTTTCGCATTAACCAAATTATTCCGTTGGCTCTGCCGTTTTCAGTAGCAGAGCCAAACTTTGCCCGAGCGCTTTTAAAACGTATCGAAGAAGAATTGTTAACACCTTATGGATTACGATCGCAATCCATTTACGATCAGGGGTACCGCAAAAGCGAAACATTAGGCATTAACGATATCGGTCATTTCTATTCCGGTGCAGTTTGGCCTTGGACCGTTGCCCTGTTTGTGCAGGCCAAATTAAAATATAGCGATGAATCCGAAGTTGTACGAGGGTTGTGGAAAAATTATTTTAAGCCTTTGCTGGAATTAACCGAAGAAGGCATTTTGGGATTTATTCCAGAAGGGGTTCATTTTAACGAACGACTAAATCCTATAGGCAGCGAAGACTTCATTCCGGCTTTGGCTGCTGTCCTTTGGGCGGATGATTTGTTAAACGAAAAATCTTAAGAATACGGCCCGGAGCACAGTTTCGATTAACAAAAACATGGGGCCACAATAAGCGTAACGGAAGCTATGTTATTTTCTCGATCGTTTGGCACGGTGTTTTTGACTTTGGCTGTTTTTTTGGTTTAAACGTTCGCGTATCGTTTTAAATACATCTTCCCAAAATTGCGGATTTTGGGCGTAATGATGTTTTGTGCGTTCAAATTCTTTACGGGTAATATGATATTTCTTTAGCACACCGTTTATTAAAAGTGCCTTTTCGGGCTCTTTAATTCTTAAATTTTGTATAACCAACATTTCTTGTAAAGCTTTGGAAAAAACTTCTTTTTTAAGATAGGGCTTATGGTTTTTTTTACATGAAAAAGTGCCTGTAATAAGCAAAATCGAAATCATCAGAAGAATGCTTTTGGGTGAACTCATTTTTGCCTTTTTTCGTTAGTAATTTATTCCAATTTAATCGGAAGATGTGAGATATTCAACCATATTTCTCTTGAAAGTTGCGGAGAATATCTTTAGTTTGATTCGAATCTTTTTAATTGGAGGAAAACAATGCGCCTTATTTGCAAAATTTATTTAATTCTGCTGCTATTCATTGTTTCGGCCTGGGCACAATTCGGGAAAAATAAAGTTCAATATAAAACCTTTGACTGGCATTATCTCCAGTCAGAGCATTTTGATGTTTATTTTTACAAAGGCGCTTATCAATTGGCCTCTTTTGTAGCCAATATCGCCGAATCTTCCTATGTGGATTTAAAGTCAGACTTTAATTACGAATTGAGTAAACGCGTTGTTATCATCCTGTACAAATCGCATAACGATTTTGAACAAACCAATGTGGTGGAAGAATTTTTACCGGAGGGAGTCGGAGGCGTTACCGAGCTTTACAAAAACCGCGTGGTTATTCCTTATGAGGGCTCTTATGCCCAATTACGTCATGTTATTCATCATGAACTGGTACATGCCGTAATGAATGACATGCTTTACGGCGGTTCGTTGCAATCCATTATTTCGGGGCAGGTGGTCCCGGTGCCCACCTGGTTTGCCGAGGGATTGGCCGAATTTTTTTCGATGGGTTGGGATACCCGTGCCGATATGATTTTGAGGGATGCGACCATATCGGGCTATTTGCCCCCCATTCGCTATTTAAGTTATTATATGGCCTATCAAGGCGGGCAAAGCGTTTTCCGCTATATTGCCCAAAAATACGGTCGACAGAAAATCAGCGAAATTTTGCACAAAATAAAAGGTTCTTTTCGTTTTGAAGGCGCTTTTAAATCCGCCTTGGGAATCAATTTGAAAGAGCTTTCCGAACAGTGGCAAAAAGCCATGCGCAAAGAATATTGGCCCGATATTGCCGATCGCAAAGAATCGGATGAAATTGCTCGTCAATTGACCAACCATAAAAAGAAGAAAAATTATTTAAACAGCAGCCCGGCTCTTTCGCCGCGTGGCGATAAGCTGGTATTTTTATCCGATCGGGATGGCAAGCAATCCATTTATTTAATGGATGTAATTGAAAACAAAATTGTAAAACGCCTGATAAAAGGAGAATCATCCACAAACTTTGAAGAATTAAAATGGCTCACGCCCGGTATGGGGTTCTCTCCGGATGGTAAAAAAGTGGTATTTGCGGCTAAAGCAGGCGATCAGGATGCCCTTTATATTTACAATCTGGAAACCGGAAAGAGCAAGCAATTCAAATTTAATTTGGACGGTATTTATTCCGCTTCGTGGTCTCCTGTAGGTAATTATATTGCTTTTATCGGACAAATGAACGGGGCCAGCGATATTTATGTGTTTGATGTGAAAAACGATTCGCTAAGAAAAATTACCAACGATGTTTTTTCGGACGGGTACCCCAAGTGGTCTCCGGACGGAAAGCGGTTGGTCTTTATTTCCGATCGAGGAAAATTTGTCAATTCCGATTCTATTCCTAAAAATTTTGATATGTCCGATCACAATTTCCGTAATTTGGATGTATATGTTATCAATTCCGATGGGAGCAATATGCGGCGCGTTACCGATACGCCGTATCGCGAATCCGATCCCATTTTTGCTCCGGACAATCATACGATTTTTTATGTAAGCGATCGCAACGGAATTTTCAATATCTATCGTCAGGATTTGAATAGCGACAGTGCTTATGCGGTTACCAATTTGCTTACAGGCGCTTTTCAGCTAACCATGGATAAAGAAGGCAAACAACTGGTCTTTGCCTCTTTTGAAGAGGGAGGTTGGGATCTTTACATGATTAAAAATCCGATGGACCTTAAGCCGGTAAAATTGGAAAAAACAGTTTATTTCAAAGAATTGGAAAAAGAAAAACATAAAATTAAAAAGAAAAAGCGCGGAGTAAAAGTGGTTGTTGCGGATACGGTAAAGAAGGAAGTAAAAGTGCCTTTGGCAACCGATTACAGCAAGTACGTTTTTGCCGATATGGATCGCAGAACACAGGTTAAAAAAGTAAAAGTGGCCTTAAATAAAAACGAATACAAATTTCCGGACGGGCACTACAAGGTCCACAACTACCGGGTTAAATTTTCGCCCGATTTGGTAAACGGCGCTGCCTATTATAATACCTTATGGGGGTTTCAGGGATACACGGCCATTGCTTTTAGCGATGTGCTGGGTAATCATAAGATATTTCTGGGGACCAATTTAGTGTTCGATTTACGGAACAGTTACATAAATTTACAGTATTGGTATTTACCCCGCCGAACCGATTACGGCTTTATGCTCTTCAATTATGCCAATACTTATTTGTCCGGTTATTACGGGCTAATTCGCTATCGAAATTACGGAGCCTGGTTTATGGCTTCACATCCCTTTAATAAGTTTACCCGGGCCGAATTTTATGTAAATTGGTGGAATTCTTCTCTGGATTACATTTTAATCAATGAATTCAGTCAAAATGTGCATAGTATTTTGCCAGGCCTGCGTCTGGTTTACGATACCTCCGATTGGTACTATTTTGATACCGGCCCGCGAGATGGTTTTCGCGGTATGATTAATTTTATGGTTTCGCCGCATTATACGAAAAATAGCCCGGAATTTACCACTGTAGAAGTTGATCTGCGCCGCTATTTTAAATTGCCGATGGATTACTCATTTGCCTTCCGCTTAAATTCCGGAATGAGTCGCGGTAAAAATCCGCAACAATTCTTTTTGGGAGGAGAACAAAATTGGCTGAATCGTAAATTTAACGGGGATATCCGGCTTACTTCCGTTTACGACGTTTATTTTTCGGAATTCATTACCCCGTTGCGCGGGGCGCGTTTTTACGAGAAAACAGGTAATAATTTTATTCTATTTAACGGCGAATTTCGCTTTCCGTTTATTCCCTATATGCAATTGGGCTTTCCTCCGATGCGTTTCGGTAATATCAAAGGAGTGCTTTTTACGGATATCGGCAGTGCCTGGGATTCACGATGGAGTAATGAATTCCGTGGCATAAAAGACGGTCGCTTAAATGATATTGTTATGGGCTATGGTGTGGGAACGCGCGTTTTTTTGAGCTTTTTGGGATTTATTTTAAAGTACGATGTGGCCTGGCGCTACGATTTAGTTAAATCCAGCAAACCGATGCATTACATTTCCATAGGTGTCGATTTTTAAAATGATAAAATTTATTTCGCACATCGGACGTAAAACCATTGTTTTTTTTCATGAAACGGGTACGGTTTTTTTAATGCTCTGGAAGGTGATCCGATATTTTCCTGTTCTGTGGCAGAATCGCGCTCTGTTATTTTACCAGATGATGGAGATAGGGGTACGTTCGTTGCCTCTGGTTATTTTTGTGGGCGTATTTGCCGGAGCAGTGGCGTCGGTGCAAACGGCGTATCAGTTGGAAGGTTACATATCGTTTAATTATTTGGGCGCGGCTACTAGTATTGCCGTGTTTATCGAATTGGGACCGGTGCTAACGGCTTTAGTTGCTGCCGGTAGGGTCTCGGCTTCCATTGCGGCCGAAATAGGCACAATGAAAGTAACCGAGCAATTGGACGCTTTGGAAGCATTGGCCATCGACCCGATCCGTTATTTGGCCATGCCGCGTATTTTAGCGGGATTTGTCATGATTCCGGTTCTAACGGTTTTTGCCGATTTTGTCGGTTTGATGGGCGCTTATGTGGTGGCCTATTTGAATTTGGGCTTGGCTCCCGAGATATTTTTTGGCAGCGTTAAAGAATTTTTTACCGTAATGAACGTGATGTCGGGCCTTATTAAAGCTTTTGTCTTTGGTGGTGTGACGGCTATTATCGGTTGCCATGTGGGATTCCATACCGAGGGCGGCGCAGAGGGTGTGGGCAAGGCGACCATTCAGGCCTTTGTGTTATCATCGGCTTTGATTTTATTGAACGATTATTTGCTTTCGGTGCTATTGTTTTAGTAAAATATTTCTGTTTGCCTTTTTTGGCTGCTTGAAAACTATTATTTTGTTTTATGAATTGCAAACGTTGGTTTTAATTTTATTATTTAGCGTAAAGAAACGATAAAGTGACCATGTATCCGAAAATAGATATTTATTTAGGAGATTGCAGAAAAGTACTAAAAAATATCCCGAATGATTCTATCGATTTGATTTTTACTTCGCCGCCTTACGCAGATCAAAGGAAAAATACCTATGGCGGAATTTCATCGGATAAAGAGTGGTTCCTTCCTATTTCAAAAAAATTGTTACGCGTACTAAAATCGACAGGTACTTTTGCATTAAATATAAAGGAAAAAGTAGTGAAGTACTTACGTGCTCAAACTAATCATGGCTATGCGCAAATAAGGATGGTTGTGGACATAGGAATTTATTTGGCATAAAAAAACAGCTATCCCGGCAAATGGCCCAACAAATTTAGAAATGCATGGGAAAGAATTAATTCATTAAAAATAAAAAATTTAATATGTATCAAAAAGCCGTGATGGTGCGTATAGAGATAGTTCCCAAATACTATAAATTGGTGGAAGAAAAAATTAACTATATCGAAAAATTTCTCTGTTTTATTTAAAGCAAAAAACGTATTCGCGGCTCAGGAAATTGGTTAAGGAATCGTAGATGCACCCCTGTCGTCAAATGAAGAAACGATATTTGGCGACTGGTTGGAAGGGTTGGCCATTTATATCGCAAAAATGACTTATGGCGGATGGAAATCGGGAATTACCGGAATTGATTTGGAATTTGATAAAGATGAAAAACGCTATATTGTAGATATTAAATCCGGACCAAATTGAGGGAATAGTAATCAGATCGCAAAAATGGGAGAAAACTTTAAAAAGGCCATTCGTACCCTAAGGACAAGCAATTCGAAAATGAATGTTATCGCCGTTAATGGTTGCTGCTATGGCAAAGATCGCAAGCCTGACAAAGGCGATTATTTTAAATACTGCGGTCAGAAATTTTGGTACTTTATCTCCGGGAATACAGACATTAATGTTGAAATTATCGAGCCTTTGGGATATTGGGCCAAAGAAAAAAATGACAAATTTATCGAAGTTTATTCCAATATGCTTAATAAATTTACTGCAGAATTTATTTCTCGATTCTGTAAGAGTAACGGCAAAATCAATTGGGAAGAATTGGTTCATTTCAATTCCGGTTCCGATAAATTACAAAGTTAAAAATATATTAGGGTTACTAAAATTGCTATGAATGGCCATTTCCGAATTTTTAAGGTGAATTTAAAACAACATGATCGAAATCGTTAATTTAAAAAAATCGTTCGATGGCAAAATTGTTTTGCGCCGCGTTAATCTGAAAATTTACGACGGCGAAAAATTGGTGATTATCGGGCGCAGCGGCTGCGGGAAAAGTGTACTGCTAAAGAATATTTTGAATTTGATGCAACCGGACGAAGGGTACATTCTGGTCGACGATGTGCCTATTAAAATGGTCGGTCAAAAAGATTTGTTCGTTTTGCGCAAACAATTCGGTTTTCTCTTTCAAGGTGCGGCCCTGTTCGATTCCATGACTGTGGCCGAGAACATTGCTTTGCCACTGGTGGAACATACCAATTTGTCGGCAAAAGAAATTGCCAAAAAAGTAGCCGAAAAACTGGAAATGGTAGGTTTGCCCGGAATCGAGAAACTAAAACCTTCCGAACTTTCAGGCGGAATGAAAAAACGCGTCGGTTTGGCACGAGCTATTATCATGGATCCCAAATACGTTCTGTACGACGAACCAACCACCGGCTTGGATCCTATTATGGCCGCCTCCATTGATCATTTGATTAACGAATTGAACGACCGTCTTAATGTTACGTCCATTATCGTAACCCATGATATGCAAAGCGTAGATCGCATTGCCGACCGCGTGGTAATGCTGCACATGGGCAAAATTATCTTCGAAGGCGATCTTAACGCGTTGCACACTACCCGACATCCTATTGTTCATCAATTTGTAAACGGCAAAATGGATGGCCCCATTCAACCGAAACCGGTTAAGTATTAATTCTTAATTTTTCATGGCCAAGGAAAGGATTGGCAAATTAATTGTTCTTTAAACCGCTTGTTTTTCTGATGCCTGCGTTGCGCACCCTCGTTTAGTCGGCCCTGCCGAACCGCATTCGGTACCGGAAGCACATTTTAATTTGATACCATCCTTTATTTTGAATTAAATTACATCATTGGGTTTATATCGCAAAAAAGAATAAAGGAACCGGATGAAAAAAATATTGCTCCTTCATACCGGAGGCACTTTTGGCATGGTCCCGACCGAACCGGATCATATATTGGCCCCGGCGCAAGTTCAGGATCATATCCTGAACATGGTGCCAGAAATAACTCGCTTGGCCCGCATTGATGTGATTACGCCTTTTAATAAGGATAGCGCTAACGTGGGTATAGCAGAATGGGATTTGCTTAGCAAAATCATATTTGAACAATGGGCATATTACGACGGATTCGTATTGATTCATGGTACGGATACCATGACTTACACGGCGGCCGCATTGTCTTTTTCGTTGCGCCAATTGGACAAACCGATTATTCTGACCGGTTCCCAACGTCCCTTATCGCTTTCGCGTTCCGATGCACGCCTGAATTTGATTGATGCTATCGAATTGGCTACACTGGATTTACGTGAGGTGCTGATTGTCTTTAACCAAAAAATATTCCGCGGAAATCGAACGAAAAAGATCAGCATTAAAAGTTACGATGCATTTGATTCACCCAATTTTGCGCCTTTGGGTGAAATCGGTGTGACCATCGATATTGATACCCGGCGCATGCTACATGCTCAGGGGCCGCCGGAATTGGTTGACGGGTTTAATCCCGAGTTGGCCGTTATTCCCATTCAACCCTCGCTTTCGCCGGATTTATTTTATCATCTCCTGCAAAAGGATGTAAAAGCGCTAATTCTACTTGGGTTTGGCTCGGGCAACATTCCTTTTCCGCAGCCCGAATGGATTCGGTTTATCCGAGAAGCGATTCGCAAGGGAGTAACAGTTTTTATCGGCAGCCAATCCGTTAAAGGAAAAGTCGATTTGAACTTGTATGAATGCGGACAACAAGCGCAACAAGCCGGTGCTTATAGCCTGCTGGATATGACCCTTGAAGCGGCATGGGTAAAATTAAGCAAAATTTTACATCTGACTTCGCAGTCAGAAGAGATTGTGCGTATGTTTTATCAAAATTGGGCGGGCGAAATTTAAATGTGGAATCCGTTCCGTCACGAATACGTACGCGTGGTCTATTCGTCCGATTATATTTACGGTTTGCCTTCCGTTGGCGAACATCAAACCTTTGATATCATGCGTTTTAAAAAAATACGTGATCGGCTGGTAAAGGAAAAGCTACTTACGCGTAAAAATATTTTGCAACCCTATTTATGTTCTTACGAAGATTTGCGCTTAGTTCATGACGAAATCTATTTGAAAAAATTACAAGATCCGCAATACGTGAATCAAATTTTACATTTGGATGCGGTAAATATTTTTTACAATTCCATTCTGGAATATTTTCGGGCAGTAACGGGCGGCACCTTGCTGGCCACGGCCTTTGCACTTAAACATAACATTCCCACGTTTAATTTGGGCGGAGGATACCATCACGCACATGCCGACAAAGCGGAAGGGTTTTGTTTGATTAATGACGTAGCTGTGGCCATCGAAAAATTTCGTGCTTTGGGCAGAGCGCAACGTTTTATGATTATCGATTTGGATTACCATCAAGGAAACGGCAATTTGCTTTATTTTAAAGACGACGCCGATGTCTTTACCTTTTCCGTGCATGCCGATACCTGGGTGGAAATTGAACGGCCGCATAATCGGGATATTTTGGTGCCTTCTTTGTGTGATGATGAGACCTATTTAACCGTTTTGGAACAAGAACTGCCGCCTGTTTTCAAAGCATTTGAACCGCAAGCTGTTTTTTACATTGCCGGTTCCGATCCTTATGAAAAGGACGCCATTGGCGATATGAAATTATCCCGGCAAGGAATGCTGGATCGAAATCTATTTGTTTACCGTATGGTCAGAGAAAAACAAATTCCCTTAATCGTATTAGCAGGAGGCGGATACGGCAAAGAAAGTTGGGAAGTGTATTATGATTTTATTGCCTATTGTCTTAAAAACAAAACCTGACGAGGAAACATGAAATTTAAAATTCCCCAGCGTTACCAACGCATAGCCAAACGCCTAACTACAGCCGAATTGCAAGAAGCCAATTCAACAAACGGCCTGCTTTCGGAGAAGGATTTGTTCGAACTAAATATCGGGCGACGTTCCGATGGTTTGTTTTTGGGATTTTATTCCAAAAAAGGAATTTTAACAGCTTTTGAACGTTACGGAATTATCAAAAACCTGAACGATTTGGGATTTAAAAATCTTATTTTTGAAATCAATACTAATGATCCTTATATTCATCGACTTGTTATTTATGACGGCAAAAAAGCAAGTGATCGCCTGCTTATCGAAGCGGTTTTGAGACGCAAATCGATCGAAATCCAAATGCCGTTTCGCACTGGCTTAAACGGGCGTTATTTTGAAACTTTGGCCATTGAATGGCTGTGTATGCAAAATCCCGAAAAATCGTTTTCCAAAGAGCAACCCCGTTTCCCCGGCCAACAATTTCCCGGACTGGGAATGGCTTCTAAAGCCGTCGAAATTATGCTCATAACAGCTTGGCGTTTGCATTTGGCCGGTTTGCTCAATACACCGGATCATTTTCATAATGCTTTTTTGTATTCCAGAATTTTTTATTATTTGAATCCAGAGCATCAAGCTTGGTTCGAAGCACTAAAACGCGATTTAAAAGCGTATCCGCTGCATGTTATTTCGTGGGCGATCGAATGGAACTTGGTTATCGATGAAGTTAAAAACAAACCATTGGAGTGGGTTATCGGGCAACAAATGGTTCCGTTGCATTCGGAGTTAAAAAAATTGTTTGCATCCGATGCCTATAAACAATATGTAAAAGAAAAAAGTAAAAACTTTAAGTTCCGATTAGATTATGAAAAATATAAACAAATGGAAAAAGTCAGGAGGAATGTATGAAATTAAAAGCCATTCAGCTACGTAAAGGCAATATTATCATTTTTAATAACGATCTATACGTTCTTACCGAAGTAACCCATATAACTCCCGGTAAGGGCCAGGCCGTGGTGCAAACCAAAATGAAACACATCCAAACAGGACAAAACGCGGAAAAACGTTATCGCCCGGATGAAACCGTGGAAAAAGCCGAACTGGAAACGCGTAAGATGGAATACATTTATGAAGATGGCGAGCATCTGGTTTTTATGGATCAGGAAACCTTCGAACAAATTCCCATTCACAAAGATTTGCTTGGGGATGCCATTTTGTATTTATTGCCCAATACGGTAGTTGATGTGGATTTCCATGAAGGCAACCCCATTGGTGTGGAATTACCCTTATCTGTGGATTTAAAAGTGGTCGAAACCGAACCGAATTTAAAAACGGCAACCGTAACCTCCTCCTACAAACCGGCTATTTTGGAAACGGGATTAAAGGTTCAAATTCCGCCTTTTGTGGAAGAAGGGGAAGTGGTGCGTATCGACACGCGCGACGGGAAATATTTGGAACGAGTTAAAAAATAAGCGAATTTAGGGCCGGTTCTTTTAACCGGCCTTGTAATTTGGATATTAGTATCAGGCATATCGGTTTTTTTTCTGTATGGCAAACTTTCTTTTTTGGTTAAGTCGTTAATGAAACCGTTGCTTTTCTGCGAGATGATTTTTTCTTAAATTGCTACTAATCCACTGCTTTTTTAGGGGAAACGATTTAAAGAATCCCAAGAGATCAAATATTTGCTCTGATAGCATTGCGGAACAAATACTATTTTAAAATATTAAAAATAAAAAAGCTTGGGAGCGTATTTTGGCTAAGCAAGCATTAAAATCCGAAAAAACGGAACCATATGCTATTTTAATTGTGGAAGATGACCGGAATTTTGCGCTTTTGGAAAAAACGATGATTGAGGACAATTTTGATTTTCCGGTTATTATTCGCCACAGTAAAAATACGGTAAGCGATGGGGATATTGCGGCCGCAAAGCTGGCTATAATGGATTTTAATTTACCCGATGCCACGGGCGAAGAATTAATTAAAGTTTTTCGGCGACATAGCGATGTGCCTGTATTGGTGGTTACCGGTAATCAACAGTTAGAAACGGCCATTAAAACCCTGCGTGAAGGAGCAAATGATTTTTTGGTAAAATCACCGCAAACGCTGGTTATGTTGCCCAATGCAATCGATCGGGCCTTAAAGGAATACCAAAACAAACAATTACTAAAAGAAGAAGAGATTAAAAAAGAGCGCCTTGATGCGCAAATTGAAACCTTGCGCCAAGTGCTAACCACCTTGGCCCATTATATCAATAATTCCACCACAACCATTTCAGGTTATGCGCAACTGTGTGAACACGATTGTAAAGAGCAAAAGAAAATTGAAAAATTAATAAACGTTAGTCTTAAAGAAACCGCACGCATTACATTTGTATTGCAGGAATTGGAAAACCTGGTCAATAATTTGGAATTAAAAACCACAAGTTATTTGAATATTCCCGATGCCATGTTTGCCATTGAAGAACGTATTCAGAAAAAAATGAAAAAATTTGCGGAAAAAAAGCAAAAGAAAAGCCAAAATAAATAAATTAGCCATAAGGAAACTTGATAGCAATCTTAGAAAATGTTATATTAAAAATTTGAAATAATTTACATAAGGAGGTATCAGGTGAAACGCATGAGATTTTTTGCTTTTTTAATGGCGATATTATTAATTAGCAGTTCCCTGGTTTTTGCTCAGAAAAAAGCACGAAAACCTGAAGCCGGTCAGGCCTATAACGATGGTTTGAATTTGGCAAAAAAGCAAAAATACGAACAGGCCATCACCAAGTTTAAAACGGCGGTTACCAAGGATGACAGCTTTCCAGAAGCGTATTACATGATGGGCTATTGCTACAAAAAACTACGCGATTACGAAAAAGCCAAAGATGCTTTTCGTAATGCCATTAAATTAAATAAAAAATTTGAAGTTGCTTACATTGCTCTGGGCAATTTATTAGCTGCCGAAGGAAAGGATCAGGAGGCAATTGCAACCTTTCAGGCGGTACTTTCCTTTAATGACAAGTCTGCCAAGGCCAATTACGGACTGGGCAAAATTTACTACGAGCAAAAGAATTACAAAAAGGCAGTGGAGTATTTAAAAAAAGCGGTACAAACAAAGCCAAAGTATGCCAAAGCTTACAACATCCTTGGCTTAACATTAGAAAAACTGAAACGTTACCGAGAAGCGATAGACGCTTTTAAAAAGGCCATTGCTAACGAACGTAAACGCGGGTTAAAAGGCGATTATTATTATCGTTTGGGCAAAGTTTATGTGGAAGCCAAAAAATACAATGACGCTATTAAAGCGTTAAATAAGGCAACCGCCATGTCACGCAGCGCCATGATTGTAGCCGGAGCCAATTTTTATTTGGGCGAAGCATACAAACACAAAGGACAAAAACAAAAAGCCTTACAATATTACGAAAAAGCGGCTAAGCATCGGGTTTGGAAACAACCCGCCGAATATGAAATCGATATCATTAAACATCCGGATAAATATGCTTATTAAAAGATGGCACATCGGGTCGGGAGCGTTGGTATTCCGGCCCGTGTTTAAATAAAAGACGGCAATAAGTATCACTAATTGAAAGGAGCTAAAGTTAGCTTATGATTACAGTTAAAGTACGCGACAACGAACCCTTCGAAAAAGCATTCAAACGTTTTACCAAAGCATGTGAAAAGTCGGGTTTAATGGCCGATATTAAACGGCATCAACATTATGAAAAACCAAGCGAACAAAGAAAACGTCGTCTTAACCAGGCTCGGCGTAAAATGAGAAAATTAATGGCCGAAATGAACCGATAGATTGGGTAAAACCATGAATCTGGAAAGCAAAATTCAGGAAGATATGAAAGCCGCATTAAAATCGGGAAACCGTGCGGCTTTGCAAACCCTGCGCGGATTGCTGGCACAAATTAAAGACGAACGCATTAAAAAACGTCCGCAAGAATTAAGCGATGAAGATGTACTGGCAGTTGTTCGGCGTGCGGTTAAACGACGCAAAGAAGCGATTGAGCTGTACAAACAGGGGAATCGTCAGGATTTGGTCGAGAAAGAACAGAACGAATTGGAGCTTTTGCAAGCCTATTTACCGCGGCCGCTTTCCAGAGAAGAAATCATAAAAATTGTCGATCAGGTTATCGGGCAGGTAGGCGCTGCTTCGATTAAAGACCTGGGTAAAGTCATGGGTCCTGTAATGAAACAGCTTCAGGGCAGGGCCGATGGTAAAGAAGTACAGCAAATAGTTCGGGAACGCCTAAGCTAACGATTTTCATGAATAGTTTTGATATTTTCCTACTTATATTCATGGCTTATTTTACCATTCGTGGCGTTTTTCGCGGATTGATAAAAGAGTTAATAATTATTCTGGCACTTGTTTTGGGATATTTGCTGGGTTTTGCTTTTTTTGAACAAGGCAGTATTTTATTGATGAAATCCATCCACGGAATACCCCGAACCGGTGCCAGAATTCTCGCTTTTGCTCTGATTTTTCTCACCGTAAATTTCGCCTTGCGGCTTCTTGGCTCATTCCTCGAAAAAATAATCAAATTTGCTTTTTTGCAAACATTTAACCGTTTGGGCGGCGGATTATTTGGTCTACTTAAAAGTTTGTTTTTTTTGAGTATCTTACTTTTTATCGTCCGGCTGTTGCCATTTGCCCCCAAAATTCTGCAAAAGGTTGGTGCCGGCGAAAGTGTCATTTGGCCCTATGTAATTTATTTTTCCACCTATGTATTCCAATTTATGCTTGCCGTTTTTCCTGCTAACTCGGTTCAGGATACCGTAAAGAATTTAATAGGCGGTTCTATCGGAAACATTCCATTACCAAAACCCCATTGATCGGATATTATGTTCGGATTTGAAAAAGCACGCGAAGCACTGGAATTCGATAAAATTATTGATATTGTTGCAGCCAAATGCGTTACCCAAAACGGTAAAGCGCGGTTAAAGGCAATCGCCCCGGCAAATGATCCTGTTCTGTTACAGCGTCTGTTGGATGAAGTTCAGGACATGCGCGATGTCTATTTGGCAGAAGGCGGGTTTCCTATTTGGGAGTTCAAAGATATTCGCGTTTTGTTGAATAAGATAGAACCATCGGAAAGCTATCTGGAAATCAATGAATTTATCGAACTGCAAAATTTTGTCGATCTCGTTGGCGAAGCACGTCGGTTCGGTGAAAAGACGATCTCAAAATATCCTGCTTTGCACGGTATTTTAAGCCGGTTGGTAGCGACGGAACGTTTGAGCCAGCAAATTCGGTTTACCATCGATCCATCCGGTCGTATTTACGATAATGCCAGTACGGAGCTAAAAGCTATCCGCAAGGAAATACAGCATCTGGATAATGAATTGCACATCCGGCTGGATCGTTTGATAAAAAAATACGAAGAGCATTTGCAGGAACAGTATGTGACTCTGCGCGACGGACGTTTGGTGATTCCCGTGCGTGAATTCGCCGTGAACAAAGTGCCGGGTATTGTGCACGGGCAATCCGCTTCGGGCGCTACTTATTTTATCGAACCCATGCCGGTTGTGGATTTGAACAATCAATTGCAAAAACTGCACGCCGCTGAAAAAAAGGAAGAAATTCGCATTTTAAAGCAATTAAGTCGTTTAGTGCGCGAGTTCGAAACGCAATTGTTAATCGATTTTGATTTGCTGGTGGAATTGGATGTTTTGCAGGCCAAAGCACGTTACGCCAACGAATTTGACTGCCACATGCCATCCATAAATGAACATTTTTATATCGAATTGAAAGATGCCTACCATCCTATTTTACTTAAGCGACACGGAAAAGAAGTGGTGCCGTTGCAAATACATACCGGCAAAAATTTTAATACGCTGGTAATTTCCGGCCCGAATGCCGGAGGCAAAACCGTAACGTTAAAAACCATTGGCCTGATGCAAATGTTGTTTCAATGCGGCTTTCATATTCCGGCCGCAGAGGGTTCAAAACTGCCGCTTTGCAAACAAATATTTAGTGTTATCGGAGATAAGCAATCCATCGAGAACGATTTGAGTACATTTTCATCCCATGTAAACGCCCTTAAATTTATTACCGATCATCTTAAAGAAGGCAGTTTGGTATTAATTGACGAAATCGGCAGCGGTACGGAGCCCATGGGCGGAGCCGCTCTGGCTATGGCCGTGTTGGAACGCTTAAACCGGACGGGAATTTTAACTTTGGTTACCACGCACCAAAATCAGTTAAAAGCATTCGCCGCCGAAACCAATGGCTTGGAAAACGCAGCAATGCAGTTCGATACCCAGAAATTAAAGCCGCTCTTTACATTGGAAATCGGCATTCCGGGTAGTAGTTACACGTTTGAAATTTGTCAACGTTTAGGGCTGGACAAATCGATTATTGCACGCGCTACTGAAATTGCCGGACAGGACACATTTAAACTGGATACATTGCTCAACGATGTTGCCCAAAAAAGCCAACATTACCGTAAGTTGGCTCAGGAGTTGAGCGTTAAAAAATCGGAATTGAAAAGTTTGACCGAATTGTACCGCATACGCAGCGACACGTTAAAAAAGAATCAAAAGAAATATGAAAAAGAAGCCAAACAAAAGGCAGCCGAATTATTGCAAAATATTAATCGGGAAATCGAACGCATTATTCGTGAAATCAGGGAATCACAGGCAGACCGGGCGGTGATAAAAAAAGCCCGGCAACAGTTGGGACAATTACGCGCACAGGCCGAGGACGGGTTGGAGAAACCGAAACCCAAAGAGGCCCTCTCCTTAAGCGATTTGCATTCAGGACAAAAGGTACGTTCCTTAACGTATAATTTTACCGGACGCATTTCAAAGATTTTCGATTCCAAAAAAGCGGTAGAAATCGAACGCGACGGTGTAAAAATTACCGTTGGAATCGATGAAATTGAATTGCTAACCGAAACGGGCACAACCGTTAAACCCGCAAAGGCATCAGCGCCTGCCGTTTCGCCCGCGATGAATATTTCCAATGAAATCGATCTGCGCGGGCTAACCGTAGACGAAGCGTTATCGGAGCTGGAATCGTTTTTGGACAAAGCACAACTAAGTGCCTGGCAAGAAATACGTATTGTTCACGGCAAAGGAACCGGGGCATTACGTCAAGCGATTCATCAATATTTGTCTCGGCATAAAGGAATTAAAAATTATCGGTTGGGACGCTGGGGCGAAGGCGATACCGGGGTGACCATTGTTACGTTAAAATGACAGAATCAAAATCGATTAGTTCCGGTGACCATCAATTGACACAAGCAAAACTTTTCAGACAAAACGGTTACGAAAAGTTTTTGAATTCCCTGCATTCGGATGTTAATTTTACTAAAAAATTCCCATCTTTTTAAATAGTCTGCAAAGATTTCCGCAAAAATCGCCGCCGGATGTCATATCAGTTAACCATTCAAAAAAGCTGTAAAAATATGCTTTTCATTACCTGTTCAGACGAATCATTCTTGACACTATCGGTGCTTTTCGCTAACTTCCTTACATGAATCGTGCCAATTAATTTCAGGACGGAATGTATGCTAAATATTTCGCAGAATTTAAAGCTGAATTTGGAACAGCGCCTAACGCCTCAGCAGATTCTTCTTTCGACGCTTTTGCAATTGCCTTTGCTTAGTTTGGAGCAGCGAATCAAAAGTGAATTGGAAATGAATCCGGTTCTGGAAGAAGGGGAAGAAACCGACGAAGATTCAGACGATTTGGAAGAAGAAGCTGCGGAACATTCCGATGACGGGCAAGAAGAAATTCAGGCGGAATTGGAATTACTGGACAACAGTAATCACAGTGAAGAATACGACAAAGAAGAATTGGAGCAGGCACAAGCCGAAACCGATCTTGAAAATTTTATTAATGATGAAGAATCCTATCAGGTACGCATGCCCAAGGATAAAAATGAAGAAGATTACGAACGTCCTGAAGTTTTTAAACCCACTCTTCCGGAACATTTAACCGAACAATTTCATATGCTCGATTTAACGGCCCAAGAACTGGCCATTGGCGATTATCTGATCTGGAATATTCGTGATGACGGTTATTTGGATCCCAACGTCAGTTTAGAGACAGTAGCCAAAATGTTTGATGCCGATGTAGCTACGGTCGAGAACGTATTGAAGAAAATCCAATTTTTAGACCCGACCGGTGTGGGTAGCCGCAATTTGCAAGAATGCCTGATGGTGCAATTGGAAGATCAGGGCAAACAGGATACGTTGGCTTACAAAATTCTTAAAGAGCATTTTGACGATTTTAAAAATAAGCGATACGATAAAATTATGGATGCCCTGCAAATAACAAAAGAAGAATTGCAGGATGCTATCGATATGATATTGCGGCTTAATCCCAAGCCCGGCGAAGGTTCGTTTGATGCCCGCAGCAACTATGTGGTGCCCGATTTTATTGTGGAAAAAGTGGATGACAAGTTGGTGGTCAGCTTAAACGATTGGAACATACCGCCGTTACGGATTAGTAATTTGTACAAAAAGATGCTTTTAAACCGCAAAAAATACGACAAAGAAACCCGTAAATATATTCGCAAAAAAGTGGAGTCGGCACGGTGGTTTATTACCTCGATTTACCAGCGCAAAATTACCATGCTTAAAGTAATGGAAGCCATTGTGGAAAAACAGCGGGAATTTTTCGAAAAAGGACCGGAATACATTAAGCCTTTGACCATGCGTGAAATTGCCGAAATGATTGGCATGGATATTTCCACCGTTAGCCGCGTGGCTAACGGAAAATATGTTCAAACCGATTACGGCGTTTTCGAACTGAAATATTTCTTTAATGAGAAAATAGAAAACGAAGAAGGCGAAGAAATTTCCACTCGTAAAATTAAAAACCGCATTAAAGAAATTATTGAAGAAGAAAATCCGCACAAACCGTTAAGCGATGAAAAAATAGCCCAAATGCTCAAAAAAGAAGGTTTTCCCATTGCCCGTCGAACGGTAGCTAAATATCGTGAGCAATTGGGCATTCCGGTGGCCCGACTAAGAAAGGGTCTGTAATTTTTTGAAACAAAACCGGCTTTTAACCGTTTGAAGCATTTTTAAATGGGTTTAACTTTTACGAAAAAACAAACGATCCTTAAGATTTAATAACCTTATTTTGTTCTTATTGACGCTCACTGTTTTAAGGAAAGGAAAAAGGATTTACTATGGAACATTATTCACCTTTGAAAATTTACGCCACAACCATATTGGGAATTCGCCATAACGGACAAATTGCTTTGGCCGGTGACGGTCAGGTAACGCTGGGCAATACGGTAATGAAGCATTCGGCCCGAAAGATACGTCGCTTGTACCAAGATAAAATTTTGGCCGGATTTGCCGGAGCGGCCGCCGATGCTTTTACCCTGTTTGAACGATTTGAACAAAAATTGGAACAATATTCGGGGAACCTACCCAGAGCTGCAGTGGAATTAGCCAAAGACTGGCGTTCGGACAAATATTTGCGTCGTTTGGAAGCCTTACTGGTAGTAATGGATAAGGATAATATTTTTATTATTTCCGGAACAGGCGAAATTATTGAACCGGATGACAATATTGCTGCCATCGGTTCAGGCGGGCCTTATGCCTTAGCCGCTGCAAGAAGCCTGGTTAAATACTCGGATCTTTCGGCTGAAGAAATTGCCCGTGAAGCTTTGCGTATTGCTTCGGATATTTGTATTTACACCAATGATAACATTCGCGTGGAGGTTCTATGATGGATGCGAAAATGAGAAAAATGATTAAAGCGGAAATAGATGAAAAAATGGCTCAGTTAACCCCTCAGCAAATCGTAAAGGAACTGGATAAATACATTATCGGCCAGGATCGGGCCAAAAAAATGGTGGCCATAGCACTGCGCAACCGCTGGCGCAGGCAACAGGTGCGGCCCGAACTGCGTGAAGAAATTATGCCCAACAACATTATTTTAATCGGGCCGACCGGTGTGGGTAAAACCGAAATCAGCAGACGTTTGGCTAAACTTTCCGGTGCACCGTTTGTTAAAGTGGAGGCCTCGAAATTTACCGAAGTGGGCTATGTCGGACGCGATGTGGAATCAATTATTCGCGATCTGGTGGAAATAGGTGTGCAAATGGTACGTGAGGAAAAAACCAAGGAAGTGGAAAACAAGGCACACGACCATGCCATTGAACGTTTGTTGGATATTTTACTGCCCCCTATTTCTGCCACGCCCAAACCCGTGGGAGAAATGGATGAAGGCGACGAGCTGGAGTTGCGGCATCAACGAACGCGAGAAAAGTTACGGCAGCAACTTTTGGCCGGACAACTGGATGATCGCTTGGTTGAAATCGATACTCCGTCGGATACGACACCTATGATGCAAATTTTTTCGCCTATGGGCATCGAAGAGATGGGGTTGAATATTCAGGATTTGTTCGGCGGACTGATGCCCAAAAAAGTGAAAAAACGGCGTACTACGGTTTCGGAAGCCATTAAAATTCTAACGCAGCAGGAAGCGCAAAAATTGATCGATATGGATGAAGTGGTGCGCATCGCTATTCATCGTGTGGAAAATTCTGGCATTGTCTTTTTGGATGAAATCGATAAAATTGCCGGACCTTCCAGCGGAAAGTCAGGGCCGGATGTTTCCCGTGAGGGAGTTCAGCGCGATCTTTTACCTGTGGTGGAGGGGACCTCCGTTTTAACCAAGTACGGCATGGTTAAAACCGATCATATTTTGTTTATTGCTGCCGGAGCTTTTCATGTGAGCAAACCTTCGGATTTGATTCCGGAATTGCAGGGCCGTTTTCCCATTCGCGTCGAACTGAACAGTTTGAGCGAAGACGATTTTGTGCGCATTTTAACCGAACCGCGCAATGCGTTGATTACCCAATACCGGGCAATGCTGGAAACCGAAGGCGTGGATTTACGTTTTACCGATGATGCCATTCGCGAAATCGCGCGTATTGCTACCATGGTAAATGCACGAACCGAAAATATCGGCGCACGACGTTTGCATACGATTATGTCTACCTTGCTGGAAGAAATTTTATTTGAGATTCCGGAAAAGAAGACGGACAAAATTGTGATTGATAAAAAGATGGTTACCGACACATTAAAATCCATCGTTAACAATGAGGATTTAAGTCGCTACATTTTGTAAGTATATTTCTGTTTTTATTAGGGCGGGCGTTGTTCCGCCTTTTTTATTTACCAAGAAAATGCTGCCGGAATTATTACGAATTTTATGGGTGGTAAAAAAGCATTATTTTTGGAACGAACAAACAACAGCCCGGTTCCGGTCGGAACGGTTAAAAACGGTTAACAAAATGGAATTAACTGAAAGCAATGCAACCAATGGAAAGTTTGTCTTTTGCAACGTTTGAATCGGTTTTTCAATATTTCATGCGTTTTGTGCTCAGCAAAACCTCTCCGGATATTCTTCAAGAAGAAAAAGATTTCTCCGGAGATGAAATAACGTTCAAAGATCAAGCATTGTCCTTGATTTGTGCGTTTAATCGTATCTTATCCGGCACGTCGCACCCACAGTATGAGCATGCCAGACAATACTTACGTAACCCTGGCGTTTCCGGGCCATTGCAAAATTTAGCCCAATTCTTGCGCAAAGGTCTTGCCGAAATTCGCAGGGAGATTGAAAAAACGTTAAAACACGATGTTGCCTTTGCAAACAGGCTAAGCGAAACGTACCGCCAGTTGGTTAAATCCGAAAACGAATTAAATACGACGCAAAGCATCGAATTATTCTGGCAAGTCTTTTTCCCAGAAGGCACGGGTATTTTACAAAACAAATCCCTGGCCGAGGACCGTTTGCGCCGCAAACGCACCGTGCGCATTACGGCCAAATCTCAACAGACCATTCGCAATCCGGCTGCCGAAATCTTGTTTACCTCCAATGTGTTGCTCACGGTTCCGTTGAAAAGTTGGGATATCGATCGTTTGCCTATTAGCGAACACATTAAACAGGTGCTTAAAGAAAATAAAGACCAACCCCAGCAATATTGGTACGACCATCCCGTTCCGTTGGGCATTGCGGCGCAAAAAAACGAGGTGCTTTACGGTTTGCGCGGATTGAATGAAATGATGGACTTCGAAAAAAAACGAAAAACGGTTGCCCCCCAACAAAAATTGACAGTTGTTTTGTCCTGTTCGGTTACCCATCCTTTTTTGGGCACTATTGCCAAAGAATATCTGCAAGATACCATTCGGCAGGCGGGAGGTTTTGAACATTTGCGCGTATTTTTGTTTACGGAAAAAGATGTGCGGCAATTGGTGCAAACGGTTTTACTGCCTGCGGCTCGTTTTGGGAAGACGGACGAGCGGGATTCTTTACAGTGGCAGGCCGTGGGAGTGGACGGTCCTTACGGTAAGCACTACAGTTTTTTAAAAGCCATAGCCGCCTTTTGGCAGGTGGTCATCGATCCTGAAATCAAAGCTACGTTTAAAATCGATTTGGATCAGGTGTTTGATGAAACGCATTTGCTGGCAGAAACGGGGCTTACGGCTTTGCAGCATTTTAAAAGCGATTTGTGGGGTGCCGATGGCCTAGATGATGCTCGGAATAGCTTACACTTAGGCATGATTGCCGGAGCGCTGGTTAATGCCGCAGATATTCGAAAATCGCTGTTTACGCCGGATGTTCTTTATCCGGGCGAGCCGCAACACGCCGATGAATTTGTTTTTTTCAGTCGATTACCGCAAGCGCTTTCCACACAGGCGGAAATGATGTGCAAATACGGTTCACCCGAGTTGGACGGTAGTACGTCTTGTTTGCAGCGGGTGCATGTTACCGGCGGCACGAACGGAATTTTAATTAAGGCGTTGCGCCGATTCAGACCGTTTACTCCTTCTTTTATCGGCCGAGCGGAAGATCAGGCTTATTTGCTTTCTACCATGACCAGTAATCAGCAGCCATTGGCCTATTTGCACAAAGCGGGTCTCATAATGCGTCATGATAAAGAGTTATTTGCCAGGGAAGCAATAAATGCCGCAGAAATCGGTAAATTGATCGGTGACTATGAACGCATTTTGTATTTTTCAACCTACGCCCGTGCTCTTGACAATGATTATCGGAAAATCAAAGATCGTGTCGATCCTTTTACCGGTTGTTTTATTTCTTCCATTCCGAAAACGATCGTGTTGCTGCGATTTACCTTTAAGTTGCTTGACTTTTTACAAAGGGATCAACTGCAGGAAGCCAAAGAATTTATGGACATCGGTATTCCGCGATTGACAAGGGCTATGGATTTTTGTGAGGGTGAAAACAGTCTTTTGCAAAATCAGTACGAAACGGAAAGAGCAGAGTGGAATGCATATTATGGTGCCTTGGAATGGCTTGAAAAGGGATCGGTAGAAAGGGATACTTTGGCCATACGCTTAAAAAGGCAGGCATCGCGATTAGTGCGGAATTTGCAAATCGTGTAAGGGGGCAAAAAGGTTATGGCAGGCAGAGGAGGTTTTGTTGAGCAAATAAAAAAAGCGTGCGAGACAATAACGCCTTCGCACGCTTTAATGTGAAATTGAACTTGGATTAGCTTCTCCGTCCGCCGCCGAAAATACGCAAAAGCATCAGGAACAGGTTGACAAAATCCAGATAAAGCATTAACGCGCCGATAATAGAAAGGCGCCCGTACGCTTCTCCCGCGGACGGGGTGATT
This sequence comes from uncultured Caldithrix sp., assembly GCA_964598255.1. GTDB lineage: Bacteria > Calditrichota > Calditrichia > Calditrichales > Calditrichaceae > Caldithrix. The sequence continues at coordinate 3,774 of CAZRBA010000030.1, read as the reverse complement.
TCCATTCCCAGACGGCGAATTTTCTGTGTATCGTAAGCCGTCAATCCCACGAAAATAAGCACACCGATGTAAGAAATGATCAAATCCATCATCGTGCTACGAATAAAAATATTAACCACAGACGCAATGATAATACCGATTAAACCCATAAACAGAAAACTGCCCCAAGAGGTTAAATCTTTTTTTGTAGTGTAACCGTAAAAGCTGGTCACCCCAAACGTTAAAGCCGTAATCAAAAAGGTTTTGGCAATGGCACCCGGGGAATAAACTAATAAAATAGCACTTAGGGTTAATCCGTTTAAAAACGAAAATAAAAGAAAGAGAGTGCTGGCCGTGGAAGCCTGCATTTTTTTTATTCCGCCTGATATGGCCACAACCATGCCCAGTTCAGCCACGATTAACAGAATAAGTACGATAGAATTTCCGTAAACCAAATTTAAAACCGTTGGACTGTGCACGGTTAAATAAGCCGTTAAAGCCGAAACCAACAATCCGAGCATCATCCAGTTATAAACCGAACGCAACAAAGCATTTTCTCTGGTAATGCTAAGCGATTCCTGATAAAAAGGATCCTGATTCATATAATTTTCTCCGTTTTTAATTTTACTTTTTTCACATATCGATTTATCAAAGATGAAATTTATCGAACAATCATTGTATATTCAAATTAAAAAGACAGGAAAAAGTTCCCGGCACGTATGTCTGTATCTGATAGGAAATGGATAATTAAAAATTACGGATTTTAACCACTGATTTGCATAGAACGGGATGAAAAAGGAAGAATGAAAAAGGAAAAATGAAAAAAGAAAAAGGAGGAAAACCGCGGGTTGCCGAGTGGCTCCGCGCCCGAGGGGGAATTAAAAATTACGAATTACGAATCTGGGCCACTGATCTGCACAGGTAGAATGAAAAAGGAAAAAGGAAAAATGAAAAAGGAGGGGGGAAAAGGCCGCCGGTGCCTCGATAAATCCCGATGAATCGGACCTACTCGGCAACCGGCTTCTCCCCGCAGGGCCGCAAACGGCCACACACAAAGAGCCCCCCTTTGAGGGGGGCTACAGGGAGTAAAACAATGCCGCGAACTACTGAACTTGCTCATAAGTCGGCACTATTTCGCACCGCTAATCCTTAACCTTTCACCCTTAACTCATCCCGACCACCGAAGAAGCACCGTAAACACCATTCAACAATTCAACCAATCAACTATTCAACTTTCCCCGGCCACTGATCCACACAGAGCGAGATGAAAAAGGAAAAATGAAAAAGGAAAAAGGAGAGGGGAAAAGGCCGCCGGTGCCTCGATACATACCGATGAATCGGACCTACTCGGCAACCGGCTTCTCCCCGCAGGGCCACAAACCGCCACACACAAAGTGCCCCCCCTTGAGAGGGGCTACAGGGGGTAAACACGGGCGCAAACCACCGAAATTGCTCATAGGTCGGCACGATTTCGCACCGCTAACACTTAACCCTTACACCCTTAACCCTTTCTCCGTCCATCGAGCCACCAAAGAAACACCGAAAACACCATTCAACGATTCAACCAATCAACCATTCAACTTTCCCCGGCCACTGATCCACACAGAGCGAGATGAAAAAGGAAAAATGAAAAATGAAAAAGGAGAGGGGAAAAGGCCGCCGGTGCCTCGATACATCCCGATGAATCGGACCTACTCGGCAACCGGCTTTTCCCCGCAGGGCCGCAAACCGCCAAACGCAAAAAGCCCCCTTTTGAGAGGGGCTACGGGGGGGGTAAAACAATGCCGCGAACTACCGAAATTGCTCATAGGTCGGCACGATTTCGCACCGCTAACCCTTAACCCTTACACCCTTAACCTTTAACTTAATGCAGCCACCGAACCACACCGAAGAAGCACCATATGCACCATTCAACAATTAAACGAATCAACGATTCAACTTTCACGCCCACTGATCTGCACAAATTGCCACTGATAACCATTACACCATTGGCACTTAAAACAAAATTCTTAAACTTTAACTAAATCAAACAATAACAGCAATACCGGCCTAAATAGGCAAAAAACTACGAAAAGAAACTTTGGGGTGTGGTAAGGTTTTGCCAGGGTAAAACACGGGCAATGCTGCGTCTCTGCTCCTGTTCTCCCGTGTAAATCAAAAAGGAAGTGTCCGGCGAGGCACCGCTGAGTTTCTGCCAGTATTCCAGATTTTTAAAAAAACTACGAGAAATCGTTTTTGCGGCTTTAATTTCAAAGGATAAAGGCTGGTCATGTTTATCGATGATCAGATCGATCTCATGCCCGGTTCGGTCTCTCCAAAAGTAGAAATCCAGATGATGGCCATGATTGAAATTGTATTTTAACAATTCGGCAATCATCATGTTCTCGAATAATTCACCCCGTAAAAAATGGTTGCTGATGTGCGATGGGTGTCGGATGCCCAACAAATAGGACGCCAGGCCCACGTCGTAAAAATAAAGTTTACCAGATTTGACCAGACGTTTGTTAAAGTTCCGGTAAAACGGTTTTAACGTAAAAATAACAAAGCTGGCCTTCAAAACGGAAATCCAGCCTTTAATAGTGTTGACCGATAAGCCCAATTCGTTGGACAGCGACGAATAATTCAACAATTGCCCAATCCTTCCGGCGCACAGTTTCAGGAAAAAGGTAAACTGTTCGAGATCGCGAATGTTTTGTAAAAGGCGGACATCCCGCTCCACATAGGTGGAAACATAAGACGCGTACCAGTCGGTGGGCGGTATTTCCCGATCGTAAATAGGCGGATAAAAGCCCTTGAATAGGTAGGTTTCAAAATCTTCCAGCTTGTTGAAGTGTGCCAGTAATTCACCGAGTGAGAAGGGCAGCAAATTTAAGATGCCCACCCTACCGGCCAGAGTTTGACTGATTTTTTGGTGCAATAAAAAATTTTGCGAGCCGGTTAAGATGAATTGACCGGGTTTCTGATTTCGGTCGACAGTGGATTGAATGAAAGAAAATAGTTGCGGCAAACGTTGCGCTTCATCGATAATCATCCCTTCTGGATGTTGTTCCAAAAAAGCGCGCGCATCCTGTGCCGCAAATAAACGGGTATCCGGCTCTTCCAGATTGGTGTATGTTTTTTCGGGGAACAGGGCTTTCACCAATGTGGTTTTGCCGGACTGCCGCGGTCCAATAACGGCCACTACGGGGAACTTCCGGCTGAGCTCCAAGATTTTTTGAGAAATTTCACGTTTAATCATGTAACAAAAATAGTAAATATTTGACAGATTTGCAATAGTTTTGCAAATCTGCATTTTATTCCATGAAACTTTGTAAAATGGCCGGTAGCCTTTTTGAGAAATGAGCAAGACCTTCCGTTTAATATAATTGTATCGCTAAGGAGATGCATTTATCAGATTGTATTCTGGAAATGAGGTCATGTACGCAAATAGATAGACATTCAACCAATTTATTTTTCGCAGATATTTTCAGAAAAAAAATCCGCGCCAATCCGCGAGACCAGCATAGAACGGGATGAAAAATAAAAAATGAAAAAAGAAAAAGGAATAAGGGGGAAGCTGCCGGTCGCCGGGTGGTATGCTTTCCCTTTACCCTTACACCCTTAACCCTTTCTTCCATGCAAGGGATAATGATCAAACGGATACATCGTTCCTTTACCCTTACACCCTTAACCCTTTCTCCCCCCTGCCATCCAATTAAAAGAAATAACGAATGCCACAAAAATTCTCCCGAATTTTGAGACATTTGGCTTGTTTTATTTGTCAGGATGCTTACATTACCCGTAATATTTCTTCCG
>CAZRBA010000029.1:0-7649 GCA_964598255.1 uncultured Caldithrix sp. | reverse complement strand
TGGTAAATTTGCAGGAGTACAAACAGGGAGCATTTTTGCTAAGCGCTATTTCCAGAAAAAACGCATAAGGCAGGGCTTTGGATTCTTTCCGAAAATATTTCAACACACGTGTCTTTAACTGCGCGGAATCTGGTTTTACCTCGGCCGCCACACACTGCCGTTCCCATTCAAAACAAAATCGATCTCTTTTTTATCTTTCGTGTGCCAATAATAAAGCGAAGGTTCATTAAAATTTTTACAAATTCCTCAAAAACGGCATTCCCGAGGAGCCCCCGCTACGGTTTTCGGGAATCGCATTAAACGGCAAAATAGGCATCATCCTAATATCAATAAAAAACAATTTTTTTCTTATGAGTAATTCCTTACGCAGATTTTGAGCAAATTGTATTTTAGTTGCACTTTTGTCAATACATTCGGGTCAAAAAGAAGGGCTCTGGTTTATGGGGGCCGGATAAGAGTTTAGGGAAATAGAAAAGCTAAATAATGTCGATGTATTCCAAATTTTTAGGTTTTATTTCGCCTTAAGCGCATACACAATCCGCATTGGAGAACGATATTTTTCTCCCGTACAATTTAAAGTAGCTTCTGGTAAATTAAAAACACATAGTTTGTACTGTTCTTATTTCGTGTTCAGGTAAAAACAAACAAATTGCTGGTTGGACTCTAATGTTTGTCTTTTTCCCCGGGCACATAAATTTTGGCAACATGGATTCCGTATCCGGCCGATATTTTTAACTGATACATCCCTTTACTACCGACTATTACGCCCCATTGCCTGTCGGGAATGACCACATCATACGGCACGTTGGCGAGACGGTTCGGTAGCGATTGCCATGTTTCTCCCCCGTCTTTGCTTTGCAGCAGAATACCCTGACCATTTTGATAGTCATATCCCACGGCCAACCCATTCAAAGAATCCGAAAAATCAACGGCGTAAAGTCGCCCGCCGATTCGGGCTGTTTTTTTTCGGGTCCAATGTTTGCCACCATCACTGGTCTTTAAAATTACCGCAATCGTCTTTTGTGCGGTATCATCATCGTACCAGCCAACGACAAATCCGGTATGCGGATTAATGAATGTAATCGACTGCAGCCAACTGACACGTTTAAAGTCCACCTTTCGCCAATGTGTCCCCCGATCCGTAGTTTGGTAAAGCACCCCTCTTTCTTTCCCGTGCTCATCCGTTTGACTGCCCCCTACCCAACCGATGCGATTATCCACTTGATAAATGGTTTCCAAACACAAATCGTTTGTTTTGTCCGCAGCTATTTTTTGCCACTCTTTACCTCCGTTATTACTTCGGAATATCAATCCGTTTTCTCCGACCACTTGGCAAACGCGATTTGAAAGTACACACACCGCATTGGGAATCCAATGGTTCATACGCAAAACCGTTTGCCAGTTTTGACCGCCATCGGTTGTGTTTAAAACAATTCCCTGCCAGATTTTCCAATCGAACCCAACGGCGTAACCGATTTGGGCATTAATGAAATCAATGTCATTAAACGATTCTGTAAGCTTTCTCCTTTGCACATGCCAGGTTCGTCCCCCATCAGGCGTAAAAAGGATACGCCCGTTATTGCCACAGGTCCAACCGCTATCCGGCGCCACGAATGTAATCGAATACAAAGCGTTATTTTCTTTGTAGGGAATTTTTGTGCAGGTCGATTTTTGCGCAAAAGAAAACCTGGCAAACAGAATAATTATCCAAAAAACTAACAGAAAGTGTCGCATATTTTCCTCAATACTTTCGGTTAACTTTATCCGCACACTTAGCCGGTACCGGCCGATCAGGGTGAAAACCTTGTTCGTGGTACAAAGTACAAGTGGCCTTTCTGTGATCGGATGTCCATACTTTGCAATGCACGCAATCGGCACATCGATCGGATGATTTGATTTTACTCATATTAATTTTCTCCCCTGTTTTTAAAAATTTGAATGTCCTTTGCATTTTCCAATTCCATTAGCACCAAATACCCCAACAGAACTTCAATAAACCCAATCGGACTGAGCACGATGGTGGCAATGAGTGTATAGCCAACGATGTTACTTATTTTTACCAAAAATCGAATGTAGTCCATAGGCATAACTTCCTGGTGAACTTGCTCCCATTTATTGCAAATGATATGCCACTAATTTTTTTGTTGTTTTTTATGGAATTAGAAAAGCCGGTACACAAAAAACCGTTTAATATGTAAGGAAGGCTTTACAGGAACGGACGGACAAGAGAAACATTTTGGGCAAAAACGATGCTTAATTTCGAAATAATAAATTACTTAGCAAAAATGTAAACTTAAATTTACACCAAATTACGAAAGTCCGTACCGTTTGATTTTCTTTTGTAAACTTTGGCGGGAAAGTCCTATTTCACGGGCGGTTTTGCTGATATTGCCTTTGTTGCGGGTTAGGGCATTACGGATGAACTCCTTCTCAAACGTCTCCACTGCGCTTCTGCGGGCAAGATCGTAATTATTAACCCCCGGTTCGATTGCGCCATATTTCAGACGGATATCCGATGCTTTGATTTCCCTTCCGCGACTTAATAGAACGGCCGCTTCCAAAGTACCGTAAAGCTCTCGAATATTGCCGGGCCAGTGATAATTTTTCAATGTAACCATAGCGCCATGCGACAATTGCTTTCTTTCTTTCAAATGATTTTTACGCTGTATTTCCGTTAAAAAATAGTCAACTAACGGAGGTAAATCTTGCGGGCGTTCCCGCAAAGGCGGAATCGTTATTTGCATTCTTTCCAATCTGAAAAATAAATCACTACGAAATTTTTTTTCTTCCACCAGTTCCGCCAACGGAACTTGAGAGGCCGAAATCAGGCGAATATCCGCTTCGATCGACGTGTTTCCGCCCACACGCACGACCACCTTATTATCCAGAACACGTAGCAAAGTTTTTTGTGCTTTTGGTGTAAGTTCTTTTATTTCATCCAAAAAGAGAGTACCACCCGATGCCAATTCAATAAGGCCTTTTTTCGTTTGATAGGCACCGGTAAAAGCCCCCCTTTCATGTCCGAACAATTCGCTCTCTACCAGCATGTCGGGAATCGCTCCGCAATTAATGGCTCGAAAACTTCCTGCTTTACGCGGACTCTGTTCATGAATATAGCGGGCAACCACATCTTTGCCTACACCCGTTTCTCCGTAAAGAATTACCGGAATATTGCTCCGCGCAACCATTCTTGCTTCCCGCAGTACGTTTTTCATAGCAGGCGATTCGGCAATGGGAAACGATCCGAGCGCATCGCGTGCATGTTTAGACAGAGCATTTTTTATTTTTAACTTAAGTTCTTCCAAATCGCCCGATTTAAGAAAAAATGCGTCCGCGCCTTTTTCCTCGGATTCCCGGGCCAGAGAATAAGAATCCCAATTGGTAACCATGATTACGGACAAATACGGAAAGTGCTCCTTAACATAGGGTAATAATTCGACCCCTTCCTTTTCCTTGTTCAGGGAAATGTCGAGAAGTAAAATATCGGGCTCGTGTTTACGAATAAGTTCCAACCCGCCGGAAACAGTTTCGGAAGTAAACACCGAAAATTCCTTGGTCAAAACCTTCTGATACCCTTGTAAAAATACGGGATCGTCATCGATCATTACGATGGTTATTTCGTTCATGAATAAATTCCTTTAATGTAATTTCAAACGTAGTCCCGTTTTCAGTACTGCTATTGAGCAATACAATATCGCCACCATATCGATTCAATATTTTTTTTACATGAAAAAGTCCGAGTCCGCTCGACCCTTTCGTGGAAAAATTTTCTTCGAATATTCGTTTCGAATTTTCTTCGGGAATGACTTCGCCCCAATCGGTTACCTGTATTTTTACGGTATGTGCTTTTTGGGTGATTTTTACGGCCACTCGCTTTTCGCTTAGATACCTCATTGCCTCAAGCGCATTCTGCAACAAATTTTCAAAAATGCGAACCAATTCTTGTTTACGTATAAGCACGGTAATATTTTTGCCTTCACTGCCTGCAAACGAAACCGAATAATCGGTAAACGCAGGAAAAACATTTAACACTTCATTTAATGTTACAAACAGATTACAGCAAAATTGAGATTCGACTTCTCTCTTAATGAGACCAAGAGCATTTTTCAGCCCCATTAGTCTTTTCTTAACGAGTGCCATTTTTTTTTCGGATTTTATTTCAATCTTTTGTTTAGCGTAAAAATATCGATTCAAAGAGGCAATTTTACTATTTCGTGCAATTTTAAAATTCCACAACAAGGTAAAATACGCTATTTTGCGCGTAAACGGCAGAGTATTCGTTTGAAAATAGTGCCACTCCCGAACGAAATCATCTTTAAAATCCGGATTTCGCCCCACATTATTCAGGAAAAAAAGCAAATAATTAATTTGTTTTATGCCCGATTTGGTGTGATTTACTTCTCGTATTAAATGAAATAATTTTTCCCTGGACTCGTTGCCGTAACGTAACCGGACGGATTGCGTTAATATTTGCATTAAAAGTACGGCACTGAAAACAGGGAGAAGAAAAACTGCAACCTGCCAAAATCCAAGAGATTGTCTCAACAACAGATACGTTAACGCACTCACAGCAACCATCATAAAATCGAAGAAAAAATAGATCGAGTAAAACCAATAGGTATTCCGTCGAATGTAAATATTAAAAGCAATAATCAACAATAAAAGATAGAATAATTGTGCGGTTTTTACGCGGCGTTTCGGATTGACAATTAAGCCGAGGAGCTTGTGTACCAATGGTCGGACAAAGGACGAACGCATCTCGCTTAACAGGTAGGTACGGCCCTTTTCAAGACCAAGCCATGTTTTAGTTATACCAGAGGGGAATTTAACCAAAACATCAAACCGCTGTCCGCGGGGACACCCCAAAAAAGCCTGTGCCAATCGAGAACTGGCATACCCAGTGTTCGTGGTTACTTCCCGAAATCCGATAAGGTGGGAAGATTTTCCAAGGAATCCGTGCCGATAGAGATAAATTTTACTCCCGATGCCATCACGATTACTTTTCCTGCAGTCCAAATCTATTTTTAAAAAATTCTTTTTATTAAGCATGTTTTCATAAAGTTTGCTATAGCCGAATTTGTAACAGCTTGAGACAATATCCAGATCACCGTCATTATCCAGATCCGTCAACACGGAACCGATGGAATAATTAAAAAAATTCGAACATAATGAAAAGGAATCAACAGAAAAATATTTTCCATCATGATTCCAATAAATATAGTTTTTACCCATGGTGGTTACGAAAATATCCTGATAACCATCCTGATCAAGGTCGCCCCAATTGGCACCGTAACCCATCAAATGTTGATTAAATCCTTTCTCCTCGCTCACATCGGTAAATCTACCGTGTCCGTCGTTTTCAAAAAATTTGCTCGGAGTTACCCGGTTTATCAAAATCAAATCGAGATCGCCGTCGTTATCATAATCGGCAAAACGCATAGACTGGGTAAAAAAATCAAAGCGACTTGTTAATTCGGGTGATTTTTCATTGCGCAATTTAAAAACCGGTAAACGGGTCTTCTGGTTTAAGCCCGTATTCTCGTAATACCGAATCGCTTTGTTCAATCCGTATAAAAATAAATCGGGATCTCCGTCGTTGTCTGCATCGGCCACCGCGGGATTAAAGCCAATCAAACTGTCCGAAAGCCCCGTTGCCGCGCGCATATTCCGAAATTGCCCGAATCCGTTGTTTATTTCTACGTACAATCTCCCCAGTTTGTCACCGGCAAAAAAATCCAAATATCCGTCGTTATTGATATCGCACCAGACTATATTCGCAATCCGGCCGGATACATCGAAATGATAAGCAGCGGTGACATTCTCAAAATAATCATGTCCGACGTTTTCGAACAAAAACGACCTGCCCCGTAAAAAGCTCATTACGGCATCCAGATCACCATCGTTATCCATATCGGCAAAAAAGACTCCGCAGGCCCATAACTGTGATTTTTGATCATGTACAACCTTCTCTATGAGATTGTGTTCGAAAACAGCGTCATGAGTACTGTGCCCGTTAATAACGTAGAAACTGTTTAATTTTTCGTCTCTGGTAAAATAGAGATTTTGTTTTCCGTTCCGGTCTTTATAACACGCCACACCTATTGTTTCGTCGGGATTTATGAATTTTATTCCGATGATACTATTAAAAATTTTAAAAATAGAACGGCCCAGCGTTATTTTTTCCCCTATTCGTTTGCTACCCAAATAAAACAAAAAACTTGATCCATTTACAATAAACCATTCATTGTTATCTATCGGATAAATTTTTACATAAAAAGGAACGCGAAAGACCGGCATAATTCTTTTATCTGAATAATGCCAAATGGTACCTTTCATCCAAAAGTATGTATAATTTTTTATGACTCCATTAATGAATATTTTTCTCTGTCGTTTGCTATGAAATTCTTTTATCGATATTACACTTCCACGCCTGAAAGCAAAAACATTTTGGTTAAAATCACACATGTATCCCGAATCCGGCGTTATAAATCGTATTAAATTAAGATCAAATAAGATCTCCTTTAAAACTCGCCATTGCCCGTTTTTAAATTCCATAAGTACATTCTTACTAACGCGATCTTTTAGCTTGACAAATGCATAAAAAAACGTATCACTAAAAGGAGCAATGAACTTAATATGTACATTGGTGGGGATGGATATGTTTTTTGCTTTCTTGCCGTCAAAAAAAATCAGGCTTCCCCAACCGCCTCCGGCAAAAAAACGCATGGAATCCAAAAAGACGATTGTTTTTAAATGAAACGGCTGAGGCAGTAAAATTTTTTGCCACTTTTTACCATCAAAATGATAACAATCATCATGGTAATAAAATCTATGCAGGGAATAAAAAATCCAGATATTGTTTCTGGAAAAAGCTTTTATTTCCTTCACCAAAACATTTTGCGGAAGTGCTGGGGTAAACGTTCGCCATTTTCTGCCGTCAAAACGCATAAGTTTTTTGTTGTACGTACCGATGACAAAAGTCGAGTCAACCACTTCAATGATATTAAAGGCACCGTTCATCAAATTCGGGAAATATCGGACGGCAATTTCTTGCTTACATTTTACAGGAGAAACACTTCCAAAGATAACAAACATAATAATTACCCATAGAAAGCAGGGTATCTTCATGGCGAACCTTAACCTAAATGCTATGCGAAGTAAAAGTAAGAAAAAAACCGAATCCAGGTTTTATTGATTAAGCTATTCCGTTAGCGGGAATCTGAACAAACGAATATAACATATTTTTACACAAATTAAAATAGTTTCGTAGCAAGAAGTATTATCACTAAACAAATGGAAAATTTAATAAATAAGAAATAAAACGCGGTTTTTTGAAAGCAAATGGCAAATGGCTTCTTTTTTGCCAAAAAACTATCGTATTGAAATATTTTCATTCAATAGCTTTTTGTCTCATAGTAATGAAAAATTCTCTCGGCCTTTTTCAAAACATTCAGGCCGATTTCGGATGATCCTAACGACTCTTTGCAAAGGCCCCCTTTCCCCTATTTCAGCACTACCATTTTCCGGATGCGCCGAAATACCACCTGCCCGTGCCGTACAACCAGCAAACGATAAAAATAAATACCCGAGGCCCACCGCGAGGCATCAATTCTCAGGCTGTGCTCGCCCGCAGGTAATGATCGGTCAGC
>CAZRBA010000028.1:0-18612 GCA_964598255.1 uncultured Caldithrix sp. | reverse complement strand
GGGAATAGGCGGACAGGCGAAAGGCACGTTCTGGTTTACCGCGGTGAATATTTACGGCGATACGCTTAAAGTGGAGCAGGGTACGTTCGACATTCCCGTGCGCCGGTCGCCGACAACGGGGTGACGGATAGGGATGATTTTGGGACTCGGCTTTGCATTTTGTTGGAGCCGTGAATTACCCGTCATTTGCCGGTATTCGGTAATGGGGTGTGCTTAAACGATCTCATTGGGTTGTTGTCTTCTGGCAAGCTCATACACATGAAAGGTGAATATTGTGAATAAAACACTGAGAACCGAATAAATAATGTTTACTGTGATTTTTAGTCCCCACAAAGAATTGCTTTCAAAATCAAAGATGAGTGCGAGAAAAAAATACGGTACAAACAGTGCCAATAAAAGCAGTACATATCCGGAAAAGAGTACTCCCATGTGGGCTTTGGTCGCTCTCCAGCTGTTTTTCATGGCTTGTACCGGGCTGCTTTCATTTAAAAGCAGGTCGAATCCTGAAAAGGCATATCGGATGGCAAAAATAATTCCGGGCACTATGAAAACGACAAGGCCGAAGAAGATAATTAATCCAACCAGAATGTTCAGAATTGCGTAAGGTAACCAGAATTTAACCCCAAGCCACCAGGCGGTTTTGGTATCGATCCTTTTTCCGGAGCGCACGGAAACAATGTAGAATATAACCCCGATGGAATAAATGGGATATGTGATAAGTTCGATTGCCAGTGGAACGAGTTGCTTGAATAAGGTGGAATTATCAGCATTAACAGAGTGCCGGTAAAGTTCTGTAACTATTTCTTTTGGAATGACGATCGGAAGAACAATTAAGGAGATGAAAAGGACATTGTCTGTAAAAAAGGTCCAGCTATCCGCTAATAATTTTTTGGCCATGTTTACTCCCATTGGTATTCATTGCAAATGATTCGGCACAATTGACAGATGCGGATTAACCATGCCGATCAGGATTGTGCTTGTGTTTTGGTAAATAAGGTTAGGACTTAGCGCCTGGCCCGGCAGAGATTTGGTTGTGAAAGTTCCGCCTTAATATTGTCCGCCTTCCGTTGTTGGCATGGGACAGCGAAAGGCAAAAAGAAGTCACAAGCAATCAAATTCCGGAGCCGCGCATTGGGAAAACGGGATAAAATTTCCCAATAATTGCCAATATACTGATGGGAACGATTTACATGCAAAAAGAAAAGCAAAGAATGCGTACCTTTTTCCTGATTATTTTAGCAAGATCATTTTTTTGCTCTGTTTATGCGTGCCCGCCCGCAAAGTGTAAAAGTAAAGCCCGCCCGGCAGGTGGCTTCCGTTAAAATCAACCGAGTAATTTCCGGGGCGTTGGGCTTTGTTGACCAGAGTGGCTACGACTTGTCCGAGTATGTTGTAAACTTTGAGCTGTACTTTTACGCCTCTCCTTGCACCGGTGCTTTGTACCATTGCAAGGGCAGGAGAAATAGAATAGCGGATTGTTGTCGTCGGGTTAAACGGGTTGGGGTAATTCTGGAACAATCGAAAATTTAGTTTGCCAGATGGCTCGTCTGCGATTTTGGTAGCGGATGTATCTTTTAAAATCAGGGCACTAACCGCAGGCAGGTTAATCGTTCCTGCTTTGACTTTTTCGTAGGTTAAATGGCCTTCCCACCCGCCGGTGGAATCTACAAAACCGCCGCCAACCGGTTGAATTTTGTAATAATTTTGCATGAGCGTAAAGTTCCTGGACGAAACCGAAGAGGGATTTACAATTACCAGGCCGTTTTCAAATTCGCGCGTAAAAAGAGTGTCTTCTGTTTGAACAAAGTCTCCGGTAGCGCTACCCAGATCGATGTCAAACTCCGGGTAATACTGCAGAGTGGTGTCGTACGCGTAATCGGATAAGGTAAAAACGGTATTTGGGTTTTCAATCAACAGATAACTGGCCAAAGAGAATACTCTGGCCTGCATATCCTGCATCAACCCAGGCTTTTTTACCACAAGAACTAACCGGGAGCTATCCCGATTCTTTTGCATGCAGTCGATGGCTCTTTTCCATTTAAGAATGCCTTTATAATTTCCGTTTCCCGGGTCAAAAGCGAAGTCTTCCCACATGCCTCCATCCGTTACGGCCAAACTGGAGTCGGCTCCGGCTCCGTTGTGCAGTCCGTTAAAAATAACAATCTTGTCCTTTTGATAGGATTTAATCAATTCAAGTGCGGCGTAACGTGCCAGGCGCCATTCAAGCGGGTCATAGTCCCAGGGCATTTCCCCATCTAACATCATTTCCGGCTTTAATAAATGACTGGCCGAGTCGATAAACAATCCGTCGTAGTCATAGGCGTGAACCTGCGTAGAAGCGGTAACAGCATAATAATTGATCCAGTGGGAATGTGCATCGGCCGCTGTTGAATCGACCAGGTCTCTGCCCTCCATTAAATAAGTGTACCACTTGGTAAGAATTCTGGTATTGGCGCCTTGGTTGGTACTATCCGAATGGCAAAACATGTTTTCGTGCTGATTGATAAAATCCCAGTCCCACTGTGTCGTTTTTTCTTTTGTCCCTTGTATGGAACGGTAGAGCAACAGTTGGGCATGACTTATCGAATTTCTGACCTTTTGGCTCAGAAAAGGCGTCATCACATAATCAAAAACGCTATCGGCAAAAGCAATTTGTGCATCGGTTACGAAATAGGAAATGCGTACGCCTCTTTTAATAGGCGCGGCAAAAATCACAAAATTGCTGATGAGCAGAGCAGCAATAATGATTGGAACTTTTTTCATTGGAAATTCCCCCTATTTGAGGTAAACAATTTTTTGACTTAATGACGAAAGATTCGTCTTAAAAAGGATGATATAAATACCCGAAGCGACAGGGCTTCGATTAAAATTTTTCCCTTTCCAGATTGCGATATGCGTACCCGGCCCGATTTCTTTATCGAGCAACGTTACAACCTTCCGTCCTAAAAGATCGAAGATCACGAGCGAAACCCTTGACCGCTGTCTTAATGCGTATTGAATGCGGATCTGTCCGTTAAACGGATTCGGATAGACGTAAAAGTGTGGCGTTAAAGGGATATTGCTCCCTTCCAGTCCGGTTTCTTCGTGATATTCATAGGCTCCGATGTCGTAGCCCTTCCCTTGAGGCCGTGGGGTGTTGTAAAAATCTGTTGGAGGGGCATGGACACTGTCCCCGGCGTCGATGGCCGGGCTATTGGAATGCAATTTAAATCCACCGCTTTGCCAGTCAATAAGTTCCGGAGAGGCGACCATCGAGTTTTCTCCCCAGGCTAACGGGATATCGCCGGTATCGCTGGGAAACGAGAAGTTTTGAAATGCTTCCAAATCAAAACTTTGGGAAACCTCGCCCTGAGAGCTTTTGACGGTAATGGAAAAGAGGGCATCGGTTGAGTCGGCACCTAATTGGTAATAGAGATTGTGATCAAGAAGTACGTTGACGGGAGGATTGGAATAGGGATATTTAATATCCATGACCGAAGTTTGATGAGGCCTTCCGGCAAAGATATTATTCCGAAAAATCAAATTATTGCTTGAACCTTTGCCCGTTCCAATGATATGGCATTCTGCAATAAACCAATTTTTTAGTCCATTGTTAAAAGAAGTATTATTAATGAAATAGCCGTAATTGGATTGATACACACCGAACCCACTGCCCTGGTTATTGTAGGCGACGTTGTTGATGAAAATGGCCCCTCCCTCCGGTTTCGAAGTATCCAGAATAAATCCGCTGCCATCGGAACCACAATGTTCGGGATCGGCACCGTCATAATTATCATGGGAAATGTTTCGTGTAAAGTAGATATCGTGACCGGTTACGCCATAGGCCGTAAAGCCCTGAGAGAAACCGATACCGGTGCAATTGTGGTGGGCTTCATTGCCATCTACCACAACATGATTGCAAAAGCCCACCTCTACCCCTGCTCTCCCGTTAAAGGCGATTTTGTTGTTAAGGATTTTTACGTAATTTTTCCCCACGGAAACACCGGCCAGACCATAGTTTTCTATTCGAAATCCATCGACAATTAAATACTTGTCCATCGGGCCGATGTCCCCTAAAAGCCAGACGCCACTTTTCAAGGTAACTTGCCATTTATGAAGGCCCGGCGAATCCATCGTGTCTAAAAGCCAGACAAAAAGGTAGCGGTCCGCATCGATAAAGCTGCGTCCCGCGGCAAATTCTAAGGTATCGCAAGGGTAGGGAAATGGGAAGGGCATACGGCTGGAATCCTGCCATGCTTCGCAAAAAGCATTGCTTATTAATTTGATTTTCCAGACGTTCCCACCGTAGGTGCTGTCCTGAATCCATTCAGCCCCCTGGGCAATGACCTCATTCAGTTCGACCCGGCCGTCCAGAATAGCCTGATGTTCAGGTTCGGATTTGTACACAATCCAATGGTTAGAATCTCCGCAGGCGTCGGGAAAAATCCAGTCGTGGTAGGTGCCGGCCATGATGATCACAGTATCGCCGGGCGTGACGGTCCGATTGGCCTTGTGAATGGTCAGCCACGGACGTTCAAACGTCCCGGGATTGGAGTCACTGGCCGTAGAATCAGCGTTGTTGACATAATACGTTTTGGCATTGCTTGGTACGGCGAATCCGATAAGAAAAACGAATAGTGTCAGAAGAATCGCTTCCGGTCGAAAAATTCGGGAAAATAAAAATGCTTCCATTCTATCCTCCTAATGAAATAGTGGATAGTGCCACTAAATTCGAAAAAGACTAAAACATATCGATGGAATTACAGATTTTCCCCTTGGCCTGGCGTGACTGGTGTCGTATAGAAGATTCGACCTCAAGATAGCGGGGATTAGAAAGAAATTATTTTGGGGATTGGTTTTCCCCTGCGCCCCTTTGAAACAGTTGCTGACATCGCGCATCTGCAATCTGTAGTTCAATAATTATGCCAAATGTCATGAAAGTTTCGTTAGGAAGCATCGAATGACTTTTTGCGAAAAAAACGACGAGGTTTTCGACGAAAGTGCCGGGTAAGAGTTTTAAGGTAGACACGGAAAATTACACAATGTGCATTGTAAAAATTACTCAAACCCCGAAAATGAGAGAGCACCTTCCCTATGATTTAAAGGGGGGGGTAAACAATTTCGATGGAACGCTGTCGATTTTTCTTTTTATTTCAGCAAAATTAATTTTTCCACGGCAGAAAGATTTTTATTTACGATTAAGGCAACAAAATAGACGCCGCTGGCAAAATTTTCTGCATGCCAACTCACGGAATGCACTCCCGCCGTACACTGCCCGTCAGAAAGAACGGCTACTCTTTTACCGGATGCGGAGTAGATTTGCAGCGTTATTTTGCTGCTCACGGGCAATTGGTAACGAATAAGCGTGACGGAATTAAACGGGTTGGGGTAGGCCGGAAAAAGCCGGAAAGTTTTGACCGACTGCGTGAGCGCACCATGACTAAGTTGAGATGGATCATCTTTGCTGGATAAATACACATCATACTGAAGTTTGTAAGTTAAGCGTACGCTGTCTCTTGAATCAATCGCGGTTGCGCACAAATTGAAATCATTTGTCGTGAAAAGCAAAACCGGCTCGATAGTCCAGGATGTGCTCCCAGACGGGCGTTCTGCCCTGCGAATACTTTTTTCATTTCCAAAACTATCGGAATAATCCAGTTTGTAGAAAATTTTGGGTACGCCACCCGAGGTAACTTCAATATGAGCATTTGCATAGGACCCTTGTCCCTGAAAAATATCTCCGTAGCGATCAATATGCTGGCAATCGGTCCAATTTGAATCGTAACCTTCGGTGTACAGAATCATATTATCAAAACAATCCATGCATGTGCTATATTCGGTCATCAAAACCATATTAAATTTTTTGGAGGATGGATTATATTTGCAATCGATTTTGGCTAAAGGTGCATGACAACCGCTCTCTCCGGAAAGGATAGGCATCCATTCCGACCATTGGGTGCTGCCCGGGGCTAAGTAGCAGGAATAAAGGAACTCGGACGAACTGACTCCGAAATACCATAAGGTATCGCCCGCATCGTAAATCGGGAAAAAGTCCGTTCCGGCGTAATAGGAGCCATAGGGTATGGTCCATTCTGCCTTTGAACGATATTGGTACACGATATTATCATAATGAGTCACCAAATTATCATCTTGCCACGAAGTTTGGTAGGCCAAAGTTATTTCATTGGAATTTTTTGCGGAATGTAATTTGTAGAGCTTTTCGGAATAGGTTTTCAGGGTGTCTACGCTTTGTAAAACGCCATTGTGCAGAACACAATTGATTAAAAAATGGGAATCGCCTTTTTGGTCGTTAAAAAAGACCATTAGGGAATCGTCTAATGATTGGGCGGTAATGGCCAAAATACAATATGATGTATCACTTTGGTAAATTGTTTGTACGTCCGACCAGATCTGGTTCACGCGGTTTCGATAGTGCACTTCCTTTTTATCTTCAATCCAGAAGATGTGCAGATTATCCGAGCCATCAACAACGATAACGGCTTTTTCCGAGGTGGTGGCATCCGATTGCGAGACATTGAAAGATTGAAATTGCTGGGCAAATGAAAAGCCAATCATTGCGCATACGATTAAAAATTTTTTCATGATTGAGCCCTCTGTTTTTTAGGTTGTTTCTTAATTTTGTGCCGACCGTGCCGGTTTTTGGCCGATATTACAGAGCTCCTTCGCAATGACCTAATATCTAAACTGCATTTGCCCCTTGAGAGGTTTGCTACCGGTTATGATTGGCTTTATCCAGGCCGGCCTTTCCGGCTCTTTGTTTTCTTTTATGAGTTTTCTCCATTCTTCGTCGGTGTATGTTTTTCCTACGAATTCATAATAAGAAAAAACGGCGCCTCTGGCAATATAGTATTCGCCTCTAATCGGAACAACAACATGAATATCATCCGCATGCCCGACGGCTACATTCAAGTTTTGGCTGTTATAGCTATAAACGTCTGCGATCAGCGCCATAGAACGTTCGCGAACCGGAAGGTGATCGGTCTCCAATAGCCCAAGAAGGATGTATTCAATTGTGCCACCCACGTAGTGCAAATCGTCAAATTCTTTTTTGGTGATTTCTTCACCGTCCAATTGTTTGTGGGCTACCGTTTTTAGGAGATTGCCCAATTTGTAAATACGATTTAATTCATCTTTGTAAGTCGATTCATAGTGCAAAAGATTCTTCAGCCAATCAACCAGATCCAGTGCAGAATCCCAGAAGGTTAGATTTGGTTCAACGTAACTGTAGTGTTGTGGCGGCTCCGGGCCTCCCCCTTGTCCGCATTCCGCCGCAAACGGCTTTTCCTGGTACAAAATCAAATCATGTTTTATATGCGTCCACGAGGCCAAAGCCGTACTTAGTTCTTTTCGGTTATAAGCGTCCGTTTTCATAAAATCGGGATAATTGTCATGTTCGGCAAAAGAACTCAGGGCGGTTTGCAGGGCCTTGAATCCGTAATTTTGATTCCAATTATGAAAATTTGAGAATTGCTTTTGCAACTCATTTAGACGGGGTAAATATTCTTTCCATCGTTCGTTCTCGTGATATTCATTGATCAAGATGTTTTGCGCGGTTTTATTCCCGAATACGGCCGGGATGTCCAAACCCTTCGGGAACGGTCTTTTTGAATGATCGAGATCGATCTGGACCAATCTGGAAAAAATTTCTCCACCGACGGAATAGGTGCCGGAAAAGAAATAAACACGTTTGACGGTGCGTTCATTGGTTCTAAAAGATTCTCCGAAGACGCGTTTTATTCTGTTTTTGTCCGCATGGTCTAATTGCTCCCGGATGGCACGCGTAGATTTTTCGTTAAGCACCTCGCTCAGGTTTCCATCCGGCAGGGCATTGATGATGTCTTTTAAGGAAAGGTTATTTTCTTCTCCGGCTAACATTTCGAAAGTTTTTAGATAACGTTCGTAGAGCTGACAGATGTTCGGAGTGTTTTTTATGATGTGAGCAAGAAGGATCATCCCCCGCAACTGGGTATTATTATTGAGCTCAATTCCATTCGTACTGAGCCATTTAAAGCCACGGAAGTACTTTTTTAATTTTTCACTTTTCGTATAATGCCCACGTGGTTCCAATTCCGCGTAGCTCACAAATCTGTTCGGAATAAATATGGGCTTTCCTTTAAACGCTTCGATCTGCGTTTTTTCTGTGTTAAATATGGACGTGTATTTTGGGGGTGGGGTTGCTAAACTGTCTCCGGCTGCAAATAAAGCTAAAGCCGTGTACATTTGCGCCCATTCAATGGCGGGCAGCAAGGTGTCATCGGGAGTGCCAGACCTGAGTTCCGAGAGCTTTTGTGCGGTTTTGTGAAGTAATGTTGTCAGTTTGCCGGACATAAAATTTTCATCCAATTTTTCCAGAAATTTGGAAAAATATTTGTGCAGAATAAAGAGATACAAATCGGTGGTGATGTAATGGGGAATGTACTGGTAAGCATTTTGGTCATAAACGTAGAAAGGCATGGCTCTCTTTGTGGCAATGATGCTGAAATTTCGTTTTTTCAGATCTTCCCGGATTTTTGAGGGCACCTCGACGAATTGTTTGTAGTTGACGATCAGATCCGAATTAAAAAGCCGTAGATTGCCCCGGGGTACGGTTTTTGCCTTTTTCCTTTTCCTTTCTTCCTTTAAAATTTTGGCCACAAAATTCTTTTCCTTTTGGTTTAAGACTACCTTAAAGGTGTCCACATCGAAAATGGGCATATACCATTTAAAACGGTTGAAATAGCCTCGTAAAAATCCATCATTGAATAAGTAACCGTTTCTGGCGAATATTTCATTCCGTAGCAGGCGCAGTTCATCATAAGATAATTTTGACAAATCATCGGGATAAGCCATCTCCGAAGGAGGCGTGTACGACATTTTCAGCCAACTATAAAATTCTTTGATATGGGGAAGTTCGTAATATCTTTTCAACGCGGCTTTGCTTTCATTGACAGTTATTTTTGGGGTGGATTGGTTGCCGCTGCTATCGATGCCTTCAACCGTTTCTTTTTTGGATGCTACTTCGGTGTTCGTGCTTTTAATGGATTTTTCTGCTTTCTTTGCGCATGCAAACAAACTCAAAATAAAAAAAGAAACGAGAGTGATAAACAGGTGCCGATTTGTTTTCATTTTTTAATATCCCCTATCCAATTATAAGATTTTTTTAGTGCGAATCCAAAATTATCCCATTCATAGACCCTTTTGTAAAAGTGATTGGCAGAGTCGGATTCGAGAGTACTCAGGTAATTTTTACATTCTGTCTTTAAAACATCAAAGGAAATAATATCGTGGATGAATTTGGTTCCAAGCCACAAAGGTTGCAAATTGCCATTCCGATATGAGAAAATATTTATTCGTTTTTTATACGTAGGGTCAAACTTAACTTTTTTGCGCAGAGCAAGAATAACATCTTCACTGCCGTTGTTGTCAATATCGGCTATTCTGATTTCAGACAACCTGCCATGCAGGGTAATGCTATTGGAATAGCCTTGGTCGTGCAGCAAAGTAAGTATTTTTTTTCCGGAAGTTAACTTTTTAATGGCCACGACGAAATCGTTTGCGGAAAACAACCACAGATTCGACGCCTCTGTAAAATCGACATCGCTTATTCTTTTGACTTCCCATGCGTGCGCGTGACGAACGATTGCGATATTACGGGAATATTGAAGTAAGTGTCGAATGATATTGATTTGCTTTTCCTGTGAAATCCTTTTAGGAAAATACTTTTTCAAAGAAATCGGAACGATATGCGTCGCCTTGATTTTATCTTTTACGCTCATGTTTACAATAATGGATTCATCCGTCGAAGGCAAAAAGGCATCCGCAAGAAAGTTGCCGAGGCTGTAAAAGACGGGAACATGGCCGATAAATTCAATGCCCTGAAGCACATGGGGATGATGCCCGATAATGGCATCGGCGCCTAATCGGGCCAATTCTTTTGCCAGGTTTACTTGCCATTGCTCGGGACGTGGTTGCAGTTCCAGCCCCCAATGTAGGAAGAGAATCAGGGGCGTATTCGGGTGCAGCGTTTTGAATTGCTGCACATTTTCTTTAAGCCTATCTGCCGAAGACAGGCAGAAATTCTTCTTATTCGTGGTGAGTGATGCCGCCAAGATAGCGCATTGGTCTTTCCCTTTTTTGAGAATTACGGGATGGCAGCCGACGCCCAATGGGGTAATATTGTTTTGTTCTAAAATTTTAAGAGTTGTTTTAAAACCTTCTTTGCCGTAATCGAAACTATGGTTATTGGCCACGGAGGCGTGAGTAACCCCGGCCAGTTTTAATAGAGATGCCAATTTGTGATTTGCCCTGAATTTGTAACCTGTGTCCTGCGGTTGTCTTGTTTTGGAGAATGTTCCCTCGTAATTAATAATAAAATAATCCCGGGTCGAAAAGGCTTTGATAGAATTTAGCAGAAGAGAATCACCATGCAGCAAGAGTTCATCCGCAACGCCCCTGTTTAAAAACACATCTCCGGTGAAAGTTAAATTTAACGCTGCATTTTTTTCGCAGCATGAAGAGAAAAGTACGATTAATATTAATGCTAAAATTCTTGTCATGGCCGTTAAATTTTCCGGTGAAATTTAGTATTTTACCCACACAGTAAACAAAGGCCTGGCCGGGATTAGATCGAAAGCATATGCGATGGCGCGGGCTACAATGCCTGTTGATTATGCGCTGAAATCCGATTTTGAATTTCGCCAAATTTGTTTTTGATAGCTTTCAACTTATTGTAATCAAAACGGCTCAGATCGATTTCCCGGGATAAACCATTCTTTCGATGGATTATTATTTTAGTTAAGTCTATTTCAATTTCTTTTATGTCGGTGTATTTGTAACTAAATTCAATAAACTCGGGTGAAAGCATGAGTTCTAAAAGTAAGGCTCTGTTTTGCGCGTAGTTTTCCAGCGGTGCCGGAATACGCGCCACAATTTTATCTTGATGAAATTCGATAAAGCATTCTTTATGAATTTTGTTGTACAGAAACGCGTAATAGATAAAACCGAAACCAAAAACAGCCATAAAGATGAAGTTCTGAATATTTGAGCTTAAGCTTTTATCGGGTGATTGGATGTAAGCCATTGTAAAAACATAAATAATCAAAGAACCGGTGAGAAACGCCAAAATTCTTTTAAATAAATTGAATTTTGAACGGGGATTCTTTAATACAATTCTGTCCTCTTTTGAAGTTTCGGCGCGTGGAACAAAGAGCGCATCTAAAATAGATGTGTTCCCCGGTCGGTTTTGATTTTTGTACTCCATAGGCAAACTATCGTACATTTTTTGGCGGAGATAGCCACTCCATCGGACTGCAAAAATTTTAATCCGTAATTATTTTTGTTGTTCCAAAATACAATTCAAATTGCAAAGTAGCAATAAGACTTTGCGCGAAAACAAGAAGGAGCGGGCTACTTTCAATGACATCGCTATGGTTGGAAAGGGGCGGGGTGATTCCGTTCTGCCTGAATTTTCAATGTTCAAAAAAAGTTGCTTCGATGGGCTGTCTAAATTTCGATGGGATATAGTGGTAACATGCTTTCTTGGCAGAACCATTGGCCCTGCAAAAGTAAGCATATTCAAATTGGTGTGAATTTTGCACTATACGGAATGAAGTGGAAAGGCGATAGAAATACTCGTCTGAAATTGTTATTTGAAAGATATGGAAGGCGTGTAACGAACGGGGGCCTGATGCTAAGAGGAGGGACCGGGATAAAATGAAGCTGTTTCTAATTACGGTGGCATTCACAAAGGACTAAATTTGCGTCACTACCACACTACAATCAAATACTAACGACAGCCCCGTAGAAAACTAAAATTTATAACTAAAAGAAATTCCAAATGGAAAAATAACCTGGTAATCCCAGCTTGGATTTGTTCCGAGTCCGGTTTTTAAATAATATGCCTCTGTTTCTTTACAGATATATTCGTATCTGTATTCTTTGCCACCAGAAATAATACCTGCGTTTGGTGTGTAAACATATCTGTATTTTATCAGAGATATTCCTAATCCAAAATTTAAAACAAAATTTTTAGAAATAGAATTTGAATAATTGAAGAGAAATAATATGCCTTGTGAATAGTCTTTATCCCTTATGATATCAGCATCATATCCTTGGTTAAAAAATATATCTGTGATTATTTCGAATCTATTATTATTTGAAAAATTTCCAAGATAAGAGAATCCAAAGCTTCCGAGAAATTCATCATTACTTATGGCTCCGATATTCACATTACAAAATAATCCTGAATTATTATATTAAAATAATATAGACTTTTTGTTACTCCAGCCATTAGATAAACTTCACCAAAGCTGACAAAAAAAGGAATTTTGACTTTTGCTTTTGTAATAAATACCCGTTTGCCCCAAATAGCTAAAAAATCCGGGATAACTATAGAAGATAGAAAAACCGGGTTCATTTGGGACACTCGAAGCATGCGTTAAATGAGGAATAGCAATTTTAAATAATTGTTTTTTCAGGGTAAATGTCATTAATGCTTTGAGAGTAGCTGAATTCACCACTAACAAAAAAGATCAGAAAGATAAAATAAATATTGACTTTGCTTGTCATATAAATTTTTCCAAGATTTTAAAGGTGTAACGCCTGGAATAAGCTAGCTTAAGCACTGTGGAAACAGGCATTACGCACCTAAAAATCATCGAAACTCACCGGGCTACGAAGAACCGACCGACATTTAAATTCTGCTTGAAATCCAAGGTTATACCCCCCCACTTAATTTAAAAAATACAAAAAAAGCTCCCATAATAGATTACTGTAAAAGGTATAGAACAAACGTAATTTACCATTCAATGATAAAATGTACCAATAAATTTTAGAAGAAGATACTTTCTACCATCTAAAGTTTGTAGTAAAAATAGGGGCCAATTTGGGATGTGAAACATTAAATGCTGCTAAATTTTATGTGGGCTACAACCCCTGAATTACTAACAATTCCTCTCTATTTTTATAGCTAAGTACGGACATTTTTTAACTTTAATATTTTCTAAAACAAGTTGTCATTAAATTTTATGTATATGTGTTTATATCTTTTGGCTTATTTATATTTTATCGAACTCTCATGAATTAAGAATACAACAGATTTAATTTTTTAATTATCAATAATTTTTTTCATCGCATTAAGTCGTCAATGACAAAATTTGCAGGTCCTCCACTTTCTATGCTGTCCCAAATCTCAAATTCTGAAACTCCATAACTTAATCCTACTCTAAAGGTCTGGTCAGTTAAATCGTTTGGTGATTTTGTTTGTGCAGCTATTGGATTTCCCAGTTCTAAAAATTTATTATAAATAGGCATTGCCCGGCATCTAAATTCTCTTGTAAACCGTGATTAGAAATAACGGCTCTTTTGCCATACCTCGATCCGAAATCATTTATTAATGAGAGGGTAAAAGAAAGGTTGTTTATAGGGTAGTCGGTATCAATTTCGCGGTACATATTAAAGCTAAAATCCAGTAGTGTATTCTTCAAATACGAATAGTCATCTAATGCTCCAATAAGTGCTTGCTTATAGGAAAGACCTTTGGCGTGCAAATTACCGATAGTTGCTTGATTAAAAATTGTCATAAAAGGTTCATCGGTGCCATGATAGCAGAAGTTGTGCAAACCTCATTGATTAATGGGTTATCATCATAGTTTTTAGACAGCTCTTGTCGCAATTCCTGCCATGCTTGACGGTAATCATCAGTCCAAAATAATCCTAATATCTATCGAATGTGAGTGATCTATGACTATCTCGACTGGACCACCTGATAAATCTAATACCAATGGGGGGCATTAACGATTGCTGATACCCTCAGTTTTGCGCCAAGTTTATGGTTGTTATGCATGTTATTATATTGTGTTATTTTAGCCAATGTTGTTTCAATAGAAAAAAATCGAAGGAACCTCTTTGTGGTTCCAAGTTACCCCAAGTTACACGTATTGCCACTCCTGAATAAATATCAGGGTGAATATTGGCTTCTTTCAAAACATCAAAATTTCCACATAAAAGATCATTGACACTTCCCATTGTAACAAGACCCTTAAGAGCTTCTTTTTTGATTGGGCCAGGATTATCAATAGAGTGTTTTTTCACAACCTGTTAATATTGAAAAGTATGCCAAACATTAATAAATATAATAATAGATAATGTCAGTTTTATATTTTTTATCCTTTTTACAGTTAACTTTTAAACTTCGCAGTTAATCGATTATGTTTATTACTCTTTTCCGCTATAACGCTGCAAATTACTGGTGGCAAAAAGCAGAGCGACGAAGGAGTAGCACCTTCTTAGTGTCCGAGGGCATTTGGCTTGAAGCTATCGCCATCCGTTAGTAAGAGCATACAATAACTGTATATTATGTATAATTTTCTGTTTATTGATATTGTCAATTATTAGAATAGAGTCAAAATTATTATCTTTAGATTTTAAAACTAAGTCGAACATATAATTATATGAATAAAAAAACGGTGTATCATAGTAACCGTCGGCTCCAAAATAATTTCTAGCTATAAAAAAAATTTTCCTATTAGTTTTTATTATCATGTTACTGCCTTGAACTTTTTCATTATTGTATTCAATTCCAAGTAACGTTAATAATGTAGGCATAATATCTATATGACTTGTAAGATGTTGATTAATTATTTTCTTATTAAAAGTATTCGGGGCATAAAGTAGAAATGGTACATTAAATGAATATTTATTTATTTGGCCAAGAGGCAGGTTGGGAAATTCTTGTTTTGTCCGCAGTCCATGATCAGTAGTAACTAGAATTATTGTATTTTTAAGCCAATTGTTTTTATCTAAAGCCACTATTAACTCATTTAGCCATTCTAGTTGTATTGAAATAAGTTCATGACCAATATGTAAAACATGTGTAGCATTTGGGGGAGTTGTATTAGTCGAAAGCCAAGGCCCATGGGAAAGCTGAGGTAAAAAGAGTGCACAAAATTTTTTATTGTTTTTTTTGTATTCTAAAATTGTATCTTTTAATTTTTCAAATGCCATTATATCATAAAATAATATTTTCTTACGATTTTCATCTACGTTAATATTATTATGGGAATCAATAATCTTATCAACTTTAATTTTGCATATTTTTTCTTTATAAGGTTCTTCTGGTGCCAGATATATTTTAGAAGCGCCTAATAATTTCATCATGGGCACTTCCGCAAATGTATAATTTTTTAGTGGGTTGTAAACATCAGTATTATATTGCCTGTTCTTTAAAATTTCCATCAATCCAAATGGTTTTATATGCTTATATCGATTAATATATTTATTTTTTATGTTGATAGGATACATAGATGTTAAAATTGAAAATAAAGCTTTTCTTGTATATGGATAGGTAGTGTAATGGTTAGAGCTTATAAGAGAATGATTAACCAATTTAGATATCCCTGGTAAGTTATCTGCTTCTTGTGTGAAGTCTATTGATGATACAGGTGCCGTTTCCATTACAAATAAAATCAAATCCGAATTTAATTCAGTGCCAAAATATTTGTGCGCAGGTTTGATATATGGCTCGGCACCCAAAAGCTTTCTATAAATTTCATACGGATTTTCCGAAATTTTAACAGATTCTTTATTGTAAATATGTTCAACAATATTTAGCAACACTGGGCTCTTCAAAAAAGAAATGTTTACAGGGGAAGAAGTTACTATCCATAAATATGCGAAAACAGATAGCATAAAACTTATTATAGTTAATCTAGATAAAATTTTTTCTATTTTTTTATTATTGCTAATGTAAATTATTGCTATAGTGATCAAAAGAACTATAACAAGTTTAATTATTGATGTTGTTGAAACATAATTAATTATTTGATTTGTGTTTGCAATACCAAATTTAATTGAGTCGATTAACAAATTGATATTTAAGTATGTGCCAATTATAGTTAAACTTTGTATGTTAACGTATAGAATTAAAATATAAAAGACGGAAAATATGAGTATTATTTTTTTAAATAATTTCAAATTTTGTATTAATAAAGATATAGAAAATAATGTAATCGGAAGAATGATAAATGAAGTAAGTATATCATTAGAAAAAATAGATGCTTTTTGTAAAATAGAAAAATAATCTGGCGATGGTATTCCTGTAATAGCCTTTGCCAGCATATAAAATCCACCTAAAGATTGCAATTGAGAGTATTTTGTATATAATGTAATTATTCCTATAATATTTAATATAAAAAGTATGGACAATCTTAAACTAATTTTTTCTTGCATTTGTTTTATCTTCTTCATAATTGTTTAAAATAAATAAAAAAGTAAAAGATAGGCCTAGGTATTTTTTGTCAAATTCTACAATTATTTCCAATCGTTAACTACCACCGGAGCAGATAATAATATCAGCGATTGATCGGACCAGTAACACCACATCAAGTGAAAGGAATTATCTCTATTTTTTGTAACGATAGGCTTAATGGGTTAGTCATTGCCATTTTTATATTTATTTAAAGCATTTTTTAAACAAATATTGCAAACATAATTCCATGAGGGATAATTAATAATTATTCTATTTTTCCACTCACCACAAATCATACAATGTTCCTTGAAAGAAGGAAGTTTAATAATATTCTCTCCTTTTTTAAGTTTTTTATATAACTCCTTTGCATGGCTCTCACAAATAAATACATCTTTATATATTAATCTAACATCACAAATAACGCATTTTTCTTGCATAATGCCCTCTAAGTAAATGAGGATTGCCTTCAGAAACAGTGATAGGATTTCTTTCTATTTAAGAAGGTATTACATTTCCGTCTTTATATACAGCATCAACATTTTTTCATAAGATCCAGTTTTTGTAATTTCCCTGTTTTATAAAAAATTACGAATGTAATGTCTTTAATAAAAGAAGCTAAACATATTTTCATAATAATTTCCATATTCCGGAACTGCACGTTTTTGCATTTGTTTCTTGGCTAAAATTCTTGCAGACAATCAAAGAGAAAAATGAGGTGCCTACTCAAAGTATGGGATGATAATATTTTAAATATGAAAATCATCTTAATCCATTATATACCTAATTCTAAAGCGTGCTAACGGCTTGTGCGTCGCCAGCCTTGCATCTTTTAATTGCTATTCATCCTGCCTGGCAAGGGCTGCTGCATGCGTCTTATATTATTAATGGAATATTTCTTTTAACTTTTGATTTATTTTATTGTAAGTGAATTTTTCAATTAAAACGATCTTACCTTGTTTATCGATTAAAATAGTCGCATTCTCAGAACCAATTTGATAAAGTTTTCTAATTGGATTTAAAACATCCGTAGCAACAATGGTCAAGTTTTTAGCTGTTTTTTTATTATCATCACTTAAAAAGCGGTCGAAATTTTTTAAAAAAGTAAAGTTAATAATCCGTAATCCTTTGTTAGCGTATTCAAGCATTTCACCAATTTGACTGATACAATATTGGCTATTACAGCTCCAAAATCCAAGAAGAACATAATGCCCTTTGAAATCTCTTAAATGAATTTGTGTAGAATCCATAGTTATGGCTGTAAAATCAGGTGCGGGCAATCCAACATCAATAGGTGGAACTTCCTTGGGATCACACTTTTTTATTTTTATGTGATTTCCCCAACGATCAATATCCATAATTTTGTATGATGTGTTTTCGAATGTAAAGGGTAGATACATTTGTTGAAAATAGTCAGTTAAGGGTTCGAATTTGGAGTTTCTATTAAGATCAATGCCAATAAAGTCAAACTTGTAATAATCAAAGTTTGGGGTAGGATGAGTAAGAACTAATGGGTATTCTTTGCCACTTAATACTATTGTTCCAGTAAGTATCGAATCAAACATCCAATATTCTCTAACACCAAAGTTAGTAGGTTTACGTTCAAAAATTAAGCCGATATTTTTAGTGCGTACCTTATAACCATCAAAATATTCAATTTGCGCATTTCCATGAACCTTTAAAATTTGTAGAGTATCTCCGCGTTGAATAGTAAAGCTTTTTTGAAAGTTTAGAAGCGGATCGTTCGTAAAATCTTCATCATTATTTGTATCAAATATGAAATATTCTTTTCCTTTTTTGTCTTTTACAATACAAGTAGAGACCGTACAATCGAAAGGATAAAATTTCTTTATTTGTTTTAAAAATTCCAATTCTTTTGTACCAAATTCTTTAAGGTAACGCTCCTTTTCTTCGGGATTATTTAAAATATATTCCGCCAATTTACAACTTCTTTGCAAATTAGCAAGTTGATACACAGCTTCTACTTCAAAATTAGGGGCATATTTTTTAATTTTTTCTTCAAAGTTATTATTCTTAATAGGCCGTGCATGATAACTCGAGAAATTTTTATCAATTGAAACACTGTCAATTGGGATTTGGTTTAATTTTATGATTTGTTCGGTATTTTGAGAAGTGCAATTGAATAAAAGAAATAAAATAGACAAATAAAGGCAAAGGGATTTCATAATCATAACTCCTTTTCTCGTATAACGATCGGTCATAGCGGTACTGTCACACTCAACCGGCTTTTCGAAAACGATTGGGTCGTGGATGTGCGTTCGGTTGGCAGTGGGCAAAAGGCCATCGAATATACGGCCAAATATGTTTTTAAAGTCGCTATCTCAAACCGAAATATTATCTCTTGCAAGAACGGGGTGGTGTGCTTTCGC
>CAZRBA010000027.1:0-15990 GCA_964598255.1 uncultured Caldithrix sp. | reverse complement strand
TAAAGAACCGGACGGCGACGACTTTTTGGGTGTGGCTTTTGTTAACGACACACTGGTTTACGCCGTTGGTGAACACGGAAAGATTTACTATTCTACGGATGCCGGGTTAAACTGGGTCAAAGACGACAGTGTGACAAACCTGCAATTGGAACGTGTGAAATATGCCAATAACAAGTTGTGGGTAGTCGGAGCCGACGGTATTGTTTTGAAAAAAGATTTTCAACCGCAGGTGGCCACTACTGGTTTGTACATCAATGAATTTATGGCCAGCAACGATTCGGCCTATGCCGACGAATACGGCGAATACGACGACTGGATTGAAATTTACAATGCCAATGATTATGATGTTAACATCGGTGGTATGTACATTACCGACGATTTAAGCGATCCCACGGCATACCAAATTGCCGATTCGGTACCTGGAAAAACAACCATTCCCGCCAAAGGCTTTTTGGTCTTGTGGGCCGATAAACAACCGGAAGAAGGTGTGTTGCATGTGGGCATTAAATTGAGCAGTAAGGGCGAACAAATCGGTCTGGTCGAAATGTTCGAAGGACAGCCGCGTTTCATCGATTCGCTGACTTTCGGCGAGCAGACCACCGACATTTCTTACGGTCGTAAAGAAGACGGCGGCAGCGAATGGGTCTATTTCAGTAAATGTACGCCCGGTGAAACCAATGCTAATGGTATAATTGTGGCAATAGAACCGGTTCATGGACAGGTAATCAATGAATACGCGTTAAGCCAGAACTATCCCAATCCGTTTAACCCGACTACGACCATTGAATTTTCGCTGAAAAAAGCAGGGCACACCACTTTGACGATTTACACAGTTACCGGACAAAAAGTGGCTACGTTAATCGATAAAAATATGAAAGCCGGTAAATTTAAGGTAACCGTTGATGCCAGCAAGCTGGCCAGCGGCATGTACTTCTATCAGATTAAGAGCGGTAACTTCACGGCGGTTCGTAAAATGTTGCTCATGAAATAAAATGTTTGGCGCCATTCCATTGGGATGGCGCCTTTTTCATGATATAATTTGTTCGGTAATTCTCAAAGTAATGCTACTGCTTAAAGTTTTGCCTAAAAAATGATAATGAAAGAGGTGACAATGGAAAACGTTGTGGAATGTGTGAATTTAACACATTATTACGGTAAAAGGCTCATTTATGAGAATCTTAATTTTGTCATCCGTAAAGGCAGTATTTTCGGTCTTTTAGGGAAAAATGGTACCGGAAAAACAACCACCATTAATATTTTAAACGGTTATTTGAAACCGACTTCCGGCCATTGTTACATATTTGGGGAAGATTCTCAGCATCTGAATCCCCGTACTAAAGAACGGATCGGCTTTTTAATGGAAGGTCATATTCAATATAATTTTATGACCATTTCACAAATCGAGAAATTTTATTCCGCTTTTTATCCGCGGTGGAAAAAAGATGCCTATTATGATTTGATGAAAAAACTGGAAGTGGATCCTGGCCAAAAAATAGGCACCATGTCTTGCGGGCAGCGTTCGCAGGTTGCTCTGGGGCTTATTTTGGCGCAAGATCCGGATTTGATGGTGTTGGATGATTATTCCATGGGATTGGATGCCGGTTATCGGCGATTGTTTTTGGATTATCTTAGTGCGTACGCTAAAGGTAACAACAAGACCATATTTATTACCTCCCACATCATACAAGATCTGGAAAATTTAGTGGAAGATATCGTCATTCTTGATTATCGCAGCGTGTTGCTTTCGACTACGGTTCAAGATTTCAAAACCAATTTTAAACAGTTTGTCATGAAGATACCCGAAAAAATGGATGTGCTGTTAAGCAAGGATGAGGTCATTGCCAATTTTGAAATATTGAAAGACAAGTTAACGATTTACTCCTTCAAATCGCAGCAGGAGGTTGAGGCGCATCTTAAATCTTTAAAAATTCCTTACTCCGAAATTCAGCAAGTGCCCATGTCTTTGGAAGATGCCTTTATCGGATTAACAGGAAAATATTAGGAGCATGCCATGGTTAAAGCGCTATTTTTTAAAGAATGGTTAAAAATAAAATGGGCCTATTGGTCGATGGCTCTATTAACCCTTTTGGTGTTAGTAAAACTCGGTTTAAATTTGTCGTATTATATCCGTATTCTTGAAGCGCGATCCTACTGGTACCAGGTTGTTGTTATGGGCGGCATGTTCTTTCAGGATTTTCTTTATTTGCCTGCTTTAATAGGGTTGGTAATCGGATTTACCCAATTTATGCCCGAGATTAACGAGGATCGCTTAAAATTAACACTACATTTGCCAATGAAAGAAAACGCCATCCTTTTATATATGCTTGCTTACGGAACTCTAATGCTGGCCATATTATATTTGGCTACCAATCTGTTGGCTTCGGCGCTTATCGCTTTTTTCTTTCCGTTTCAAGTTGTTAAGGCCGTATGGCTTTCGATGGCACCTTGGTTTTTAGCCGGTTTTGTGGTGTATTGGGTAACCGGTGCGGTTTTTGTCGAACGTATTTGGTTAAAAAGAATTTTTATTATTGCCGTAGCGGTGTTGTTTACGGATACTTTGTTATACCATACCGCCTATGAAATTTACCGCTATTCATTAGTATACTTTTTTGTACTTTCCGTGTTATGGAGTATCGGTATTCTATATTCGGGCTACCGGTTCAAGAAAGGAGTGCTGAAATGATAATACGTTTAAGTCGCATCTTCCTTGTTGTACTTGCCATTTTTGTAGGAGCCGTTTATTTGCCGCAACTTTATTGGGTAAGCTTTGAGCCGCGCATTGTGCCTCCGATGGTATTTTACAGCCCGGTAATTCAAAAATTTATGGTTGGGCATTTTGGGCACGGAAAATATTATTTCACCGACGATACCGGCAAAAAATATAATCGGATGCAGGCCGATCATTTACTGCCCTTGCTGAATTATCGTATTCTGGCAGCCCGAGACGAAATGCCGGATTCCTTGTTGGGCAGGCCGATCGATTTAAATGAGGTACGCCATAATAATGTTTCTATTCGGATTATTCCGCGTGATGTTAATCCACCGCAAATTCCCCTTTACCCTTTGCTGGAATCAAAGCCGCTTCGTTTCCGGCTCGGATTGCCAAACGAATATTTTCGCTTTAACCAAAGAATGGAATTTATTAATTCCAAGACAAACCGTATTTCGGAATCTATGACACGGCTTTTTACAACGGCTTTGCAAAAGGAGGGATTCCATTTCCCGGCGCGCAAAGTGTTCGGGAATCCGACAACGCGCAAGCCCTATGACGCTGGTTATTTTATTTTGGATCGGGATTGGCAACTTTTCCATGTAAAAAAAGTACATGGGAAACCTTATTGTAAAAACATGCATATTCCGGCGGATGTGAAAATTAATTGGATTAGCGTTAAAGAAAAGGAACTAAGAGAATTTTGCGGAATTGCCATTACGGAAGATAATAAACTTTACATGGTAATGCTTAATCCGGAACGATTACAAAAATTGCCGATCGATTCTTACAACCGCGAAAAAGACAATATCATTTTCATGGGTAATCTTTTTTATCGCTTGGTAACTATCCGTTCGGATGATCATTTAAAATCGTACTTAATGGATAGGAAATATCAATTATTAAAAACCTATGAACAAAAATGGCCTACCAAATACGAAACCACGGCGGGAATGGTAAGTGCCTTTATTTTTCCTTTTTCCATCGTTTTGCAAACTAATAAAACATATTTTATCAAATTTGATGTATCCCCGTTTAGCTGGAAAGCGCTTTTTCTGAATATAGCGCTGATGTTGGTTGCCTTTTTCTTTGTGCTGAAAAAAAGAAGAAATGTCAGCCATCTGATCGATTTGCTATTAATTTTATTCACGGGAATTTTCGGATTTATTGGTGTGCTGCTGTTTGAATCTACGGATGGTTAGGGAATGAATAAATCCTAACGTGCCGGAACAGAGCATTTTGCAAAATTTGATTTAGGTATAAGGCAAAAATCACAATGCCTTATACCTATCTTTTTTTCAAATTTCTTAAGCGAAAAATGTAAACAGGAGATTCTATGGCAAGAAAGAGAAAAAATACGATTCGTTTGCTTATGCAATGGGGCATTATGCTCCTATTAGGTTACATGGTTTTACGCTGGTGGATAGACCCTAATTATATACCCGACTTTGAGGCCTATTGTCCCTTTGGAGGCATGCAAGCCTTTACCAGCTTTTTGGTAAATAACTCACTTGCCTGTACAATGACCGAAGATCAGATTTTTATGGGCATTTTACTTTTGGGCGGTATTTTTGTTTTCGGAAAGCTATTTTGCAGTTACATTTGTCCCATTGGTACCTTTACCGAATGGCTGGGGCGTATCGGGGACAAATATGGCGTGCGTATTTCCATAAAAGGCATTTGGGATAACATTCTGAGAAGTCTAAAATATATCCTGCTTTTTATTACATTTTATTTTACCGTCACTTCAAGCGAGCTTTTTTGCCGTGAATACGATCCTTACTATGCCGCTTTTACCGGATTCGGGCATGATGTGGTTTGGCTTTATGCCTTGATTGCACTGGCTGTTACCATTTTGGGCTCTGTTTTTATCCGGCAGTTTTGGTGCAAATATTTATGCCCTTTGGGCGCTATTTCCAATATATTTGCTAACGGATTGGTTTTTTTGGGTGTTATGGCGGTCTATTTGGGGCTTCTTGCAATCGGTCTGCAAATTAATTGGCTGTGGCCAGCCGGTATAATTATTTTTATTGCCATGCTTCTGGAAACCACCCGATTAAAAGGTTGGTTATTTCCGGCATTTAAAATAACCCGAAATGCCCAGTCGTGTGTTAATTGCGATTTGTGTAATAAAGCTTGTCCCATGGGGCTGGAGATAATGCGGGTTGATACCGTGGAGCATATTGATTGCCATTTGTGTACGGATTGTATAACCGCTTGCCCGGTTCCCAACACACTGACCATCAATAAAAAACGGATTAATTGGGTACCAGCCGGGGCGACCGTCGGTTTGATTATTTTAGGCTTTATTTTAGCTGGGACAATTGAGTTACCTACGATTAATATGAAATGGGCCCCCAAGCAAAAATTCAAACAGGCGGCTGTCTTTTCCCAATCCGGAATTAAAAACATTAAATGTTTCGGAAGCTCGAAATCATTTGCTTCGAAAATGCAACATGTGCCCGGAGTTTTGGGGGTTGAAACGTATGTCCGCTCGCATACGGCAAAAATTTATTACGATCCGAAAGTTATTTCGGATGAGGGAATTAAAAAAGCTATTTTTACGCCCTCCAAAACATTAATTAAACTACCACCCAAAGGAACCGATAGCGTATCCGTACTGGTGGCTCATATTGATAATTTATTTGATACCTATGATACGTTTTATCTGACGCAATTGCTCAGGCAAACAAAAGGCATTTACGGATTTAGTTCTCAGTTCGGCGAACCGGTTAAAGTGCGTATTTACTTTGACGAACGTTTACAAACACCGAGCAATATTAAAAAGGTAATTGAACAACCCCGACTAACCTATTTAAGCAGGGGTAAAAAAATTACCAGAGAAATTGATTTCCGTGTTGCTGATATGCAAGCGCAAGCAAGTAAACTTTCCAGATCGGCATTTATTCAACAGCTATTTGTGCCATATGACAGGGCGTTTAATAAATACCGGAGTTACAACCCCCAGGAATTGGCCGTGTACAAAATTTTTATGCCACAAGCTATCAGCAGCGGAGTACGTCGTAGTATTAGTATGCTTGTAAGTCATCTTTCGAGCAACGATTATATTGTACGTTTTAAAACGATCTATTCAGATGCGCCTTATGCGCTGGTGTATTTTGTTAAAAATAAAGTCCAACCGGATGAAATTTATAGCATGTTAACCTCGCCTGTTTTGACGGTGCACTATCGGAACGGTAAAACCGGTAAAGTGCGCAATGTTTTCCGTTTTCCGCGCAAAGGAGAAGTAATTGCCGTAATCGGCAAACCCCTTGTTAAAAAATAATGGATTCACACCAAAAAAGCCCCGCAAATGCGGGGCTTTTTATCTGTTACAGGAATTTACCTGATGTGTTAATTATTCGTTAACATGATGGTTCGCTTTTAACTCCGGCAAATTTTCCAGTTCCTGAACACGTTCCGGTGAGTATCCCAATGCTTTGAAATCTAAAATTCCGTTGGGGCTGTGGCATTCCGTGCAGGTACGGCCTTTTTTAACAATGCCGTGGTTAATCATCAATGTTCCCATTTGACGCATCCAATGTGCCTCCACATTGTAAAGCTTACCGTTTTTAACAGGGTAAACCGTATGCCATTCATCAACCCCCAAATAATGCATGTATTCATCCATCATAAATTCTTTAAATGGCAGTTGGTACATACGTTTCATAATCGGTACCTGTAAAGCGGTTAAAACCGAAAGTCGGGTATTGCCCGTTTCGTAATAAGTGGAATAATCAAAGGGTAAAATCATTGCGCCAAAAGGACCCT
This sequence comes from uncultured Caldithrix sp., assembly GCA_964598255.1. GTDB lineage: Bacteria > Calditrichota > Calditrichia > Calditrichales > Calditrichaceae > Caldithrix. The sequence continues at coordinate 9,509 of CAZRBA010000027.1, read as the reverse complement.
GATTATTCATGTCTTCGTACATAAGGGCGTTAAACAGCTTAAAAGGATAAATTTTACTTACCCCGGATTGCATAATGGGACGCATATTGCGTTCGATCATTTCACTGCGTTTCTTTTGCATTTCGGGAGAAAGTTGTTCGACAGGATTGGTGGCCAGACGAACGTATTCTTCCACGTTAATGTCTTTGTATTGTTTTTTTAATTTAATGGCTGCGGCACGTACTGCTTCGATGATTTCTGGATCGGTAATATGGGCAAGCTGGTTTTCGAAAGGATGGTAATGCCCTGGGTTGGATGGATTATCGCCTAACGCATTGGCCAAGAAAGAGCCTTTGCCATTAAACCATAAAAAGATAAACCCTTTGTTGGTTTTTCCCGAACGATAAATATCGGTGGGAACCCAGCACCCTTCTTTGGCATCCCAGGTCGGGTGAATCCAGTCGCGCAGAACCACATTTTCTTTTTCCAGATGGGTAATGTGGCATGTTTCGCAAGCGATGCGCGAGGCATGCCCGTTTAACAGCGCACTATTGGGTGATATGGTATGCGGAGCCGTTGTATGACACGATTGGCAAGAAACGGGTTTGTTCGGCAAATCGTTGGAGACCAAATCGACGCCTTTTTTACCTCTGGGGATTTTATGACCTTCCGGCACGTGGCAGTCGGTACAAATCATTCCGGCACGTGCATGTACATCGTCTGCCGGACTAAACGGGGTACCGCGTTTGGTCCCTTCGTGCAGTAAGCGTGGATTCTTAAATCCCAGTTCTTTGGATGCCAAATTATATTTGTAAGCATCCCCGCCCAAATCGTGTTGATGGCAGGTTAAGCAGTTAAAAGCCGTGGGCTTGGTTACGGCAAGGGCGGCATGCATGGTACGATCTTGATTCCAGCGTAATCCTTTTTTGTCTTTAATGACATAGCGATAATTCATATTGTAGGTTTGTGAATGGCAAATCAAACAATCGATACCATGTTGCGCTTCTTTGGGGATTTTGCCCCCTGGAAGCATGGCTTCGGTAGGTGGTTGGTAATTTCCTCCGATATGGCATCCGCCGCATCCTTCGCTACGAATGACGACTTTCCCATGCGCATGCGCCGGTTTGGTTTTTATTAAAGCCGCCCATCCTGTCCAGGAAAAACTGCCCGGAATACCACAGGCGCGGTCGATTTTTCCGACTGGAATAGGCCGCGTTCCTTTTCCGTTTACCTGACGGCCGTCAAAACCATAGGTGGTAAAACCTTTGGTTTTGCGCAAAAACAAAAAGTGAATGGATTGCATGACATCATCCATTGTGTTAATGGTTTTGGTGCTGCCATCCGGCAGGTGTACAGTCATTGTTTTGTGGCAACGAATGCAGGTTTCCGGACCTTTGTATTGGCGAATACCGGCATCGCGGAAATATTTAATATGTTTGAATTCCGTTTTGTTAACAAAGGATGGGGTATTCATTAACATATTAATTCGTATTTTACGGGTAAATTTGTTTTTAACATCTTTGGTTAGTTCTTCGGCTTTTTTAAGGCGTTCCGTACGAATGATTTCACGGGCAACGGCTTCAAATTCATAATCGCTTAAACGCTTGCTGCTATCGTAAGTTAATTTGCCGTTGGATAAACCGGTATATATCTCGAAAACGGGTTCATACAGAACATTGATCAAAATATAGATCAAAATCAAAATGCCGATCGGAATCAAAATCCTTTTTTGCGTAAGATATTTTATAATCGCATCGAGTTTATTTTTCATCTTTACGATCCTCCCTGGTGGGTTCTTCGTGCACAATAATATGGTAGCCGGTGATCATCGTTTTGTAATTGCTGGTTAGGGTATGCCCCGTAGTCCCCAGGTAAATATGTCCGATGGTAAATAGGGTCAGGAAATAAGCCGCGGTGTAATGGGTCATGGCAACAGGCCATAAGCCCCCCACGCCGAAGATGGTTTGCGGTGCGTATTCCGGAAAAAGCAGCATTAAACCCGAAACAATAAGTAACGGCATAAAAACAAACATAATGGTAACATAGGTTAGTTGCTGCAACGGATTGAACTTACTCTTTTCATCCGATTCGAAAGGATGGGGTTCTCCCTTGAAAATTCCGAACAGATAATAGCGTGTTTGCAGAAAAATACGATTCATCAACCCTTTAAATCGAATAATATAGTATTTACCATTCCAAGAAAAAAGATTGTTAATCAGGAAGTCCAGATACATAAATACCAAAAGTACTCCCGAAACGTTGTGAATGGCCCGGGCCGTTCTAAAAGGAATAAACGGATGTTGTATGCTGGAAAAGTGCATACTGAAACCAGTAACAATTAAAATGATGTACAAGGTAGCATTGGTCCAATGCCAGATGCGTAACCAGAGCGGATATAAATAAACTTTTTTCATTTTTTTCTTCTCCTTCCCGCTAACCATCTCCCAAAACCATGGGCGCCAAGTCCAAACAGAGTTAAAAGGAATAAATAAATACTCCAGCGATCGATTACCGGATCACGTGTCATGCCCACCACATACGGAGTGTTTTGAGCAAGTGCTTTTAAAAATCCTTCTTTTTGTCGGGCTTCTTTTACCCTGAACCGATAGAGTTTGGTAAATAATATGGAATTGGTGTTGTGGCATTCTTCGCATTTTTTCACGGCTTTTTCTTTGGGTAAAATGTCATGGGAATATACACCGCTTTTAACCGGAGTATGGCATTCGATACAACGGACCGCTTTCCAATGCAGTTGTAACTTCGGTAGCCAGCGGTGAGCGGTTATCAAGTCGGTATAATTGCCGCTCGAATCAAGCTGCATCAATTCCGTTTGTGATGAATGGCAGTTTAAACAAATAGCGTTGTCTTTGGCGATAATTTTTTTCGGAGAAGTAGAATCGGATGATGCCTTAAAGGCATGCGGATTATGGCAGGAAAAACAAGAAAAACGGTCTCCGAATTTTTTGTAGTGAATGCTTTGCTTGAATTGTTCCCAATTGTTATCAAAAGAATCGTGGCAATCGGTACATTGCAGTTTTTCGTTACGGGCTTCTTGCGTATGAGGATATTGTAAAAAGCCGTCGTCATCGTGGCAATCCACACAAGCCAAATCGGCATGGTTGGAATGTTTGAATTTGGTCGAATCCACATACAAACTGACAATAGCATTGGTAACGGAATCGCGGTAGGAAAGTGTTTTCATGCTATGGCATCGGTAACAATTCTGGTCGCTATCCGGCGGAGGCGTTGCATGCAGAAATTGTATGGCCAATAGCGGGAAAAGCAGGCAGAGTGTCAGTAAAAATTGTTTCACCTTCATTTAATTATCCTCACTATAGTTTTTCTGTACATTTATTAAAATTTATGATTACGTGAATTTTTTTACCGAAAACCAAAAGTTTGCTTTTTGTGTTTGTGATACAAAGCCCCGAAACCCTTTCTTTGTAATTTACCGTTCAGAGTTTCATGCGAAAACAGTGATGCGTATTTTGGCCCATAGAGAATTTTTTCACTCAACAACCACTGTTTTAAATATTTTAAAATATACAAATACACCAGCCGAAACAGCAAATCTATTTTGTGAATTTTGGGGCAATTTACAAAAAAAATTTTATAATGTAAATAATTTGCGCTGTTAATTTTTAACAGCTCTAAACTAAATAAAAACATTAGTCGTTTTGCTTTGAAATTATTTTGCCTTGCCTTTATTAACGGTATGTTTTATTTTTAAATATGCGTATTTGGTGTTTGTCGGATATCCACGTGGATTTCGAAGAAAATCGCTTGTGGCTGCAAAATTTGTTGCGTAAAAACTTCGGGAACGATGTATTGATTTTGGCCGGAGATGTTACGCACGATTTTGGCCTTTTGCGTGAATGGTTAGAGAAAATTCGTTGTCGCTTCGGCCGTGTTTTCTTTGTGCCTGGCAATCATGACCTATGGATTCGGAACGAACTCTGGGCCGATTCTTTGCAAAAATTTAATGCCATTATTGAATTTTGTTCGCAAAATGACATTGACATTCAGCCGGATATCGTGCAGTGCAACGGAAAGAAAATCGCCATTGTACCGGTATTTTCGTGGTACGATATGCAAGGCGAAGTCGATTCGTTGTATTTGCCCAAACCAGGCGAAGACACATCTAATCGAATGTGGAGCGACTTATATTACATCCATTGGCCAGCAACGAATGGATTTGTTGCTAGTAAATATTTTTTAACGTATAGTCGGCAAAACTTGGTATTCGACCAGGCCGATTTAATTGTTACCTTCAGCCATTTTTTACCGCGTCGGGAAGTAATGTTTCGCGGGGAAATGATTTATGACTACGATCGCATGAAGAAGTACGATCGATTTCCGCAGTTTAACTTTAGCGGTATTGCCGGTTCGCTGAAAATAGATCGATTCATACGCAGTATCGGGGCCCATATACATGTGTACGGACATCAGCATATTAATCGCGACAAAGTTATTGACGGCATTCGCTATGTTGCCAACCATTTGGCCTATCCTCACGAACGGAATCGGGGAATTGTGACCGAAATTGAGCAAGGTCTTAAAGCGCTTTGTCCGCTTTCGGCATGACCTGTTGACATGTACGTGAAATTAAATTTTATAAAGATGGTAGATTTCGGGCATTGCAGCATCACGATTTGCCGCCCGAACCGTTCATTTCCAACCTGTACGAATTCTATTTTTCAAACCCCGAGTGCCTTGGAATTTTGGCAATTAACAATCGAAGATTTGCGCTTAAATTCAAGAGGTGCGCATCTATCTTATTTACTTTAGCGCTTTGTTAGCTTTTGCATTCTTCGGCACCAACTTAATGTCCGGTTTCGCCATTGAACAAAGGACGGTGGTAAGGACGTTTTGTCGTTCCAGCTAATATGGGTTACCTTCCCGTTGTATTTGTAACGTAAATGGTAAACAATGGTACCTTTTGCTTTTAGTTTTGTTTGTAAAATTCCCGTTTGTTTTAGCGAATCGATTACTTGTTGCACCCTTTGCGCATCGACACGAACTGGGTTTTCATCAAACAGACCGCTATCCAAATAGCGTTTCCAACGTATGAGCATTCCTTTCGAACTTAATGTCCATCCCACAGAAATACCCGCGGTTGAATCGTCTCGTGAAATGACCACAATTTGCAGTTCGGGCTTTTCGACCCTATCGGTTTTACGCTCAGATATTTTTTTACAACTGCCGCTTAAGGCAATAAGTGCAATGAGGGTAAAGACTTTCCCAAAATATGTTTTCATGCTTACGTCCTTTTTTTATTTTTTTGGATACAAACGTTGCCACCATTGCGGTTGTTTTTTTAACCAGCGATCAAACCAGGCAATAATTGTTTTTGTCCAGCGTTTGCGTTTGCCATAGGCCATAATGTGATGATTTTGGCCTTTTATTTCTATAAGTTCAACGGTTTTCCCCAATAGTTTGAGAGCTGTAAATAGCTGAATACTTTCACCGGTAGGTACGTTGGTATCGGCTGTTCCGTGTAAAAGTAACAACGGCGTATTGATTTTGTTCGCATTAAATAAGGGACTGCGATCTACATAAATATCTTTGCGATTCCAAGGAAAACTATTGGCCGTGGCGACCGCGCTGTACAAATAGCCCCAGTACCCTTGCCCCCAATAGCTGGAAATGGAGCTGATACCGGCATGAGCCACTGCAGCTGCAAACAAATTGGTTTTGCTTACCAGAGTCATCGTCATAAAACCTCCGTATGAAGCGCCGATACAACCGACTTTAGTTGAATCGACAAACGGGTGAGCCGCTAAAAACTTTTTTGTGCCGTCAATAATTTCTTCCGATACAATTTTGCCCCAGTCGTTTACATGCAAAGCCGAAAAGGCTTGCCCGAAGCCTGTGGCTCCGCTGGGTTGTAACACATACACCACGTATCCGTTTGCGGCCCACAGCTCTTTGGGATAACGGCCGCCGAAATCACGTGTTACCGGGGTGGTTCCGCCGTAATAATACACAATGCAAGGATAACGATGTTTGGGAGAAAAGTCGGGGGGATAATAAACCCTGCCTTCGATTGTGGTTCCGTGTTTGTTAACAAATGTCCAGCGTTCAACTTTACCGAATTGTACATGGGCATAGGTTGGCTGTTCCGGTTTTAGCAATAGGCGGTAACGTCGTTTTTTTAAATCGATAACAGTAATACGTGGCGGTAGGGAAGCTCCGGAAACGATGGCCACGGCCACGGGACGATGGGCCGCTTTGGAGAAATCGTGAATAACCTCACCACCGCAATTAATTTTAATAAACGAGTGATACGTTAAATCGTATTCGTAAAGATCAATAAAATCTCGATCAGTGGTAATAAAGTAAATGCGTTTGCCATCCCCGCTCCAGACGGCCCGATTAATGGCCGGTTTAAAGGTTTTGCTAATGGCGGTTATCTTTTTGTTTTTTAAATCGTACAAATAGGCTTGCGTATCATAATCATTTGGAATAATATTCTCGGGCAAATTGCTACCAAGTCCGTTAAACATAGACGGGCCTCCGGTGAGAAGCAAAAAACGATTATCCGGAGACCATTGAGCCGTACCGCCCCAAGAAAGAGTCCACAAAGAGTCAACGGACAAATTTGATAGATTCAGAATAAAATACTGGGTTTTGGAATATGGACGTTGGGAGTAATCGGGTATGGTCCTTGTGAAAAGTAATTTGTTCCCGTCTGGGCTGATGCTGTTTAGTTGCGTGCTAAGTTTCCCTGCGGTAAGACGTATTTTTGTTCCGGACGGGACATTGACTTTGTACAAAAAACTACGGTTACGCCACCACGGCCAGCGGTCTTCCATGCCCATTAGACGTTTAAGACCGGTTTTGTTTTTTTGGGAATTTTCATTAATGGAATATATAATAAAAGATCCGTCCGGCGCCCAAACAAAATTGCCGAGATTTTCTACGTTTTCCAAAAGGGGTATTGACGATCCTGTTTTTAGATCGGCAATCCAAAGACTGCTTTTGTCCTTATCGGAACTGCGAAATGCAAAGCGTTTGCCGGTTGGTGCCCAAAGTACGTTTTGCACTTTACTGAAGCCACGATAACTTTGCAAAAGTTTACTGTCTTTAACGCGTCGTAATTCAAGCCAGTGTTGCGCGGTATCTCCGGGCGGTTGTGACTGCTGATAGGCGATAATGCACTGTTTCCCGTCAGGCGAAAGGGCTACGGAACGTACCTTCGGCCCGTCCAGAAGATGGGTAACGCGCATGGTTTCCGCGGGATTGAGGTCGATTTTAAATTCGTGTGTTTTAACGTAATCCGGTAAAATTATTTGCGCTTGTAATCCGCAGACAGACGGTTTTTTCCCGTTGTTTATAAGTTTGACAAGAATACGATGCGTGCCGGTTTCCAGTTTAAAAGGTTGGGATTTGGTAAAGGTTAAGTCGGCCGCCCGGCATGAATCGGTTGCAGAAACTTTGGCGTCCAGAAGTATGGATTGACCATCTACAAATACCTGAAAGGGATAGGGAGTTTTAATTTCCAATCTTGGTTCCATGTAGCGTTGGACATGAATATAAGCTACCAGATAATGTAAGCGGATTGCCTTTTTTGACCCTGACGCTAATTCGGTAAAACCTGAATCATTGGCCGTAAGTTTGTGCCAAATCAATATTGTATTGGCGTCCCATTGGAATTTTTGTCCGGAAATCGGTTGTAGTTGTTTAACATGCGAAAAAGGAAAGCGTAGCAAATCGCTCAGTGCAAACGTTTTTCCATTCAGGTTTTTCACACCGTGAAAAGCAGGTAAGTGTATTTTTACCGGTCCCAATTGCAGCCAATGTTTTACGGGAACGGGCGGTTCCTTAGCGGATAAAGATCGGGTGAAAAGCAAACAGAAAATAAGAAGAAAAAGTGGCAAAGATTTTAAAGGTCTCATTTTTTTATCTCCGGTATATACGATTAATCGAAAGGGAAATTAAGCAAGATCGGCATTCAAGGAAAGCTAAAAAAGGCAATTTAATAGGGTAGGTCGGCGGTATAAAGGTGTTTGAGGTAGGTCAACAAATCAGATCGTGATTACAATCCTAAAAACACAATTCCTAACCCTGCAAGCATAATGGTAAAACCGGCAATGGCATGAGTGAAGCGATCGAGCTTATGCAAGGGTAAAAATTCGATTCCTTTATAAAACAGAAAGACGATGGCACTCATGGTCGCAATGGTAACAACGGAAAAAGCAACGGCAACCACAATAAGATCGACCCAATGTTGTTTGGCTGCAGGATACATAAGCAGGGGAATGAGCGGTTCACAGGGGCCGAAGACAAAAATGAGAAATAGGATCCATGGGGTTATGTTTTCGGATGTTTCATGAACATGGCTATGGTCATGAAAATGAGTATGGGAATGAATATGTTCGGTTCCGTGCGAATGAAAATGAATATGCGTATGCGGTTTGTTACGCCAGGCTCTATTTGCTCCCCATAAAAAATAAACCAACCCGAAAGCAATAAGCAACCAGGCCGCAATATTTCCACGGAAGGCTTCAAACCAAGTTAGGTGACTTAAAGCAATTCCGAAAGCAATTCCTAAGAATCCTAGTACAACGGAGCTAAGTACATGTCCCACTCCGCATAAAGCAGTAACCGACATGGTTTTTCGTAAGGACCATTTTTTGGCTTTGGAGATCATGATGAAGGGCAAATAGTGGTCGGGGCCCATTAAGGTGTGGGTAAAAGCGATGGTGATGGCGCTGATAACCAAAACAGACATACAACACTCCTTGTTGAATTTTGATGGCCATATTAAGAAATATTTCACATAATGGCAAATTATTTTCAGGGCTAAGGGTGTAAGAGATAGCAGTGGCCGGGGAAAGTAGAATGGTTTATTGGTTGAATTGTTGAATGGTGTTTACGGTGCTTCTTCGGTGGGGTTCGGTGGCTGGATTAAGTTAAGGGTTAAGGGTATAAGGGTTAAGAGTTAATGGTACAATAAAGTGCCGACTTATGATCAAGTTCGGTGGTTTGCGGCATTGTTTTCCCCCCCCGTAGCCCCCTCAAAGGGGGGCTCTTTGTGTGTGGCAATTTGTGGCCCTGCGGGTGAAACCGGTTGCCGAGTAGTCCCGATTCATCGGGAAGTATCGAGGCACCGGCGGCCTTTTTCCCTCTTCTTTTTCATCTTGCTCTGTGCAGATCAGTGGCCGGGGAAAGTTGAATTGTTGAATGGTATTTTCGGTGCTTCTTCGGTGTGGTTCTGTGGCTGCATTAAGTTAAGGGTGTAAGGGTTAAGAGAAATCAGTGTCAATCTGTGCAGATCAGTGGCCCAAATTCGTAATTCGTAATTTTTGCCAGGGCATCCTACGGATAATTCGTAATTCTCCCGGGTGTGGCGCTCCCGGCACCCGCCGCCCTCTTTCCCATCGTGCCCAATTTTAATATTCCCATTTTTTGATGATCAGAAGCTAAAATATTTTTCACTTTGAGCCTGCGCTACGGCATTTTAATTTCTATCGCTCTTTAAAAATAACCAATTTTTTTTGGTATTTCAGTGTCTATGCCGTAAATTG
>CAZRBA010000026.1:0-28831 GCA_964598255.1 uncultured Caldithrix sp. | reverse complement strand
AACAATGTGGTGCTATTTTTTAGCATTAAAAATTTCGACCACCCCATGGGGTGGTACTTAAATTAGACATCTGTTAACAACCTGGTGCTAGAGTTTGGATGATTAAAATGTGTTAACAACGTGGTGCTATGTGACAGTTAAGAGTTAAGAGTTAAGGGTTACCAGTGCCGATCTGTGTGGATCGGTGGCTGTATTAAGTTAAAGGTTAAGGGGGTAAGGGTTAAGGGGGGAGGTGTGCCGCCCGCTGGTGCCTCGATACGTCCCGATGAATCGGGACTACTCGGCAACCGGCGGACTTTCCCCCTCTCCTTTTTCTTTTTTCCTTTTTCATTTCGCTTTGTGCAGATCTTTGGCCGGGGAAAGTTGAATTGTTGAATAGTTGATTGGTTGAATTGTTGAATGGTTAAATCGTTGAATGGTGTTTTCAGTGCTTCTTCGGTGTGGTTCGGTGGCCGGGGTAGGAAAAGAGTTAAGGGAAAAGAGTTAAGGGTGCAAAATCGTGCCGACCTATGAACAATTTCGGTGGTTCGCGCTGGTTTTTACCCCCCGTAGCCCCCCTCAAAGGGGGGCTTTTGCATGTGTGGTAGTAGTGGCCGCCCTGCGGAGAGAAGCCGGTTGCCGAGTAGTCCCGATTCATCGGGACGTATCGAGGCACCGGTTTCTGGAGCTATTGGTGAGTGGCCGCTTGGCGCCTCGATACGGCTCCGCTGGCGCGGAGCCACTCGGCAACCGGTTTCACCCGCAATGCCGCAAACCGCTACACACAAAGTGCCCCCCTTTGAGGGGGGCTACGGGGGGTAAACACCTTAACAAATTACCGAAATTTTTCATAAGTCGGCACTATTTTGTACCATTAACCCTTAACTCATCCCGGCCACCGAAAAAGCACCGAAAACCCCATTCAACTATTCAACTATTCAACTATTCAACCCTTCCCGGCCACTGATTCACATAGATTGGCACGCCTCCCCTTAACCCTTTACCACCCTGGCACTAAACCACCATTCAACAATTCAACCAATCAACTATTCAACTTTTTCAACCCCCTGATCTGCACTGAGCGAGATGAAAAAGGAAAAATGAAAAAAGAAAAAGGAGAGGAGAAAAGGCTGCCGGTGCCTCGATACTTCCCGACGAATCGGGACCACTCGGCAACCGGATTCTCCCCGCAAGGCCGCAAACTGCCCCACTCCAAAAGCCCCCTTTTGAGGGGGACCACAGGGGGTAAACACCGCCACAAATTACCAAGCTACTCTGAAAAATCCCCAAGGGAAGCCCTGGCACTAAACCACCATTCAACAATTCAACCGATCAACGATTCAACTTTTTCCCCGGCCACTGATCCACACAGATTGGCACGCCTCCCCTTAACCCTTACACCCTTAACCCTTTATCACCCTGGCACCGAACCACCATTCAACAATTCAACGAATCAACTACTAACTTTTCCCGGCCACAGATCTGCACAGATTACCACTGCTAACTCTCACCTTTAAGAACTTGAGGAAAAATCATACCCTTTTTAGAGAAAAATTAAAATTTAAACAAAATACTGGTGGAAAAACGAACGGGAACGCCTTTAACTGTCCCCGGAACAAAGCGAAATTTTTGGGCCGCATCCAAGGCTAATTGATCGTAATAGTAATTAAGACCTTTTAATATTTTCGCTTGTTCCACTTTTCCGTCCTTGCCAACCACAATTCGCACCACTATTTTTCCATGTTCGTACATGCCCCGTGCAGGATCATCGATAATCGGTTTGGCTTCTTTGGCCACCTTCACTTTATGATCTAAAAAAACATCCAAAAATACCTGGTTATAATCGATTTTTGGCTCTTGCGGCTCTGTTTTTGTGCTTTCCGGTTTCGTTGCAGGGGGAGTGGCCGACGCTAAGGTCGCCGTATCTTTGGGCGTTTGCGACGACGGTTTAGCTGCCAATAATGTTTTTTGCTCTTTTACCCGATGCGTATCAATAGTAGTTACTTTTTCCTGTGGCGGCGTTTTGGGCATTAGTGTTTTAACGCTTTTCGACGACGGGGTAATGGAACGGGCGGGTTTACTGATTTTAACAGGTGCTGTAGAAACCGTATCTTTGGTTACCGGAGTTTGGGGTTGTTGCGCAAGAAGCATTTTTTTGAACAGATCCACATTACCCATAATAGGATTAAAATCCACCGCTCCGAAACGATCGGCATCCTGTTTATCATAAATATGAGCTAAAATGGTATTTAGATCTTTACTACCCCACGAATTTCCTTCGGCATTAATATCATTGGAAGCGTGATTGTAAACGTCGTATTCCAAATTATCAAACAAGGCATTACGCCCGGGATTGTAATCGGGCCCCTTCTTTAAATCACCCAAATTCGGGCTTGCCGAGCCAAAGGCAATAATCCCAATCTGGTTTTTGGTAATCAAATTATCGGTTAAAATCGGTCGGGCGCCTGTCTCGCAAATCACCCCGGCATAACCGTTATCGCGAATGATATTTCCGATTAATCGGGCCCGAGATCGTACGGCAACCTTTACGCCTGCATTGTAATTAAACTGAATTTGACAATTCTGAATTACGGGATTACTTTTTTTAATGTCAAAACCGTTGTAAGCGTATTCGATAACAGCAAACTCAAAAATAGCAGGGCGCTTGCCGTTTAAAATGACAATTCCCGCCCAATCCTGCATGCGCGGATTTTTAGCGGCAGACGTAAAAACAATTTTACGGTTTATGGTTCCTTTGCTAAATATTGTACCTTTAACAATAAGTTCGGCACGGGTTTTATCGAAACCCGAATGCTGTTTGTCCTCATTCGGAGCAAACATAATGCGGGTACCCGGAGCAATTTGCAAATGTCCTGATGGAGCAACAAGCACATCGCCTCGAAGAAGAATAGTACCCGACCACCGGGCTTCGCCCGTAATGATTTTACTTTTTATTTCCTTTACGCCTTTGGGGATCTGAGCAAAGCCATTTAAAGCCCAGAACACAATCAGGCAAGCAATCGCAACTACGTTTTTCATATTTTTTCTGATTAAAGCTAAGGATTAAATTTTAATCTTTTTGTTCCACCCGAATAAAGGTATTGATCATACGCAACAAATCGCCTTCTTTAAAAGGTTTCGATATAAAGGCGTTGGCACCCATTTCTGCGCCTTTAGCCTGAAAATTCTTGCCCGCCTGAGCGGTGAGAATAATGATCGGTAAATTTTTATATTGTGCCATGTTGCGCAATTTTTTAATTAAATCGAAGCCATGCATTACCGGCATTTCCAAATCGGTAATCAGCAAATCCACGGGTTGCTTTTTGGCAGTTTGCAAAGCTTCTTTTCCATTGGCTGCTTTTAATGTCCGGAATCCGTTCCTTTCTAAAAACGAACTGATAAATTCCCGCACGCTCATGGCATCATCTGCAACTAAAATTACGGGCGCCCTGTCATGAATTACTTTGGCGATAATTTCATCCTGACCGATAAACCCTTCTGCCTCTGCTGACTTTGTTTCTTTTTTGCTTGAAATAATTTTACGCACAAGCTGTTTTTCACGCGAGGCGCCGAAAAATTCGGTTTCAACCTTATGGATCAAACTGGCATAATCCAGAATCAAGGCGACTTCTCCGTTAGCCAAAATGGTTCCGCCATTAATCAAATCCACATTTTGCAGCAAATTGCCCAAGCTTTTAACAACGATATCCTGACGTCCCAAAATTTCTTCGATGCCTAAGGCGACGCTTACGCCGGAATCGTGCAAAATAACGGCCGTGCTTTTTTGTCTTCCCTCAGACAGGGGTTCTCCAGGAATGTGTAAAACGGAATCAATATCCACATAAGGAAGCAATTTACCGCGCACCTGAACATAAGCGCGTTTATCGTCGAGCAGAATGTCTTCTTCATCGATTTCAATCGATTCCATAACTGCAATCAAGGGAATGGCCACGGTTTGTTCATGGAACTGAACAAGCATAGCCTGCAATACGGCCAATGTCAGCGGAACGCGGATCGAAAAGGTGGTTCCCTGATTCACATGGGTTTTAACCCGTACAATGCCTTTAAGTTTTTGTATTTCGGCCACCACTACATCCAGTCCGATGCCTCTGCCGGATACGTCGGTCGCTTTGTCACTTGTAGAAAAGTTCGGCGCAAATATATATTCCAGCAATTTGCTCTCGGTTAAATTTTTCGCCTCCTTTTTCTTCATCAATTTCAAATCGACAATCTTCTGACGTATCTTCTCGGGATCAATTCCTTGCCCGTCATCAATAATATCAATCACTACCTGACTTTTTTCCTGACGCGCCCGCAAAATAATTTTACCTTTTGGTTCTTTACCTTGTTTTTTACGTTGAGCCGGTTTTTCAATTCCATGATCCACCGCATTGCGAATAATATGCAACAACGGTTCGTAAAGCGCATCCACCATGGCCCGATCCAGTTCCGCTCCGTTATCTTCGATAATCAGTTCTATTTGCTTGCGTTGTTTACGGGCCAAATCGCGTACCGGACGTTCAAAACGCTCGAACAATGTGCGCACCGGTAACATGCGTGCTTTTAACAAATCGCCATGCAGGCTTTTGCTAAGTACGGAAAGCTGACCGACATTTTTCTCCAACATACGCACCAACTTACTCATTTCCGTGGAAATTTGCGTAATATCACCGGAAATATTTTTTAAGTTGTCGGAAAATTTGGACAACATTTCATAATCTTGTTCAATAGAAGTTGGCGCGTTTTTAAGATCGCTAAAAACACTTTCTTCAAGAAAGTCGTCAAACTGATGGCTAAAATGGCGCATGTCTTTTTTACGTTGCTCCAGATCGCCAGTTAACTTTTTAAGTGTCTCGAAATAGGAGTTCAATTCGGTGCGGTTAACCACCATTTCCGTGGCCAAATTAACCAGATGATCGACAAAGGACGATTTTATTTTAATCGTATTATCCGATTCCTGAACAGCCAAAGGCTCTTTTTCCGCCGCCGTACCCGCAGCAGATTTTTGCAATTCTTTGGGAATTTCAAAATCTTTCAAATAAAATAATTTATTATCAATATCGGCCAAACGCGCCGTAAACTCCGAAACGATCTCGGCTTTGCCCTGCTCTACGGAACGGACCATCTCGGAAATCAAATCAATAATGGTAAATGCAGTAGGTAATAGCTCCAATTTGGTTTCCGCATTTTGATCGCGATAGAGCTGAAAATAATCTTCCAGTTTGTGGGCCAATTCTCCGATCTTATTAAAATTACCCATCATGGCCCCGCCTTTTAATGTGTGCAAATGACGCAAAAGTTCGGCCAAGATGGTTCCGCTTTCCGGAACTTTTTCCAACTCAATTAAATTATGATTGATCTTGTCGATTAATTCCTTGGCTTCTTCAACAAACAAAGAACGCAGACGTTGGTTACGTTCTTCCTCTCCTTTTTGGGCGGATAAAACGGCGGAAGCCAATTCGTCGATTCTGCCTAACACAACATCCATTTCCGCCGCATCTAACTCCCCTTTGAATATCAAAGGTTCCAGTTCTTTTAGCACGGTGGCTATTTTTTCCTGCAAATTTTTAGTGCTCAAAGAAGCATGCCCTTTTAGCTGCTGCGATACTTCTTCAAACCGGCCGAAAATCAAGGCCAGATCATCAAAACCGGTCATTTTGGCCGCATTCTTTAAAGAATGAACCGCCTGATCAAACGCGCGTATGGCCTCTTCATCCACCGGATTGCGCAATAATTGCTCATTCGTTTTAAATAATGTACTTAGCAAATTACGCGCATCTTCTTTAAATATTTCGCGCAACTCTTCTTCGTCGCTTTCCTGCGGACTAAACAACGGTTTTTCTTCAACCGTTTTGGGCAAAGACTCGAGCTCTTCTTTTGCTTTGTCACTGCTTGTTCCGGGTTCTTCTAATACCAATTTATCCAGTACTTCTTGCAATGCTTCGAACGGTTTGGTGTTATCCGTTGCATCGGGTTGTTCCAACATGGTGCCCAAAGCATTTATGGCCTGCTCCATTCGGTCCAACAATTCGGCAGGCATGGGTACATCGGGTGCGGCAAACATTTCCGCCGATTCTTCGATAATTATCGCCGCATCCGCAATGGGTTCATGATTCATAAATTGAGCGGCCGAATAAACGGCATGCACTTCACCAGCCAACGAGGTAAAATGTTCCCGTTTTTGCGGATTTTGCCTTAAATGTTTTATTAACTTCTCCGCTTGTTTTAAATGGGCCCGACTGTCCGTAATAAAATCCCTCTCGTCCTCCGAAATTTCTTCCGCAGGTGCCGATTCGTTTTGTGCCGCTTCCTCGGCTAAAACTTCGTTTAACACATCGGCCAAATCGTCACTGTTCCCTTGGTCACCTTTCTCGGCAAGACGCTCAAATAACAAATCGAAAGCCTGACGAATTTCATCGATCAATATGGGATTTATGATGGTTTTTTTCTTATCCAGAAAATGCTGGCAAAAAAATTCGGGTAAGGGTAAGTAGGCCTTTAGCTTTAATATCTGTAAATTCGATTTTAACAGGTCTACAAAACGTCTCAAACGCTGCATGGCCTGCGGATTGCCTTGCGTAAGCGCTTCCGGTAATTCCTGCGCTGATTTTTGCCAATAGCTTTGCATGGACTCGACAAAGGCTTTTAATGTTTGCGAATGCGCCATATCAAAAACCACAATATGCGGCCTGCTAATAAATTCATCAAGATCGAATTGCTGCCAAAACGCCTTTGTTTTTGTAAATGTTAGTTCCGGCTCCAATTCCTGCAAAAAAATCTTCCAGCCTTTGGATAAAGTTTGCAGCGCCTCCTCCTTTTTATCGGTCTTAGCACAAAAAATATTTTCGTAAACCGTTAGAAAAGGATCGAAAAAGATATCGTTAATTTCGTCTTCCAGCCAGTTTGCCGATTTTGTAATGGCTTGCAAAGCTTTTAAAAATTTTTGCCAATCGCTATCCTCGGAAAAAGGTTGCAAATCGTTCGCTAACTTTTCCAACAACTCTTTAAATAAAGACAGAAGTTGCGGACGATCTTCAAGAGACAGCAGCCTATGTTTAGTAGATTCGGTCGGGATCTGCGCTTCAGCCCCTTCCTTTTTGCCGGTTTCTTCCTTTGCGGTTTGCACAATTTCCTCGGTTGCTGCTTCCGCTTCTTCGGGCGTTACCGTTTCACTCTGCGATTCGGGTTTGGCGGGTCGTTCTTTGGCGGCTAATTCGGTCTTTGCTTCAATTGCTTCTTCGGATGTTGCTTCTTGGCTTTCCTGCGCTACCTGGCTAATAGCCGTTTCCAGCAAACCAGTTAAACGGTCTACCTCATCCTTAAGTTGCTGATCGCGCACCGTGTAATCCAAATGTTCCAAAGAAAGCAATTCTTCCAGCAGTTCTTCCATGGCCCGGATAAAAGCGGGACTAAACGTTTTCAAATCACGTTCGTGTCGACGTAACGTGGTCATAATACGTTCGCAAAGATATTCCACTCCCGTATAACCGTGAATCATGCTGACTTCTTTTAGTGATTTGAAATGCTTGACAATATTTTTTAAGGCCTTTGCCGAAAACGGATTTGCCAGTACCTGACGAATGAGTTGAATGTGATCATTTACTTCCGAACGAAAATATTCTTTAAGCAGAGCATCAATGGTTACTTCTCCCTTTTCTTCCGGTTCCGGCTTACGCGGCAATGATTCGTCTTCGATGATCTGGCGTAATAATTCTGGATGCTGGTTTTTAAACGATTTGAATTCGTCAACCACTGTAGCCACGTTCTCGGTTAATTGACGCATCAGTTCCATCGGAGGCACCTCTTCGGCCTTAACCTGAAAAATGTTACGAATCGAAACGTACATTGAGGCTACCGGCTCCGTAAAATCTTGTTGGCTGGCTTCATCTTGCAAAACAATTTTTAAAAATACGGTAAAATCATCGCGCATGTCTTCCGGCAAAGAGGCAAGAAGCTGTAATTGAGCCTCCTGACGATAAAATTCATCGAAAGAAATGGCTTTTTCGCGGGATAACTTACCGCCGACAGTTCGTTTTTTCTTAGAAGGTTGTTTTTTCTTTGGCGAAGATTTAAACATTTTTTTCAGATCAGCCGTCAAAACTTCCATTGCCGTCATCGTTTCGGAATCTTCGGTCATTAACGCATAAAGATTGATAAAATCGTCGCTTAGCGCATCCATGTTATTCATGGTTTCCCGCGGTGAAATTTTCTCGACTCTGTCTAGCATATCGAACAAAAAAATGGACATATCGTTGGTTTCCTGAAAACGGGCCAGTTTTTCCAACACCAAAATCGGATCTTCCGCCTTATTTAAACTTTCCGCCAAATCTTCAAGAATTTCCACGACATGAGGCGTAAAGCGCATCCGTGCCTTTTCCAGCACCTTACGCATAAATTCAACAATAAAAAATGCATTAAATGAAATCGCTTTTTCTTGCTTTATCATCCTTAAGCTCCATTCATCAGTTGCTTAACTTAAATTTTTCCACCGCATTATTCAATTCCATAGAAAGTGCTTCCAGTTGCGAAGCCGCTTCTTTGGATTGCTGTGCGTGGTCGGCGGTTTCTTTGGCTATTCCGGCAATTTCTTCCAGAGAAATAGTAATTTGCCGGCTGAATTTCGTTTGCTCTTTGGTTGCCCGCGAAATGTTGGTGGCCGAGGCACTGGATACATTTACCTTTTCTAAAATTTCACGTAAGGCCTCGCCCGCTCCGTCCATTAAGCGCGTACCCTTACCCACCTCGCGGTTACCTTTTTCGATATGCTGTAATGTTAAGCTCACGCTTTTTTGTATGGCTTCTATCAATTTGGAAATTTCTTCCGCGGAAGAATTGGTTCGTTCGGCCAAATTACGTATTTCATCTGCCACCACCGAAAAACCCTTCCCCGCATCTCCGGCTCTGGCAGCTTCGATCGATGCGTTTAATGCCAGCAAATTCGTACGGCTCGAAATCTCCGCAATAAAATCGGATATCTCACCGATCCGCATGGAGTTTTCATCCAAAAAACGCACCTGCTTCATGGATTCGCGAACCGCATCACGAATTTTGTGCATACCCTCAATCGCCTGTTTGACTATTTCGCTACCTTTGTTTGCAACCTCACGAGCCTTTTGTGCCGATTCGGCTGCTTTTTGTGCGCTTTCGCTGGTATCGGCGATCAAATCGTTCATTTCCCGGGCCAGTTCGGTGATATTTTCGGTTTGTGCCGCCTGATCCACAGCCCCTTTGGCCATTTCTTGTATGTTTGTTAAAATGTTTTCAGTCGATTCAGCAACCTGATTGGCCGCCTTTTTAACATCACGTATCAAAGCGCTTAAATCGTCGATCATTAAATTAAATGAATCGGATAACGCTCCAAGGGCATCGGCCGTAACGCTGGCCTTAACGGTAAAATCGCCTTCTGCCGCTGCCGTAACAATACGCAGAAATTCCTTTATTTGTTTTTGTTCTTCTTCGCGGGTTTGTTGAATTCCGTCAACTGTTTTTAAACGCGAATCCAAAGCAGAAAGCAATTCAAGCTCTTCGTCTAAAAAAGTGCTGCTAAATTCGGGCTTGAGTAGCGTTTTGTTATCACGCAAACGTTTCAGACTTTCATTTAAAAATTTCAAACTTCGATTCAAAGGTCCCAAAAGTAAAAAGGCCAAAAGCACAAACAGAACAAATAAAACCAAAGCTCCCGCTGCCATGGGATAGAACTGTTTGTACAAAGGTGTTAAAGCCGAAGAAAGATCTTCCTGGGTTAAAATCAATAAATCGGTCATGGTTTGCCCGATTTTAACCGGATGAATGACCGTAAACAGATGCGTTTGCTCGCGCTTCTCGAAATGCCATGTTTCGCGATCGGTTTTATTGGCTTCTTTCATTTCCAACCACAAATCGTATGCCTTACCACTAAACCGGCTGCCCCGATCGTCAAAAATAATTTCCGATTGCGTATCTTTAAGACGAATTATTTTCAAGTTTACAGTTTGCGGAATTTCATACTGCCGCTTAAACCGACGTGTCTTTTCCTGTAAGCTATTTTGAATTGCTTCGCGGGTAAGTTTTCCTTGCTCCATCATGGCCAAAGAATCCAAAGGCAAATGATGCAAGTAGGCTGTTCCGGTAAGACTTAATTCTCCGTATTTGCACAGAATAAGACGATCTTGTTCTTTTTGATATTGCCAGTAAGTTGCTCCCCCTGCGCCGATAAGCAATATGAACAATGCCATAAAACTAATTTTAAAAAACAGCGATCTAATATCGTTTCTCATAACGCCCTCATCCGCTTAATAACCGATTGTTCAAGCGACCGTTTAGCGATCAAATCGATATTTGTTTAATTCTTCGGATTCAAAGACCGAAGTCATATCAAGTACATAAATTGGCTCTTCCTTGCCTTTTTTATAAACAGCCGAAACAAACGGTAATAAATTTTCATCAAGATCATTATCCGGCACACGCAGTAATTCCGATTCCAATACCCGCATATCCAAAACCTTATCGGTAAGGATTCCCGAATTTTTGCCACTAACCTCAAAAACCACCACAAAAGAATCTTTTTTCGCTTCTTGTTTGCCCAACCCCAAAATCGGAGCGATATCAATTAATGGAAGAATTTTGCCGCGTAGATTGAACACTCCGTAAAACTGCTCATCCACATTGGGCAACCGGGTTATTTTTGGTAAAGGTAATATTTCCCGGATATGCTTTATTTCAATCGCAAACAGACGGTTGGCTATTTTAATTACGGATACTTTACTTTCTTCGTGCATAATTATTTTCTTACTTTCGAATTAAATTCTTAATGGTTTGAGCCAATTCTTCGTCACGAAACGGTTTTGGTAAAAAGGCGTCGGCGCCTTCCGCACGCGCTTTTTCGATCATTTGCGGAGAATCTTTGCCGCTGAGCATAATAACGGGAATACCTTTGGAGGCTTTTATCGTTTTCAGCAGATCGATTCCGTTAATATCGGGCAGCATCAAATCGAGGATAACCAAATCGGGCTGTAACTGATCCAGCAATTTAAGCCCGTCTTTACCAGTAACGGCTGTTTCTATTTGGTATTCCTCGTTCTCCAATGCAAGTTCCACCATCTTGCGAATTACAATACTGTCATCAATAACCAAGATAATGCCCTCGCCCCCTTCCATCGGTTGCGGTGTTTCGGGAGCACCTTCTTCCGCTTCGGGTTCTGCAGCTTTTTCTTCTTCCGCAAAATCAATGTCCAATTTAAAGGCTTCTTCTTGCGATGTCTCTTCGGTTATTTCAATTTCCGGCTCTTTTACTTCGGGCTCTTCCACTTCGGTATCCTCAAACACCGAGCTCTCTTCCATTTCGCCTTTTAGATCGAAAACCGATGTCTCTTCTTCCTGCTGCGACTTAGCTTTTTCTTCTTCGCCTTCTTCCTTTTCGACCTGTTGTTCTTGCTGTTCTTCTTTTATCTCTTCTTCTTCCGTTTTGCCGATCACGATATCCGGTTCTTCTTCCGCAAAAAAATCGGCTTTTTCCGCTTCGGCTTCTTCTTCGGCCTCCGCCTCTTCCATGTTTTCTTCAGGTTCAATAATTTCCTTTTTGATGATCGTCTCTTCTACGATCTCTTCCTCAATAATTTCGGAATACGGTTCTTCGGGCTTTTCTTCTTCGATTTCTTCGCCCGCAGTTTCTGCGGAGGTCTCTTTTTCTTCCTCTTCCAAAAAAGTTTCTTCGATAATTTCCGATTCCGGTTCTGTCTCTTCTTCTTTCTGCTCTTCAATTTCGCTAACTAGCCCTTCGGAAACCAAAATTTCTAACGCTTCCTGTACCCCTGTGTCGTCTTCGCCGAGCAATTCTTTTAATTCCGAAAAGCTCTGTTTGTCATCAATCAAAAAAAGAACTTTCCAGGCCAGATATGGTAATTTCACAGAATGGATTTTTTGATCGATATCGTCCGTTCGTTTATAATAACTCTCCACGGTACCATCCTTTCTTAAAGTTTATTCTCAATTTTTTTCTTCATAATTTCTTCGGCCAACTTCAAGTAGCTAATAGCTCCTTCGGATTTAATGGAGTGCAATAACACGGGTTTGCCGAATGAAGGTGCCTCGGCTACTTTTGAATTTCTGGGAATAACGGTATCAAAAACCAACTCCCGAAATGTCGTGCGTAAATACTCGACAATTTCCTTATGTTTCTTGATTCGTTTATCGAACATTGTAACTAAAATTCCGGCAATTTTCAAATGCGGATTATATTTTTTGCTGATATTTTTTAGGGTATTCAAAAATTTCCCCAGAGCTTTCATCGAATAATATTCCGAAACCACCGGAATAATAACCGCATCGGCCGCCACCAATCCGTTTAAAGTCATAGACCCCAAATTGGGCGGACAATCCACAATAATAAAATCGTAACCGTTTTTCACAGGAGCAATTATTGTTTTTAGCAAATCTAACTTTAACGCTTTGCCGTACAATTCTATTTCCTGCTCTTCCGAATGTATGTTTGCCGGAACCAAATCGAGATAATCCAAACCGCTATTCAATATCGTATGCGCAAGGGGCAAATTTTTAACAATAACTTCGTACAACCCAAATTTAACATTATATTCGTCCAAATGAAAACTTATTCCCACACTACCTTGAGGATCCAAATCGATAATTAAAACTGTTTGCTCAAAAATAGCCAAACTGGTGGCCAAGTTTATGGCTGTTGTGGTTTTCCCGACTCCGCCTTTTTGGCTGGAAATCGCAATAACATTTCCCATAGGCAACATTACCTTTTCCATTTTATACCCATTACAGCGGGTAATGGTCTTTTTACTAACAAATTTGGCTTTTCTTTAAAACTCGTAAACGAAAACAAGCAATATCCCTTAAAACCCGCTCGTTTGACCAGTTGAATTCGTCGGTTTATCTGATCCGATTCGAGGTAATACGCTCCGATTCCAATCACAATCCGATTGTCCCGTTTAATGGATTTCGCCCGTTTTAAATTTTTCTTAAATTCTGTTTCATCGGGAGAATAATTCATTAGGATCACGTCATCGCAAGCATTGCGATCGAGCCACTCTGGCCAATTTTGCGCATACATCTTTTGCGCTTGCTCCGGGTTGGGTTTAACCGCTACCGAAACGATACACCGGCTATTAATATTTTTAATATAATCGGTTAAGTATTGTAAGGTTTTGCTCAATTCGTTTTTAAGAAAACGTTGGTATTTTTGTGCCATGTACTGCCATGCTGCCGGGCCTTGTAAAACGGAATATGCATTTGAATAATGTTGCAATTTTGCCGGATCGATAAAAAAAAGTCGTAAAAATTTTGCGCGCAAAAAATTTGAATAGTGAAAAGGGTAATGCGGATAGCGAAAATAATCCAAATGAATGCCGTCAACACGGTAATCAACCAGCATTTTTTTAATCAACTCTTTTATTTGCCGTAAATTCTCCTCCCCTTGCGGATCCACAAAATATCCTTCGAGCCCTGCGTTTTTTAATTTAGTGGGAGTAAGCAGTTTGCCCGAAAAATCAGTCATAATATGATTTTCCTGCCAAGCCGGATCATTCGCCTTATCCGCTTGGGGATCGGTTAATCCGTGGATGTAAAAAACATTCAGCCAGGCATGAAAACGAATGTTGTTTTTCCGACAGAAGCGTATGATTTCCTTTAAATCCGGTCTGTTGTCGTCCCTTTTTTGCGGAATAAAATTCCTTCCTAAGGCACGTACCTGCACATACACATCGGAAAGCGCAAATTGCTTCTGCAGGGTTTCTAACAAACGAAGATCAGACGGATCGTTAAGCGAATTGCGCACAATCCAAACCCCGTGTTCGGCAGAAAATGAAACACCGATTAAAAAACTTAGTAGCAATACAAAAGCCCGGGCCATATAAATGTCTCTATATCTTTAATAATTTTAAAATTAGGGAAATGTCAGTTTTAATGCAAGCACGATCCGAATTTGCACAAAAAAGTAGTGGTTATTATCGAAAGGTATAGTTGCTGAAGAGAAGCTCATTAATTAAGGCAAAATAAAAAAAGCCCCGCAAGCGGGGCTTTGGTGTGTTTATGTAAAGGCAATCATTCCTTTTTCTCGGATGAAGCATCTTCTTCGGAAGGCTTTGCATCATCCGTAGAGGAGGAGGGGGTGTCATCCGTAGCGGATTTTTCGTCCTGTGCTTCAACTTTTTCTTCGGACGGATTTTCTTTATTAATTTCTTCCTTCGCTTCCGGAGCCGCACTTTGCTTAACTTCCGTTTGTTCCGATTTGCTTTCCACGGCTTTGTCGGCCGTTTCTTTTTTCTTCTCGGCCGTAGTTTTGGAGACTTCTTCCGAAACCGCTTCTTCGCCTTTTTTCGCTTTTTTCTTTTTCTCTTCTTTATTAGCCTGCACCTTTTCAAAACCGACCAATTGAAAAATAGAAATTTCAGCATTATCGCCCTTACGCGTGCCCAAACGGATAATACGCGTATAACCGCCAGCACGATCTTCGTAAGTGGGTGCAATTTCATTAAACAGGGTATTTACGGCTTGTTTGTTTTGCAAAAACTGAAAAGCCAAACGTCGATGATGTAGTGTGCCTTTTTTACCGTAAGTAATTAGCCGCTCCACATAGCCGCGCAATTCTTTGGCCTTTGCTACAGTCGTACGAATTTCTTTATGTTCAAAAACCTGCGCAGCCAAATTACGCATCAGTGCTTTTTTATGGCTTGCGGTTCTTCCTAAATGGTTACCTTTTTTCCTGTGTCGCATCTTTTGATCCCTATTCTAACTACTTGTTACTACTCTCTTCAGGTTTAAGATATTTGTCAACTTCCATACCGAAACGTAAGCCGCGCTCTTCGAGAATTTTACCCAGTTCCAACAAGGATTTGCGCCCGAAATTCTTAAATTTCAACATTTCCTGTTCGTCGCGACGCACCAAATCGCCAATAGTTTTGATATTGGCTGCTTTTAGGCAATTATGCGAACGTACAGAAAGTTCCAATTCATCCACACTCATCTTAAGCAGCTTCCGAATGCGCAGGGTTTCTTCATCAATTTCCTGCTTTTCTTCTTCTTGGTTCTCAATATCAAAGTTGACAAAAATTTGCAGATGTTCTTTAATAATTTTGGCCGCCTCTGTTAATGCCTCATCAGGAGTCATACTACCGTCGGTTGTAATGTCGAGAATAAGCTTTTCAAAATCGGTACGATGTCCCACGCGCGTATTTTCCACCGTAAATTTAACATTTAAAATCGGCGAAAAAATAGAATCGATGGGAATAACCCCCAAGGGCATATCTTCTGTTTTGTTTTCATCGGCAACCACATAGCCGCGACCACGCCCGAAATACAATTCCAAGGTAACATCAGCCGCTTCGTTTAAAACCGCAATATGCAAATCTGGGTTGAGTACCTTAAAATCGGATGTTTGTTCTTGAATGGTATTACCGGTAAAATCCATCGGTCCTTTTAAATGCAGAACCATTTTGTCCGGTAAATTGTTTTCAACTTTTAAGCGCAGCTCTTTTAAGTTAAGAATAACTTCCGGTAAATCTTCATAGACACCGGGGATCGTTGAGAATTCGTGCTGCACGTTGTTTACCTTAATAGCCGTAATGGCAGCACCTTCTAACGAAGACAATAGGACACGACGCATCATGTTACCCAAGGTAACGCCATAGCCTTTTTCCAAAGGCTGGACGATAAAACGTCCAAATGTTTCATTGTAAGTCGCGTCGTCTACTTCAATTTTCTCTGGCATTTGTAAATTAGATAAGCTCATAACCACCTTATCTTGATATGTTATTATTTAGAATACAACTCTACAATCATACTTTCCTGTACATTTACAGGAATATCTTCACGTTTGGGACGATCGATAAACTTGCCCTTTAAATTGGCTTTATCCAATTCCAACCAGGGCAACATTCGATCGGCATCCACACGTTTTAAGGCTTCATGGAACATGGAAAGACGTTTACTCTTTTCACGTACCTGAATCACATCGCCGGGTTTCAATATAAAGGAGGGGATATTCACAATATGCCCATTAACCATAATGTGACGATGCAATACCATTTGCCGTGCCTGTGCACGGGATTGGGCAAAGCCAAGACGATACACCGTATTGTCCAACCGACTTTCCAGCAACTGCAATAAATTTTCGCCCGTTACACCCTTCATGCGCTCCGCTTTTAAGAAAAATCTGCGGAACTGACGTTCCAGCATACCATACATATATTTTACTTTTTGCTTTTCTTTAAGCTGAAGCGCATAATCGCTCAATTTACGACGTTTCATACCATGTTGTCCGGGCGGATACGGTTTTTTGGACAACAAGCGATCGAACTTCGGATTACCAAAAATATTCTCGCCAAATTTTCTTACGATTTTTCCCTTGGGACCATTATATTTAGCCATTTACCATCTCCATCTACGTTATACGCGTCTTTTCTTTGGTGGACGACAACCATTGTGCGGGATGGGGGTAACATCCCGAATAGAAAGAATTTTTAATCCGGCTGCCTGCAAGGATTTGATAGCAGCTTCACGTCCCGAACCGGGGCCTTTAACTTCTACATCAATAGCTTGCAACCCCATATCCATCGCCTGCTTGGCAGCATGTTCCGCCGCAATCTGAGCGGCATACGGAGTACTTTTGCGTGAACCTTTGAAATTCACTACTCCGGCAGAGGCCCACGAAATAACATTACCATACACATCGGTAATGGAAATAATGGTATTGTTAAAGGTTGCTTTTATATGGGCCTTGCCGTGCGGTTCAACACGCACCTTTTTCTTTTGTTTTCTTGATCTTTTTGGTGATGCCAACTTTTATCTCCCGAATTTCAGTTTATTTTTTCTTTTTCTTAGCACCTACAGAACGTTTACGTCCTTTGCGCGTACGTGCATTGGTTTTTGTGCGCTGGCCACGAACCGGTAACCCGCGATAATGACGAATGCCGCGATAACAGTTAATATCCATTAACCGTTTGATATTCATGTTAATTTCGGCCTTTAGAGCTCCCTCTACCTTGTATTCATTTTGAATAATGGTACGAATTTTACGAATATCATCTTCATTGAGATCTTTAACGCGTTTGCTTTCGTCAACGCCGGCGTCGGCACAAATTTTTTGTGCGGAAGAACGTCCGATTCCGAAAATATACGTTAAACCAATTACTACGCGCTTGTTCTTGGGTAGATCAACACCTGCAATACGAGCCAAGACTGCCTCCTATATTCCTATTATCCTTGACGTTGTTTATGTTTGGGGTTCTTACTGCAAATAACACGAACAACTCCCTTACGGCGCACAATTTTGCAACCGTCACACATTACCTTTACTGAGGCTCTAACTTTCATCGCTATCCCTCTTTATTTATATCTGTACACTATTCGTCCGCGGGTTAAATCGTAAGGAGAAAGCTCCAAACTTACTTTATCCCCGGGTAAAATCTTAATAAAATGCATACGCATCTTGCCGGAAATATAGGCCAAAACTTCATGGCCGTTCTCCAGCTCAACGATAAACGAAGCATTGGGCAAGGTTTCTTTAATTACTCCATCCACTCTAATTGCATCTTGCTTTTTACCCAAACCGCTTCTCTCCTGTTATTCTATTTTGGTTAAAATCACCGCACCATCATCCAAAATGGCCAGCGAATGTTCGTAATGGGCCGATGGCAAGCCGTCCGCCGTATGAACTGTCCATTCGTCATCGTCGATGTACACTTCATGCGTACCCATATTAATCATCGGCTCAATAGCGATTACCATTCCGCGTTTCAAACGCATTCCTGTACCTCTTTTTCCGTAGTTCGGAATCTGCGGATCTTCGTGCGGTTTAATTCCCACACCGTGTCCAACAAATTCTCTTACTACCGAAAATCCATGTTTCTCAACATGTTCTTGAATTGCCGCAGATATATCGCCCACGCGATTTCCGACACGGGCTTGTTCGATGCCTTTGTAAAGACTTTCTTCAGTAACTTTACATAGTTTAACCACATCGGGCCTTACATTACCCACCAGAAAAGTATGTGCTCCGTCTCCGTAAAAACCGTCTAATTCGACACCGATATCAATACCAACAATATCACCATCCCGTAACTTTAGCTTGCTCGGTATTCCGTGAACGACCACATCATTCACCGAAATACACGAAGCCGCAGGGAATCCGTAAAGTCCTTTAAATGCAGGCCTCGCTCCTTTTTTAAGAATAAAGTTCTCAATCTCACGATTGAGTTCCTTTGTCGATATGCCCGGTTGCACAAATTTTTCAATGAACTTTAATGCTTCTGCGACAATAACGTTGCTTTTTTTTATTTTGGCAATTTGCTCTTTGGTTTTAATATAAACCATTTGTCTCTATCCGCGTCTTCCGCGCATCTTACCCGATTTCATAAAGCCGTCGTAATGACGCATAAATAGATGCGATTCGACCTGTTGCAGGAAATCCAGCGCAACCCCCACAATAATCAACAAACCGGTACCGCCGTAAAATGCAGCCAAACTATAAGGAATTTTGGCGAACTTAGCCAACATGGCCGGTATGATGGCCACAATGGCTAAAAAGATGGAAGACGGTAAGGTAATACGCGTTAAAATATTGTCAAGAAATTCCTGCGTCTTTTTGCCGGGACGCACTCCGGGAATAAAACCGCCCTGCTTTTTCAAGTTCTCGGCTACTTCAACCGGATTCAACGCAATGGCCGTGTAAAAGTAGGTAAAGAACACGATCATAATTCCGTAAGTAATCCAGTAAAACCAAGAATCCATGGAAAACAAATGCTGCAGCCCCAAAAAGAAATCGCTTTCCGGCAAAAAGGTTAATAAAGTAGACGGCACAAACATAATGGCCTGAGCAAAAATGATCGGCATAACACCGGCCGTATTTACTTTTAACGGGAAATAGGTATTAACCCCGCCGTAAACTTTACGCCCTACAACACGTTTGGCATACTGCACCGGAATTTTACGCGTACCCTCGGTTAACAGCACGATAAAATAAATAACGACAAACGCCAAAGCAATTAACATAACTTCGGCCAATAAACCACGCTGGCCAATGGAAAACTGTTGATATTCCTGCATAATGGCCGCCGGAAATCGGGCAATAATTCCGATAAAAATGATAAGTGAAATACCGTTGCCTATGCCATGTTGGTCAATTTGCTCCCCCAGCCACATAATAAGCATGGTACCGGAGGTCATCGAAACCATGGTTAGCAGTTCAAAGGACAATCCCGGATGCGGAACGGCCAAACGCCCATCGGGCAATTGAATGCTTTGCAAGAAAATTGCCACGCCAAAAGCCTGCATGGCCGAGATCAAAAGCGTACCGTAGCGGGTATACTGCATAATCTTTTTCCGTCCTTCTTCCCCTTCCTTTTGTAGTTTTTGGAAGTAAGGAATAACCGCACCCAGAAGCTGTATGATAATGGACGCGGAAATGTAAGGCATAATACCCAACCCAAAAATGGCCGCTTTTCTAAAAGCACCTCCGGCAAACAAATCATATAAGCCGAACAACGTATTTTGCAAATTGCGAAAGCCCTCTGCCAATACGGCCGTATCGATACCCGGCGTGACCACGTGCGTACCGATGCGTTCCAACCCAAGAATCATTAAAGTAAAAAGAATTTTTTTCCTCAGGTCACCAATCTTAAAGATATTGCGAAATGTTTCCAGCATCATGTTAAAGTAACTACGCCTCCACCTTTTTCGATTTTCTCTTTGGCAGTTTTACTTACTGCATCTACCTGAATATTAATTTTACGATCTATTTCGCCTTCACCCAATAATTTTACCGGAACATTCTTTTTACGGATTAAACCGGATTTGAGCAAATCTTCTTTTGTAATGGTTTCCTGATTCTGCAAACGGTCCAAATCGCGGATATTGACGACCTGAAAAATGACTTTTTGCGGGCGATTAAAACCATATTTTGGCAAACGACGCTGCAGAGGCATCTGTCCGCCCTCAAACCAGGCACGTTTTTTAGATCCGGCTCTGGAACCGTAACCTTTATTTCCGCGGCCGGCCGTAACACCCGTTCCGGAACCTTCACCGCGGCCAATGCGTTTTTTCTTTTTATTCGAGCCTTTTGCCGGTCGTAATTGACTTAAATTCATCGTCCGTCTTTCCTTTCTTAAACATCTTCCACTTTAATAAGGTGGCGTACTTTGTTTACCATTCCAAGAATTTGCGGCGTAGCCGTTTTTTCCACACTCTGATGCATTTTACGCAATCCCAGTGCTTTCATGGTGCGCCGCTGATCTTCTGGACGACCGATAATACTTCTTACCTGTGTAATTTTAATTTTTTTTGTTGTGCTTTTTTTTGTCTTTGCCATAATAACCATCCCTGCAAAAATTACCGTTAACCCTGGAATAACTTTTTAATCGAAATTCCCCGTTTTTTAGCGACCTGCTCGGCACTGCGCATTTCTTTTAATGCTTTGAATGTGGCCTTGCTTACATTATGAACATTGGATGAGCCGATGGATTTAGTTAAAATATCCGTAATGCCAGCCGCTTCGCAAATGGCACGTACTGGGCCACCGGCAATAACACCCGTACCGGGCGAGGCCGGTTTAAGCACCACATAACCTGCGCCATACTTACTTTTAATGGGATGGGGTATCGTACCATTAATAATGGATACACGAACCAGGTTCTTTTTGGCCTGTTCGGTACCTTTGGCAATGGCATTGATCACCTCGTTAGCTTTACCCAAACCAAGGCCAACAACGCCCTTACCATCGCCAACCACCACAACGGCATTAAATGAGAACCGACGACCACCCTTTAAAACCTTGGCCACACGATTAATATGAATAACTTTTTCTTTTAACTCTAATTCACTCGGATTGATACGTTCAACCACTGTAATCTCCTAAATTTTAAAAATCCAATCCACCTTCTCTTGCACCTTCGGCAAAGGATTTTACACGGCCATGATAAATATATCCGTTGCGATCGAAAACCACTTTAGTAACATTCAGTTTTTTGGCTTCTTCGGCAAACAATTTTCCCAAAGCAAAAGATCGCTCTTTTTTGGTTTTGGCCTCTTTTAATGCCTCACGGGCTATCTTGCTTTTATCGAACATACCCAACAATACCTTGTGGGCATAATCATCTACTAATTGCGCATGGATATACTTATTGCTGCGGTACACAACAAGGCGCGGACGCTCACTTGTACCGACTACGGTTTTTTTTCTTTTTTTATTTTTCTTCGTCATTGCCATCATCCTATTTCTTATTTACCAGCAGCTTTACCTGCTTTATGACGCACATATTCACCTTCATAACGAATTCCCTTGCCTTTGTATGGCTCGGGCTTGCGGAAGCTGCGAATTTTGGCAGCAACCAAACCGACAAGTTCCTTATTAATACCGGAAATCACGATTTCCGTCGGACTGGGCGTTTCGATTTTAATAACCTCCGGTGCAGAAAAAACAATAGGATGCGAATAGCCTAAGGCTAATACTAATTTCTTCCCCTTCATTTCCGCACGATATCCGACGCCGATAATTTGAAGTTTTTTACTAAAACCGTTGGAAACACCTTCGATCATATTGGCAATCAATTGCCGGGTTAACCCATGGAGCGAACGATTGAATTTGGAATCGTCCGGACGCGTAACCAGCACTTCGTTTTCCTTAACTTCGATATTCATGGCAGGATGCAACTGACGTTTCAGTTCGCCCTTGGGCCCTTTGACTACCATAAAATTATTTTCCTGTAACTCAACGGAAACTTTTTCCGGAATTGGAACTGGTAATTTACCGATACGTGACACTTTATCTTCTCCTATTCATTACCAGATGTAACACAATACTTCACCGCCAACGTTCTGCCGACGCGCTTCTCTGGCCGTAAGAACACCCTTGGATGTGGTTACGATGGCGATACCCAAATTATTCATTACCCGCGGAAGATTATCTACGTCCACATAAATCCGACGTCCCGGGGTGCTTACGCGTTCCAAATGCGTAATGACCGGATTATTTTCTTCGTCATATTTTAACCAGATTCGAATCAGCCCTTGTTTACCGTCATCAATAATAATGTACTTTTTAATAAATCCCTGCTCTAAAAGAATACGCGCCATTTTACGCTTCATATTGGAAGCAGGAATATCCACATATTTATGTTGTGCATGCAGGGCATTGCGAATGCGAGTTAAAAAATCTGCAATTGGATCTGTCATTGACATCGATTAAGTCTCCTTTCCAACTACCAGCTCGCCTTGGTTATGCCAGGAATTTCGCCCTGAAGCGCTAATTCCCTAAAACAGATGCGACATAACCCGAATTTTCTCAAATAGCCGCGCGGACGGCCACATCGACGACAACGATGGTATTTTCTTACTTTGAATTTTGGTTCTCTTTTTTGCTTAACAATAAGTGCTTTACGTGCCAAACCTTCACCTCATCGTTTTAATTATTTCTTTTTGAATGGGAAGCCCAATTCTTTTAATAATTCGTACCCTTCCTCATCGGTCTTAGCAGAGGTAACGAACGTAATGTCAAATCCCCTGATTTTATCGATATTGTCGACATTGATTTCGGGGAAAATAATCTGCTCTTTAATACCCAAAGAATAGTTTCCGCGCCCGTCAAAAGATTTATCGGAAAAACCGCGAAAGTCACGAATACGCGGCACGGCCAACGAAACAAAACGATCCATAAATTCCCACATACGCCAACTACGTAAGGTTACTTTGCAACCGATCTTCATTCCTTGACGCAATTTAAAATTAGAAATCGATTTGCGCGCCGAGGTAATAATGGGTTTTTGACCGGCAATAATCGTCAAATCTTTAACCGCCCCTTCAAGCGCTTTCGGATCCTGCGTAGCTTCACCAACACCCGCGTTAATGCTTATCTTCAGCAGTTTGGGAACCTCATGGATGTTTTTGTAGCCGAACTTTTTCTGCAAATGCGGAACGACTTCTTTCTGGTATTTTTCTAATAATCTTGGAAAATATTCTGCCATCTTTCTACTCCATACTACAGCTATTCGACATCAGGAATAATTTCACCCTGACATTCAGGATTCTTACAATAACGAACCTTGGATCCGTCTTCTAAAATTTTATACCCGATCCGAGTGGTGGTATTAAATTTTGTGGAATAATACATAACATTCGACACATGAATAGGACCTTCTTTTTCAATTATTCCGCCCTGCGGCAATTTTTGCGTAGGACGCATGTGCCGTTTAATCAAATTTACACCTTCTACGATTATGCGGTTTTTATCGGGAAAAACCTTAAGTACCTTACCGACTTTTCCCTTGTCTTTGTAAGATCCCGCAATAACTTTAACTGTATCACCTTTACGAATTTTCATGATGCCTATTCCCGTCTATGTTTACAATACTTCAGGTGCCAAAGAAACAATTTTCATAAATTGCTTTTCACGCAATTCACGGGCAACCGGGCCAAAAATACGCGTTCCTTTCGGTTCCAGTTGATTATCCAGCAAGACGGCCGCATTATCGTCGAAGCGGATGTATGAGCCGTCGGGTCTGCGAATTTCTTTTTTTGTGCGCACGATTACGGCCTTGGTGACATCGCCTTTTTTAACCGATCCGCCAGGAATGGCGCTTTTTACGGATACCACGATAATATCACCGATGGTACCGTATTTTTTACCAGAGCTCCCAAGAATGCGAATGCACATAACCTTTTGCGCACCCGAATTATCCGCTACGTTGAGTTTAGTATATTCTTGTACCATTTTTAGCTTCCTTATTTCACTTTTTCAACAATTTCAACAAGGCGCCACCGTTTGCTTTTACTCAGCGGCCTGGTTTCCATTATTTTAACAATATCACCTTCAGAACAGACGTTGTTTTCGTCATGCGCTTTAAATTTTACCGTCTTTTTTACGAACTTTCCGTAAATGGGATGTTTAAACCGACGTTCCACCGCTACGGTAATCGTTTTATCCATTTTGTTGCTAACAACTTTTCCGATACGAACTTTTCGTAAACCACGTTGTGTTTTCATAGTCTACCCATTACTTTTTTGAATTCCCAATTCATGTTGTCTGATAAATGTTTTAATTCTGGCAATTTCCCGACGCACAATGCGAATACGCATAGGGTTGGAAATTTCGTGCGTTGCTTTTTGCAACAATAAATTTTCGTATTCTTCTTTTGCTTCGGCTAACCGTCCCTGTAATTCTTCCAAGGTCATGCCCTTTAATTCTTCTGTCTTTTTCATCGCTCAAACTCCCGCTATTCACTTACCACAAATTTAGTCTTAATGGGCAATTTATGAGACGCTAAGCGCATGGCCTCTTTGGCGAGCTCTAAAGGAACACCTTCAAGCTCAAATAAAATCCGACCCGGCCGCACTACCGCTACCCAATATTCCGGTGATCCTTTTCCTTTACCCATGCGGGTTTCTGCCGGTTTTTTGGAAACGGGTTTGTCCGGGAAGATGCGAATCCATACCTTACCGCCACGTTTGATATGACGTGTAATGGCAATACGAGCAGCTTCTATTTGACGGCTGGTAATCCAGGCTGGTTCCAGCGCTTTTAATCCGTATCTACCAAAAGCGATATAATGTCCGGATTGAGCATTACCTTTCATCCGGCCTCGCTGTTGCTTGCGATATTTTACTCTTTTCGGCATTAACATGAGTACAACTCCTAAACTGTGCTAAATCACTTTGCCAATCACTTCACCGTGAAAAATCCAAACCTTAATACCGATGGAGCCATACGTGGTAACGGCAGTATAGCTTGCGTAATCCACATCGGCACGTAAGGTGTGCAAAGGAATTCTTCCGTCTTTGTACATTTCTTTTCGAGCCATTTCGGCACCGCCCAAACGTCCGGACACCAAAATCTTAATCCCTTCGGCTCCCAGCCGCATGGCCGAAGTAATGGCTTTTTTCATGGCCCGGCGCCAGCTCACTTTTCCCTCGATCTGGCGTGCGATATTTTCCGCCACCAAATAGGCATCCAGTTCCGGCTTTTTGATTTCATTGATATTAATTTGAATTTCTTTGTTGGTTAAGGCGCGTAACTCTTCCCGCAACTTATCGACTTCCTGACCTTTTTTTCCGATCACTATTCCGGGACGTGCCGTATGAATCGTTAATAATACACGCTTTGCCGTGCGTTCGATTTCAATCTTGGAAACAGCCGCTTTGCGTAAACGACTACGAATGTATTTTCTAATCCTTAAATCCTCATGCAGCATATCCGCATAACTGCGTTCGTCAAACCAACTGCTATTCCAGGATTTTATAATTCCAAGGCGTAAGCCAATCGGATTAGTTTTCTGTCCCAAACCAATTCTCCTCTTTTTAACGCTTAATCTGAATATTCAACCACTACTGTGATATGGGAAGTACGCTTCCTAATGCGCCCGGCACGCCCCATCGACATGGGACGAAACCTTTTTAACGTCGGCCCGGCATCGACATAAGCGTTTTTAATTTTTGCTTCACGCATGTCGAACCGTTTGTTTTCGTCAATATTACTTAAATTCGCAAACGCAGAGCGTACTGTTTTTGCTAAAGGCCCGGAGGCGCTTTTTTGGGTGAAATACAAAATATTTAATGCATCTTCCACCGTACGCCCGGTAATCAAAGGCAATACCTGCCTTACTTTGCGAGGTGAAACTCGAATATACTTGGTTTTTGCAACAGCTTCCATCATATACTCCATATTTATCTTACGCGGCTCATGCGTTCGGCCAATTTCCCACCATGCCCCCGAAAGGTACGGGTCGGAGCAAATTCACCAAGTTTATGCCCCACCATGTTTTCACTAATATATACGGGGACAAATTTTCGCCCGTTATGCACCGCAATGGTGTGACCAACAAAATCCGGGGGAATAACACTTCGGCGCGCCCAGGTTTTGATCACAACTTTTTTACCTTCTTCATTAAGCTTCTGAATCTTCTTCATCAAACTTTGATCAATATAAGGACCTTTTTTAATTGATCGTGCCATCAGTAATTCTTCTCCTATTTACGACGCTTAACGATTAAAGCATCCGATTTTTTATGTTTTTTACGAGTCTTGTAACCTTTTGCCAATTGTCCCCACGGCGAAACCGGATGTCTGCCGCCAGAGCTCTTACCTTCGCCACCGCCCATGGGGTGATCGATAGGATTCATGGCAACTCCGCGCACATGCGGACGACGGCCCAACCAGCGCGAACGTCCCGCTTTACCGATAGAGATGTTCATGTGATCTACATTGGATACCTGACCGATGGTGGCATAACAGCGGGCATGAACCTTGCGCATTTCACCGGAAGGCAATTTGATCAAAGCGAATTTTCCTTCTTTTGCTGCCAATTGCGCGGATGTACCGGCACTGCGAACCAGTTGCGCACCTTTGTTTTCACGCATTTCGATGGCATGAATGGTTAAACCTACCGGTATTTTTTCCAAGGGCAAAGCATTACCCACGCGAATTTCCGCCTCCGGCCCGGCCATAATCCGATCGCCAACTTTTAAACCGTCCGGTGCCAAAATGTAACGGCGTTCTCCGTCCGCATATTTCAGCAACGCAATGCGTGCCGTACGATTGGGATCATATTCGATGGTTTCAACAACCGCTTCGATACCACGTTTGTTCCGTTTAAAATCGATTTTCCGATATAATCTCTTATGCCCACCACCACGGTGACGCGATGTGACGCGACCAAAATTATTGCGACCACCCGATTTTTTAATCGGCTCTAACAAAGGCCTGTAGGGTGTATCGGTTGTAATTTCAGCAAAGTCGCTAACCGTCTTAAATCGCAAACCCGGTGTAATTGGCTTAAATGTCTTAATTCCCATTGGACTACTCCACAAGCATATTATGCGTTAGTAAATAAGTCTATTTCATTACCTTCATGCAACGTTACGATCGCCTTTTTCCATGAAGGACGGCGCCCTTCGTATCGTCCGCCTTTGGTAAATTGATGACGCATTTTGCCTTGCATTACCATCGTGCGAACCGATTTGACTTTGACGTTGAATTTTTTTTCAACAGCCTGTTTAATTTCGATTTTATTGGCTTTTAAATTTACCTTGAAGGCATATTTGTTTTGCGTATCCTGAAGCCGTGCCATTTTTTCCGTAAACAAGGGCTGAATTAAAATCTGTTTTTCTTTCATTTGGACAACACCTCATTAACTTTTTGTAAAGCGCCTTCTTGAAGTATAATCGTATCGGCTTTTAAAATATCATAGGTCGAAAACGTATTCGATTCGCGAATTTCGACATTGTACAAATTACCGGCCGACTTCACCAAGGTAGGGGCATATTCTGATGTACACAGCAACACCTTCTTGGCATCTAACTCAAAATTCTTTAAAAAGTTAAGCAACTCCTTGGTGGAGGGTTTTTCATAATTGAAATTCTCGACCACCAGTATTTTGTTTTCTTTGGCTTTGTACGACAATGCCGATTTACGTGCCAGTTTTTTTACTTTTTTATTTACCTTTTGACTGTAGTCTCTGGGTTGCGGTCCGAATACGCGTCCGCCACCCACAAAATGTGGTGCACGAATACTACCTTGACGCGCCCGACCTGTTCCTTTTTGCCGGAAAGGCTTTTTACCGCCGCCGGAAACATACGAACGTCCCTTGGTGGCATGTGTGCCCTGACGCCGGTTGGCCAAAATTGCCTTAACGTCCAACCAAATAACATGGTCGTTCGGCTCGATACCAAAGACGCTATCGCTTAACTCAACTTCTGTGCTGGTCTTTTGACCATCTATTCCATATACATTTACCTTCATGACGCACCCTGTTTTTCAGCTTATTTGGTTACTATTTCTACTAATGAATTCCGGGACCCGGGTACCGCACCTTTTAAGAACAATAAATTATTTTCCGCGTCTACCTTTACTACTTTAACATTCTTCAAAGTAGTACGTTTCCCGCCCATTCGTCCGGCCATGCGCAATCCTTTGAAAACACGCGAAGGATACGAACTCTGCCCCAGAGAACCGGGCGCACGCCAACGATCGGACTGACCGTGGGTTTTTGGACCTCCGTTAAAATGATGGCGTTTAACCACACCCTGAAACCCTTTTCCTTTGGACGTACCGGAAACTTTTACCTGGGTTCCTTCTTTCAGGATATCCACATTCACCTGATCCCCAACATTCAATCCGTGCTCTTCGCCAAAATCGAATTCCACCAAAAAGCGTTTGGGACTGACGCCCGCTTTTTCGAAATGTCCTTTTAAGGGTTTGGTTACGCGTTTTTCCTTGGCATCGTAAAATGCCAGTTGAACCGCATTATAGCCATCTTTTTCTTTTGTTTTTATTTGCGTCACATAGCAGGGTCCGGCTTTGATTACAGTAACCGGTACTACCAAGCCATTCTCGTCAAATATTTGTGTCATTCCGACTTTTAAACCTAAAATGCCAGCCATTATTCACTCCGAACCTTATCAAGTTTTAATTTCGATATCAACACCGGCCGGTAACTCCAGCTTCATCAAAGCATCAACGGTTTTACCGGTTGCATTCAAAATATCGATTAAGCGTTTATGCACGCGCGTTTCGAATTGTTCTCTTGATTTTTTATTTACATGCGGTGAACGCAACACCGTATAAACTGAGCGATCCGTGGGCAAAGGAATGGGCCCGGAAATAACCGCTCCGGTGGCTTTAGCGGTACGTATAATTTTGTCCGCCGACTTATCAATCAAATTATGGTCGTAAGCTTTAAGCCGTATTCTAATTTTCTGGTTAGCCACTCTACCACCTCTTTATTTTATTACTCGATAATTTCCGTAACAACACCCGCACCTACTGTGCGTCCGCCTTCACGAATCGCAAAGCGCAATTCTTTTTCCAAGGCGATCTCTTTCTGCAATTCTACGTCTATCGTAATATTATCGCCAGGCATTACCATCTC
>CAZRBA010000025.1:0-28424 GCA_964598255.1 uncultured Caldithrix sp. | reverse complement strand
TTGGTGTTTGATAAAATAGAAGGCTTTTCCGTCAGGCGCCCATTTGATTCCGCTTAAATATTTCAATTGAAATTTCGACGAATGATAAATATCGTCCATAGTCAGCTTTTTTTGTTGGGCAAAAAGAGCACCGACCATAAGAAAGATCACAAAAAGAAATTGGAGTCGCCACCAAAGTTTAATTCCTTTCATTATTCCCTCCGAAGAATAAAAATCCTATAAATTCAATCTCAGAAACAAACGAATTAAAATATCCCTATTTTTTACCCAAAAAACAAAAGACCAGACTGCTTTGTGCTGATTACCGCACACCGCCCCATTTAATTTCCTGTCGGCCGTCTATTTTGTTCAGGTAGCGGGCAAAGACGAACAGCAAGTCACTCAATCGGTTCAAATATTTTAGCCAGATGGGTTCTATCTCCTGCTCCTGGCTCCATTTTACCAAGAGACGCTCCGCCCGGCGACACACCGTCCGCGCAATGTGACAAATCGCGCCTCTTTCGCTACCGCCCGGTAAAATAAAGGCGCGTAGCTGTGGAAGTTTCTCACTGATTTCATCGATGGTCTGTTCCAAAAAAGCGATGTCTTCTTCGGAAATGCGATCTTTATAAGCGGCCCGCTTTTGGGCATCAGGTGTGGCAATTTCTGCCGAAAGCACAAAAAGCTGATTTTGAATGCGATTTAAAATTTCATGACAGGAACCGGTATTGATTTTTGACTGAAGGTATCCCAAAAAACTATTCAGCTCGTCGATCGTTCCGTAAACATCCAAAGCCAGGTCCGATTTATCGATGCGTAACCCACCTACCAAACTTGTTTTTCCCTGATCGCCGGTTTTGGTGTAAATGTTCATTGCGCCTCCCAAGCGGTTTTCCATTTTGGGTAAAATATTTTTTGTATTTTTTAACGGAATGGAATATAAAGAAAATTTTAATGTAGCAAAACAAAAGGGGAAGAAAAAAGAAAGGCGTGAACAAAAAAGAAGGGTCCATAATTCAATTTTCGGGTGCAAGGAGGAAGTTTCCTTGATAGGGCAATTTATTAAGGGGCATTGCTGAATTAATAGACCCTTCTAACCAATGACCTGTTAATTAATTGCAATTACCATGCCAGTAAATTCTTAACTTCAAAACACAGTCAACTGAGAAACTGCGGGTAAACAGATAATTAAAACATAAAGAAAATTTTGCGCAAAGTGTGTAAATTTTACATGATTCGTTAAAACGATAAGGAAAAATGTTTTTAGAAATATTCAAGCGGTTTAAGCAGAAACTTTTTTACGGTGATTCATAACTTTGCGGATGGAATTGGCCATTTCCTCAATACGATACGGTTTGGACACATAACCTTTAAATCCGTGCTTGTCAAATTCGGCTAAAATGGGATCATTCGAATATCCGCTGGAAACAATGGCCTTGATTTGGGGATCGATCTGTTTTAACTCCATTAATGTTTCTTTTCCTCCTTTGCCGCCCGGGACAGTCAAATCGAGAACCACGATATCAAAACGTTTTTGCGTTTGCATTCCTTTACGGTAAATTTGAATGGCCTCTTCCCCGTCTTTTGCGGTGATCACTTCAAGGCCTAGGCTACGTAACATTTCACTTCCCACATCACGAATAATTTCTTCATCGTCCATAAGCAAAACCCGACCTTGTATTTTTTCAATTTTTTCTTCTTCTTGCCGTTCATCCATTTTAACATCGGACAAGGCGGGCAAATAAACAGAAAAAGTCGTACCTTCCCCCAATCGTGATTGTACCGTAATATGGCCTTTATGTTTTTTAATAATGGAAAACGTTACGGCCAGCCCCAAGCCCGAACCGGTTTTTTTGGTTGTAAAATACGGATCGAATATTTTCTCAAGATATTTTTCATCGATACCGATTCCGGAATCCTTTACGCTAAAACAAACATACTGTCCCTGATTCAAAGGTAAATCGGAATGTCCGTCGTGATAATAATTATAAGCTCGAATGTGCAAAATGCCCCCATTAGGCATGGCTTGTTTGGCATTAATAACCAAATTATTAATAACCTGCGAAAGCTGGCCTTCGTCGGCTTCGGCCAGCCATAAATTTTCGCTGAAATCGAATTGCGGTTTTACATTGGAGCCGCGCAACAAAAACGTGGCCGCTTCTTTTAATAAATGCGACAAAGAGGTTGCCTTTTTTACCGGTGCCCCACCTTTGGAAAACGTAAGTAGTTGCTGGGTTAAATCTTTGGCCCGTAAACAGGCACGTTCGGCTTCGGCCAAACGCTCTTCCACTTTGCGGTTCTCTTTACCTATTAAACGAGCTAACGAAATATTGCCCAAAATAGCAGTTAAAATATTATTGAAATCATGGGCAATGCCTCCGGCCAACACCCCGATCGATTCCAGCTTTTGTACCTTCATCAATTCAATTTCGGCCTTTTTCATTTCGGTAACATCCATCAAAATACCGTCCGCCCGAATAAGGCCGTTATCCAAGAAATTAAATGTAACCGAACTGCGAATGTAGCGTATTTCGCCGTTTTTATGAATTATACGATATTCATTTCGTGTTTGTTTTTGTTTTTCCACAATGGCTTGCGCATTGCGTTTGCGCAATTTTGGCAAATCGTCCGGATGCACAATTGAAGCCCAGGCATTTTTGTCCCCGTCAAAAAAAGAAGGCGGATAGCCGGTTATTTTTTCCACAACCGGTGAATAATAGCTATCGATTATTTTGCCCGCTTTATTAATTAATGCGCTGTAGAGGGCATCCGGAATGGAATTAATGACCTTTTCGAATTCTTCTTTGGAATGTTTCAGCGCTTCTTTACTGCGCATAACTCGCTCGATCGCCTGCTTTTGTACGGTAATATCAACCCAATATTCCACCAGATGTTCGATTTCGCCTTTGCGATTAAACAACGGATGTAAATGGATCTGGTAATGCTTTACTTTGCCTTGTTCCCCGAATTGAGCGATTTCCTGAATAATGGGTTTATGGGTTTCTTCTATCTTTTCCAGCCAGCCGTTTGCTTCTAGCTTATGATCCTGGTGAATTTCATCAAAATATCGTTTGCCATAAAAATCTTTTTCTGCGGTAAAATTTGCCAACTTAATTTCTTTATTTTTCATTGAAAACACAAAAAGCGGATAATTAAGCGCATTCATAATGTCATGCAAAAAATCGGTATTCCGGCGTTTGGAACGAAAATAAAGATAAATGGCAAATATATTGAATAATGTTAAAAAGATAATAATATCAATAATGATATCGTATTTTTTCTGTAACGTAACAAGATGTTGGAGATTACTTATTTTGGCATCGATTTTTTTAGGAGCACTTTCAATATTTGTCGTTTTAAGAACCTGCGGCGCATTTCGGGCAAAAAGAGCAACAGAACACCCCATGTACCGAACAGCAGGTACCGAAAAAGCAAACAGAATTTCAACGCTTAGCAGAAAAAACAGGGTTTTAATTAATATGTTTATTTTGGTGTGCATTCGCCCCTAATTTCATAAATTTTAATCTACTATGCTTTCGACAATTATCGGAAAAAACTTAATAAAAATTTAATTTTTTCGATTAAAAAAACTTTTGGTATTTAATTACCATTTTACGTTTTTTTTGCTTAACTTAAGGCTTTAAAATCATTCGTAATGATCAATGACGGATGAAAAATACACTGCGATGATGTTGATCTTTAGGGAGGTAACTATGTCAGAAATGGTTTTATTGGGTGATGAAGCCGTTGCAATGGGAGCCATACATGCGGGTCTTACTGCCGCATATGCTTACCCCGGAACGCCTTCTACGGAAATTACGGAATTTTTAATTCGCTATTCCGAAAAAAATCACAAGCCTGTGGCCCAATGGTGTGCCAATGAAAAAACCGCTTACGAAGCCGCTCTGGGTGTCTCGTTTTCAGGCAAACGGGCCCTTGTTGCCATGAAGCATGTTGGGCTTAATGTTGCAGCCGATCCGTTTATGAATTCGGCAATTGTCAACATTCACGGCGGGCTGGTTGTGGTGGTTGCCGACGATCCCGGCATGCATAGTTCGCAAAATGAACAGGATAGCCGCTATTTTGCCGATTTTGCCCGCATTCTTTGTCTGGAACCGACCAATCAGCAAGAAGCCTATGAAATGACCAAAGAAGCCTTTGAGATATCCGAACGCTTTCATATTCCCGTGATGATTCGCCTGGTTACGCGACT
The DNA here is from genome assembly GCA_964598255.1 of uncultured Caldithrix sp. Classification (GTDB taxonomy): domain Bacteria; phylum Calditrichota; class Calditrichia; order Calditrichales; family Calditrichaceae; genus Caldithrix. Next base: position 24,232 of record CAZRBA010000025.1, on the reverse strand, counting down.
TGCTCACAGTAGGGCTGTGGTCAAGCTAAAAGACCAACGCAACGAAAATATCTTGCAAAAAGTACCAAATCCGAATTCATGGATTTTACTGCCTTCCAATGCCAAAAAACAATGGCATCAGCTTCTCGAAATTCAAAAAGATTTGCAACAGCATGCGGAAGAAAGCAAATACAATATCTTGCAACTTAATCCGCAGTTTAAGGAATTCGGCGTTATTACCACAGGATTGGGTTTAAATTATTATTTGGAAAACTTGCCGGAATTAGATCCCAAGCCGTCTCATTTACACATTAGCGAATATCCGATTCCGGCGGAAAAAATTCGTCAATTATCCGCACAGGTAAAAAAGATCGTCATTTTGGAAGAGGGCTATCCTTTTGTCGAACGTTTTATGCGCGGTATTTTATCACCGCCCATTGAAATTTTTGGGAAAATAGATGGCGCGGTTCCTGCGGAAGGCGAGCTAACGCCCGACAATATTCGACCGGCACTAGGATTAGCGCAAAGAGATCGTAAAGGAACGGTGCACTTTAATTTACCCAACCGGCCGCCGCAATTATGCCCCGGTTGTCCCCACGCCGATACGTTTACTTCGCTTAAAAAGGCCATGGCCATATTTCAAGAGACTATGGTTACGTCTGATATTGGCTGTTACACGCTCGGAGCGTTGCCACCTTATAATGCCATTGAATCTACCGTAAATATGGGCGCCTCCGTCGGTATGGCTAAAGGCGCGGCCGATGCCGGATTTTATCCGGTGGTTGCCGTTATTGGTGACAGCACGTTTTTGCATTCCGGGGTTACTCCGCTCATGGATGCCGTAGCTCACAACACCAATATGACTTTAATTATTTTGGACAATGAAACCGTAGGTATGACCGGCGGACAACCGACTGTTCTACCTTCATCACGTCTGGAAAAGGTTGTGTTGGGAATCGGAGTCGATCCCCAACACCTACGCGTTATTCCCACGCACCGTAAATTTATCGATCAAAATAGTCAAATTATTTTGGATGAAGTTAAATACGAAGGTTTATCGGTTATTATTGCGGTTCGCGAATGTGTTGAAACCGCCAAACGTCACAAAAAGGAGCAGAAATAGTTATGAAATACGATATGATTATTGCCGGTGTTGGTGGTCAGGGGGTACTCTCCGTGGCAGCCATTATTGCTTCTGGTGCCATGAAAGAAGGGTTGTTTGTCAAACAATCGGAAGTGCATGGCATGTCGCAACGAGGCGGAGCTGTGTATGCTAACTTAAGACTTTCCGATCAACCCATTTACAGCGATTTAATTGCCAACGGGACAGCATCTATGATTTTGAGCATGGAGCCACTGGAAAGTTTGCGCTATTTGCATTATTTAAAAGAAGACGGGTATTTGATCACTTCCGAAAATCCGGAGCGCAATATTCCCGATTATCCGGATCTAAGTCAATTGCTGGAACAAATCCGTTCGCTTCCCCATGCCCTTACAATAGATGCGCACAAATTGGCTTTAGAGGCTGGTTCCGGACGCGCTACCAATATGGTATTAGCCGGAGCGGCTTCTCATTTTTTGCCGATTAAGCCGGAAACCATGCAGAATTTTATTAAAGAAATTTTTGCGCGCAAAGGGGAAAAAGTGGTGAACATCAATTTAAAAGCATTTGCCATGGGAAGAGAATTCGGCGAACAATTATTAAAAAAATAGCATGTTGCCTTTTTTGATAACGACGATCGGAAGTAGGTTTATCGAATCGGATGTTAATCGCGCAGGCGCGTATAAACGGTAATGTTTCGACAGAATATTATCTCTTTCTTTTTCCGAAAAAGATATGATAATAATTTTTAAGTATAAACAGAATATCGAGTAGGGTAAGACGGGGCAAAAACTTGTCCCGTCGTTATCCCTCTCACAGAACCGTGCATACGGGCCGTCGTGTACGCGGCTCATGTTAAATTTTAATCATTACTACATCATAATACTGATGCAACGTTACGAAAGTAGCTGCTGAATCCGCGTAATATCTCGGATATAATGGCTAAGAACTCGACCATGATTCTTGGCGTTAACTCGCGCAACTCTTTCCTTGAATCGTCTTATCTTATCCGGATGATACGCAGCTCTATCTCGTTTATGATGAAGCCTAAAAACGATATGCCCTGCCACAAATCACTCGGGTGCGTCTTCTTGCTATTTACCCGCAATTTTAGATTACCTTCAATATAGGCCGTGGCTATCTGACCATATCTTCCGTCTTCGCTTTTGCTTCGGGCAAATATTAGTATATCATCCGCATAGCGTACTATCCGAATTCTTTAATCTTTTAATTTTAAAAACAAATTTACTTACAAACGGAAGCTGAATTGCAAAAAGGCAATATTTTGTTCAGCTTCGATTTTGTTTGGTGTTAGGCTCGATTTTATTTCGTTGTGCAAACCGTGTGTAAATGACAAGGTGGAACTGCATTTGTCGTTCCATCTTTTGGAAACACCGACGGAAATATGATGTTCGACCACAGCGATGGAACCCAAATTGTTATCCACATCGTTTGTGCCGATTGGCGTTTTGCCGTAATTGTAGCCGGCGCGCAGGCAAAGGCCCTGCTTTACTTTAAAGTTGGCACCAATTGCGTAAACCATTTGATCGTCCCAACCGAATTTCAGAGGGATCACAACACCGTTCGGGCCTTTTAAATCTACCTGATCCATTACGGCGGAAAAATTGTACCATTTTACATCGGCTTCCACCTGCAATTTGGGCATGGGTTTAATGGCCAGACCAAAGGCCACGTTCTGCGGGCTGTTCATTTCCATTTTGTACTCGCCTTCGCCACCCATGGGACTATATCCGTTAAAAGTGTATTCGGAAATATTCATTTGTGAGGTGTAAGAAAGGCCAGCTTGCAGTTTGTCCGTAACGTGGTAAATGGCACCAACCGCTGCGCCAAAGCCCCACGATTCGGTTTGCGGCATCATGAAGGCTGGCGATTTTAAAGCCATAGATTGCTGGCCGATTTGCAGAGAAAGGCCGAGCATCAATTTATCTGAAACTTTAAAACCAATGGTCGGTGCGATCTTTAAAAGACCTTTTTTTGTGACGATCGAAGAATTTTCGTGGATTGGTGTTCCGGGATTATCCGGAAGCGTTGTCGCTGGGAAGTCCACACCCATACCGGCCACTCCACCGGCGGTTACACCCAGAAAAATTTTGGGCGAAATACGCGCGGCAAATCCGTTGCCCATTCCCAGGTAAAGATTGGAATTACTGGTAGTTGTTCCTTTCATACTGGTGATTTTACGCGGTGGATTGAGTACACCGAGACTTAAATCGAAACCCAAATTGGCAAAGCCAATTTCACCGATGGCAGCAGGGTTGTACAGCATGCTGGGTACGTCTACCGGCGCGGCAATAATGGCCCCGCCGCGTGCCCATTGCATGGCCGAAATACCAAGCATCTGGTCGCCGTCGGTGGCAAAAACCGTTGAAACGGTTAGCAACAAAATAAAGCTCACAAATAACTTTTTCATGATGTTCTCCTGTAAGTTAGGATCAAAATAAAATATCCGGCGAAAGGTCATCCGCCGGATATCAATTTTTTTTTAATCGGTTTCTTCGACAATAAAGAACCGTTTAAAGGTCGGTATTAGGAACAGAGCGAAAAGGGCCAAAGAGAGCAGGCCGCCAACGCCCCATTCAAACGAATGCCGAACAATGTAACCTTGAAATCCGATTAAAGCCGTCGCCAACGAAGTTCCCAAAATTGTGTAGTAACCGAACTTTTTACGCATGGCCAAGAAAGGAATGGCCAAAATCATCAGGAACGACGACAAATAATTCATATAACCACCTAACAAAAGGGCTAATGTGTTAGGATCGTAAGTCGGTTTGGAGAACTTCACCACCTGCGGTACAACCTGATGCGCTTTGTTAACGATATTGACCAGTGAATCGACTTTAATGGAATCCAACTGGGCCTGTGAAATAGTCGTTAAGGCCAGCGCGTTGTAAAAGTCGAGATTAGTAAAAAAATTTCCGTAAGGGCTATACGGGCTGGGCGGATTGGATGTTAATTTTTCGGGGATAAAGATAAAATAACGCACGCCATGTTGTGCATTCATAAAAACCATACCGGCAACCACGCCGACAAAGGTGTAAGGGATAAATTTCAAAATCTTGTTTTTCAGGCTATCTTCATCCAACAATAAAAAGATGTAATAAAAAAGCAGACCGAAAGCCAATGTCCAGACCACCGGCGGCATAACCGAAACACCAGCGGGCGGGGGTAAAACGCCGGGAACCGGGCCATGCGAATAATCGGCTACCACCAGCACCATCCAAGGGATGAGCATGGTCATACCGGCCACAGCGGTAAACGCGGAAAAACCCAACAAAATACTACGCGCCCATTGGGCGCCATCGTACACTTTTTTGGCCAGAACAATGGCGAACGCGCCGAACAGCCAGAGACCGATCATCCAGATGCTGTAGGTTGCACCCAAAATGGGGACAGCCGGATAAAAATCCGGATCGAACGGAATAAGCCGTATCATTACTTCGCGCAGGGCAACCTTTAATGTGTGCATGGCTTCCGATGGAGCCACGTACATCATAAAGATGCCCATCACAACGGCAGCGATTGCCATTATGGTGCGCTGGGTTTTACTGGTGTTACTTAGCATAGCTAATCCTCCTTAAGTTAGTTTAATGGGTAAAAAATAATTCAAATATGCAAACCGCTTACAAAAGCGGATGTTGCCAACAATAACATGATCGGAAATCTGCTGAAAACAGTATTTAAGCTCATCCTCAAAAATCCCATTTTTTGTAAGGTTAAAAAGACACCTTCTAAACCGATAATTAAGCCGCCCAAACTTACCAGCAATAATTGCACGGGCGAACCATACCTGGTGACCAAAACTACGGGCAAAACAAACAGTAACATACCCGAAAGCCCGTGTACTAAAGCCAATACCAAGGCAGCCGTTTTTTCGGATGCCTTAAAACGCACCCATACCGAAATTAAATACAAAAGGCCCAACAGTACGGAATAAGAAAATGTCATTTTAGGAATGTAGTCATGCACCAATCCCAGAGAAAGAGTGATGGGAATTAAGGTGGTGACAATTGGAACAAAACGGTTGGTTAAAAGTTCGAAACCAAACAAGATAAGCATAATGCTGGCTAGAACCAGCACACCAAACGAAATGGTGTAAAAACCGGTTGAAAGCACAGAATATTGATCCATGCCATTCACAATTTTACTTCCCGCAATTATTGCGATGATTAAAAACAAAATTCTGTCGAGTACGGTTATTTTTCGCACTACAAAGTTCCTAAACTCATCATAACCATAGAGCCCAGCATAAATAACGAAGCATATTTGAATAAGCCGAAATTCACCTTTTCTGAGGGCCGGAAAATACTAATGGCCGCCAGCCCTATAATACCTACGGCCAGCACAGACAAAAGTCGTAAATATCCCCAGGAAAGTCCGATGGCAAACGCACCCAATCCGATAGACAGAGCGGCTGCCACACTGGACAAAGCAATGATGATGCGCGTGGTACGATAACCGTATTGCGAAGGAAACGTAGGCACACCGGCCCGCTTGTAATCTTCGTAATAGCGCATGCTGAATGTAAGAATGTGTGTGGGAATCCAAAGTAAAATGGCCAGAGTGAATAAGATACCGATGCCATCAATGTGGCCGATACCCAGTGTGCGTCCGGCCAGGATGGGCATACCTCCGGAAATGCCGCCCCAGACTATGGACCAGGCGGTGCGTCGTTTAAGCCATACGGTGTAGACGATCACGTCGATGAAAAGCCCGGCAAACACGACCAGAGCGTAAACGGGAGAAAGCAAATAAGCCCACCCTACTCCTAAAAATGAGATCGACAAACCGACAATCAGTGCGTCCCTGACCGGAATTTTTCCGGAAGGCAAAGGTCGATGGGCGGTACGTCTCATTTTGGCATCAATATCCCGGTCGTAAACCATATTGAGAATGGTACTGCCGCTAATAGCCAAAAACAGGCTACCCACCAGCCCAAGAAACGTTTGCCAGGTCATTACCGGGCAACGTGCACTAATATAACCGGCCACCCCTGTAATAAGCAGCAGCCCGGTTTGTAAACTTTTAATTAGTGGCCAGTAGAGTTTTATTCTAATTTTCAACGCAGCAAACGCATCGATTTTTGCAATTTCTGCATTCATGGCAAACTCTCCTTTAAAAAGCCGGAAGCCCTAATATTTTTGGGCTCCTGAAGTAATTCAATTATTAAAACAGGCTTCCGGCCAAATTACAATTTACTTTTGTACATCGCGTACACAACGGAAACCGACATCCGTACCTTCGTATTCGGGTCCGGCGCTGTTGCGTTCCCAAACACGCAAATTGTTTTCATAGGTGGCAAAGCTTCCGCCACGCATGTAACGGTAATGGATATCGGGATAGTCATCCGCACACCATTGCCATACATTTCCGGCCATGTCGTACAGGCCGTAAGGGCTGGGACTGTCGGTTGTTTTAAATCCATCGTATGTTTTGCCATTGTAAAAACCGATAGGAGTGGTCCCGCCCTGTTTGCCGAACAATTTTTCGAACGGATCGTGGCTGCCGTAAAAATTGGCACGCGTATGATCGAATTCATTACCCCATGGATAGCTGCGTTTGTCCGTGCCGCGCGCAGCCTTTTCCCATTCGTTCTCTGTGGGTAAACGCCAGCCGTAAAAATCGGCAAAGGCTTTTGCGCCGAACCAGCTCACCATGGTTACCGGATGGTTTTCGAATCCTTTTTGTACGCTAAAGGCCTGGCCATCAAATTTAATCCGTACGCCCGGTTTGCTTAAATCCATGTGTTGGTAATCGCCCGGGCCGATTTTAAACTCGTGCTTGTGGCCGTTGAAGGGATCGCCCGGATAATATCCGAGAATGATTTTGTTGTCTTTCATTTTAATGGTGCCTTTAGCCAGAGCCTGATTCAAATAATCGGCATACTGGGCATTGGTTACATCATAGCGCATTATCTGATAGTCGTAATCCATTTTGGTCAGGTGGGCATGCTCGGTTTTGTAAAAGTTTCCGGCAGGTACCACGACCCAAACGATGGAATCTGGTGCACCGGTATTGTACACGGGAACATTTGCTTCCGCATTGGAATTGGAAGAAGCACAGCCCGTAATAAAAGCGGCCAGAACAATTCCGGTTAACAAGATTAAGGCTCTCATAGTTACACCTCCTGTTCCGAAGAAGTTGCACTACTGGCAGGGGTAATTCTGGGCACATCCAATTCGGGACTTTGCGCTTCCCTTTTCCACAAGCCGTCCTGTTTAAACAGATCGAATAAGCGCCAACCCAAAAGCAAACCAAGGGTAATGAGAATAATGCCTAGGCCCAGATCGGTAAGCAGCATCGTGGTATCGACCAACGGTTGTTGGTGATATTGATCGATAAACAGACGTTTCATGGAAAAGACGGTTACCGAACCGAAAGCGATATCCGAACCGATAATTAGAATCCATCCGAACCATTTGCGCACTTTGCCTTTCAGACCGATAATATCACCATAGTACATTAAAATGATGGTTGCAATTAAGGCGGCTAAAATGTGCCAGTGTCCGGTAAGGGTAATGCGTTCTTCGCGGAAGGGCCACACGCGGAAAATTTTATCCAGCTTGATGGCTAAAAAGATGCCCACGCCGCTAACAGTAAAATTCATAAAAACCATTTGCCATAAGGGCCCGAACTTTAAAGGATCGTGTAACAACGCTTTAAGACTGCGAAAGAAACCTGCCTTGCCCTCGATACCCTGTTCGGCAAGGCGATCGTGAATCAATTTGCGCCACCCGTAAATAACCAGCATAAGGGCTGCGGTCATCACAAAAACAGACCCGACATAGATAAAGGTGTGTGCTGTGGGCTCATAAGGAACTACAGACCAAACACCCAGCGTGATTATAATGATACCGATAATCATTAGCGGCATGGCAATTTTGTGAAAAATGCCTTTGAAATCCAGCCAGCGACCGACTACCAGAGTAATGGCTACGGCAACTAAGGTGAGCATGATGTGTAAGTGACCAATAATGGCCAATTGCAAAGCGGTTTTATGGGGATTGCGAATCAAATCTTCACCCAAAAAGGTTTCGTGTCCGTTGCCCCAATAAGAGCCTGTTACAGCTCCGAAAATGGCAGAGCCCAAAGTGGCCACAACCATGGCAAAAAAAGCGACACGTTCCAGATCGACTCCCTTTTTGGTGTGTGCGTATTCGGAATCTTTTGGCAAATAATACTCCTTATTCCAGGGCCACAAAGCGGCAGCCAATAAGATACCGGCAAAGAATATTAGCGATTGACCGACTAAAAACAAGCCGTGGAATACGAAATTGTGGCCGAAATATGCGAACCACAATCCGAAAATCATTGCCGTCATGTAACCGACGGTAATGGTGGCATTAATGGTAGCCTGTTGATGTTTTTTCATGGGTACAATCGAGGTGATAAAATACACTTCGATGGCCACCACCGCCAGGGCAATGGTGTGGTAAAGCATAATAATGCGGCCTTCACGTTGCCAGGGATGTAATTTCATTCCCAAAAGCCGCACGGTAATATCTTTTACGCCCCATTCAACCATCGGGCCGGAAAGTGTTCCCCAAATGGCGGTTACCAGTGCTATTAATGAAATAGCAACCAGAACTAGCCCCTTGGTGGAGCGAAAAAGATAATAAAACCGGTTCTCAGATGAAGCCATAGTTCCTGTTTCCTCCTGCTTGTGATTAGAAGTTTTGGTTATTTAAGTAAACGTTTACTTACTTTTTTTGTAAAAAAAATTAAACGATTAAGAATAATTTGATATTTTCCAACAATTTTTTTCCGGCTTTACACAAATCGAATTGATGCCCGTCCAAACGCCAGCGTGTAACCAAATAACGCATGGAGCCGATAATAATATAGACGATGTCTTCGATATCGATATTATGTCTGATTTCGTTATTTTTAATTCCTTTTTCCAGTATAATGTACAGAGTTTCTTCATGCATTTTGAGAAAATTATTCACTTCTTCGGCCAAACGTTTATGATTTTGAAAAATACTTTCCGAAAAAATAACAGCAGCAACGGCAGGTTTTTTGGTGAAATATTTCAAGCGGTACATAAAGATGGTTTCGAGTTGCTTGATCGCAGGTTGTTTTGAAGTTTTGGCTTTTTCCAGATTTTTTTGTGCTTCGTTTTTGAACATACCGAGAATGCCCAAAAGGATGTCTAGCTTGCTCGGGAAATGCCGGTACAGAGCACCTTCGGTCACATTCAGCTTTTTTGACAGGTTTTTAATGGTCAATTGCTGAATACTCTTTTCGGCAATCAATTCGATAGCGGCGTCAATAATCTTTTTTTGTTTTCTTGTAAAAGCCAATTTCCTTACCTAATAGTAAGTAAATACTTACATACGAATATACGATACTATTTCGTTTCTGTCAACTGTCTGTTTTCTATTTTTAAATTTATTGTGGCCGTCATACGAAATTCTCCGATTATTTCGTCGGAACTTTGCAGCGGGCAAATTGTCGATAGTACAAAAAACTATCCAAGAACAATGCAATACCGATTCCAACATAAACGGGTGAAACCAGTTGTCTGGGAATAAGGGTGGTATTGCGCAAGTAAATTCCCATGCTCATCATAATCACGATTAGCACGTAGCTATGCCAAGCCTGAAAGGCAAAGGCACACACTGGTTTGGAATAAGCTTTAATACGACGGATGTTTTTATGCACCAACAGGCGGAAGCCGAAAATAGCGATGGCCAATCCTAATAAACTTCCGCCTGTTAAAACCAAAATTTTTTCGTTTAAGGTAAAATGCGGAATCCAACGAAAAGCAATACGAATAAGAAGTAATCCTACTCCGCTCCACATAATACCCGAAATCAAAATAAGCCATCGTTTGTGGACACCCGGTTTCCTGATCATTTTCGAATTTCCCTTTTTTCCGTTTGTGTAACAAGGCGGCTAATATACGACAAAATTTCAAAAAACAAAAAAGGGATGAAGAATCTAATCTCCATCCCTTTGTTTTTAATAGAAATAACTTGCTATTTTTTCACGCCTTTCATAAAACCGAAAGTAAAGAAGAGCGCCATCAATAAAAGTAAAGGTGATAAAATGGCGAACACGACATCATTAGAGAAGAATAATAATTGTTTGCCCCCTTTTAAGAAGGCCAGAGCCATCCCCCCCAGACCAATAAGGATACCTCCAATGGCCACGGCGCTAAAGCCCTTTTGCACTTTTTGTCCTCGGCAGGCCATAAAAGGAACGAACACAATAGTTAGGCCGGCAATGGCATGAAAAACAGGATAAACCACACTGGCCAGCCCGGCCATGTTTCCATAGCGAGCTACGGTAATCAATACCAATCCGATGATCATTAACCACAAATAGGATTTGGCGTATTTGGGATAAAACTGGGCAACCAGACCTGTCGCCAGAGAAAACGGAATAAGTCCGGCGACAACGGCCACGAAATTATTTCCCAGTGCGGACCAGCCAAAAATAATTAGCAATAAACCGGCAACCAGTAATACCAAAAAGCCTATGATGTAGTAAATATTCCAGACGCCTGCCGTTTCGGGATTTTTTTGTCTTTGCAAAAAGCGAAAGATCATGTAAATAGCTACCAACCCGGTAAGTAGCAACATGATTACATCAAAAATGCCCATCGACTGGGGATAGTTTAAATTACCCATAACTCCTCCTTTGTTAGGGTGTTACTGAAAAATTTATTGAAACAACACGCCTTTAAAAGCCAAGCACGAACAAGGCTGTTGTTAAGGCCAATAATAAGGGGAATACACTGAAAATCGTCTTTTTGGGCAGAATAGGAGCACCGGATTTTAAAAACGCTAATAACAGGCCTCCCAATCCCATTAATGCGCCCCCTACTCCAACCAGGGCAAAGGACTTGGGAGCCTTTCCCTCGAAGCTACGGATTAAAGGCAAAAGAAAAATAATTAACCCGGCCACGGCATGAACCGGCGCAAGGAAAAGTACGGGTATTTTTCCCGGTGCTTTAAACTGGGTAAAGACGATTCCCAAGAATCCCAATCCAGCAAAAAGAGCGTACACCATTTTATAGCGCGGTAAAAAGGCAAATATTAAGGCGGCGGATAGACTTAACGGCGCAAGGGTGGCTACAACCACAACCAATTTGTTTTCTAAGATTTCAAATCCGAACAAAAAAAGCAATAAAGCAGCCAAAAGCAGAACGCCAAAGGCCACGGTCAAAAAAAGTGTTGTCCAGAAATCAAAGCCATCAATGCCGTTTACAATTTGATACCCGGCTAAAAAAACGGTAATCAGGAAAAACAGGCGATCGGAAACGGAAAGAGTTTTCATGGCATTGCTCCAAAAACAACCATCATCATCGATCCCAGCATAAAAAGCGAGGCATATTTAAACAGTCCGAAATTCACTCGGTCTGAGGGTCGGTACATGCTTATCAATGAGAGTCCGACCAGACCGACGGTTAAAACAGATAGCAATCGTAAATATCCCCATGAAAGTCCCAAGGCGTAAATTCCCATTCCTATGGCAAGTGCCGCACCGATACTGGACATAGCAATAATACGTTGTGTCCCTGCAATACCGTAAGTAGAAGGGAACGTAGGCACCCCCGCGCGACGGTAATCATCCTGATATCGGATGCTAAACGTTAGAATATGGGTGGGAATCCATAAAAGAATGGCCAGAGCAAGCAAAATCCCAATGGAATCGATGTGGCCAAGCCCCAGAACGCGTCCGGCCAAAATGGGCATTCCGCCGGAGATACCGCCCCAGATGATGGACCAAGCGGTTTTGCGTTTTAACCAGATGGTGTAAATAACCACGTCAATAAAAAGTCCGGCAAAGACAACCAAGCCGAACATTATGGAAAGTGAAAAAGCCCAAAGCAAACCGATAACAGAAACAACTAATCCCGCAACTAATGCTTCAGCGGGTTTTACTTTGCCGGCAGGCAAAGGTCGCTTTCGGGTACGTTCCATACGTGCATCGATATCGCGATCGTAAACCATATTCAAAATTGTACTGCCGCTAATGGTTAAGAATAAGCTGCCCAGAAGCCCTAAGACCTGGGCAATGTTGAGCACCGGACAACGTGCGCTAATATATCCGGTAAATCCGGTGATTAATAACAAACCGGTTTGCAGACTTTTGATGAGCGGCCAGTACAGCTTTAATTTATGTTTGATTTTCTTCACGAGAACAGATTTCATTGGTAAAACGACCCCTGTGTTTGTTGCAGGGAAAGGCGGCAGATAGCGATCTGCCGCCGTACAAATGTTCAACTTTCATTCGTTTACCGTTGTTGCCGTTGAATCAGACGAAACATCACGGGCACAACGAAAACCAACGTACATGCTATAGTATTCCGGTCCCGCACTATTCCTGGCCCAAACACGCAAATTATATTCGTAATTTGCGTGGCTGCCGCCACGCATAAAACGATAGTGCATAAAGCGATAATCGTTTCCGCACCATTGCCAGACATTTCCGGCCATATCATACAAACCAAAAGGACTACGATCATCACGTGTCTTCAGCCCATTGTATGTTTTTCCGTTAAAAAACCCGACCGGCGTGGTAATTACCCGACGATTAAAAACCTTTTTAAGAAATTTGTTGCTGTTGGAATAGTTGGCAATATTATCGTAAATCTCTTCGCCCCAAGGGAAAGAGCGCGTATCAGTACCGCGCGCAGCTTTTTCCCATTCATCTTCAGTAGGCAAGCGCCAGCCGTAAAATTTGGCATAAGCATTAGCGCCGAACCATGAGACATAAGTAACAGGATGATTTTCATATCCTTTAATCACAGAAAAAGTTTTACCGTCAAAGGTAATACGCACCCCTGGTGCATCCAGGGGGAAAAAAACCTTGTCACCAGGCGTAATTTTCTTTTCGTGTTTGTAGCCATCAAACGGATCACCTGGGTAATAACCCATTACTTTATGATTGACCACTTTGATGGAATCCTTGGCCAAAGCTTCATTTAAGTAACGGGCATATTGCGCATTAGTCACATCGGTTAACATAATTTCGTACGGTTTGTCAATTTTGGTAATATGACGATGCAAACCCTTGTAAAAATTTCCTGCGGGAATCTTTACCCAGGCTTCCGAATTAACGCCAGTATCGGTGTAGGGAAAAGGTTTAACCTGCACCTGTTCCTGATTAACACACGAAACCAACAACAAAAATATTAAAACGGGAAGTATGCGAATGATCGTTTTCATTATTTCACCTCCTGCTCAATATTGAGATCTTTCGACGGAGCTTCGGGTAAAATGCGAGGTGCATTCACTTCCGGATGGGCTGCTTCCTTTTTCCATAGACCGTCCTGCTTGAACAAGTCAAAAAGCCGCCATCCCATAAAAATACCCAGCATTACCAAAATGGCACCCAAACCGAAATCGATAAACAACATCGACCATTTAACAACAGGACCTTGGAAATATTCGCTAACAAAAAGACGCTTCATCGAGAAAACAGTAGCCGAAGCAAAAGCAATATCCGAACCGATAATCAAAATCCAGCCGAACCATTTACGTACCTTTCCCTTAAGTCCCACAATATCGGCATAGTACATCAAAATAATCGTCGCAATAAGAGCAGCCAAAATATGCCAATGGCCAGTAAGACTAATCCGCTCTTCGCGCGCCGGCCAAACTCTGAAAATCGTATCCAATTTAATTGCCATAAAAATCCCCACGCCGCTCACGGTGAAATTCATAAACACCATTTGCCAACCGGTCCCGAATTTTAATGGATCATGGAATAAAGCCTTGAATTTTTGCCAGGCACTCGGATGCTCCAACCCTAATTCATTAATGCGGTCGTGTATAAGCTTTTTCCAGGAATAAACCACATAAAGTAAGGCCGCGAACATGACACCAACAGCACCGACATAAATAATCGTATGCGCCCAATGCAGCCAAACAACCGAAAGCGCTCCCGTCGTTAAAATCACGGAACCGGAAATCATAAAATACATAGCCCATTTGTGCAACAGTCCTTTAAAATCCAACCAGCGCCCGACAATAAGCGTAATACCTACGGCCAACAAAGAAACCATGATGTGCAAATGGCCGATAATAGCGTATTGCAACTTTGTTTTATGAGGAAAACGAATGAGATTTTCGGCCAAAAATGTCTCTTGACCGTTCCCCCAATATGATCCGGTTACCGCCCCCCAGGTAGCCGAAAGCAGCGTTAACACGGCCATGGCAAAAAAAGCCGTTCGTTCCAAATCCAAACCCGATTTTGTATGCGCATATTCGCTATCGGGGGCAAGATAATATTCTTTTCTCCACGGCCAAAGAGCAATGGCCAGCATAATTCCTGCAAAAAAGATTAACGATTGGCCAACCAGAAAAAGACCATGAAAAATAAAATTGTGCCCAAAATAAGCAAACCATAAACCGAAAATCATGGCCGTTAAATAGCCAGCGGTAATCGTGGCATTGATATTCGCCTGCTGGTATTTTTTCATGGGCACAATCGAGGTAATCATGTACACTTCAATTGCCACAACAGCCATGGCAATGGTATGATACAACATAATAATTCGCCCTTCGCGTTGCCACTGATGCAACTCCATGCCCAAAAGTCTAACCGTAATATCGCGAATACCCCATTCTACCATCGGGCCGGAAAGGGTTCCCCAAATTGCCGTCACCAAGGAAATCATGGCAATGGCTACCATAATTAACCCCTTGGTAGAACTAAACAGAAATTGAAAGCGACTCTGCCTGGAACTCATAATAGCATCAACCTCCTTCTATTAAGTGGAATGAATATTTGACTTCATATCTATTAAAGCGATTAAATCATCGGCCATTATTTTGCCCTTGCTTACCAGATCAAAGGATCGGCCGGAAAAACGCCATTGTGTTACCAAAATGCGAATAGAGCCAAAAATAATCAACGCCAAATTCCCAGGAGCAATATGACGCACTATAATTCCTTCGTTTTGCGCCTCAGCAATTATTTCGGCAATAAAAGATATACGTGTATTGATGGTTTCCTGTACTTTACTGCCAATCATTGGCTCTGTCTGAAATACCTCCTCTGGATAAACCAGCGCAGCCATCGAAGGATGTTTGGCAAAAAAAATAAGGTGCCGAATAATAAGCTCTCGTATGCCGTTTAAATAATTTCCTTTAAGCTGAATATTTTGTAATTCCGTATGCAATGATTGCGAAAAATATTGTAGCAATGCTTGTAATATAGCCAGTTTGTTCTCAAAATGACGGTAAATTGCCTGTTCTGAAATACATACTTTTTGGGCAAGTTCTTTAATGGTGAGCTTGGCTAATCCGTGTTGATGGATTATTTCCAACGCCGCCTCAACAATTTGTTTCTGGCGCGTCCGGGTATCCAATCGTTGTAACTTCATCACCGTAATCAATGTTAGTTCATATCAACTAACCTTAAACTACTAACAACTATAATCAATGTCAATAGATATCAAGGCTATGCTCGCTCATCAAGCATACTTTTGGCAATCGAAACCGATTGCGTGTGGTTTTATGTATGCCCCGCTCAGGCGGTTGCCCATCCGAAAACCTTCAACCACTTCCCGAGTATAATTTCCTAAAAAGTTTAATTGTTTTAAACGGCAATCATCCATAAATTTAAATTTTTAAAAAATTACGGAGGTAAAAATGAAGCGTATATTTTTGTTGATCATGCTCCTCGGATTTTGTTTTAATCTGTTGTTTGCTCAAAAAATCCCAAAATCGTACTCCAATCTCTATTATGGAAAAGACGGCCACCTGTATTTAAAATTGGGACAAAACAGTTACCCTGAAAAAAGCACAATAGCAAAATTTACTTTAAAGGATTTACTTGGCAATGCGCAAGGTACAAACGACGGAATTCGTTTTGATTTTAATAATCCTGATTTTTCCGGGACGCTTTACTACGGTTTTATTAATTTTCATGATTCCAAACATCCACTTCCCGTCTACTTCAAAAAATACGGTACCATAAAAAACGGTAAGGTTTCCATTAACATCCGCCATGATTTGGCCGGAAAATATGACATGATCAACTGGGAAAAAACAGGAATAGGAACAATTGGTTACCGGATTGTTGATGAACACGGCCAATTAATTTATGACGGTAAGGTGTCGTTTAAAGGAAAAGGCCCGTTTACCGTTATTCCTACAATTATTGAAGGTCCATTTGTCAATTTGCTAAAACCGGACGGCGCAACCATTTCATTCGAAACCAGCGCACCGGTTAAAGCGGCACTCAAAATTAACGGGCAATGGATTTATGAGCCAACGGCCGCTCTTCGGCATGAAATTCCGATTAGCAATTTAAAGCCGGATACGGAATATCCTTATACGGTTAAAGTCGGACCGATCGAAGAAAGTTATGCCCTGCATACCGCCCATAAATCAGGTGCCCGTAAACCCTTTGTTTTTGCTTACGCCAGCGATTCCCGCAAAGCACGTGGCGGAGGTGAACGCAATATTTGGGGGACCAATGTTTATATTTTGAAAAAAGCGGCCGCTTTGGCTTGCCAAAAGCAGGTTGCTTTTATGCAATTTACAGGCGATTTAATCGACGGCTACAAGACCAACACATTGGAAGCCGATGTGCAATATTCGAATTGGAAGCATGCTATTGAGCCTTTTGCCCATTATTTTCCGTTTATGGTTGCCATGGGTAACCATGAGGTTATTATGTACACCTTTACCGATGCTCGTAAAAATTGGTATTCCATCGATCGTTTTCCCTACAACACACAATCGGCAGAAGCAATATTTGCTCAAAATTTTGTAAATCCCCTAAACGGCCCTTTAAGTGAAGACGGATCAAAATACGATCCCGATCCGAACAATATCGACTTTCCTTCATATAAAGAAAATGTTTTTTATTATACGTACGATAACGTTGCCGTTGTGGTAATGAACTCCAATTATTGGTATGCCCCCAGTGTGCTCCGACATCCGCAAATAGGCGGCAATCCGCATGCATACATCATGGACAATCAATTGAAGTGGGTAAAAACCGTTTTGCAAAAATTGCAAAAAGATCCGAATATCGACCACATTTTTCTGACGGAACATACTCCCTTTTTTCCAAACGGCGGCCATGTGGGTAATGATATGTGGTATCACGGTTCTAATAAGCCGCGCCCGATTATCGCCGGAAAGCCGGTGGATGTTGGCATTATCGAACGCCGCGACCAATTATTGGATCTCGTCGTCAATAAAACCCCTAAAGTGGTGGGCATTTTAACCGGCGACGAACATAATTATTGCCGCACCGAAATTGGTCCGAATACCCCAAAATATCCGGCTGGCTGGACAGGCAAACGCTTGCAATTAAAACGCACTATCTGGCAAATTAACAACGGTGCGGCCGGCGCCCCATATTACGCAAGGGAAAAAACGCCCTGGTACGATTTTACCCATGGGTTTACCACTCAAAATGCTGTTGTCTTTTTTAATGTCCATGGCCAAAAAATTAAAATGGAGGTTTACAATCCGGATACGCTTGAATTGGTGGATGTATTGGAATTAAGATAAAGCAGCAAAACCGTAATTCTCTTCCTTCATCGCACAATTAAATAAAATCGGTTTCGTTCGGTAATCTGTTAAAAACAGGCTCTTTTTATTAAAGAGCCTGTTTGCATTTTATTCGTTCAAAACCTGATTCAAAACCTTATTTAATTCTTCCAATGAAAACGGCTTACTTAGGCGTCCTTTAAAACCGTAGCCTTCCGAATTAGCCAGCACACTATCCGTAGAATATCCGCTGGCTACAATCACTTTGGCTTTGGCATCGATTTCCAAAATCTTTTTAACAGCTTCTTTGCCCCCCATACCTCCGCGAATCGTCAAATCCATAATTACCACATCAAACGGTTTTCCCGTTTGCAATGCTTGTTTGTATTTTTGAATCGCCTCTTCACCGTTTTGGGCAAAGTCCGATTCAATGCCCAACATTTCCAGAAAACTACCCATCAAATCGCGGATATATTCCTCGTCATCCATAACAAGAGCACGTTTGCCTTGCCAAGAAATCAACGTTTCCTTCTCTTCCTTTTCATTGATCTTGGAATTCGGAATGGCCGGAAGGTAAATACTGAACGTTGTCCCTTCTCCCAATTGAGAATCTACCGTAATTCTGCCACCGTGCTTTTTGATAATGGCATAAGTGGTAGCCAATCCCAAACCGCTACCCCGTTGTTTGGTCGTAAAATACGGATCGAAAATCTTTTGTAAATTTTCTTTGGGAATACCATGCCCGGTGTCCGAAAAACTGATCTTTACGAAATAATTACCGCTTAACTCGGCAAGTTCTTTTTCCGAACCGTCATATTCGTAATTTTTTGCGCTAACCCGTAACTTTCCGCCTCCGGGCATCGCCTGCAGCGCATTGATAACCAAATTGTTAATCACCTGATTTAACTGTCCCTTATCGGCTTCAACCGCCCACAAATTCTCATCAATATCATAGCTACAGGCTACGCTCGATCCGCGTAAAGCAAATTCCACACTATCGGATAAAAGCTTCTTCAAATCCAATATCTCTTTAACCGGCTCGCCACCTTTGGCAAAGGTCAAAAGTTGCTGCGTCAAACGCGTTGCATTTTGAGCGGCTTCAATAATTCCCTTTAAATATTTTTCGATTCCCTTTTTAGCCGAAAGAGCAAGTTGTGCCAATTGGGCGTTGCCTAATATCCCTGAAAGAATATTATTAAAATCATGTGCAATTCCACCGGCTAACAAGCCAATCGACTCCAGCTTTTGCGAACGCATCATCTCACTTTCCAGTTTACGCTCCGTACTGATATCTCGAAATACCCAAACATAACCAGTGTTATTTTGTTTCTCATCTTTTACATACGACCAACTGATATTGACAATTTTTTCCGTATTGGTGTCTTTTGGTTTTAAAACCGCATTAAAATAACTAATATTTAAATTTTGATCCGCAAATTGCCGGATGTATTCGGGAAGCTTAATGGTTTCATTTGTTTCCTCTTTACGAAGTTCTATGATGTCGTTTAAATTTTTACCGACAATTTTTTCCATACTGGCATTTAAAATTTCCTCGGCGGAGGCATTTATCAACTGAATATTTCCTTCTAAATCGGTACGGATAACCCCATCTGCAATGGAGCGCAACGTAATGGCTAATTGTTCCCGTTCTTTAAAAAGTGATCCTTCCGCCTTTTTTCTTTCTTCGGTTTCCTTTTTTAGCAACTTATAGCTAAGCTGTATATCATGCGTACGTTCTTCTACTTGTTTTTCAAGAAGCAAATTACGTCTTTCCAAAACGGCAACACGCCACCGGACTATCAGGCCTACGAATAAAGCAAAAACAATGATTACCAACACCATAAACCAAATGGATTTCCACCACGGGGGCAAAATGATAAAGGAAAGCGTACTTTCTTTTGCAATATAATGCGTAATGGGATTTACCAGAAACAAATGAAACGTATAAACACCATCGGATAAATTGGTGTAATTGACAAAATCAATCTCATTACTCTGCACGAAAAGTGTATCATGATTTAAACCTTCCAACCAGTAAGCAAAAGCGAAATCCGGATAGGTTCCGAAATTAATTTGGTGAAAGCGAATTTTAATACTACGGTTACTGGCACTAAAGACGATCTTTTTGCGAAAAGGATAAATTAAAGTGGTATCTTTGGATGTGATCGAAGCAATGTACAAGGGCGGTTCGCCTTCGGGATATTGAATTTTTTTGTAAAAATGCACCAATCCTTCTACTCCGCCAAACCAAAAGTCGTTATCATTTACATAAAACACCGCCCCCATATTGAATTCCGAAGTGAGAATACCTTTTTGCTTGTTATAAATTTTAACGAAATTCCCTTTTACCTGATACAATCCCCGACTGGTTAAAAGCCAGATACCGTTTTCCTGGGTTGGCAAAATATCCCAAACGGTTTGTCGTAATTCAAGAACGGGTGAAAATTGGCTACCGTCCCATTTGTAAGCACCTTTGGCAGTTGCAAAATAAAGATTTCCCTGCTTGTCTTTACGCAGAGCAAGTACTTTCCTGATGCCAAACGGATTTTTTATTTGTACCCAAGTGGTATCTTTTAACTTCCAAATACCCTGCCCGTTGGTTATGACAAAGAAGTTATCGTTCTTATCCTTATTTATGCCCCAAAGCGATATGTCCTTATGTTTCAAATTATAACTTTCTTCCTTAAGCGAATCATTATCTAAAAGCCGATAAATATGATTTCTGGTCAACAAAAAAAGATGACCGTCAATAATTTCCAGTCTTCGAATGGTCTTTCCCAGAAAAAAATCCGAAAACGGTTTTTTAACCGATCTGTTATCTTTAAAAACATATAATCCCCGCGCCGTACCAACCCACAATTGATGGTTAAACGGCTTAAAATCATTAATGGCATTTCCGTTAAAGATCGTATCGGCTGCATCGATGTGTACAAAATGGTGGCCTTCAAGACGGAATAAACCGTCGCTGCGGGTTGCTACCAGCAAATTACCGTTGCAATCCTTATTGATCGCCTTGATGTAAATATCCGTCAGTCCGCTTTTGTGCCCAAAATTAGAAAAATTCAAATCGGGATAGATATACAATCCTTGGTAAGAACCGATAAACAAGGCCTTGGATCGATCGACTAAAGTACACTTGGAAAAAAACGGTTCGGTTGGTTTGAGAATTTCCACAATTTTATGGTTTCGTAAATGCACCAAACCGCCAGGCTTGGAAGACAAATTAATCCAAAGATCTCTGTTATTATTGGAATAAACGGAAGCGATAAAGGCATCGGGAAATAACTTTTCCCAGCGTCGGGTAAAATCGGCATTTCCATAAATAAACAATCCTTTATTAGTGCCGATCCAAACCTCGTTATTAAAAGGGAAAATGGTACGGATTTCATTACTGGGCAAACCTTCCTTTGTGGTTAACGTAAAAACCTGATGATATCCTTTAAAAACACGAATGCCATCGTAATAGCTGCCAATCCAATACCGACCGCGGTTATCCTTGGCCGCCCGACTTACAGGCCCGGGTAAAAGACCGTGCCGATCGCTTAAATGGTAAACCACGGAATCATGGCGAAAAACATAAAATCCGCCGGGTTCGGCGCACAAAAGTATTTCTCCGTCGGCGGTTTTTACCAAACTATTAATTTTTGGGTCTTTAAGAGCAGGATCGAAATTAATTTTTTCGAGTTTGTCTTTTATAAGTCGCCATAAGCCGCCGCGATAAGCTGCCACCCATATTTCGCCAGGCCTTGCTTCCGCAATTCCGGTAATCACGCGAAAAGGATAACCGGTATTATTGTTGTAAATATAAAATTGTTTTCCGGTAAATTTGGCAATGCCCTCACTGGTGGAAAGCCAGATATAACCGTAAGAATCTTGCATCATACCTACAATAATCGATTGCGGCAAACCGTCGTCAACACTAAAGTGCACATAAGGATAATTCGGCGTAACCACTGGTGTTGCGGATTGGCCGTAAACAAGGTGGGGAAATATAAAAACGATGCTAAAAAAAATAAGTAAAATTTTAACTTTCAAGGTATTAACCTCATTGCGTTTGCGTTATCTTTTTCGATTATCGGCGGTTTTGAACGGCAATTTAATATATTTCAACGGAATTAGGAAAAAATGGTTTCTTCTCTACTTTTATCTTCAATTTTTAACGCCCTAAATAACATTGCCTCGTGCAGCGGTTATGCTTACATTTATCAGGTATTAAATATTAAACTTATGGCTTTATTTTTAACCGAATAAATACATATTTAACCATAGGATTTTTTGAAAATTTCTAAAACCATGAATACTTCCGTAACCCGACGTCCTATAACCGATTGGCTACCGACCACACTTAAAGAAGTGCGCCAACGGGGGTGGGAGCAGTTAGATATTATTTTGATTTCCGGCGATGCTTATGTCGACCATCCTGCCTTCGGCCCGGCCGTAATCGGTCGGATTATCGAAGCGCAGGGTTTACGCGTAGCCATTATTCCCCAGCCAAACTGGCGCGACGATTTGCGTGACTTTAAAAAATTGGGCAAGCCGCGATTGTTTTTTGCCGTAACGGCCGGTGTAATGGATTCCATGGTAAACCATTACACGGCACGCAAGCGATTGCGCTCCGACGATGCCTACACACCTGGTGGCATGCGCGGTTTTCGCCCAGATTACGCCAGTGTTGTATACAGCAAAATTCTAAAAGATCTCTTTCCGGAAGTGCCCGTTGTTTTGGGCGGTGTGGAAGCTTCGTTACGACGTTTTACCCATTACGATTATTGGTCGGATCGGCTCCTGCCTTCCGTTCTGGCTCAAACCGAAGCAGATCTTTTGGTTTACGGTATGGGAGAACAACCCTTACGCCAAATTTTAAAATTACTGCAAAAAGGTGTTCCTTTTACATCCCTGAAAACCGTTCCCCAAACAGCATTTTTACTTGATCGCGATGCACCGCTACCCAAAAACAAACGCTGGAAAGTTATCGAGCTTGCTTCTCATGAAATCTGTTTGCAGGATAAAAAATCATTTGCCGCAAATTTTAAGCATATCGAAAAGGAATCCAATAAACTGCATCCGGATACCATTTTGGTTCAGATGGCCGGAGATAAAAAAATTGTGGTTAATCCACCTTTCCCGACCATGACGGAAAAGGAAATCGATTATGCTTTCGATTTGCCATACACCCGGCTTCCCCACCCGAAATATGCCAAACGCGGCCCGATCCCAGCATATCAGATGATCCGCCATTCCATTAACATGCATCGCGGTTGCTTTGGCGGATGCAGTTTTTGCACCATTTCGGCACACCAAGGAAAGTTCGTGGCCAGCCGATCAAAAGAATCCATTTTAAAGGAAGCACAAGCCATTACCCGTATGCCAGATTTTAAGGGGTACATAAGCGATATGGGCGGGCCTTCGGCTAACATGTACAAAATGCAGGGTCTGGATTTAACCATTTGCGCACAATGCAAACGCGCTTCGTGTATTTACCCTTCTGTGTGTTTTAATTTAAAAATCGATCACAAACCGATGATCGATATTTACCATTCGGTTAGTAACTTACAGGGAGTAAAAAAAGCTTTTGTCAGCAGCGGTATCCGTTACGATTTGCTAATAAGCGATGACAGGGAAAAAGATAAACGCTACGGTTTGAGCGCTTATCTGGAGCAGGTGATCACCCGGCACGTTTCGGGCCGATTAAAAGTAGCGCCGGAACACACTTCGGATCGTGTGCTGCGCATTATGCGTAAACCTTCTTTTAAGTTTTTTTACGCGTTTAAGAAAAAATTCGAGGCCATTAATCGCAAAGCCGGTTTGCGCCTGCAACTAATACCCTATTTCATCTCCAGCCATCCGGGCAGTACTGCGGAAGATATGGCTGAATTGGCGGCCATTACAAAAAAACTCGGTTTTAAATTAGAGCAGGTGCAGGACTTTACCCCCACTCCTATGACCCTTGCAACAGTTATTTATTATTCCGGTTATCATCCCTACACGTTACAGCCGGTTTATTCCGCTCGCACTATGGCAGAAAAAACAGAGCAAAACCGCTTCTTTTTTTGGTACAAAGAAGAAAACCGCACCTGGATTAAACGCAAATTATCCGCATTGCATCGCCCAGACTTGCTTAAAATACTTTTAACCGAAAAACGACATGGGCAAAAACCGCCCGTAAAAAGACCGCGTAAAAAATTTTAAACAAATTCGTCGGTTTGTCTTAAAAAGCTCCGGACAAACGGGATGAAGAAAAAATCCGTTTTTCCCGTTTTGCCGGAGCCGGGGGCCTTTAAAGGTTTCTATTTCACCAGCATCATCTTCCCGCCAAGCACGGCTTTATCGCCGAAATGCACAATGTACACATAGCCTCCCGAAGGGGCCATCTGCCCGTTGGCCAACCTGCCGTCCCAAATCACCCGATAAACACCCGCACCGTTAACACGCAAAACGAGCACCCGCACCAATTCGCCCAGACTGTTGTAAATTTTGACGGTTACCAAACCATGCCAGTTCATATTCACACGCAAACGAATGGTCGTTGCGGGATTAAACGGATTGGGGTAATTGCCCAGCACTTCGAATTGGCCCGGCATTTTGCCCCGACGTTCTACGATTTCTTCGCGGTGTATTCCCGTAGCTCCGGAAAGGCTGGTAAACGGGCTCAACACGCCAAAATTCA
>CAZRBA010000024.1:0-3180 GCA_964598255.1 uncultured Caldithrix sp. | reverse complement strand
TGATCCCAACGACATCGGTTATTTTAAAAATTGGGGCAAAGGCACACCGCTGGCTTTAAACGCCCACTTAAAATCGGGCTTAATCGAACGCGTGCGCAGCCATTCGGGTTACCTGAAAGACCGTTCCGGCCGCCGAATTGTGTTCTCGTTTATCGCCAACAATTTTGACGGGTCGTACAAATTAATCGATCGGATTCACGAAAAAATTCTAATCGAATTAGCCCGGCTTCGGTGATAATAATCATTGAAGTTTTTGCGCATCCGGTCGAAATTAGTTTTAAATTGAACATTCAACATGAATCTCTCGGGAGAAATGCATGTTGTTTAACGGGGCAAACATAAAATCGGAACTAATAATAATCTGATTAATGTATTAATCTCGAATTGTTTAAGCAGGGAAGAATCATGAAAATAAAAAAATCGGTTCACATGAAAGTAGTGGTTCTCCGCCTATCCGGAGCCTTAATGGGCCCACCGGACACAGAAGAATTTTTACGAATGGTCTCCGATTTACTTAACGAAGGTTTCCGGCGCATGGTGCTGGACATGGCGCATACTCGCTGGATTAACAGTCAGGGCATTGGCGCTTTAGTGCGCGCCTATAAACTAATTACCGAAAAGGACGGCCATTTGATTCTTGCTTCTTTATCAGAAAAGGTGCGCAGCGTTATGACAATTTCACAACTTGCTCGCATTTTTGAAGTACGGGATTCGGTGAATGTTTCGGTCGCAGAATTAAACGGAGTAAGGCAGGAATAAAAAAATTTAACTCGGTTACGATTAAATTATATTGATTTTTGTGATTATTTTTTCATTTTTTGCCTTTAGAATGTGTAATTTCATATATTAAATTAAGGGAACTTTTCACCGCACTGTTTCTTTTATTTTAAAGGAAACGGATGTATTACCGAACACACAAGCTGTGACAGAGTGATAAAACTATTTGACTTTGAAAATTTATTTTTTAAACTTTTGAGGCGTGTTCAAAGCGGGGTTGTAACATGTCAATTCAGGAAAAAGTAATAAAAGTTCTGGAAACCATTCGTCCGGGCCTTCAGGCAGACGGCGGCGATCTCAAATTCATTCGCATAGATGATGATAAAGTGGTTTACGTCCATTTGGCCGGTGCCTGTGGCGGTTGCCCCATGTCGCAAATTACGTTAAAACAAGGAATTGAACGAATCATAAAAATGCAAGTGCCCGAAATAAAAGCAGTGGAGGCCATTTAAATTGGAATTTAACCTTTGGGGTGTATTATGGTAGAAGTCCGTGTGAATGGGTTATTCATGACCCAATCTCAGGCAAGCGGCATCATTCTTAGAGAGCAAAACGGAGAGCGAGCATTACCTATTGTCATTGGGGAATACGAAGCTCAATCTATCGCACTTGCTCTTGAAAATCTAAAGCCGCCCCGCCCCATTACACACGACCTTACCGCCAACATGATAGAAATATTGGGTATTTCCATGGATCGGGTTGTTATTACCGATTTGAAAGACAACACCTACTATGCCATCATAAAACTGACTTTTGCCGGTCAGGAATATGAAATCGATTCCCGACCGAGCGATGCCATTGCTTTGGCCATTCGTCTGGGCACGCCTATTTTTGTTGAAGACTTGGTTATGGAAGAAGCTTCTTACATTCCGGAAGAGGATGAACAAGATGCCCATAAAAAAAGCTATATTTACCGCTCCAAGGAGGATGAACTCGAAGCCCTACGTGAAAAGCTCAAAAAAGCGGTAGAAAAAGAAGAATACGAAAAAGCGGCAAAAATCAGGGATCAGATAAAGCGCCTTGAATCTGGTTCGTAACCGCACTTTTTGCAGAAAGGTTTTATATGAACGGCTACAATTTTCTATTTGAAATTTTCGGAGTACGAGGCAGTTACCCCATTGCTCCGTCCGAAGGTACCCAAATTGGTGGCAATACTACTTGTGTGCTGGCGCGAACGCCCAACCAAATCGTTATCCTTGATGCCGGAAGCGGAATAATACCGTTAGGTAAAAAACTAATTCCGGAAATTTTAGATTACCAAAAGGAACACAACAAGCCGTTTCATATTACCATTTTGTTTACCCATACACATATCGATCATCTGTTGGGATTTCCTTTCTTTGCTCCCATCTACATGCCTCAAGTCCATTTGCACCTGATCGGACCGCCTACCGTGGGCGTAGCATTCGAAGAAATACTGCGTACTCAGGTTCTCCCGCAATATTTTCCGTTAACCATGGATGAATTTCGCAGCCAAAAAACTTTTTATAATTTGTCGGAAAATCTTTTCCTTTATTTTGAAGGTGACGATCCAACACCGCATGTGGGCGATGTACGCCTTGATCCCACGGAAGCCTGGGATTTTAGCATTTATACCATGAAATACTATTTTCATCCGAAAGACGGGTCCTTTTTATATCGCATCAAATGGAAGGATAAAAAAATCGTCTTCGCCACCGATATCGAAGGTTATCAAGGAGGTGACCGTCGTTTAATCCAGTTTGCTCAAAATGCCGACTTATTAATTCATGATGCCCAATACAGCGAGGAACAATACCATCAATTCTGTGGTTATGGCCACAGCAGTTTTGCCATGGCCTGTGAAACAGCCAATATGGCCAAGGTTAGGAAATTACTATTATTCCACCATGACCCCAACAACAATGACCAAACATTATTTGGGATTGAAAAAGATGCACGAAAACTCTTTGCAAATTCCGAACTGGCTAAAGAAGGTTGGCAATTAAAGTGGTAGTTTAGCATTCTATCTTTTTTAACACACCAAAGCCAAAGAGATTCATTAAATTTTTTATGGCCACTGAATCACGAATAACCATTCAACGATTCAACTACTCAACTTTCCCCGGCCACTGATCTGCACAGGATGAATGAAAAAGGAAAAATGAAAAAGGAGAAGGGGAAAAGGCCGTCGGTGCCTCGATACTTCCCGATGAATCGGGACCACTCGGCAACAGGCTTCTCCCCGCAGGGCTGCAAATCGCCACAATCAAAAAGCCCCCCTTTGAGGGGGGCTACGGGGGATAAACACCGCAACAAACTGGCAAAATTTACTCGGCGCCGGTTGCTGGGTGGCGCCGCGCCAGCGGAGACGTATCGAGGTTCCGCAAAACCCACCCGCCCTTCGGGCACCCTCCCTCAAAAGGGAGGGCCTTTCTTACCCAG
>CAZRBA010000023.1:0-3996 GCA_964598255.1 uncultured Caldithrix sp. | reverse complement strand
ACAAAAATTTGGTAGCGATGTGTGGGAAATTTGGCCAGATTGCGGTATAAAATGTTTTTGATGCCCGTTCCGTGGTTCAAAAAACACAACAACGTTTTGCCGTATTCCGGGGCATCGCGCAGGGTATCGCCGGTAATGACAATATCGAACCCTTTTTTCTCGTCTGTAAAGCGATAGCCCTGTTTTTGCCATCGGGCGACTATTTTATGATGGTAAGGTAAATCTAAAATTAAAAAACGCCTTATTTTTTCGGCATCGAGTGAAAAATAAATATCGTATTTAGAATCGTTCATTAGGTATTCAATTACCGGATCAAAAGCGGCTTTGTGGTAAACATATCCGATTCGAAAAAGTAACTTGATTTTTTCGGCCATAAAAATTCCAACTCCTGCTTAACATAAATATACCGGCTAAACTTATTGGTAAATAAAAAGGAATTCAAATAATTCGTGTCCGGAACATCGAAAAATACTCTCACATGTCTGGGCTCTTCTTTGCAGAACTTGTTCAAAGTGTGCACTTTCGGAATATTAATTGCGCAAATTTTGCTCTATTTGGTTTCAAATTTATTACTCGTTTTTTTTCAGCAAGCCTTAACTAATTAATTAACAGAAACTTAAAAAACATGGCACGCTCCTTGCCATAATTAAAGCAGCAATAAAGTTTAACCAACATTTTAAGGAGGTCTGTTATGACTCGAACATTTACCCGCTACTTATTCTTAAGCATTGTTGCCTTGTTTGTTATCGCATTTTCAAACAATGCCCGCGCGCAAGAACACGCGCAAAACAAATTTATCATTTCTTCACAAAATGGGGCCGATAGCTCCCAAAGCTTCTTTCCCGAAAATGCTACGATGTATATGTATGTACACACCAATGTCCTTAATGTACAAAATATGACAAAAGCCGAGTGGAAAATTTCCAAAGAAGATTCTTTGGATTCTGACTACAGTTTTGAAGGACAATTTGAAAATCATTTTGACAGTACATTCACGGCCCGTTTCGAGCTTGCGAATCTGCCAATGGGCGGCCAATGGAAATGGAAAGCCAAACTGGAAGACGGAGACGGCCATGAGGTGGAATTCGAGAAATATTTTACCTACATGACCGATTCTTGCGACTCTGTGCAAAACATGAAAATGGAAATGCAGGGCTATGTGCAGGCCAAAGGCAAGGACAGCTTGGTAGTCAACAATCATGTGTTTTACGTAAACAAACACACTAAAATTAAAAAAGATGATGATTCCGCCCGTTTCGAAGATATTCGGCAGGGTGACTTCGTCGAAATCAAGGCGAAAATTCAGAATAATGGCAATTGGTTGGCGCTGAAAATCGAAGTCAAAAATGAAGACGACTCCGAAGATCGTGAAATGAAAGCTAAAGGACGCATCACAGCCGTGACCGATTCGAGCATTGAAGTGAACGGCCAAATGTTTATGATAAATCAACAGACGGAGATCAAGGGACGTGATCATGAGCATCTGACATTAAATGATTTGCACGAAGGTATGTTTGTGGAAGTTAAAGCAAAGCTGCAATTTAACTTCAAGTTTATGGCGCTCAAGATCGAAGTGGAAGAAAGCTTCGAAATGAAGGAAGTGGAATTCTGGGGAAAAATCGATTCCGTCGAAAGCGATTACATTGTGATGGCCAACCATAAAATTCAAGTAACCGATCAGACAAAAATCGAAGTGAATGACAACGATGAAGCAGCGATTACCGATCTGCAACCTGGTATGCGTGCCGAGGTAAAAGCCCAGATAACGGAAAACGGTGATTTGATTGCTCTGGAGATTGAGGTTAAAAATGCCCAATATGTTTTTCAGAAAATCGAAATAATCGGCGCCATCGATTCTTTGGGTACCAATTTCATCATGGTGCAGGGCTACACGATCGTTGCCGATACCAACACAGTGATTTTGGATGCTAACTTCCAACCCATTACTCTAAGTGATCTGCAAAAAGGGCAAATCGTTAAGGTCAAAGGCTTTGTTCAGGAAGACGGAACGGTTTTGGCATATCGCATCAAAGTTAAAGATCTGTGGACAGCCTATTTAAAGGTGGAAGGCGCAATCGAAGCGATTGGCGAACAATCCGTAACCGTTCAGGGAATAGTTTTTAACGTGGATAGTGCTACCGTCATACTCGATGCCAATTTCCAACCCATTACTCTGGCCGATTTGAGCGAAGGACAAATGGTGCACATTAAGGCGTTGGAACAGGAAGATGGCAGCTATTTGGCCTTACGCATTAAGTTGGAAAACGAGCCGCAAGCTACCGTTGATATTACGGGAGCCATTCAGGCTATTACCAGCGATTCGATTACCGTAAACGATATGCGCTTCTATGTTAGCGACAAAACCGAAATTTACGATTTGCAAGATCAGCTTATCACTATGGATGATCTGCAAGTGGGACAGGTAGTAGAAGTTAAAGGTAGCATGTTAGAAGACGGCACGTATTGCGCCGGTAAAATCGAAGTGGAAGATGATCCGAATATGGTAAGTTTGAATAGCGCTTTAGACGGGAAATCCGAAGCCAGTATTTACATTGCCGGTACCGAGTATCAAATTACGCCAAATACCGTAGTGCTCGATAGCACTTACAATGAAATAAGTGTAGACGACCTTGCTCTGGGCGAAGATGTTACGGTCTGGGCGCTGCCGACCGATGATGGCAGCCTGGAAGCTGTACAAATTCAATCTACCACGCTTACCGGAGTTACAGCGGTGAAAACGGGCACACGTCCGGCAGTGGTTGAATCGTTTACCTTAAAACAAAATTACCCGAATCCTTTCAACCCAACAACCACGATCGAGTTTTTCATTAATCAGAGCCGTTTTGCCAACGTACGTCTGGAAGTGTATAATATGTTGGGCCAAAAAGTACGTACCCTGTACAATGGTGTCTTAGGTGCCGGTACGTATAAATTTCAATGGAACGGTCGGAACGACGCCGCGCAGCAGGTCGCTTCTGGAATGTATCTGTACCGTCTGGAGGTAAACGGTCGGGCACAAATTAAGCAAATGATCCTCCTCAAATAACCCCCCAAACAACAGCCCCGGGATTCTGTCCGTAACTTCGCGGACAGAATCCTTTCTAATTTGCTAACGGAGGTATTTGAGGGATAAAACGAGACAGGAAAGATAAAAATGATACGTTTATATGAACATAACCATTTCGGGCAAAAAGTTTTAAACGATATTTTTTATTCGAACCAGTCCGGAGAATTAAATCGACAAATTCTTTTTCAGATTGTTCGCTTTACCGACGCATTCGATCTGGATTGCAAAGAGCATACCTTTGGTCATTCGGTAAGGGTGATGCACTACGCCGTTCAGTTAGCCGGTTATCTGCATTTCGATCCTAAAACCCAAAGAGCAATCATGAACGGAGCCCGTTTTCATGATATCGGGAAAATAGGCATACCGCCAGCTATTCTTTTAAAAAAAGAAGCGTTGTCTTATCCGGAATATCAATTAATTAAAAGACATCCTGAAATCGGGGGCGATATTTTACGTCATTTTCCCGAGTTCCACACCGCTATCAAAGGTGTACTTTATCACCACGAACGTTTTGATGGCAGCGGATATCCTTATGGCTTAAAAGGAGATGAAATCCCCATTGAAGCCCAAATTATCGCGTTAAGCGATACCTTTGACGCACTGACGGTAAATCGTCCCTATCGTAAGGCTTTATCACCCGAATTAGCCATCGAAATTTTGCGTCATCAAACCAAGTCGGGAAAATGGAACCCGTATTTATATGCTTTTTTTGAAAAAACAATCCGCATGACAGTGCGAACTTCGCTGCCAAAATCATTCAGAGAAAAAGAAATGCCGTCTTCCTAAGCTTTAACGCGTTGTGCAAATTAATAAGAAATAATTGTCCACAATTACTCCAATTGCTAAATTAGCAATAACACAAACAAAAACAAGGAGTAATCATGGACAAATTTAGAGAAAACTTTGATATGATTTTATCTTTTGTCAAA
>CAZRBA010000022.1:0-31249 GCA_964598255.1 uncultured Caldithrix sp. | reverse complement strand
CTCCGAATTATTCCGGCAACCCAGATGTAATTTCCTAATCATCTGGTATTCAATGTTTCGGAATTAGATGAATACGGCCCCCGTTTTTTCAATAAATTAGCACCCGAAATTTGGCACGAAGAAAAGTCAGCTAATGCGGCAGTCCGGTTGCGGTTGCCCCGGTTTGGTCATAACCACCTGCCACAACTGTGTTTGCCGTGCGCGAAAGCCCCCGGCAGAACTGAGCAAGTAGTAATTCCACATGCGACGGAAACGTTCCCCGTACTTGTCCTTTAATTCCGGCCAGGCCGCCTCGAAATTGCGATGCCAGGCCATTAATGTGGGATCGTAATGCGGGCCAATGTTGTGCCAGTCTTCCATAACAAACAATCCTTCCATAGCCTTACCCAATTGGGCAATGGAAGGAAGCATGCCGTTTGGAAAAATGTACTTGTCTGTCCAGGCATTTACTGCCGTAACACTGCGATTGCTCCCAATCGTGTGAAAAAAGGCAATGCCATCATCCTTTAATGTACGATCTACCACTTCCATGTACGTACGGTAGTTTTTGTATCCTACATGTTCCATAATGCCGATGGAAACTACACGATCATATTTCCCGCTGACATCGCGGTAATCCATTAGTTTAAGTTCAACAGGCAGTCCTTTGGCCATTTGCATTCCTAATTCCACCTGCTCTTTGGAGACAGTTACACCGATAACATGAGCACCGTATTTTTCGGCAGCGTAAATGGCAAACGAACCCCATCCGCAACCCAGTTCCAAAACCGTCATCCCAGGTTGAAGACCGATTTTTTTACACACCAGCTCCAGCTTGGCCTCTTGCGCTTCGTCCAAAGTTTTGGCGTTTTTCCAATAAGCGCAGGTGTAATTCAACCGCTTATCCAGCATACGCGTGTATAAATCGTTACCCACATCATAATGTTTTTTACCAACCTGAAATGCGCGCCGTTTGGATTGACGATTAATTAATTTGGACTTGATAACATTCCAGGCAATTTTAAGATTACCTCTTACTTTTTCATCCAGTCGAGCTCTTAAAATACGATCAAAGAATTGATCCAATGCTTCACAATCCCACCAACCATCCATGTACGATTCCCCCAGGCCAAGGGACTGATCGCTTAAAACACGTTCGTACAAATCGGGATTGTGTACCTGAATATCATAAGGTTGGCTACCGTTAACGGCGATGCCAGCCATTTCCAGAAGCTCACGAACCGTGTGTTCTGCAGATTTGCTGGCCATAATGCGCTCCTTCCGCTTGGTAAACGACTAAACGGATATAATCCGCTATTAAATTTTACGAATAAAAATTTTATTTTCAAAATATTAGATGATGTTTCATTTTATTTTAGACAATTTTTGTCGCTGTAGCTAATACAAAATAAAAAAGGCCGACTCGCAAAAGTCGGCCTGTGGGGGTTGGAGGGGATAGTATTTAGTGGCGTCCGGTTTCCCAACCGCTTTCAATGATGGCATTGTAGGTATCAATATCCAGTTTTACTGGGCTATAAATTACACCCTGAGCTTGCAAATTGCGCACAAAAGCACGCAGGTGATTGCGGGAACCGCGCATCAGATTTTCATAAACGTACTGAATATCTTCGTTATCCACATATTCATCCAACTCTTTCTGAAGATCCAATATATCAATTTCTTCGATCAGAGCGCCTACTTTAAGCGCATTGATCAACGAAACCCGACCGGTATCCGTTAATTGATAAAACAAGCCTTGCAGAACTTCGTTTTGGAACACACCAACCGAGTCATTAACAACAGGGTCGGTCAAATTGTATTTTTCAATCAAGGTTTTAATGGCATTCGTGTGCATTTGTTCAGAGTTAGAAATATTGTTGAATACGCGTTGTCCCCAAACCTGATAAAGCGTAATGTAAACATCTCGGGCCAGTTTCTCTTCTTCGCGCATGTAGGCCAAGCCGTTGGCTTCATCCTGACTTACCGAGTCGGATGGTAAATTGAGAATGGTTTCCTGATCCAATTCGGAACCGGTTACACTGGCGGTTTGGCTTTCACTTGTGCTGGAGCTTGTTTTATCGCAACCGAAAAACAAAGCCAATATTAAGCTTAGTGAGACAACGGTTAAGGTACGTGTGATTAAGTTCTTCATTTTGAACCTCCTTTTGTTTGATTAATTTTACATTAATTATTTGTTTGTTTTTATTTAATCAAATGGCGTGCCAAAAATGTTGAGATGTTGAAAATTAAAGACTTAATTAGGATTGTAAATTTTTAAAAAGAATGAGATAAAAACAAAAAGCGACATCCCGGACGTTAATTCGACCGTTCGGTCGTAAAATACCTACGCTTTGGAGATATATTCAAAAAGAATGATAAATTTTAAATGATGTAAAAAAAGCCGACCCGGGTAAATAAGGTCGGCTTTAAAATGGAAAAATTAAAAGAAATTGTAAGTTAAACCCACGGCCAAAACTTCTTGCAATTGACGTTTAACACTAACATCGCGGTCATAAAACAATTTGACATTAAACGTAACATTAATGTATTTAGTGATTTGAGAAGCCAGCAAGTTGTCCCAATTTACGTCAATTTGATTAAATGCTTTGAAGTTGGAAAACAATTCAATTTTACCAGTGTACAAAATATTTTGAGCTAATTTGAAATTCAATTCCGTCACCGAGTTGGCACCGAATTCGACCCGTGTGGTTTGCCCGTCACTGTAAAGGTCGGAATATTTGCTGGCAAAGGTTTCTTTGAAGGCGGCACCAAGTCGCGTTTTAATGTGATTGTTCGGCGCATACCCCAAGCCAAGTGTTTGCACAAAATAACCCGGATCCATAAACGTAGAAATGGCATAGGAAGAATCGGCCTCGTATTTGTAACCTGTGGTAAATTGGGTACGCCCGTTAAAAGAAATAAACGGATTTACATAAATTCCCATTTTGTACGTGTACACGCTGGTTATGTTGATTTCATCAGTGGATTTTTTGGAAGCCGCATCTCCTACTTTCGTTTTGCCGTAATTAATTTTCAATGTGTTTTCCCAGTTATAATTTTTTTGATCGTTAACCCATTTACCATTGATGTTTAATTGCCAAGCCCACGAATTTTCACCGCCCTGTTTCCAATTGTCAAATGTGTTTTGAGTAAAGTTTAAATTACCGACCAATTCTTTTTGCCAGCCGTATTTCGGCGTTTCTTTTTTGGATTCCTGAGCAAAGGCCAGGGTAAACAGAAGCAAAACAGTTAAAAAAGTCACAATAAAGCGCATGACTCCATCCTTTCTTTTTAATAATGATTTTATTATTGGTAGATGTTAGTTTCGTGAACGTAATTTTAAGGTAAAATATTTCAACAAAAGCAGAAGTCCGTTTCTATTAAGATGGCAGCGTTTTTACCATTACACAAGCAAATGAGCCGAGCATCGTAAAAAACCTCGGAAATACTTCTTCCCGAGGCTAACCGATGAAACAAAGATATTCCGTTATCTTTAAAAATGGCGTTGTTAAGATTTTAGTTTTTTCTCAATCTTCGCCCAACTATCCCGTAAAGTAACCGTGCGGTTAAAAACGGGATGATCCGAAGAGTGATCCTTTAAATCCGCAATAAAATACCCTTGCCGTAAAAACTGAAACCGGTCGCCAGGGTTGGCATTTTTTAAATTGGGCTCGGCCAAAGCATTTTTAAGAGTTGTTAAGGAATTAGGATTAATATTGGCCGTAAAGTCCTGTCCTTCTTCCGTATCTTCCGGATCTTCTTTGGAAAACAAATGTTCGTATAAACGTATTTCTACGGGAACGGCATGTCGGGCGGAAACCCAATGCAACGTTCCTTTTACTTTGCGGCCGTCTTTTGTCCAGCCGCCGCGTGAATCGGGGTCGTAAGTGCAATGTAACTCCGTAACTTCACCCTGTTCGTTTTTAATTACTTTGGTGCAGGTAATGTAATAAGCATGCTTTAAGCGTACCTCTTTGCCCGGAGCTAAACGAAACCATTTACGCGGCGCTTCTTCCCGGAAGTCTTCGCGCTCAATGTAGATAATTTTGGAAAAAGGAATTTTACGCGTTCCGGCATCCGGATTTTCCGGATTGTTGTCCGCCTCTAGTTCTTCAACGCCATTATCGGGATAGTTATCAATGATTACTTTTAAAGGATTCAAAACTACCATACGTCGTTCGGCGCGTCTGTTTAAATCGTCACGCAGGCAATGTTCCAGCAAAGCAATATCTACAACGCTGTTCGACTTGGCCACGCCGATACGATCGGCAAAATCGCGGATGGCTTCGGGGGTATATCCGCGACGACGTAATCCGGCTATAGTCGGCATGCGCGGATCGTCCCAGCCAGAAACATAGCCTTCTTCAACCAAGCGCAGCAATTTGCGTTTACTCATCACCGTGTAATTCAAATTCAGTCTGGCAAATTCCACTTGTCGCGGATGAAACACACCGAGCTCATCCAGAAACCAATCATACAAAGGCCGGTGATCTTCAAACTCTAACGTACAAATGGAATGAGAAATCTCTTCAATAGAATCTTCCAGGCCGTGGGCCCAATCGTACATGGGGTAAATGCACCATTTGTTACCTGTACGCGGATGGCTGGCATGAATAATCCGATACATGACCGGATCGCGCATATTTAGATTAGGCGATTTCATATCGATTTTGGCTCTTAATACTTTTTCACCGTCTTTAAATTCGCCTTTACGCATGCGCGTGAACAAATCCAGATTTTCTTCGACGCTGCGGTTACGATAGGGACTTTCAGTACCCGGTTTAGTCAAGGTGCCGCGGTATTCGCGAATTTGTTCGGCGTTCAAATCGTCCACATACGCTTTGCCTTTTTTAATCAATTGCACGGCATATTCGTACATTTTTTCGAAATAATCGGAAGCAAAATAAAGGCGCTTACCCCAATCAAAACCCAACCAGCGCACATCTTCAATAATGGAATCGATGTATTCCTGATCTTCTTTTAAAGGATTGGTATCGTCGAAACGCAAATTACACAAACCATTGTAATCTTCTGCCAAACCGAAATTCAGACAAATCGACTTGGCATGCCCGATGTGCAAATAGCCATTCGGCTCGGGCGGAAAACGGGTGTGCACTTTTTTGAATCTGCCCGAGTGCAAATCTTCGTCAATTATTGCTTTGATAAAATTACTTGGTTTTTTGGCGCTGTCTTCGCTCATATCCTTTTTTCCTTTTTTATTTTTTTGAATCCTTTAAGTTAAAAATTTTGTGGGAAAAGACAAAATAAAAGTGTGTAAATGCGTGTGCTAAAAAAGCGTGTGTTTACTTGATTTGACGGTAAAAATGGCGTAAAATAGATCGGGAAAATCGGATTCTTAATCGGGACGGCCAACCGATACATGCTGAAATCAAAGCCAAATGTATGCGAACGGTTCTTTTTTGCAATTTTAAAAAGGCATTATTGTAATACCTATTTTTAGATTTTATTGGAAAGTTGCTTTAATATAGATACGAATTATCTTAATTGTATTTGGGCTGTGTGTTTTTAAACGCTTACATCGGTAAAACCTTCTGGAGATTGTGGCGTTAAAGCAAACGAAATTAAAATAAGGAGGCAGGGTATGCCGCTGCAAAAATTACGTGATTTTTTGGACCAACATAATACCAAGTACATCCTTATTGTTCACTCCCCGGCATTTACGGCGCAAGAGGTTGCTGCTTCGGCCCATGTGCCAGGTAAACAACTGGCCAAAACTGTCATTTTAAAATTGGACGGACAAATGGCTATGTGTGTTATGCCCGCGCATAAAAAAATTGATTTCGAAAAATGCAAGGAACAGATGAATGCCCGGCAGGTGGAATTGGCCAGCGAGGAGGAATTTAAATACGCCTTTCCCGAATGCGAAACTGGGGCCATGCCGCCCTTTGGTAATTTGTATGATATGCCTGTCTACGTTTGCGAAACTTTGGCAAATAACGATGACATTGCCTTTGTCGCCGGTAGTCATCGTGAACTGATTAAGTTAAATTATCGCGATTTTGAACGTTTGGTGAATCCAAAAATCGTACGTGTTCAAGATTAAATGTAGGGCGTATTAAAAATAAACGTAGGAGGGAAAACAAATGGCCACCTTTGTTTTGTTAACCAAACTATCTCCGACGGCTATGAAAGATGCCGAAACACGCGAACAAATAGGACGCGAATGGTTTGATGCCGTTAAACAAAAATGTCCTGAAGTTAAATGGATTGATCATTATGCTTTGCTGGGACAATACGATTTTATGGATATTTACGAAGCTCCGGACGAAAATACGGCCGTAAAAGTAGCCATGATTACCATGTCCAAAGGTGCGGTACAAGCGGAAAGTTTACCGGCTATTCCGTACAAGAAATATCTTGAAATCATTAAAGAAATTTAAATCGATAAAAATTCGGTCTTACGGTTGCAGTGCATTTATTTTGCCCTTAAAATTAAATAAGGATATTGGTTTGTTAGACGGAAAGGATTGCACTCGTGGATGTGACCGGAAATTTTGATGTCTTTTTTTACGAAGCGTTTGCCGAAGAACGCGAATTATTACAACGGTTCTTGCCCGATGAGTTTCGGGCCGGATTTGCCCGAGAAACCATTCAAGAAGCCGGACATCTTCGACCGCCGGCTAAACTTATTAGCACCAGAACACAATCGTTGATTCCTGAAGATTGGAATGCACACCTAAAGGCCATTCTTTCACGTAGCACCGGTTACAATCATTTGGCGGACTATCGTGAAAAAACGGGTTTTAAAGGGCAGCTCGGTTATTTGCCATTATACTGCAATCGTGCTGTGGCCGAGCAAGCTATGTTGCTTTGGATGGCCCTGCTGCGGAAGCTTCCGCAGCAGATGGAGCAGTTTGATACCTTTAGTCGTGACGGGCTTACCGGAAGCGAATGTTCCGGTAAAACCGTACTGGTGGTGGGGGTTGGTAATATCGGTTATCAGGTGATTCGCATCGCTCGCGGCTTGGATATGAACGTTTTGGGGGTGGATATTGTTCGCAAATTCGATGATGTGCCCTATGTTTCGATTGAAGAGGGAATAAGTCGGGCCGATATCGTGGTTGCCTCCATGAATTTGACCAAACGAAACAAGGGGTATTTTCATTATGATTTGTTAAAAAAGGCCAGGCCTGGGTTGATTTTTGTTAATATTGCTCGCGGTGAATTGTCTCCGTTACAGGATTTGTACTGGTCGATTAAGGAAAAACAACTGGGCGGTTTGGCCTTGGATGTTTACGAACAGGAAAGTAAGCTAGCCATAGGTTTCCGTACGGGAAAAATAGATGAGACCGATGCCTTTTTTAAAATGATTCGTGAAATGCAGGCTATGCCTAATGTTATTTTTACTCCGCATAATGCCTTTAATACAAAAGAATCGGTAGTGCGTAAAGCAAAACACACTGTGCAACAGTTGGAACATTATTTTCGCAAAGGCCGGTTTTTGTGGGATATTCCTGCTGAGTAGGTTGGAGGCATTTTGCCGGATTCGAGGCAACGGAGACTGATAGCTATCAGTCTCCGTGCGCATGATTTGTTCACCTAAAAACAATTGTGTTCAGGAAAGATTAATTTACCGTGAACGAAAACGAAATAATCTTGGTAGATGGCATCTCCCAGTCAAATTACTCGGAGATTATCGAAAAGAGTTTACGCTATGCCATTATTTCTTTACCCTTTACCATCAACCGAATGTCCATATCATCCTTAAAACAACGAATCGAAAATATTGCTAAAGGCAAAATAGCGGAAGAAATATTTTTTCTGTTCGCCCGTCAAAATGAGCTTCCCGTTAACCCTGCCCCGTGTCGCACGCCCTTTTTTCAAGCCGATCGGCGCGATTTTGTTTTATTCGATGCGGAATGGGATATCAAAAACAATTTCCTTGTTCATTACGACAAAATTTTACCCGGCTCTTACACACATTTACCCGCTTTAATACCGGACAAACATAGGCATGATCAATGGGCACAACGCAACGTTCACAAAATTGAGCAAAGTTGCGATGTAGCCTTTTTATTTACATTTATGAAATGGAAAGACAATCGTTGCAATACTTCAAAGGGATTTTTTGATTTTTCGCTAACAAAAGAGCAAAACGATTTGCTGGTACGCGCTTGGCAAAAATATAAAGGAAAAACCTTAAACGAAATTCCTTTTGACAAAACGATATTTTGGCACGAATGGAAACGATTAGGCCGCAATGCACCGTTTTGTAATTTGAAAATTTATGAATTTCCTCCCCTTGTTATTGCCGGTTACGCCATGAAAAAGGAGTTTCCTTTTTTTGAAATTGTACGGCGGAACCAAAAATTTTTGCAAGGGGTTTTGCATACGCGTATTAAAAATCGGGGCCTTCCGATAAAAAAACTGCCGTCATTTGCTTCTCTTTTCCCGCGTTTCAAGCGGGAAATACGGCTGGGGCACTTTCGTATATAAAACGGTTTACAAACCGCTAACAGGTTTTTGGAACGTAAGGCAGTAATGATGAAACGTATTGCTCACCCAAGTGTTTCCGTACCCGTAAGGAGCAATCCGCAAATCGTCTTGAAACCAAAATGTCTCCGGACAAAGAATGTATTTTTTACTCAGGGCTAAAGACAAATCCCAAGCCAACGGAAAGTTTCTGCCTTTCTTTTTAATATTTTTTACGATAATGGTCATATAGCGTCCCGGCACCAGCAAATCGTACAAACGGAAGTAGATATCGGTAAGCTTCCGTAAGAACATCCGATAATCTGCAATATTTCCCAAATCGTTTTCCGAATTGGAATAATTGGTTGGCAATCCTTTTTGTCTGCGTTTGGCCTGATTTTCCGCACCTTTCATATTCAGCATATCCCAGTAAGGCGGAGAAGTGATGATGTAATGAATTTCGGGGAAATCGTCTTTAGTAATTTGACGGGCATCTTTTGTTTTTATGTGGAACCTGTTTGTAACCTGCTTAAAAAGATGACCTTGGCTAACCGATTTGGCACACCGTTGGCGAGCAATATCGGCAAAAAAAGTACTGAGTTCCGTGCCGTATGCATTGCGACCCAAGGATAATGCGGCCAATTGTGTGCTGCCCGTTCCGGACATGGGATCGAACACGTTGTCACCGGACTTTGTAAAATGCGCAATAAAAGATTGGATTAAAACTTCCGGGTATTTGGCAGGATGCAAAATCTCGTCTTTTTTTCGCGGGGGCGGCTTGACAATTTGATAGGACGGAAAACGATCCGAAACAGAAAATGCAGTTTTGGCCTGACGCCGATTTTGAAATTCGGGAATTTGCCCATTGGTAAAATCCATTGAAGCCATTTCGTCTTTACGGAAATAAAGGGCGTAAATAATATTTTCATCAGTAGCCATCCCATGATCGTGATTAATAACCGAAGAAAGCTTACGGTTAAGATCGATTCCGACCTTTTCGTCTTTTAAACTCAATATCTGTTGAAAATATTTAGCCAATAGCCAGGCAAAAGGATAAAAAACCCCATCGATGCATTTATTCCGCGCCAAAATCAAGATAAATTTTCGCTCGGCCAACCCGGAAATAACATGCCGAACTTTTTGCCTTAATTCTATTAAAAAGGAAACGAAATCAGCAAATTTTTCAAGTTTTTCCACATCGTTTGTCACATCAAAAACAACAAAATCAATTCGTTCGTTTCCAGAATATCGGTCAAAGGGAATAATTTCCCGTCCCTCTAAAGATCGATTCTTTTGCAGTAGTCGATATATTTCATGTCGGTCCGAATCTAAAACGATGCGAGGAAAATAACTTTCTTCCTGTTTTATTTGCGTAAAAAACAATATGTTTTGCACAAATAACAGTCCGTAATCAGAAAATAGAAACCATGATTTTTGAAACGGTAACCATTCTTTAGAAGTGAGATTGTTAAAACGGTTTTTCATAAATCCAAAACGTCTCCCTAAAGTTGCCAGATTTTCTAATCTTGTTGACCATCGCCTAATAAACAATGAAATACCTTGGGTTTACTAATGGTTAAACCGAGTTTAATCCGAAAACCCTAAGCCCCGCCGTTGAAATTTCGTATTACCTCCAAAAGCGAAAAACTCAAATGGTAAATGTCTCCAGGCCAACGAGCCGAAAGATAATTTCTGTCTTTAACCGAAAATCCGCGGTTTAAATGTTCGGCCCTGTCCTTTAATAAAGGAATTGGCCCTGTAATAAAATTTTTTTCGTTTTTGAGAAGAGATTTAATTTCGTCTTCTACCGACGAACGCGGGTAAGTTAAATAATAATCGCCCAACCAAAATTTTGTCAAATTATAAGCCAGTCGTTCTTGTCTTTTAAGCAATGCCGTAGTTTTGAAATCATAAATTACGGATTTCCCCGTTGCCGGATGAATGCTGCGCGCAACCAATAAAGGTCCATGACAAACCGCAGCAACGGGTTTTTGAGCCGTAAAAAAATCCGCAATTAATTTTTGTAATATTTCCGATTCCAAATATTCTTTTACCCCCTTATCATGGCCACCTGGTAAAAATAGCACATCAAAATCGATTTCGCACACTTCTTTATATGTCAGCGGTCTGGTAAAAAAGATATTCTTCTCCATTTGAGCGTAAGTTTTGCGAGCATCATTTCTTGCGCGTAAAAACCCCTTCCAAATTCCCAGACCTTTACCCGTAAGCATAATCGTATCGGCCTTTGCCATTTTGCCGTTTGGTGTGCAAAAGAAGACCTGATGTTTATGTTGCGAAAGAATTTTCCATGGGATGGCAGCCTCTGTCGGGTCAAAACCGTAGGATGGCAAAGGCATTAAAACATTCATATTTTTCCTCCGATAGGTATTGCTTTAAAATAAATTTAGTAACTTAACGACCATAAGTAAAAGAACCAATATGAGTACGAGACGCACAACTTTGTCTCCTTTTTTGGAACTTACCTGGGCACCTATCCAACCTCCCAGACCATTACCCGCAGAAAGCACCAAGCCCCAAATCCAATTGATTTTGCCGGAAATCATAAACACCAAAATAGCCGGAATGGTGTATAAAAATATAATGAATACTTTGTAAACATTTACCCGTACAAGGTTAAACTTGGCCAGATGGAATAAGATAGCCATCATAATAAAACCGACGCCAACCTGAATGAATCCCCCGTAAAAACCGGCTGCAATTAACGACAAGTAAAGAAACCATTTATTGTCCGTTTTGTTTGACTGTATGGTATTTTGCGGACGTGGTAAAAAAAGACTAATAATAACAAATATAATCACGGCGGACAAAATACGTTTGAACCAAACATCGTTAATAGAAACCGCAACAAAAGCCCCTATAATTGCTCCTGGTAAAGTTAATAATCCCAACTTAAAACTCTCTTTGAATTCATTACGTTTATTTTGTTGGAAACCGGTCATGGCAAAAAGGTTCTGAACCAATATGGCAATGCGGTTAGTACCGTTAGCGGTTGCACCGTCTAATCCCAAAAAAATGAGCGCCGGTAAGGTAAGAGAAGAGCCGCCACCGGCCATGACATTAATAAATCCGGCAAGTATCCCGACGGCAAACAAAAGCAATACATGCATCATTTAAAAGTCTCCGGATATAGGAAATAGATCAATTCGTTAATAGTGAAATATGCCCCATTACGGCGTACAATTGCGGGCATCTGATCTGTTTTGTAATTTAGGATACTATTTTATTAAATTTTTCCATGCCTTTCTATTAAATTTTACAAGCGAAAAGATTTATATTTTGTTTATTCGATTTGAAATGTATGGATTTTGTGGAAGCGACTCTCAACATTTCCCGAAGATAAATTAGGATTTCGCCGAAATTACACTTAAATTTTTAAAGAAATATTCCCATAGGTCGAAATTTGATTAGGATTTAAATTTAGCTTTTAATATTTAATGGTTTTTTAATTTAAGGAATATTAGGCAGCTTGGCTGATTTCAGGATGAAAAACTATCAAACGGTTTTAATCAATCGGTTAGCACATCAGGTGAAAAACGATTTAACGACAATGCGCCTGGCGTTATTTAATCTGAATTACGTTTTGGATGCGGAAAATTCCCGTAACCTAAAAAAACAGGCGGCGGATTTTTTGCATGTTTTACGCAGCTCTTTGGATAAAAGTATCGAAACCCTTTCAAAAATATTAATCGCAACCCGTACGGGAGATAATCACTTTGAATCGATAAATGTAATTCGTGTTTTGTTCGAAGCAATTACGCAAAATTCCGCCCACAATATAATCAAAGTCGATATAAATAAAAAAGAACTGTTGTGTCGTAGCGATGCCCAATCATTGCAACTGTTTTTTGACATTTTGATTAATATGCTCAATCGGGCCTTAAGTAAAAAAGAAATGATGATTTCCGTGCAATTAACCGACAACGGGCAAAAGGGGTTAAAATTTGTGGGGAATTTCAACAAATCCGATATTTTTGCCTTCCTGCAAAACGATGAAACGGTCTTGGCGAAAAAGAATCCCGTTCTAATTCCCATGCTATTATTAATGCAATTATCGGATTATTTACATATCGAAATCGAATGGAATCAACTCGATAACGAATTGCGGGAAGTAGAAGTACGATTTAATCAACAAAACGGAGAATTGCAGTAATGAGTGCTATTCTTTTAATCGATGATAATGAAGCCTATTGTCAACAAATTCAAAAAACACTTGCGCTAAGAAATTATGAGTTACAATACGAAACCAATCCATACAAGGCTTTGGAAATAGCGCTATCGCGGGAATGGGATATTATTTTGCTGGATATTGTTTTTTATCAGGATCTTGAAGGTTTGGAAATTTTGGAAAAGATAAAAAGCAAAAAGCCCGATTTACCTGTGATTATGGTCTCTGCAGCGTCCACTTTGCAAACCGCCGTGGAAGCGGTGGAAAAGGGGGCGTTTGATTATTTGGAAAAACCGATTAATGTAGAACGCATGACCATGACCATAGAACATGCGCTATCCGAAAAACGTTTAAAAGAACTAAATTGGAATTTATTTAAC
Source organism: uncultured Caldithrix sp. (assembly GCA_964598255.1). GTDB lineage: Bacteria > Calditrichota > Calditrichia > Calditrichales > Calditrichaceae > Caldithrix. Next base: position 18,271 of record CAZRBA010000022.1, on the reverse strand, counting down.
GAATTTTACAAATCGGTTGCCACTAATACGTTAAGTAAAACGGTACAGCAAATTTCGGATTTATTGGCCGAATTGAATGAACCCTTGGAAAGGATATTACTTTTTGGGGAGAAGGGAACAGGCAAAGAATTGCTGTCCAAAGTGCTGCATTTTAAAAGTGCGCGTAAATACGGTCCATTTGTATCTTTTTATTGTCACGGGCAGAATGCCGAGCGGGAACGTCAGCTTTTCGGTGTACACAACGGGCCAAACGGTCAACGAACAGAAACCAGTTTAATACACAAAGCCGATAAAGGCACGCTGTTCATCGGTGAAATCTCCGAATTATCGACGCAAGGTCAAAAGCGATTGATGCAATTCATTCATGAAAATTACTACATGCCCTCTTCGACGAAAATGGAATCGGCATTGAATATCCGTTTAATTGTTTCCACTTCTGTTGAATTAAAACCGCTTGTTGACCAAGGGCTTTTTTCGGATGAGTTATTTAATTTATTGAATACATTTACGTTTAGGCTACCTCCTTTACGCGAACGCCCAGAAGATATTCCTTTGCTTGCGGACCATTTTTTAACGGAAATGAATATAAATAACAACGTATATTTTACGAAAGATGCCGTAAGTATTTTGCAATCTTATCCCTGGCCGGGTAATATCTCGGAATTAAAAACCGTTATTTGGTTATTATCATTTTTTCACCGCCATTCCGAAATAGACACCGAGTTGGTACAAAGTGTGCTGCAATTCTATGAAGTGATGAAGGATTTACGCGAAGGCAAATTAGAAACGCTGGCCGATCGGTTTAAGGAATTTTACGAGTTATATGGCAAAGCGTTATTGCAAGATGCGCAATCTATTAAATAGATTTTAATTTTTTTATCGCTGCCGTTTTTTTGAGAAAAGATATTTTTTAAGGATTTTTCCTGGCGAATAAATACAAGATTCTTAATTGACTTACTGTACAAACCTTTATATATTAAACAAGATATCAAACTTTGCATAAAAAAACCGGTTAAAAGCGCATGAAGATAAAAGTGAAAAAGGAATTTGACGGACATTCTTTTGTTGCCTTTTGCGAAAACGTTCCAAACGTTTATGTTCAGGCTCCTGATAAGGAGACATTGAATCAAAGGCTTAGTAAAGCTTTGGCCCTTTTAAAGCATATTACAACGACGCGCAATCAACCTTTTCCGCAGGGAGAGGATAAACCGGTATTTGATATACGGATACGTTTTGATACATTATCTACGGAAAAATTAATAGAAGTGTTCAAAAAACGGAATTTCCATATCGAATACGAAGATCAGGATTCTGTGATTTTAATGAATTCATCGTTTCCGTTTAACCGCGTTCACTTACCGCAATCACATCGTCTTTCTCCGGTTATCATACGCCGGTTGTTCGGGTCTGAGAATGCTATTTATGTGGGCGGACGCCCCAATTTAAAATTACACCGTTCTGTTCCTTAGATTTCGGCCTTATTATTATTTGTTTTAAATCTTTTTATTGCTTGATTTTTTACCATGGTACCTATGGCAGCATAGACTTTATTTGCAAAATTTGGGCTATTCCAGTATTGAAGCTTTAAAACCGGCAGCTTTTAATTCGTCTACGAATTCGGAAAAGCCGTGTGTACAATATACTTCGGTAGGATTCACGGTTTCTACCAATTGAAACAATTGGTTGTAGTCTGCATGGTCACTTAAGGGAAGCACTTTGTCCACACCAAAACGAGCATCGGCATCTCGGTCCATGGCCCAACCTGATAAGTAGATGGTGTAACTGTTTCGTAAATTTCGGTAAAAATGTCGATAGCGGAAATGAGTTGGTAATAAAATTACCGCATTTCCCCATTTATCCGGATTAAAAGTTTGGTAATGACCAAAATGTATTCCGTGCTCGCGATAAATGGGGAGGAAGCGGGTTATGCTTTCATCCACTTCAACAGGTAGACCGGCTTCGGTTAATATTTTCAATGCTTCCTGTCCCTTGCCCAAAGTATAGGCGAAAACAACAGGGGTTTTGCCTTGTTTAAGTTGTGCATTACATATGGTGATCAGTTCATCTTCAACATGTGCTCTGGGAGGCATGAGGTAATGAGGTTTCCCGAAAGTCGTTTCCATTATCAAAATATCGGTTTGTACGAATTCAAAATTCTCCGCTACATTAGATGGGGCGATACGAAAGTCTCCTGAATAAAGTAAGCGACTGCCATTGTTGCGAATTAAGATTTGGGCGGAGCCCAATATATGGCCGGCCGGATGCAATGATAGCAAAAAATCATCGATTTGAAGTTCTTCTCCGAATCGCAGCGTTAAAAAACTATGGGGATTTTTAATTCGATATCGCGCAAATGCTTCAGTGGCCGGAGTGCAAAGAATTTTTTTATGTCTGGCCAAGTGATCGCTGTGGGCATGGGAAACAAAAGAAAACGGTTTTACGTGGGTACTATCGATCCACAAATCGATTCCGGGAATATACAAATGACGATCAAAACGAAACAATGGGTTCTCCTTTAGTCGTAACCGAATAGCAAATTTACGTAAAATAGGGGCTATTTTAAATGTTTTATGCTACCCTACCGCTTAATCGGCAAGAGCCTGCCCCATTAAGGTATTTGAAGTTACTTCTTTGATTTTTACGCGGACGAAGTCGCCGATTTGTGCACCGTTATCGGGGAAGACCACAATTTTATTTCCATCGTTCCGGCCTAATAACTGATTGGGTTTTTTACCGCGACCTTCAACTAATACCTCGAATATTTGGCCGATATGTTGTTGATTTTTCTTTAATGCGATCTTTTTTTGCATGTCTACCAATCGGATGATGCGCGATGTTTTTTCTTTGTCAGAAACATCATCCGGATATTTGCGTGAGGCTATGGTATGTTGCCTTTCGGAATATTTGAACATAAAAGCGGTATCAAATTCAACACGACGCATTATATCCAGTGTTTCTTGGAATTCTTCTTCGCTTTCCGTGGGGAATCCTACGATGACATCGGTGGTTAAAACCAAATGCGGAATTTGTTTGCGCAGGCGGTCTACAAGGTGCAGGAACTGTTCTCTGGTGTAGGTACGATTCATCAATTCTAATATTCGGTTGCTGCCGGCCTGCAACGGCAGGTGTATTTGCTTGCAAACTTTGTCATTACGGGCCACGACATCGATTAATTTTTCCGGGAAATCTTTAGGGTGCGGAGAAGTAAAACGGATGCGTTCAATACCGTCTACTTGGGAAACGATTTCGATGAGGTCGGCAAAATCATGGTTTTGAAAACGATAGGAGTTGACGTTTTGTCCGAGAAGGGTAATTTGTTTATACCCTTTGGCTGCCAGTTGTTTAACTTCGGTCAGAACATTAAAAGGGTCGCGGCTGCGTTCGCGGCCACGTGTATACGGGACAACGCAAAAGGTGCAAAAATTATCGCAACCGCGCATTACGGCAATCCAGGCATTAACGCCGGGCTCCGGTTCGGGGATAATATCGCTGTAAGTTTCATATTCGGAAAGGGTAAAATCGGATTCTTTTTTACCCTCGTCAAATACGTGTTGAAGCATGGTGGGTAAGTGTTTGTAGCTATCGGGCCCGGCGGCGATATCGACCCCGAGTTTTTCATCGAGTAATTCGTTCCGCAAGTTTTGAGCCATACACCCCAGCACTCCGATAACCAAGTTCTTTTTTTGCTTACGTAATTGTTTGAATGTATAAATGCGCTGGGTTACTTTTTGATGGGCATTTTCACGAACCGAGCAGGTGTTCAAAAATAATATTTCCGCTTCTTCCGGTTTGTCTGTAAAAGAATATTGATGCTTTTGCAATATGGTCTTTACTATTTCGGTATCGTATTCATTCATTTGGCAACCGTATGTTTCTATATAAATGCGTTTCAAATGAGTTCTCCTTGTAATTTGTCCGTAACGACTCGGGTTAATTTAACTTTTCGGATTTGGTTTTTTAAATTTTTTTCGTAAGGCACGCGTACGCGCATATAATTTCCCGTAAAGCCTTCCCAATAGCCGTTGATATTCTGTTCAAATAAAACTTTTACTGTTTTTTTTAAATGGTTCTGATAAAAAATGTGTTTTTTTCGTTCGCCCATTTCAATCATAATACGGGTGCGCTCTTTTTTTGTCTGATACGGGACTTTAGGCTCCAATTTGTAGGAGCCGGTTCCTTTACGATCGGAATAAGTGAAAATGTGAAAGAAGTTTATTGGTAAATCGGCCAGACGTTTTTTTGTTTTTTTAAAGGAAGCTTCATCTTCGCCGGGATACCCAACCATGATGTCGGTGCCCAGTCCGATATCCGGAATGCGCTTTTTGGCGTATTGCACGATGTGTTCAAATTGGGCAAAGGTGTGTTTCCTGCGCATGGATTCCAATAAAAGGTCGTCTGCGCTTTGCAAAGGAATATGCAAATAGGGGCATATTTTTTGTGAATCTGCCATATAATCAATCAGTTCTTCGCTGACCGTGGTGGGCTCAATGGAACTGATGCGGATGCGTTGAATTCCCTGTATTTGTTCCAGTGCCTGCAAAACATGAATAAAATTTTTGTCATTATATTGATATGTGCCGATGTTGACTCCGGTTAATACTATTTCTTTAAATCCTCGATCTGCCAAAAGGCGGGCTTCCCTGAGTAGATCATCAAATTCTCGGCTGCGGGCTGGGCCACGTGCCTTGGCGATTATACAAAATGAGCAAACAAAATTACAACCGTCCTGAATTTTTAAATTGGCCCGAGTATGGGTTGTATACAGCCCGGATGTATCTATGGTAAAGGGATTACGTGCAATTTTGGCTGAATGAAGAATGCGTGGCTCGCTGCGTTTTTGCCAATTTTGTACGTAATCTACCAAATGTAATTTGTCTTCATTACCCATTACTAAATCTACGCCTTCTATTTTGGCGATGACTTCTGGAGAAATTTGTGAATAACAACCGATTACGGCAACGAAGGAATTAGGGTTTTTGCGTAAACTTTGGCGGACGGCTTGCCTGCATTTGGAATCGGCTTGTTCGGTAACCGTACAGGTGTTAATTACCGTAATATCCGCCTGCTGTCCGAATTTTACAATACGGAATCCGCGTTCTTTAAAAGATTGGGCAATAATAGCGGTTTCGGCCTGATTAAGCCGACAACCTAATGTATGAAAAGAAACTGTTGGCAAACTGTTACTCCGGCTATGAAATAAAACAATTAAACGAAAATTAAGGAAAAATACTTCCTTAATTATTGCGAATTTGGCAAATTTACACTCTAAGGTAGGGGTTGTCAAATCAATGCGAATAAGCTTAGAAAAAAATTACGCTTAAGCAAATCGGGGAACTGATAGCTATCAGTTCCCCCTCCGTCATGCGTATTGACTGATAGCAATCAGTCAAAACGGTTCCTTATATTTTCTCCTCTGGCTTTGTGCGATTATTCTTCGTAACTTTTCGTTATGTTAACACGCATGCATCCATATCGAAAAGGAGCAACGTATATGCGTTTTTGGATTTTGGGTTTTATTCTTCTTTTAGGAAGTTTTGTTATGAATTGTAAAAAAAACGATAAACCTCAACCTCCGCTCGCCCAAATCATTCCTCATGCGGATACCCTGTTCAACGATGTTCGCACAGATAATTATTTTTGGCTGCGCCAACGCCATAACCCCAAAGTGATTGAATATTTAAAAGCGGAAAATCGGTATACCGATACCATGATGAAACATACCGAAAAACTCCGAAAAACGTTATATCAAGAAATGGTAGCGCGCATAAAACAAACCGACCTATCCTTGCCGGTAAAAAACGGTCCCTATTTTTATTACAGCCGTACCAAGAAAGGGTTACAATATCCCGTCTATTGCCGAAAAAGAGGCAATTTAAAAGCCAAAGAAGAAATTTTATTAGACCAAAACAAATTAGCTGAGGGACATAAATTTTTCAGCATTGGAGTTTTAGCTGTAAGCCCGAATCATCGTTATTTGGCTTATTCAACCGATACGACAGGATCGGAAACCTATACGATTCAAATTAAAGATCTGCAAACCGGTAAACAATTCTCCGAAAAAATTCGTGGCACCTACTATTCATTAGCTTGGGCCAATGATAATCGCACATTTTATTATACCGTTTTGGATCAAGCCAAGCGCCCGTTCAAACTATTCCGCCATAGAATAAGTGATGATCCCGCACGTGACAGGTTGGTCTATCATGAAAAAGACGAAAAATTTTTCATTTCCGTTAGGCGCAGCAAAAGCGGACAGTTTATTTTTATGGATTTGGCCAGCCAAGTTACCACCGAAACACGATTTTTAAATGCCAATGATTCGCAAAACAAGTTTACCGTTTTCAGACCACGCAAATACAATGTCGAATACTATTTAACCCATCAGGGAGACTATTTTTACATTCGCACCAATCAAAGTGCAATAAATTTTAAACTAATGCGCACCCCAATCAACCACATTAACCCGCGGTATTGGCAAACCGTAATTCCGGCTAGAAAACAAACAATCTTGCAAAGTGTGGAGCCCTTCGAACAGTTTTTGGCCCTTTTGGAAAAAGAGAACGGTCGGCAAAAAATCCGCATCCTTGTCCTTAAAGACGGAAAAGCGTTTGATATTGATTTTAACGAAGCGGTTTATTCCCTTTCATTTACCGGCAACAAGGAATATGGCACCGTTATTTTACGTTTTAATTATGAATCTCTTATTACACCCGCTTCCATATTCGATTTCAATATGAAAACCAAAAAAAGAGAGTTAAAAAAACGAGAAGAGGTATTGGGCGAGTATGATCCATCTCGCTATGTAATGGAGCGTCAATGGGCACAGGCAGATGACGGTACAAAAATTCCCATTTCGGTGGTCTATTGCAAAGGGCTTAAGAAAAACGGAAAAAATCCAACCTTACTTTACGGGTACGGAGCGTATGGGGTTAGCATCGATCCCTATTTTTCTTCAAACCGATTTAGTTTGATTGATCGCGGATTTATTTATGCCATAGCCCATGTACGCGGTGGAGGTGCATTGGGACGTCAATGGTACGAAGATGGCAAATTGCTGAAAAAGAAAAATACCTTTACCGACTTTATAGCTTGCGCCGAACATTTGATCCGTAAAAAATACACCGATCCTCGGCATTTGGCTATTATGGGAGGCAGTGCCGGAGGATTATTAATGGGCGTCGTTAACAATATGCGACCAGATCTGTTTAAAGCCGTCGTCGCCCATGTACCGTTTGTGGACGTTTTGAATACAATGCTCGACCCGACTTTGCCGTTGACGGTAATTGAATATGATGAATGGGGAAATCCGCACAAAGAAAAATTTTATTGGTACATCAAATCCTATTCTCCCTATGACAATGTAAAAGCGCAGGCGTATCCCAACATGCTTGTTACAGCCGGATTAAGTGATCCTCGCGTAAGCTATTGGGAGCCCGCTAAATGGGTGGCCAAACTGCGCGCAGTAAAAACGGATCACCACGTGCTTTTGTTAAAAACCAATATGGGGGCCGGGCATTTGGGAGCATCGGGACGTTACGATTACTTAAAGGAGATCGCCTTTGACTATGCTTTCTTAATCGATCGGATACCTGACGTTAAATAGAAATAATATCCGATTCGTCTCAACCAATCTCACAAAAAACTTATTTGATTTTGCCAACACCTAAAAAATCAATGTAATGTTGGCATTTCGGGAACCCCTTTCTAAGTCGTAATTCGTATTAATAAATGATTTTCCAATTATGATCGCATGTGGGATGAATTACTTTTTGCTCTTTTAAATAGTCAATTAACAACGTTCGTATTTCACGGTCCGATTTCCAAATAATCGGGGCATTGGTGGCATGAGCCGCTGCCAAATGCCCTCCGCCTCCCGTGGCACGGTAACTGTTAAGCGCTACCTTGTATGTCTTTTTTAAATCCAAAGGTTTGCCGGTTTTTAAATCGATTAATTTTTGGATACGTTTTCCCACCGGATTTTTTACGTGGATTTCGTATCCGATCCCTTCGGCCATGTCGTAATTGTATCCGGCTATGTTGGGGTTAATCGACAAATGGCCGTCTTTCCACTGATAATAACGAGCGCAATATTCAAGAAAATCCTTAATTTGCTGACCGCTCATTTTCAATACGTACAGGTAGTTTTCATAGCGGTACATTTGATAAACATCTTTTACGCGCATTTGTCCGGGCGGAATAACCACTTTGTCATTAAAGCAAGCCGCGAAAGAAATATCCGCATCACTCATCTTAAGTTGGGCATTATTAATCAAATCCATAAAAGCCGTATCCTTAAGCCGGGCCTTTAAGGCACTTAGGGTATCGGTTAGGGTTGCAAGAACAGTACGCGTGTATTTGAGCGTTTCTTCATGATATGGTCGGATTAGTGTTAAGACGGCAGGAGAGGGTTTGACATCCTTTAGCGGTTCCAACCAGCCATCCATTGACAAAATACGGTAAGCTCCCTTTGTATTACGGGTTAAAATAATTTGAACCACACCCAAATAACGCGCCCAAGACCCGGCATTTAACAATAACGTACGATGTCCGTCTTTTTGGAGCAAATTCTTAGGAGGCTCTTGATGCGGAGCATCGAAACCGATGCGTCCCAGAGGGCGGTGTGAGTGTCCTGCCAATACCACATCAAAAAAAGGAACGTTTTGGGCAACCAGCAGCGAAGCGTTCTCATTGGGTAGCCCCAAACGATCCGTTTGCTGCTTACTGTAATCCGCTTCAAAACCCGCATGAAAAGAACCGACCAAAACATCGCTGACCTTACGCAATTGGGGAGCCCAATAGGCGGCGGTTTTTACCATGTCCGCCCAATGGATACCCGGATAAAGGGTGGAATCCAACCACATGGGAATGGCCGGAGTGGTTAAACCCAAAACCGAAATTTTAATCCCGTTTACATTAAATTGAGCGTACGGTTTAAAAAAAGTTCGCCCGTCCGGTAAAACGGAATTGGCAGAAAGCCACGGAAAATTTGATTGACGCATCGTTTTGTAATAAACAGGTAGGCCCTGTTCGATGTCATGATTTCCCACCGTAAAAGCATTGTATCCCATATAATTTAATGTTAAAATTAAGGGGTTGAATTCTTTGTTGTTTATTTTATCATAATAATAGGCCAATGGCGTGCCTTGTAACAAATCACCCGTATCGAGCAATAAAACATTTTTGTGCTTTTGACGGTATTCGCAAATTTTACTGTACGCCTTCGCTAAACCGTAAGAGGCTGGTTTATCGGTATAGTAATTATACGGATAAATATGGCCATGTACATCCGTTGTTTGCAAAATGTACAAAGTGTCGCTTACTTGCGAAAAAACTAAACCGGAATTGGCAAAAATGAAAAACAATCCCAGCAAAAAAGCAAATGTGCTATTCTTTTTGAAAAATATTGAAGTCATAGGAACCTCTTAATTTGTTAGTTCTGAATAAAAGTACAAAGAATTCTCCATTAATTACAATTTGTTTTTTGTGAGAGAAGGGGGTAATTTTCAGCAGGTATTTCGCATGAAAAAGACAATTAAACAACAATTGGGCAAAAACGGGGAAAAATTAGCCTGCCAATTTTTGCAAGCAAAAGGGTTAAGTGTCGTGACAACAAACTATCGTGCCGGGCATGGTGAGGTGGATATTATCGCCAAAGATGATAAAGAGAAAATGCTCATATTTGTTGAAGTTAAAAGCTATTTTGCCGCCCCGCTTGATCCCCCAGAGTTTCGCGTTTCTAAAAAACAACAAAAGATGATCATGCGCTCGGCCTATTCATTTTTAGATACGCATCGGGAATTTGATGATTTTACGGTACGCTATGATATTTTGTTGGTAAATTTCTCAAAATATCCTGCCCAAATTACCCACTATGAGGCAGCCTTTTGGCAGGATGATGCATTTTTACCATAATATCGTACCAAATGCATTCGATTATTTTTGTCATTATTTTCAAAGGGAAAAGACCGGAGCAAACGACCTTCGGCAATTCGCAAAAATTTTTTAATGGCGAATTACCATTTTTAACCGATAATAAAATAAAACACAGGTTACCCCGATTTTACAGCAAAAAGGTAACGAGCATCGCGAGGAAGTAAGATGCGGAAAATACGGGACGTTCCGTTTTATTTACAACTTATTGGGCCATTTGGAATGCGATCGATTCGGGTGGCATTTCGAGTAGGCGCCTACCATAATTTGGCGCTATTGTTGCCACAATATCGTTTAATCTATTTCGGATTGAAGAAAGAATAATTATTGTTTTCAAGTTTTGCACCGATTTACGGAATGTATTAAATTTGATGTCTTCGGAAAAACGGATCTGAAATGTTCGGGAATCGATTTTTGACATTTGATTTTTAAAAGGTTTTAAGGATGAACTTGGAAAAATATCGCAAACTATTTCCCGTTACAGCGCAAAAAATTTATGTAAATCATGCCGCCATATCACCATTGTCTACGCGCGTAACCGATCGCCTAGAATGGTTTATCGATGATCGAATGTTCGGTAATATTGATAGTTTTCGGGAAGCTGACGAAATTCGTAACCAATTGCGTACCTTAATTGCCAAAATGATTAACGCTAGTGCGGAGCAGATCGCGTTCATCATTAACACCTCCGAAGGATTTAATCATTTGGTTCACGGCCTAAGCTGGCAAAAAGGGGATCAAATTCTTATTCCGGATTGCGAATTTCCCAGCAACGTTTATCCGTTTATGAATTTAGCACGAATGGGCGTCGAAGTTAAATTTATTCCCACCGATGATGGTAAAATTTCGCTTGAAATCCTAAAAAACATGCTAACAACGAAAACACGATTGCTCAGTATAAGTTTTGTGGAATTTTTAAGCGGCTTTCGCAATGATTTAAAAGCAATCGGAGAAATTTGCCGGCAGCGAGACATTATTTTTTCCGTCGATGGAATTCAGGGAATTGGCGCATTACCCATCGACGTTCGGGAATTCAAAATCGATTTCATCTCCAACGGCGGGCACAAGTGGTTAATGGGGCCCATGGGAGCGGGTTTCATGTATTTCTCTCGGCGCTTGTTGCAAAAATTACATCCGGCCTATACCGGTTGGCTTGCAGTTAAAGATGCATGGAATTTTTTGCATTACAATTTGGATTTTTTGCCTGATGCTACACGCTACGAATACGGAACGGCCAATTTTATGGGAATCGTGGGACTTTCGGAATCCGTTAAACTTTTAATGCAAATCGGAGCGAAAAACATCGAAAAAAGGTTGCTGACTCTGGGGCAACAACTGGTGGATGGGCTCGGAAAACTCGGCTTGACATTTGTTAATTCAAACGACAAAAAACATTGGTCTGGAATTTATTCCTTTAAAGTGGAACAACCAGACCGGCTGCTGGAGTATCTAAAGGAAAACCAAATTGTTTGTTCGGTACGCAACGGACTTTTACGGATTTCACCGCATTTTTATAACACCGAAAAGGAAATGGAGACTTTAATCGATCTAATTGGTAAATTTTATCATACGTAAGCGATTTTTACGGGTAAGGATTCAATGTTTCCGGGAAGGAATATTTTAACAAGAAACCGTATCTTTAAAAAAACGGCAAAATTCGAGAAAATGTGAATGTGATGCGATTTTTTTAAGGGATTTGTGCGCTTAATAACTTGATTTTCGTGCATTTGACTTGTAGATTAAAAACGGAACTTTTGTCTTGATGAAAAATCTTTAATCCCTTCAATCGATGCCGGTTGTTTTTTAATTTTTCATGAAAATTACAAAAATGAATAAGAAAAAATAAAATCATATTTTGTTAAAAGGTATTTATGATGAATGGCAAAAATCTTTCAGAAGGTGATGGTTTCCCGGGCAACGGAAAACCGCTAATGCAAACACCCGTCCCTCTGGAATCGGAAGAAGAGACCTTAAAATTTCAGGATTACATTCAGATTATTTTAAGGCGAAAATGGATTGTCGTCGTATCGTTTTTAATCGTTTTTATTACTGCGATTATTTACACCATGAAAAGCCCTCCGGTATATGAGGCAACTTCTACCGTTTTGGTTAACACCCAAAGTAAAGGTCAGGGAAGCTTAATGTTGTTTGATCCTACCGGTCTTAGTATGGCGCAGAATTTGAACAATGAGTTGGAAATATTAAAATCACGCTCCGTAGCCAGTGAAGTGGCACATAAATTATTGGCAAAACGTTATTACGATAGCACCAAAGTGATTTTAAATTGTATCCGTGCGCCGGAAGACGAAGAGCCGCCGCGGGAAGTGCTAACTTTGGCGGAATTAACCGAAAGCTTATTTAAAACGGTAGAATTCGAACCGATTCGCGATTCGGAAGTAATTAAAATTACCGTAAAAAGTTCCGACCCCAGAGATGCCGCGTTAATAGCCAATTTATATGCCCAGGCCTATTACGACCGGAACCTACGAATGAGCCGGACGCGTTCACGAGCAGCGCGTATATTTCTTGGCAAGCAGCTCGAAATAAAACATAAAGAACTGCAAAAGGCCGAACAAGCCTTGCAAAATTATATGGAAAAAACAGGCATTGTTTCCATTGATGATGAATCCAAGAAGGTAATTGAACAACTTTCCAATTTACAGGCTCAGTATGACGACGTTGATATCCAGATTCAATCGGTACGTGAATCGCTCGATTTTTACAGAAAACAGATTGCTAAGCAAGAACCCAATGTAGCTAAAATTATGAGTGAAGCCGGAGATCCCTACATTCGGCTTTTGCAGGAAGAGATCGCCAAATTGGAAGTGGAGCGTGATATTACCATATCGCAAAACCCCAATGCCGCCAATGATCCTATTTACAAAGAAAAGCTGCAAAACATAGATTTACAAATTGCTAATTTGCGGGCAAAATTGCGCCAGCGGACCAATGATTACTTAAAATCCATTTTGCCCGGTCAGCTTGCCGACCCTGCCAAATATTTAGTAGAAGTAAAACAAAAAATTTTCGAAACACAAATTCAATTACAGGCTCTTGAAGCCAAGAAAAAAGCATTGGCTCAGGTATTGGAATCGTACAAACAGGAGTTTGAACGCATTCCCAAAAAGAGTATCGAGTTCGCGCGGTTACAACGTGCACGTCTGTCCGCAGAAAAGCTGTATTTAATGGTAGAAGAGCGCTATCAGGAAGCTACCATCGCCGAACAATCCCAATTCGGGTACATCGAGATTATTGACAAAGCGATTGTCCCGCAGATACCCATCTCGCCTAAAGTTCGAATGAATTTATTGCTTGGCGCCCTGTTGGGCCTGGGCTTGGGCGTAGGTCTTGTATTTTTACTGGAATACATGGATGTTAGCATTCGCACACCGGAAGATTTGAAGAAAAAGGGTATGCAACCGTTAGCCATTATCCCAAGCATGGATTCTCAGTTGCTTTCGCAGAGCAAAGTTCAGGATTTAAGCGTAAAGTTAGATGCCCATTTAGTGGCTTATTTAAATCCGCGTTCATCGGTTGCAGAAGGGTATCGTCGTTTGCGAACCAATTTACAGTACGCCCGTTTGGATAAACCCTTAAAAAGTTTTGTGGTTACCAGCCCTAACCCAAAAGAAGGAAAATCGACCACGGCTGCAAATCTGGCTATCACATTTGCTCAGGCCGGAATTAATACTTTGTTGGTAGATACCGATTTGCGTCGTCCTTCGGTGCACCGTTTGTTCGGTTTGCCCAAAGAGCCGGGCTTAATTAATTATCTTTTTGAAAAGAATGAGTTTGACGAAATTGTACACGATTCGGGTATTAACGATTTATCCGTAATTCCCTGTGGCATTGTGCCTCCCAATCCTTCGGAAGTGTTGGCTGCACCGCAAACGCAAGAATTGATTGAAAAACTAAAAAGCATGTATGATATTGTTATTTTTGACTCCGCCCCCGTTTTGGCTGTAACCGATGCATCCATTATTTCTACTCAGGTAGAAGGAACGTTGCTGATCATTTTGGCTGGGACCACTGTAATGGATGAGCTGGAACATTCTATCGAACAATTGGAACGCGTGAATGCCCATGTGTTAGGCGTGGCGATGAATAACTTCGATATTAAACGTGCTTACGGCAGTTATTACGGACAATATAAGAGCAGATACTATGGATATTATGGCTACTATACCTATGGCCACCATTCCGCTGATAAAAAATCAAAAAAGAAAAAAACGACCGTTTAAAATTTAAACTTCCGAGGACGATTTACTATGCTTAATCATTTTAAATTTAGACTGTTTGCGTTAATGTTTTTAGGACTCGCCACCTTTACTCCCGCAATGGCTCAGGTCGATCAACTTAATATGGCGACGCGAATGATGGCCGGAAGATCGGTAAACTATTACTACGCCAAGCCAGGGGATATTACCATTACAGTGAGTATTTGGGGATTTGTACAACGTCCGGGACTTTATGAAGTTGCCAGCTCAACGGATTTGGTAAACCTGATTTCGCTGGCTGGCGGCCCTAATAGCTATGCCAAACTGAGCGACGTGGAAGTGGTGCGCACCACAAAAAAAGAAAACGGAACGTATTTCAGAAAAAAATTTAAAGTAGATCTGTCGAGATTGACCCAAATAAACGAAAATGAAATTCAGTTAAAACCCGGGGACGTTATTTACGTAAATCATACAAGCTGGTACACCGTTAAAGAAATATTTTCGGTTACCTCTGGTTTGGCGATTATTACCACGTCTATTTATTATTTATCGAGAATTTTCGGAGGCAAGTAACAAGATATTTCTTGATATTTTTAAGGTTGAAAAAACTCCGCGAAATTGTTTTGTTAACAAAAAATCCCCGATCATTGAATCGGGGATTTTATTAAAGATTAGCCGACACTAATATCTTTGCTGCTTTCCCACAAACCGTGAATATTACAAAAGGCCATTGCAAACAAAGTGCCCGATTCGTTCAGTTTTAACGTTACGTCAACCTGCGGTTCGGCATAAACCGGACCCTTGTTCGGACCGCTGGTACTTTCGCCGTGACCCCAAAATTCAAAGTGCCCTACCTGATGGGTGAAATTGCTGCCTTCTGGTTTAAAATAAAGTGAAATCCAACTAATGTGATGTTCGGTGGTATTGGGGTGGGCAATTTCCTTACCCAGACCTATTTTTACGGTAAAAACTTCGCCTGCTTTTACGGATTCCGGAGCCTCAATAACCGGAGCATGTTTTTCCTTTTTCCAATCCGCAGTTTTAATCTGCTCGGATAAGCGCATAATTACCTCCTAATTTTTTTTACTTTAATACATTGGATTATCATCTAATCGAATTTCGTTTCATTTACCTTAAACTACATAAAGTGTTAATAAATTTCCAACATTTAAATTAAAAATGCTCGATAACCGTTTTATTGCACACGGCAAAAAATAAATTACTTTTTTGGTTTTAAGATTTAAAGTTTTGAATAAAATGATTCGATGTTTTAAATTGCACAAAACAATTGCAAAGCGGAATTGAATTTCATGAAGCCTCAATTTAAGGACGAAATAGCGCTTGAAAATCATCGGTTTTTAATTTTAACCGGTTTGAATAAACAAAAACATCAAGTGGTTTGTGAAGTTCAGGAAAAAGGTCGCCCTCTTTATCGAAAATATGCCAGCCTGCCGGTTGAGTATTACCAGTCCGATGAAGATTTTTGGAATGAAAATACCCGAAAAGTTCATGAACGTATGAAGGATGAAATTCAAACTTTTTTCATCATAGAAAACAAACTTAAAAATGTAAATAATTATCTTTACCATTTCCGTTTCGGACGTATTTTGCTATCTTACAATTTTATCGATGAGGCTATCGGGCATTTTAAAGTAACAATTGAGAACAAACCCGATTTCGTAAAAGCACATCGCAAACTGGCGGCCTGTTATCTTAAAAAGAAAGATTTTTCCGAAGCTAAATACGTTTTACATCAGGCTTTAAATTCGGGACATACCTTCCCCGATATTTATAACGATTTGGCTGTGACCTATACGTTTATGAAGGAATACAAAAAGGCCAAGGATATGTTGCAAAAGGCTTTACAGAAAAAAAACAATTTTCCGGAAGCAGATTTTAATTTGGGGTTGGTATTATTTTTTTCCAGCCTTGATGAAAAACAAGAAGACAAAATAGCCATTCCAGTACGTGTAATTCGGGCGCTTAAGGATTTAAAAAATGCGTTCCATTTGAATAATAAATATTGGCAGAATCATATCGATGATATCCTTGAACGCATTAAGGATATTAACGACGATTCCATTATTGCGCTACTTCGCGATCTTCAGTTAAAAATTACCACGCGCGATGATCAGGCCTCTTTGGAGTTTGATTATTTCTTTTTGAAATTTATGTTTGGTCGGCGGTCGTTAAACGATGATGAACTGGAATATTACGAACATGTGATCTCGGATGAAGTGCAATTAAAAAACCATTATGCCGATTACTGGAATGACTTGGGAGTGATCCATTTGATTCAAAGCCGTAATTATTTTCTAAAGGCTTTGGAAGAAATCGAAGAAGCAACCGAATTGAACCCGCAGTTTACCGAGGCGCAAGAAACGTTGGAGAAAATTCGCAGAATTAAAGGCGGATTTTTAATTTTATTACGTGCTTTATTAAAAGGTTAAGCCTTTATCGTTTATTGATTCCATAAGTAAAAAAGCCCGGAAAAACCGGGCTTTTCGATTGTTTAACTAGTATTTCGGTCGGAAAGAATAATTAATCCAGTAAATGAATAATCAGTCCGCTGCGCAATTTCGGCTCAAACCAGGTCGATTTGGGTGGCATTATTTTACCGGCATCGGCAATGGCCATTAAATCTTCGATGGAAGTAGGGAAGAGGGCAAAGGCCACCTGCATTTCTCCGGAATCCACGCGGCGTTTCAATTCTTCCAAACCGCGAATACCGCCCACAAAATCGATGCGCTTGTCTTTACGAGGATCCCCAATCCCTAAAATCGGCACCAATAAATTATCCATCAATATGGAAACATCCAATTGCCCCACGGGATCGTCAGCATCGAATGTGCCGGGTTTGGCTTTTAGTTTGTACCATTCACCGCTCAAATACATTGCGAATTCGTGCTTCTTTTGCGGCTTTAGTGCCGAAACTCCTAATTTCCGTACTTCGAATTTTTCACTCACTTTTTGTAAAAACGCTTCTTTGGATAGTCCGTTTAAATCTTTCACCACACGGTTGTAATCCATGATATACATTTGGTCGTGGGGGAAAATGACGGTCAGAAAATAATTGTACTCTTCTTCACCCGTGTGATTCGGATTTTGTTTTTGGCGCATTTGTTTAACACGCATGGCTGCCGCAGAACGATGATGTCCGTCGGCCACATAAAGATAATCCAAATGGGCAAACAAATCCTGCAACTGTTCGATTTCTTTTTCGTTATCCACAACCCAAAAGGTGTGGCGTATGCCATCATCGGCCGTAAAGTCGTAAACGGGTTTACGCTGAATGATTTTATCGATAAGTTCGTCAATTTCTTTTTGCGCTTTATAGGTCAAAAATACAGGGCCCGTTTGAGCATTAAGCGTATTAACGTGCTTTACGCGATCTTCTTCTTTTTCTGCCCGGGTTAACTCGTGTTTTTTAATAATGCCACGTTCGTAATCTTCTACGGATGCACCAGCTACCAGACCGATTTGTCGGTGATTGCCCATTATTTGTCGATACACGTAAAAAGAAGGTTTCTCATCCTGCAGCAAAACACCTTCTTTAATTAGCCGATCCAAATTCTCTTTGCCTTTGGCGTATACGGCATCGTCATACAAATTGGTACCCGGGGGTAAGTCGATTTCGGGCTTGTTGATGTGTAAAAACGAATAAGGATTGTCTTTGGCCATGGCCCGGGCTTCTTCGGTATTGAGTACGTCGTAGGGTGGCGAAGCCACTTTCTCAGCCAGCTCCGGTTTGGGGCGTAAACCTTTAAACGGTTTTATTTTTGCCATTTTTTCGTCTCCTTTACGCAAAGTTGATTGATTTTAAACCGAAAAATTTATTTCGGAAATGTAAAATTAGTGAATAATATCTTTTAATTCAATTTGTTAAGCGGTGGCCGGGGAAAGGGTTAAGGGTGTAAGGGTTAAGGGTTAATGGTGCGAAATAGTGCCGACTTATGAGCAATTTCGGTAGTTCGCGGCATTGTTTTACCCCCCGTAGCCCCCCTCAAAGGGGGGCGCTTTGATTGTGGCGGTTTGTGGCCCTGCGGGGAGAAGCCGGTTGCCGAGTGGCTCCGCGCCAGCTGAGATGTATCGAGGTACCGGCACTCTTTTCCCTCTCTCCTTTT
>CAZRBA010000021.1:0-4772 GCA_964598255.1 uncultured Caldithrix sp. | reverse complement strand
TTTTTATCGGGCCATGAAAAGTGCGATGACCGGTTAAACTGACATCGGCCAACTTATAGTAATAGGTCTGTCCGTTTTGCACGGTATAATCCGAATAGCGATAGGTTTTGCCCACGCTGCTGTTGAGCTGGCCTTTTAAATCGGGATTTGTAAGATAGCTACTTAACAATTGATAGCCTTCTTCTTCGGACAAGGAACGGTAAATTTCGAAGCCCAGGTTATCCACTTCGCTTTCGGTACGCCATTGCAGTAAAACGGCATTGTTGCTTACCGTAGCACCAAAGGAAGAAAGAGTAACGGGCAGGGATTGGTCAAGACCGTATTTGCGTCCCGGGGAGGCCTGGGGATCGGTAAGAGTAACCGTGTGATCGACCGACCAATTAACCGTCCCCGTAATGGTTGGATGGAAATCCCAGCTACCCGTATAATCAGGATTTCGTGACTGGGACTGTCCGGCAACCCACGAATCGCTTAAAGTCACTTCGCTACCCACAAGTGTGGCGCCAGTTGTAAAATCTGCGGGTAAGGTTTCACTCCCCCATTTCACAGTAATATACAAGCTATCGTTGTTTTTAAGCCCAACAACATCATCCGAATTGCTCAAACGAAAACCCGATGGCGTCGAAAACACCAAATTTCCTGCTCCCGGATTAAAATTCGTGGCATCGGCTCCTGTTGTAAAAACAACGGCTGCCTTGCCCGGAGCGATATAGGTAGAATCTGGAAAAACAAAATAGGATGTTGAATTGTCGGCCAAAGTCCAACCGCCAATATCGATCGTTTGATCCGAATTGTTAACGATTTCGATAAACTCATCTTTGTCATAAGTAGAACTTGTACTTCCATCCGCATTGTAATCAAAGGCAGAGCCGTTGGCGCAAACTTCATTGATCGTAACTCCCGAAGTGTAGGTGGTAATATTGTCATCTCTCAGATAGCCCTGCGCATTGGCCCAATTTAATATAAAGAAAAGCCCAATAAATAAGACAAAACAACCCATAGCCCCTCCAACGATGTTAATATGACTTTTTAAGGAATGGATTTTTCACTGCAATTTAATAAATAAAATCCGCAATATCCAGTTTAATTTGCACTTTTTTTGGAGGGAATTTTTGATGAAATAAAATCAGATGTGTCGAATCGGAAATAATTGAAGATTTGGTGTGCGTTTAAATGCTGGAGAAGAAAAAGAGAAGAGGGGGCTATTGAAAATTCTTAATATAATTAAAGCGAACGGTTAGACCGAAACGCCATAAAATGTCCGTTTTACTTTGGCCTTCATGATGTCCAAAATTGCTGATAGATAAATAGTGAAGCTCTAACGAAGAGCCAAGCCATCGGAACGGATTGTACAAAAGAAAGCAATTCAAGGTTTTAGTTTTTTCGACGATTCCCGAAGGAAATTTTTCATGGTAGCCCTGCTCGACGGTGTAATGCATCCACGGCTCGTTCCAGGCAGAAAATACATTTCCTTCACCTTTGCTAAGCACGGAAAATTTTGTCCTAAGGCTCAATTTGGCACCGAACCATTTTTCTATTTCCAACTGAAAATATTCAAGATCATTGCCAAGCGGGTAGCCCAACAACTTTCTACGATACGAAAACCGTTCCCAAGGGTGTGACGTTTTATATGTACGGTTAGCAATTCTCACATATTCCGCTGAAAGCGTCAGACCGTTTATGTGAAACGGATCGGCATATCGACTACCAGCCAGCCAGCCAATTTCGTTGGGTTCCAGATCACCCGGAGTTTTCTTATCCAACTGAATATCATCGATTAAAACGGAAGCATATAATTGCCATTTTGGGGCAGGATAAAACAAAACATCCAAACTGGGCAATACATTGTTATCAGGGGCCCCGTTCTTTTTTGCCCCGTGATAGAAGATAAAAGGATTCAAGTACGTAAAATTAAAGAAAGAATTAGGGCCCCCGTAAATTATAATTTCCGAAAAAGCCAACTGCAAACGGCCGTTAAGCAAATGAAGCCCTAAACGATGGCCTGCCAGGTAGCGATTGGCTTGATGATTTCCCAGAGAATCTTTATACGCTATCGAATTAAGTTGGGCAGTAATGTAAGAAAAGCGGAAAGGCCCCACTTTTAGATTAAAATACAACTGATCCAGAGGAATCGTATTATCGGACAGAACCAACGTGCCGGATTGACCGACTCCCCACTGCAAAAAATCCCGTCCAAACTTAAACTGAACCTGATTGAACATTACGTTTATGTATGCTTGTTGGGTGTAGGCTGCTATTCCTCTCCATTTATAACCAGAATAATAGGGATCATAATAATCATATTGGTCGGAAATATAATTTTGGGCAATATAAACATGCTTCCCCATGCGTAATCCTGCACCGAGGTGATAAACTCCACGATACGTTATCTCATTGGTTTGCATTTTATCAAGAAAGCCGGTTGAATAGGTCTGCAGCTTGATATAATTATTACTTTCACTTTTCTGCAAAGCATCGATTTCCATGCGTAAATCACTTCGTAAATAAGCGATCGCTTCTTTTTCCGTTTTACTTAAGGCAAGCGTATCGGGGATATTCAGCAAGCTTTGCGCAATTTGGCCTTTGGTGTATGGTTTTTCCAATGCATTCAATTCCAGGCACAGCCCGCGATCTTGTAATAATTTCAGATACTGGTAATCAACATGGTAAACGGGTAAAATTTCGTTAACCGCCGCTCGAATGGGATTTAAAAACATCAATCCAATAAATATCATTCCATAAACTAAACGCTTCATTGATTAAAAAATTCCTTTATTGAATGGATGACAAAATCAACCTGCTCCCGGGTCATTTCCGGGAACATGGGTAAACTCAACACTTCATTTTGATTTCTATATGTTACGGGAAAGTCATCTTCCTTATGTTTTAAATAGGCATAAGCTTTTAAAAAGGGTAATCCTATAGGATAATGAATTCCACAATGGATGCCTCTATCCTCGAGAAAAGCTTTTAATTGGTCTCTCAATTGTGTTCTAATAACAAACAGGTGGTAAACCGAAAACATATGGTCATCCTCTTTGAAAAGCCGGATGTCTCCAACTCCGTTTAAACCTTTTAAATACAGTTCAGCGACGCGGCGTCTTGCATCAGTCCATTTGGCCAAATGTTTTAGCTTAACCGAAAGAATAGCTGCCTGTAATCCATCCAACCGACTATTAAATCCCTCGAATTCATGATTGTATTTTTCGATGCGGCCATGATTAGATAGCATACGCACTTTTTGCGCCAATGCATCATCATTCGTGACGACTGCGCCGCCATCGCCATAAGCACCTAAATTTTTCCCGGGATAAAAGCTAAAACACGCCGCATGGCCAAAAGTACCAACGTTTCGGCCCTTATATTTGGCACCATGCGCCTGAGCCGCATCTTCAATTACTTTTAAACCATGAGTACGGGCAATGGCCATTATAATATCCATATCCGCCGGGCGTCCGTAAAGATGAACAGCTATTATAGCTTTGGTTTTAGGTGTTATTTTGGATTGTAAAAGCTCGGTATCCAAATTATTGGTTTGTTCATTGACATCACAAAAAACCACGCGAGCCCCAGCTGCCGATACCGCTTCCGACGTCGCAATAAATGAATTGGCCGGCACAATAACTTCATCTCCAGGGCCAATGTTCATTGCTTTTAAGGTTATCATTAACGCATCGGTCCCGTTACCACAGGAGATACAATGCTTTGTCCCAATAAAATCCGCAAATTCCTGTTCGAATTTTTTTACAAAAATCCCGCCGATAAAAGCAGTACGCTTTATAACTTCGAACATGGCTGCGTCGATTTCTTCTTTTATTCCACGATACTGCGCTTTTAAATCAACAAATGGTATCTCCATCCGTATCAGTTCCTATTTTAATTTATCGTCTATTGATTTTTTTCAATCCCAACCAGACAAAAATATTAAATTTTAGCAACCGTTTCTAATTATTTCTTCGCGGGTAAATCTTTGATTTTTTTTGCGGGATTCCCCGCATAAATTCCCGGTTGCAAAATATCCTTTGTTACAACCGATCCGGCGCCGATTACAACATGATCAACAATCTTAACCGGTAAAATGGTCGCATTGGTACCAATAGAAACATGATTCCCTATTTCCGTGGACTTCCAGAGTGCCTTTTTACCTCCGGCAGGGCCTCCCGTGGCGAATGTATCGTTTATAAACATCGCTCCGTGAGAAATAAAACAATTGTCTCCGATAGATACCAGTTCACAAATAAAAGCATGAGACTGAACTTTGCAATTCTTACCGATTTTCACGCCTTTTTGGATTTCAACAAACGGTCCGATGAAAGTATTGTCTCCGATACTACAACCGTATAAATTTGCTGGTTCTACAACGGTTACGTTTTGTCCGAATTCCACATTTTTAATACCAATTTTTTTCAGGATAGGTTTCATTGATTTCTCCGACCGATATTTGATGTTACCAGGTTATCTGTAGTAATAGTTCTCGCTGATTCTTTTTCTTCTCTTCTTTTTTTCTGCGTCGATCTGCGCTATCTGCGTGAAATTATTAGTTCTCTCGCTGATCTCGCGGATTCTCGCTGATTTTTTTCTATTCTTCCTTCTTTCTGCGTCTATCTGCGCTATCTGCGTGAAATCTCTCGCGCGGATTTACGCAGACATCTTCATATTTTTTATTATCTCTGCGCTAATCCGTTAGACCTGTGCATAAAAAACGAAACATAAATCAATAAAACCAGCACAGCCCCACTGATATTCGCCATAATATCAAAAAAATTAAATGA
>CAZRBA010000020.1:0-10347 GCA_964598255.1 uncultured Caldithrix sp. | reverse complement strand
CAGCACGCTTTATCCGCGGCTTCGATCTGCGCTTGCCCAAACAGATTCTTTACTGAAAGGCATGAATGGTCAGGGGACGGTGGGTACCTTGATTCGGGACAAGGAGTTTTATGACGAACTTTTGCAATTGACGCGTAAATTACGGGTTTTGGCGGAAGATATTAAAAAACATCCGGAAAAATACGGGTCGTTCCATTTGTTTTAATGAATTTAAGAAAGGTAAGAAAATGAAAAATGCTCTGTATTTTAAAATAGCGGCCGTGGTGGCTGCCATAATGGGGCTTATGGCTTTGGTGACGGGTACGCGCGTTTTGGTCGGTGCTTTTGTGCCCGATTACCATGTGCTCCCCTGGTTGGTTAAATACAATGTGACCATGGGGGCTGTGTCCGTTTTTACCGGCGTTGTATTGTGGCTACGCACCAAAATCGCTTTGCGACTTACGGCTTTGGTTACTGTGGCCCATGTTACGGTTTTGGCCTTGCTGCTTACGGTGTTTCATTCAGTGGTCGCCACGCACAGCATTCGGGCCATGATTTTTCGTTCGGTTGTGTGGCTGATTTTGTTTGTGCTCGTTTGGAAAAGATCCGTATCGCCAACCAACTAAACGGGAGGCAGGATATGCCTTTAACCGCAAATCCTTTTCGGGCCATGTTTCTTTTTTATCTGATCGCACTTTTGGGCATTGTGGGACAAAGCGATTTGTACGGACAAAATCGTGCCTTTTCTTTGCGGGATTCCGCCGTTATCGCCCGGCCCGAAAAGAACAACTACTGGCTACCTGCATTCGAGGCCTTTGGGTTGAATATTTTCGTTTGGTCCGTCGATCGATTTGTGCGCAATGTGGATTGGGCGCATATTTCAGCGGAAACCATGAAAAACAATTTGAAGCATGGATTCGTGTGGGATGCCGACGGATTTGAGACCAATCAGCTTTTTCATCCTTACAGTGGTGCACTGTCTTTTACGGCCGCCCGTTCTTCGGGCCTTAGCTTTTGGCAATCGTTACCTTACCCTTTTGCCGGTAGTTTGATGTGGGAATTGTTCATGGAAACCGAATACCCTTCCATGAACGATATTGTGACAACGCCCATGAGCGGTATTGTTTTGGGTGAAATCAGTTACCGCGTGTCCAATTTAATTCTATTTAGCGGTCAAAAAAGCTTTTTGCGCGAACTAGCTTCTACGCTTATTTCGCCGATGAACGGTTTTAATCGATTTATCGGAAGAAGAAAAAACCTGAGAGCTCGCTACAAAATTCCCAAGTACACGGTTACACTTTCCACCGGTTTAAACGGCTTGTTTATCGACGGCAAGTTTTCACAACGTGTGCCGCATTTGTATTTGAATTACAATATGGTTTACGGAGGTTACACGCATCTACAGCGGAAATACAAACCGTTCGATTATTTTGTTACCAACGTGGGGGCCAGTTTTTCGGATGACAACAATATCATTGCTATTTTTTCCAGCGGATTGCTTTTCGGGAAAAAACTACCCTCGACCAAGCACCGCCACAGTTACATCGGAGTATTTAAAAATTTCAACTTTTTAACCAACCGAGTGTACAAAATTTCCGCCAGCAGCGTGGGGCTTGGTTTGATTACCGATTATGCATTTAATCCGCAAGTTAACTGGCATAATTCGTTAATTGCTTCGGCAATTGTCATGGGTGGGATTAATTCGTTGTATGCCGAAGAAGTGGGGCGTGATTATAATTTGGGCCCCGGAACCAGCAGTAAGTTCGAATCCGCTTTGCAAATTGCAAACACGGTACGTTTGTATTTGCGTTATAAACACTATTGGCTACATCCCATTAGCGGGGCAAAAGGCAACGAATATGTGGATATACTCCTGTTAGGAACGCGCTTCTTTTTAAATGCGCGCCATGCTTTTAGTTTTGAGTTTATCGAATACGATCGCTGGTCGCATTATCGGGATTATCCGAATATAAAAGAAAACAATTTCGCTCTGCGTTCTTATTATTCGTTTTTAATTCGCTAAAATCAAAAAATATAGGTAAAAAACAAATTTAAATTTTTTATTCCGTCATATTAACAGATCGGTTAGGATTTTTTGTGAGACTTTTTTCTTTTTTTCTAATAAGCTTGGTAATCGTTACGCAAATACCGAATCACGCGCTAAAGGCCGCCTCGTTCGGGCATGATGCTAATCAGAATGAGCGTACAACATCGGATACCCAAAATCCGAAATTTAAAGTTACCGGCCTTCCCTTTGTACTTTATAGTGAAATTTTCGGTTGGGCTACCGGGGGGTTTATTGCGGTTCGCGGCCTTTCGCAAAGGAATATGTCGTTGTACATGGGAGGATTAATTAGTACTAACGGGACAAGATACGGTTTTTTGCAATTAAGAGAATTTTATTTGCCGTTTTATCCGCGTTTGTACATTGCACCCGATATTTTGGGCGGTTATTTCGGTGTGTTAAAAGTTTACAAAGACCCTCCTTTTTTGCCAGCAAATATAAACAAACCGCGTGCCGGAAGCAATGAATCGGACAAGAACGATTACCTGGAAGTAAGCGGTTCGGATGAGTGGTACGAATTGAAGTTTCGTTACCTGTTGCCCATCGGCCACGGAAAACATCAGGTTTATTTTAACCCCAAATTTAAAAATGGTATTCTGGTATCCGGAGAAATGGGTGGCACTAACTGGAATCCTTTTGTCAGCGGCCGTACCTTTATTGACATCAAACCGTTTTACCGGAAACGCATTGCTTTTGCCACTAACGGTGTGGATTTTTCGATCACGCGGGAAAATACGGATTATCCGACCAATCCCACACGGGGCAGCTTACAAAAAGTTACCTTTCGCCGCGACTTCGGATTATTCAATAGCTCCTCTTCGTGGAGTGTTGTCGAAACCGACTGGCGATGGTATTTGCCGCTACACCGGTATTTTTTCGGAAAAAATTCGTTACCAAAAGTTTTAGCATTAGATTTTTGGACTGTGAATACATTAACTTGGAATGCATATAATGTGGTCGGGGTAGATTCCAGCGGTAACGAAATACGTTCGTATCATCGTCCGCCACCGTACACCGGCGCCTATTTGGGCGGGCGCTATCGAATGCGTGCTTATTACGAAGGCCGGTTTAACGATCGCGCGGCCATTTATTACGGGGCTGAGTATCGACAGATATTAAAGTGGAATCCCTTTAACTATTTGGCACTAACGCGAAAATTAAACATTCATTGGATTCAGTTTGCCGTTTTTTTCGAAGCAGGACGTGTGGCCCCGGTCTGGAAATTAAGCACATTACATACAGATATGAAATGGAGTACCGGCGGCGGTATTCGCGTTTTTATGAATAATTTAATTCTGAGAATAGATAGTGCTTACGGCAAAGAAGGAAATTTTATCCAAATGTATGTAGACCATGCCTTTTAAATCTGGTGTTATCCCGGCTACTATTTTTATTCAAGTTTTTTAATTTTGGACGAACATAATATTCCTGAAAGCATGAATTGCTTTTTTGGATGGGGCATTAAGAAAATTTTTAATGATTCAATGACCGGGGAAGAAATTCTCTATGTTATCTTTATTCGGGGCAAAGCGTAAAAATAAAGTTCAATTAGAAAATTATTTTAAGACATTAAATACCATCCCCATGGAAATTGCCGCTTTTGATCCTAAAGGGCGGTTTATTTTTCTCAATGATTATTTTATGACCAACGGGGTTGCTCCAAAAGAATTCATCGGAAAAGACGATGAATATTATTTTTACCGTTTGGGAATTGATCCGGAAAGCATTGCCACGCGAAAAAAATATTTTCGGCAGGCCATAAAAATAAAACGTATCGTTCAATTTACCGAAAAACTAAATTTTACAAAAAAAAATCGTACCTTCTATTATAAACGGATTTTTAAACCGATTTTGGACGAATCGGGCAACCGTGTTTTGGCCGTTTGCATGTTTGGCAGCAATTTGACGCACGTTATCCTTTCTCAAAAAGAATTAAAATATTTGGCATATCACGACAAACTAACCGGTTTGCGTAACCGCGATGCATTTTATGAACAATTGGATCAGATTGTTTACGAAGCTTTGCGCAATCAATCTGAAATGAGTTCTGTTTTGTTTATTGATTTGGATAATTTTAAAATTATCAATGATTCTCTCGGACATGATTTCGGCGATCTGGTTTTAAAAGAAGCGGCCCTACGCATGACGCGCAGTTTGCGAAAAACCGATTTGATTTTTCGTCTCGGGGGTGATGAATTTACCATAATTTTACGCCGTTTAAAGCGAGACTGGGATGCTGCCAGCGTTGCGGAAAAACTGATAGCAGTCCTTTCCCAGCCTTATCATGTAAAAAACGAAGTGATCACCTCCATTACAGCCAGTATTGGTATTGCTCTTATCCCTCGGGACGGAATGGATCGCGATACGATTGTTAAAAATGCGGATATGGCCATGTATGCGGTCAAAAATACGGGCAAAAGCGGGTATCGCTACTACTCGGTGGAAATGACACGCAATTCGCTGAAACGATTACAAATAGTAAACCAATTGCGGCATGTGATCGAAAAACAAGATTTTGATAACCAATTTAGAATGGTCTATCAACCCATCCTTTCTAAGAACGGCAAAGAAAAAAATTACAAAATTATCGGCATCGAAGCATTAATTCGCTGGCAAAACCCGGAACTTGGCAACGTGCCGCCCTCGGTTTTTATTCCCATTGCCGAAGAAAGCAAGTTGATCCAATCATTTAACCAATGGATTATTCAGCGCAGCATTGAAGATTTTCGTGAAATTCAACCGTACCATAACAACGGGTTCTATTTGTCTTTGAACGCTTCGCCCAAGGGACTGCACTCGGAAGATTTCAGTCGCAATTTGCAGAATGCGTTATTGCGCAATCAGTTAAATCCAAAGTCGTTGCAAATCGAAATAACCGAAACCAGTCTTTTGGATAACGATGCGTTAACCCAACGTAATTTAACGGCATTGGCCGGAATGGGAATTAAATTGGCCATTGACGATTTCGGGACGGGTTATGCATCACTTAATTATTTGCAAAGAATTCCGGCCCATACCATAAAAATCGATCGTAGCTTTATCGATCGGGTTAATGTGGATCCTAAAAACCAGGAACTGGTAAAGGCAATTTTATTAATCGGTAAAAGCCTGAATAAAGAACTAATTGCAGAGGGTGTGGAAACGCAAGAACATTTGCAATTTTTGGAGGACAATGCCTGCCGCCAGTTTCAGGGTTACCTTTTTAGCAAACCCTTGCCCAAAAATGAACTTATCGATCTGGTTAGCAAACACAATATGGAATTAACCCTACCTTAGTCAAAAAATCGGCCGATACCACGGCTTACGCTTTTATGCCCATCCCGATTCCTGTGGGTAACGAAGTCCCCATTGTTTCCGCAGCCCATCCATTATTTCCATGATCTCGATGGTATCTTTCCAGGGCATTATTTCACTTTGTAGGTAACCCCGTAACAGGCAACGATTCACTTCGATAATTTCATAGTTAAAACCGTTTCCCTCTAATTCGGCTTTAATATATTCTTTGTTTCCATTGTTGTCTATCCATAAAATCCCTTCGGGGCAGTATAAAGGCGCTTTGAGAATCATCATGCCTGTATCACCAGCCAAAATACCCTGAGAGGGGGTGGCGCTGCGTAATGAGACAAGTAAATGGGCCAGCGTGCCCTTGGCATATTTAAATACCATACCAGCCTGTTCATCAACGCCGCTAATACCCAATACCGCCTGACTGGCGATATGTTGTGGTTTTCCCAATAGCCAGTAACTTAACGAAACCGGATAAACGCCAATATCCAACAATGCCCCTCCGCCAAGTTTCAAATTGAATAGTCGGTTTTGTGCGTTAAAGGGAAAGCGAAATCCCAGATCGGCACTTAGGAGTTGTAAATGACCAATGTCACCCTTATTAAATTTTTGTTTTAATAATTGCATGACGGGTAAAAAGCGTGTCCACATGGCTTCCATTAAAAACAATTGTTTGTTTTCGGCCAGTCTGCAAACTTCGCGGGCCTGCTGTGCATTTAAGGTGAACGATTTTTCGCAAAGTACGGCTTTGTTGTGGTTAAGGCACATTCTGATATCTTCGTAATGGCGTCCGTGCGGCGTGGCAATGTAAACCACATCAATAGATGCGTTGGTCAGCATGTCTTCATAGCTGCCGTAAAAGCGGGGAATGTGGTAGCGATTGGCAAATTGGCGAGCGCGGCTTAAATTACGGGAGCCGACAGCAATAATTCGGCCGTTGGGAACAAAAGCAAAGGCCTGTGCAAATTTGTGAGCAATGGAACCGGGGCCAAGAATTCCCCAGCGAATATCGGGATGCATAAAGGAACCTTTCGAAATAAAAAAGCCCGCCCTGCGGCGAGCTTTAAATTCAAATTTATTTTACTCTGTACCAAGTTTGTGTTCGATAAAGAAACAAAATATAGCCGCGCACCATCAATTTATTATGACCATCGAGCCAAAGCTTACATTTGTAAATTTTACCCTTTTTAGGATCCAAAATCGTACCGTCCACGTATTCGTTACCTTTTTTTACCATATCTTTAATAATTTCCATTCCTTTAACCGGTTTATTTTTTCTGGGATCGTCATCCGGACATTTGTCGCAAATGGGATTGGGATCTTCACCTGGTTTGCGAAACAAGGAATCGATGCGCCCGTAAAATTTACCGTCTTTCATGTAAATTTCCACAATAGATTTTGGCTCATGGGTTTCGTCGTCAATGGTTTTCCATTTGCCGATTATAGGATCTTGCTGAGCATAGCTCAGGTGGCTCATGCCCAACAAAATAAATAAAATAAACAAAGGGGTAAACCTCTTCATAATAGTTTCTCCTTAAATGATGGAACGGTTTGTGAATTTTACAACCGTTAAAAAACGAATTTTTTGTGAATAATGCAAAATTTTTATTTCACAAATCGGCAGGCTCCAAAGAACCCTTGCTAAACATTGGAAAAACTCTTATAATCCATCGATTATTAAAAGGATTTTTTAGGTGATCGGGGGATGAATATGCAACGTTTGATTCTTTTCGTTTTAAGTCTTCTTTTATTTGGAGTGAGTTTTTCGTTCGGGCAGGAAAACGCTTCTTTATATGTGCCGGTAAATATTCGTAAGGCTTATCAGAACGGTACGCGTGCCTGGGACGGACGCCCCGGAACGAATTATTGGCAAAATCATGCAAAATATTCCATACGGGCAACTTTTGATCCGGCAAATAATAGGCTTAATGGTCGGGAAACGGTTGTTTATTTTAATGAAAGTCCGGATACACTTAAAGTTTTGTACTTGCGCCTCTACCAGAATTTGTTCAAAAAAGGCAATTTGCGCGATTGGCCGGTTTCGCCTAAAGATATTCACAATGGCGTGCAAATTTTAACCGTGAAAATTAACGGGGTCTCCGTAAATCTCAAATCGAAGAAATCTGGAATAAAAGCGTACCGCACAAATTTGGCCATACCGTTAAAAGAAAAACCGCTGGCACCGGGCCGACAAATAATTTTGGATTTGGCTTGGAGGTTGCACATTCCGCGTATTTCCAAACTACGCATGGGCACATACGATTCTACTTCGTTTTTTATCGGCTATTGGTACCCGCAAATGGCGGTTTACGATGATATTGACGGATGGGATCAATTTGCTTACAGCGGGCTACAAGAATTTTACAATGATTTTTCCGATTATGACGTCAAAATTACCGTGCCCAAAAATTTTGTGGTTTGGGCGACAGGACGCTTGCAAAACATAAAACAAGTTTTCCGCCCGCAAATTGTAAAACGGTATCATGACGTATTTCAAACCGAAAGCATTGTACATATTATTACCGAATCCGATATTCGGCAGCAGCTTGTTACAGCAGGTAACGATTCCAATACCTTCCATTTTAAGGCTGTTCATGTGCCCGATTTTGCCTTTGCCACAAGCGATCATTACCTATGGGATGCCACTCATCTTAACGTTAAGCCCGATCGTGATGTTTTAATTGCGGCGGCTTATCCAAAGGATGCTGGCAATTTTGACCGTGTTGCCGAAATTGCCAAAAAATCGGTTCGCTATTACTCCGCGGAAATGCCGGCCGTACCTTTTCCGTACCCTTCGTTAACGGTTTTTAACGGTGGAGGGGGCATGGAATATCCCATGATGGTTAACGAAGGAGCGCCAATGCTGTGGAGAAGCACCGTACACGTTACCAGCCATGAAATTGCCCATACATACTTCCCGTTTATGATGGGCATCAACGAAAGAAAGTACGCCTGGATGGACGAAGGTTGGGCGACAATGCTTCCCTTTGCCTTGCAGCAACGCATGGCCAAAGGGTATGATCCTATTGCCGGTACCGTTGAGCGATATTTGCGGATAGCGGGTACGGAATACGATGTACCGATGATCGTTCCCACCATCATGTACGGTTCCAATGCAAGAATGTCTTATCGGAATGCCTCCTACAACAGACCAGGCATCGCCTATTATCTGTTGGAACAGTTAATCGGTAAGGATCGTTTTGTAAAATTAATGCGGGAATATATCGATCGTTGGCAAGGAAAACATCCCCAACCGTTCGATTTTTTCTTTACGGTTAATGATGTGCTGCAAGAGGATTTAAGTTGGTTTTTTAAACCGTGGTTTTATGGATTCGGCTACCCAGATTTAGGCTTGCAAAAGGTAAAAGACAACTCCGACGAGGTGATTGTCAAAGTAATCAAAAAAGGCATGTTACCCCTTCCAGTTAAATTGACCGTATTGTATCGGGATAGTTCGCAATCGGTTATTCGAAAATCGATGCGTATTTGGCAAAACGGAGAAAAAGCGTTTGACATTTCGATTAAAAAGGACAAACCGATTTCGCAAATTCGTTTGGGAGATAGCCATATTCCGGATTTGTTTGAGAAAAACAACGTACTTAAGTTAGGAATTAACTAAAAGTCCGAAACAAAAAACAAAAAAAATCCTGTTACCAAATATGCAATTCTTTAGGGTTAATTGGGGCAAAGTATGCAACATGAATGGTTAAGCCCGTACGTTCCAGGCCGGAAATTTTAAACAGGCAGTCGAAGTAACGCGGCATGGTGCCGTATTTTTGCTTGAAAAGTTTTTCCAGCTTTTGCAGTGTACGGGGATTTGTCATGTAGTTCGATGCACTGCTCATGCCCGATTCGAAAAAGCTGATAAACATAAAGATGGTATTGTTTTTAGGGCCAGGAATTTTTCGCACAAGGCAATAATCGCTGTGTTTTATTTCTGGAAATCCCTTTAGCGTAAAGGTTTTTAACGAATCGTTAACATTTAAGGAAAATTGATTTACGCCCGCCCCCAGTTTTACATTTAATAAAAAATTATTTAATGTTTCGCGTAAAATGTAAAGATTGCGAAAAGAGCCTAAAAATAAAAGATCGTTTTTAAGCAAATCGGCTGTTTTTATTTTGCTCGAATTTTCGAAACGGACGTATGTTCTTTTACATAATAAAGGGAGCATTTTGTTTAATGGAATAAGGCTTAAATGCGGCGTAAAGGTATACGGAGTTTGTAACAGGTTTTTGTTTGTCCGGTTTGCGGATTTTAACTTTTCCAAATCAGAATCGGAGTTAATGTGATGGTACCGATGAATGCCATATTGGAGGTTTTCAGAGTCAATGAAAAAATAATCGTCTCCCAAAACGACTAACAAAGGATTGCGACTGGTTGCAAAATCGTTCCAAACTCCGGAATTCAAAAAGCGGACATTTTGCCTGTGTGCGTTGTCCCCGTTCGGTTTGAGCCATAAATAACCGATTAAAAGTAACAGCAGCACAATAATCCCGGTAAGAATGTTTTGGGTTGAAATGGACCCGGATGTTTTTTTGTGGGAAAAGGTAACGGCATAATGACCCGACGGAATAGCCAACCGTATTTTGTCGTGTTTGCCTTCGTCGGCGTAATACTTCTTTAATTTTTTGCGTAAATTGCTGATGTAAACACGCACAGTGGGATCTTCCGCAGGATTAAAGGAAGCATCCTTACCGAAAATTTCGATGGCAATATCGTATTCTTTTAAATTTTCGTTGTTAATGGAAGCGGTGACAAGATATTTGAGCAAGTTTTGATACGTTTGCGAATTCCTGAAAGTTTTGCTTTCAAGTATCTTTTTTAGAATTTCTTTCTTATCAGACTTACTTATCATAGAGCATCGATGTTTATTATTAATTTGTAATAATTTAGGGATTAATAATAAGCGAAGCAAATAGGTTAACAAAGATGCGAAATCCTTGCGGTATGGCGCATGCCCTGCAAGTTTTAACAGTTAAATTACTGTTAAATTTACCGTAAATTACTTACCTGTGCA
>CAZRBA010000019.1:0-15692 GCA_964598255.1 uncultured Caldithrix sp. | reverse complement strand
AAAGTATATAAAAAATATTAGCATAACTAATTTAATAGAAAAAAATACAGTATTTGAAGAACATCGTAACGTAAAAATAGAGCCAAATACAGAATGCTTTCTTTGTGGAAATCAAATCTTATCACATGAAAATCTTAGGTTATCCGATAATAATTACTTATGTGTAAAATGTTTTAAACTTCTTCAAAATGTTAAATATCCAGAAAAATATCAAAAATTATTTGAAGATTATATCCTTAATATTCAAGCATATGAGATAGCAAAAAATAAATTTTTGTCTCAACTCCCATATGTAAAAAAGATTAAAAAAATTGATTCATTTCTTCATACCCTTAAGAGATTTTTTTACCTCTTTATTTTTATTTTCGTTCTTAGTTTTTTTATTACGTCCCAACTTTATTTAATGAGAGTGATTTTGGGTATAACATTGCTATCATTTTTTTTATTAATAAATCTATTTTTAAAGCTAAGAAAGAATAAATTAAACAAATTAGATCAAATTATTATTGCTAATTGGAAAAGAGAAAATCCATATCCCCAAAAGCCGCAACTTAAGACTTTTTACGACCCCACAGCTATTTTAACACAAAGAGATAAAAAAATATTACATATTTTTAATCATTGGCCTGGTTATCCTCCTTTTTGGGATTATTTAAAAAAAAGGATCCACGAAAGAGACAATCAACACTGTCAAGTTACCGGGTGTCCAAGTAGAACTAGTCTACATGTGCACCACCGCAAACCAATTTCAAAGGGAGGAAGCCATAGTCCTGATAATTTAGTGTTACTATGCGCATTTCATCACGGTATTCAACCCGATCCCGGACACGAAAGAATTTGGGGAACTATAAAAACTGATTTTTTTACACTTGTTCATAAGCATTATCGTCATAATAGAAAAAACTCCGGCATGCATACAGTTCGTGCACATTTACGTAGGTTAGAGCTAGTTACTTTAGAAGATATAAAAAAAATTAATGAATATTATGGTTTTTTGTGCCCATATTGTGATAGCCCTAAATTAAAATTTTCACTAAACAAAAGAGAAAATACTATTTCTGTGATTTGCCAAAATTGCCAACATAAATGGAAAGGCCCATTAGAACTTGCAGAAGAAACGGGACCAAGATTAGCAGAAATATTAAAACCATCTAAAAATATTGGTTCATGTAAAGTACATTGGGAAATATTGTCTAAAAGAACAGAGAATGTATGGGGTAATTGGAAAGCGAATAAAAATAAAAATAAAATATCAAAGAATAGTACTTCTCCTCTTGATTAAATGCAGTACTACTGTGGAAAAACCTTACGATATTTTGATGGATTCTGGAATTGTTCAATATTTTAAAATTATAGTCGGATGGCTCGAACGAGCAAAACGGCCGGGAACCAAACAAAAACGCTCAGGCAGATGATCGAAGAATTGTAAAAAGAGGCGTTTCCATGAACATGGAACATTCCCCGTCAAGAAAAGAAAAATGAATAAGCAGTAATACAGCGTACTTGGCAATTTGTTTTTGCCTTAATCGAATTCCGGTTTCCCCGACTCAAAAGAAAATCGAAGAGCGAAAAAAATTCTCTGTCTCCGCTGTAACGTATCACGCATCTCTATTCACCCAAATACCACTTTTGAATTTTGTATGAACGCAAACGGAAAATAATAAAAACATTGTATAAGATAACCAAACCCATTATTAACAATAAACGAAAATATGGCATATCCCAGGCCATGCGAAAATTAACAAAATAAATGGTAATGTGTATCCATTCGATAACGGCCAAACCAGTAAGCAATTGCCACATTATGGGTATCCAAGGTTTGCGAATAAATAGGGTAAAATTCAATAAAAGAACGATCAATGCGGGCCAAAGTCCGTAAAAGCGCATAACATGGGCGGCAAATAAAAAGTCGGCAATAATAACAGGTAATAAGCGTAAAATCATTCTTTTTCCCTCCTGCTCTCGAATTCAAACATCTTGGCTTCAATATAATCTTTTTGCTCGGTTTCGGCAATTTTTAAGTGTCTCAGTTTAATATAAATCCAATCGAAAATGCCGGTTAATGTTAAAACGACAAATAAAAACGATCCCAATGGCGCAATCGAAAAAAATTACTGATAATATCCCGAAAAATTCGCCCGTTATGCCATTCAAACATATAGTTCCACAAGCTAAGCGTAAAATCACGATTCATATTTTGCGGCACGGCAAATCTTCCCGACAACCTCACGCCATTCAAAGAAAAAAGCCCGCGATCGTGGGTTGTAATAAATCGTGCGCCCAAAGCAAGTTTAAAATATCCGGTAATCATACATTTACCCAGACGAATGTCGGAAAAAGTCGTAACGTTTTTACCGATTAATAGTCCACGGAGGTATTGTTGTCCGGATCGAACCTAAATAACCCATTAAAGGAACCGATCTGATAGCAACCGTTTTAGTATTCGAATCCCGTTGGCTTCGTAACAAAATAGGTACATTGAAATCGGCTTTTACAAACGGTTATGAAAACTGCGCATCTGCCCGCCAAACGCCGTCATCGGCAGCAATAACAAAGCGTTTGCGTTCCGGATCAAACAAAACGTTTCGGAATTTTTGCTGCCAAGGGTTGTCGGAAACATGGCCGCGATACCACGAAAAAGAAACGAAACCATCGGCAATGGCGGTCCATAAAAAAGGCTATTTCCTTCCCACAAAAACAGATGTTTGGTTTTTAAATAACAACGGGATTGCGAAAAACCGTTTACCAAGGGACACACGTTTTTCCGCCGTCTTCACTTTTCCAAACGCCTTTTTCCCCTTAAAGATACAGAACATCAAAATTTTGTTTGGCATAAACCAAACCGATTAAACTGCTGCGGTTCCCGTTTTAAATTCTATAGGCAGGCGGAACCAATATGCTGGGAACGGAAACAGGTGCGAAAAATTTCGGAAGATTCAAAATAATCCCCGAAACGCTTATCCACATAAAAAAGCACCAAAAGCAATCCCACATATTTATGAATCCATCTGCTTTTGCGGTACAGTGCCCTAATCAATAGCAAACACCGACATTGCTCTTCTCAGGTTACATCTTTCGTATATTTTGGTTTACCAAATCGGCCAGAGACGTGGTGTAAAGTATTTTTTTGATGGCCTCACGCTGCTCCACCCAAAGATGATGTAATGCGCACGGATGCTCATCAGAACATTCGGGAAACCCGAGAATGCACCGATCGTAGTCTTCCAATCCCTCCACAGCGTCTACAATCTGGTAGAGAAAAATTTTCGCCAATTGCGAGGAGAGTACCATAAAACCACCGTATTTGCCTTGAGTAACCTGAACCAGTTTTTTTTGTGCCAATTGGTTCATTAAGCGCCCGAGATATTTATAAGGAATATTTAACCGTTTATTTAAGGCACTAACCGAAAATCGCTCTCCGGCATTCTCCGCCAATAATACCATAACGCGAATTGCATATTCTGTTGTTTTTCTGAAATGCATTTTAATTTCCACCTTTCGGTGGAATATACAAATTTA
Organism: uncultured Caldithrix sp.; assembly: GCA_964598255.1. Lineage (GTDB taxonomy): Bacteria > Calditrichota > Calditrichia > Calditrichales > Calditrichaceae > Caldithrix. The sequence goes on along the minus strand of CAZRBA010000019.1, from coordinate 12,173 downwards.
GGCAAGCGATTTCAATAAAGAAATACCATTAACGGCCAATACGAAGATTAAAATAAAAAAGGGACGGCCAAACCGAATTCGTTAGTAAGGCCATCCCGGAGGGCTCAAAAATAAAATCCGAATTTGGCAGCAAATTTATGCTTCCGTCTCCAAAGCGGATTTGATTTTTTCCGCTGTTTCGCGATAAAAATAATTGCAATTTCCTTTTTTCACATCCGGTGACAAATTAAGTTTTTCAATCACCAGTTTTACTTTTTTAGCCGGTACGCCGAATTCTTTAGCCATTTTTCCGGCAGTTAATAGCTCCTTGTCACTCATGGTTAACCCCTTTCCTGTTTTTTATTTTGTCCGACATTTTTTGCGTAACGCAATTTGCGATTTGTTTTATTCCCGGCCACCTGTAAAATTTTCGGAATAAATTGATAAAACGAAACCTTTTATGGTATTTGCCATACATTAAAAATAAGAATTTGATATATTGGTCATCACACCAATATATTATTAAAAAAATCGGGTAGCTATTATGACAAAGTTCATTTTTTCGTTTTTAATTTTACTTTTAATTTTATCTTGTAATTCACGGGTTAGGGCTCCGCAGAGTCCATCTTTGCCGTTACCCAAAGGCGACGGCCAATACGACTCCGAATTTCCCTCTTCCCCGACTTCGCCGTATTTAGACAAAATCGTGCAATCCGTTAAAATGATTTCCATACTTACCTTTTACAAAGCCTATGAATTCCGACTTCAAGACAGCGTAACTATCGAACAAATTCGCGACGGTTCGTTTAGGAGAAAAGCATTTATGCAATCCATTTATGAACGCCCTGCCGCAGGGACAGCGACTGCAATTTTGCAATCGGATAAGGAAATTCTTTTTTTAACCTGTGCGCATGTGGTGATGCAAAAAGATACGGCCATCGTCTATTATGCTTCGGAAAAAGATAGCCGCACAAAATCAAAATTCATCTATTCTTTTGCCCAAAAAATGCGCCAAATAAGCAGTCTCATTTCTGTGCCCAGAGCCAGCCAACCTAAACTAATTGCCGCAGATGAGGAAAAAGATTTGGCCCTAATAAGCATTACTTTGGCCGAGCGGCCGCGCACGCCTTTTCCGGTATTGACCTTTCCTTTCGGTCAAGCCAAACAACTCCATTGGGGAACGTTTGTCTATTTAATCGGTTATCCCAAAGGAAAGTTGTTGCTTACCTCAAGCGTAGTCAGCGCTCCCAACCGTGACGAGCAACATGACTTTTTAATGAACGCCATGGTCAGTCGAGGGGTTAGCGGGGGGATCATTCTTGCGCTTAGAGACGGGGTACCCAATTTTGAGTTAGTGGGTATTGCCAATGCTTTAAATGCTCAAATCCAATATTATTTAAAACCGGAATTCAAAGAGAAAAACACATTTGTCGATATGGAACAACCTTATCAAGGCAAGATCTTTTTGGGACGACGTATTGCGGATGATTCCAACATTGCCTTTGCTATTTCGGCGGAATCGGTAGTCCGATTTATTCGTAAAAATATGGCCAAAATAAAAGCCGAAGGATTTAACGTTCCGGCCGATTTCCCGTTACAGGTAAAATAGCATGCACATAGCGCACATCTTTGCCGACCCGTGGATAATTTTTGGCTCGTTCCCGCAAAACGCGCATTAACAAACCGGAAGTCTGATACAAAACCGGTGTTAAAGGAAGCCCGGCCGCTTTTAAGGCACGGGCCGTCCATACGTTGCAGGTAAAGGGGAATACATACATGCCTTTACTCTTTAAAAAATAACTATCTCCGTACAATCCGCGTTCGATAATGGCAAAAGGATGTACCGAATCGCCCACAAAAAAGGAGGAAACAAAACGCAATAGCGATAAATAATTTTCCCTGGTCACATAAACGGTCTGCAAAAAATGCTTACCGTACAAATGGTTCAACGGTAAATCGAAACCCACCACATGTAAAACGCTTTTGGTCGGCCAGGCTATTGCCTCCAGTGCTAAAAGCCAATTCATCGCCGGACGACGATTACGGTAAAAACGATTGTCTCCCCAACTTACTTCTACCCAGCGGTGTTTACGCCAGGGCATAAAATGTTTTTGAAAAGGCGGCGGAATGGTAGGCACTTCCAACACCAAGCCGGTATGCCAGCCGTTATTAAACACACGCACCGCATAAATTCCGGGCAATGGTTTTCGGCGCTGAAGACGGAATACATCGATACCAAGGGTAAAAAGATACAAAACGACAACAGCCAACAAGGCAGTGGTAACATACAAAACTTTATTTTTCATACCATCGTTTTTCCGATTTTACTTAAGATTCAAATCACCTTTTTAACCGGCAAATCCGTAATTCAGTTTAAATGCGTTCTATTTAATGCTCTGATTCAAATCTAATTGAAAACCGCGGACATTACAATTATTAATCGACCTGTTGCTACCCATTTTTTCAAAACATTAGGAGATAAAAATAGGAAGGCCATCCCTCGCGCAGAATTTTCAGAACAAACGTTTCGGATTCTTAATCGATTGCAAAGCGCAACAAAACATTATTGATTTTAAAAAATGCACGGTTTATATTTACTTAAGCTTACCTGTATTAGTTGGATGTTGATTGGATTTTTATGAAGCACAAAACTCCTTCAACGGGCAATTCGTCCAATGAGCCGGAACACTTAAAAAAACAAGCGACGGATTCTGAACAACGTATTAACAGCGCATCAACACAGCCGGAGCTCTTTAGCATTTTGCTCGATACGGCTACCGACTGGATTTACTGGCGCAATAGCGACGGTAGCTTTAACTATGTTTCGCCCGCATGCGAAACCATTACGGGATATTCTGCTCGGGAATTCACGGATCACCCTCAATTATTCGAGCACATACTGCATCCGGAAGATCGCCGAAGGTTAAGCCGAAAGCTACTAAAAGAGTTCCGTAATCCGCAAACATGTTCTGAGCGTTTTCGTATTATTAGCAAATCTGGTGAAATTCGTTGGATTTGGCACCAATGCAATCCGATTTATGATCAAAACGGAACAGTAATCGGACGCAGTGCAACCAATCGTGACATAACCCGTCTGCATCTTGCGGAAGAACAACGGGCCGAACAACAACAAATGTTGCGTACGGTGTTCGATGCCATGCCCGATCCGATTCATATGATTGACCGGAATTTCAGAATCGTTTTAACCAACCGGAAACTCCTGAATTTAAAAAACCTAATGCAAGAAGAAATACGAGGGAAATATTGTTATCAAATTTATCGTGGACGTAAAAAAAAGTGCCATCCTTGTGCAGCCGACCAAACCTTTCAAACAGGCGAAATTGCTTCACTAAAAAGCACCCGTTCCCTTCCGGACGGCAGTAAAACCTATTTTCAAGTTTTTGCTTTCCCCGTAAAAGATAACAATAAAAGCGTAACCCATGTTATTGAGGTTACTCGCGATATCACAGAACAAACACTGCTGGAAGAGGCGTTGAAACGCAGCCGAGATCAATATTTACATTTGGCAAATTCCGCTCCGCTTGGCATTTTAAGTTGTAACAGACAGGGGGTCATAATGTATGTGAATCCTGCCATGTTAAACATGCTGGGGTCGCCATCTGCCGAATTAACCAGGCGTTATAATGTGCTTGATTTCGATCCGTTAAAAAAAGCGGGAATTACTTCCAAACTAGAACAAACACTCAAAACGGGCCGAAGCCATCGGTTCGAAACGGTTTACACCAGCAATTGGGGCAAAGAATTGGTTTTGAGAATTCACATTAGTCCCATTCGCAAGCCGGATAATACCATTGACGGCGCCCTTGGCATTGTGGAAAATTTTACCGAACAGAGTCGTTTGCAAAAAATTTTAAGCAAAAGCGAAAAAAAATTCCACGATATTTTCGAATATTCTCCCAACGGGATTTTACTGATTAATACTTCTTTTCGCATTGTGGACGTTAATCGCAATCTGGAAGAAATTACCGGCTATGCCAAACAAGAAATTGTGGGCCAAACCATCTGGGACTTTAATGCCCGGTTAACCCCCGCGCAGCAAAAAAAAGAAAAGGACAAAGATTACCATCGCGCTTACATACAAAACATCAATCATCAACTTACTAAAAACACCTATCCGGTTCAGTCCGTCACAATGGTACAAGATAAAAACGGACATATCCGTTATTTTCAGGAGTATTGGTTTCGTATTCAAATTGATGACGATTCTCTGCTGGTTAATTTGAAAAACGATGTCACCGTCCAATACGAAGCACAAAAAGCGCTTAAAAACAGTGAAGAACGTTTTAAGGAAATGTACCGTTTATTTCGTTTGATTGCGGATAACGATCCCGACATGCTGTGGGCCAAAGATTTGAACGGTCGATTCATGTTTACCAACAAAGCCATTTGCGAACGTTTACTCGGTGCCAAAGATGTTAACGAACCGGTAGGTAAAGACGACTTATTTTTTGCCAATCGTTTACGCCGACAGCATCCAGAAGATCCCCAATGGCATAATTTTGGCGAGGCCTTTTCAGATTCCGACAAAATCACTTTAAAAGCCCGAAAATCCATGCAATTTGAAGAATACGGCAATGTAATGGGCAAATTCATGTTTCTTGATGTTCGTAAAGCGCCGCTACGGGATGAACAGGGCCGCATTATCGGAATTGTGGGAAGTGCACGTGATGTTACCGAAGAGAAGGAGTTAGAAAAAGAAAAAGAGGCCATGCAACGCGAAGTAACCCGCATGGCAACCGTTATTGAACAGGCCGACGTAGCTATTATTATTACCGATACCGACGGCAATATGCAATATGTTAACCGCGCTTTTGAGCTGGACACGGGTTACAGCCGTAAGGAAGCTTTGGGACAAACGCCGCGTATTTTAAAAAGCGGCGAGCATCCCATTGAATTTTACGAAGAACTTTGGGCCACCATAACTTCCGGCAAAACATGGCATGGTACCATTATTAACAAGAAAAAAGATGGCACCGTTTACCATGAGGATGCTATTATTTTTCCTATTTTTGATGCGCAAAATAAGATTACCAATTACGCCGGTATTTTGCGTGATATCACCAAAGAAAAGGAACTGGAAAAGCAGATTCAGCAAATGCAAAAAATGGAATCCATCGCCGTGTTAACTGGTGGCATTGCACATGACTTTAACAACTTGCTCACCGTGATTAACGGTTACACGGATTTGGGTATTGCCAAATATGGAAACGATTTAAAAATTCGTTCCATTCTTTCGGCCATTCAATCGGCGGGGAACCGGGCGGCCGAACTAACATCTCAGCTTTTGGCTTTTAGCCGCAAACAGATTATTTCCCCAAAAATTATCGACATCAACAAAACGATTTTGGGGCTAGAAAAAATGCTAAAACGGATTATCGAAGAACATATTGCCCTGGAATTATTTTTGCAACCTCATTTACCAACAATTAAAGCGGATCCCGTACAAATCGAACAAATTCTGATGAATTTGATCGTTAACGCCCGCGATGCCCTTTATGCTCTACCCGAAAATGAACTCCATGAAAAGCGAATCCAAGTCGAAACCAAACGCGAATATTTAGGTGCCGAATACGTGGCCAAGCATCAGGGAACGCATGAAGGCGATTATATTTCTATTGCTGTTAGCGATAACGGAATCGGTATGGAAAAATCTCTCCTTAATAAAATTTTCGATCCTTTTTTTACCACAAAAGAGGTGGGTAAAGGTACGGGGCTCGGGCTTTCTACCGTTTACGGAATCGTTAAGCAAAACAATGGCAATATTTATGTTTACAGCGAACCGGGCAAAGGCACCACAATTAAAATTTACTGGCCGGTATGCAGGGAAAAGGCCGAGCAAGAAGCGGATTCTAACGGAGTCGATTACACGGAATTGAAAGGCAACGAAACCATTTTATTAGTTGAAGACGATCGGTTTGTTCGCGAGGTAGGACGAGACACTTTGGAAGAATTCGGCTATCGGGTTATTACGGCAAAGTCGGGTACTGAGGCGCTTGCTTTGGTAAAAAAGGAAAATATTCAACCTCAGTTGCTCATTACGGATTTGGTCATGCCTTCCATGAGCGGTAAAGAACTATCCGTGCGACTAAAAGAAATTTTCCCGTCGTTAAAAATTATTTTCGCATCGGGATATACCGAAAACCATATCGTTAAAAACGGTGTTTTGCAAGAAGGAATTCATTTTATTCAAAAGCCGTATCAAATTGTCCAATTTGTCCGATTGGTACGACAAGTTTTGGATGCAAAAGCACCATTGTAAAAACGAATAACTTTTTGAAGCTATCATTTAACCGTTCAATAAAAGGTTACGTTTTTCTTTACACTCATTAGGTTTCACGAATCGTAACGATTCCTAAAGACGTTTTGATTTTTGGGATTTTATCGATTTTTTTGTTATTTTATGAAAAACAAGCATCCTTAAATTTAGGCTGACAGGTCTTAATGAGACATATTAAAAAAGTCTTTGATATTGAAAAAAACAAAGAACATTTGTCCCTTCAAGTGGTTTCCTGCACAGACCTACAAGGTCAGGAAACGGAACGCCGCGTTTTGGATAGCGATGGCAGGTTAACTCTGCAAACATTTTTTACCTATCATGGGTCCGGCAAACTAAGCGGAAGCATCGCCAAAAACGGTAGCGGGAAAATTCTGAATTATATTGAGTATTCCTACGATGACAAGGGCCGTTTAGTCAAACGTGCTTTTTTTAACTCGGAAGGGCAACTCCTTGCCTACCATGCTTGGCTTTACGATCTGGAGGCGGATCGCTTGCTCGAATATTGCAAATACGACAATACCCAAACATTTAAATTCCGTAAAACATTTCATTATAATGAGCAGGGCTTAATAACGGAAGAACGGCACTACTCTTCCTTAAACAAGCTTGTTATCTTAAAGAAAAAACAATATGATGACAACGGTTTGGAAAAAGGAGAATTCATTTACGACGGCTCTGACAATTTGAAAGCGCGTAAACTTATAATCCGTAATCGTTACGGAAAACCGATTGAAATTAGCTGGTACGATCCTTCGGATCGAATTCAAAGATTAGAATGCTTTGAGTATCATGACAACAATTTGCTTGACAGCGAAATTATTATTGATTTTTTTGGTAAGCGATCGTTTTTTAAACATTACACGGAATTCGGTAAAATTGAACATGTGATGCGCAAGCAAAATCGGCAACCGGTAGCCGAAGAAGAATACGAATACGATTCGGAGAAACGCTTAACCGTTAGAAAACGTTACCTCATTAAAGACAAAAAACGTACGATTATCGAAAAAGAAATGCATTATTACGAAACATAAAAACCGTAATGTTAATGTTTCACAAAGAACCGGGAAGAATGCCATGGACACTAAAAATTTTCGTATGTTGCCAATTGTATTTTTATTAATGGCCGCTGCCCTGTTTTTAAATTCTTGCAGTACCAAAACGGTTATGATGACCGTGATGCGCCCTGCGGAAATCAACTTGAAAAGCTATCCTAAAATTGCGCTGGGCGATTTTGTTAATGCACGGGGCTATATTGACCAACATGCGCTGGACTTGCGCGATGCGTTAACTCGGGAACTTATTGCCAGCAAACGCTTCGAAGTGGTCGATAGGCAAACGTTAGGCAAAATTATTCAGGAGCAAAAATTAGCTGCTTCCGGATTAATTGACGAAAAATCCGCTCCTGCTCTGGGAAAATTATTGGGTGCATCGGCTCTGATTTTCGGGCGCATTACCACCGACCATTACCATCAGGATTTGGTACATTATCCGCCATACAAAGATAAAAAGGGGAAATCGCACCAACGGCATTCATGGAAAGGCAAATACGAACTGACGGCCAACATTAAGATCGTAGATGTGCAAACCGGAAAAATTTTAACGATTAAGGAACTTTCGGCTACGGAAAAGGCCGAAACCTCTGCTCTGGACAAGGCTCCGCCTAAAATTGATCGCAATGCATTGTATCGCAAATGTCTTGCCAAAATTGCCCGCCAATTTCGCCACATGGTTGCCCCCTACCAAATAAAAGTAAAAGCACAATTTTTGGTGGATGATAAAGTGCCGGAAACGGGGAAAGCCGTGTCGTTATTTAAAGCCGGAGATTGGGATTCGGGCGAAGCGCTGCTAAAAAAGGCGATAATGGAACCTACGCTCAAGCCCGAATTAAGGGCCAAAGTGTTTTATGATTTGGGATTAGCGCAAATGTACCTAGGACAACACAATGCGTCAATCGAAAACATCCGACATGCACTGCAGTTGAAGCCCGACGAAAAGCGTTATCAAAAAGCATTACGTACCGCAAAAGAAGAAAAAGCAAAGGCCGAAAAGCTAAAACAGCAGCTTTAATACAAAAAAGGTAGCCAAATAAAAAAGCAACAAACCATATTAAAAAAACAACCCCGGTCAAGCGGACCGGGGCTATGTTTTTTTTTAAACAATTCGATTGATTTGCCACAGGTAAAATTCAGCGTTTTATTTTTTCTTAGGCATGGGCATGCTGGGCATCGGTGCACGGAATTGCGGGCGGGTGCCTATTGTTTTTTTCATTTTATTCAACGAATCGGTTACGGTTGCAATGAGCGGTTCGTTGTAAATCACATCGTATTTATTGCGTAATTTGGCGACCAGTGTTTTTTTGTATTCACTTGCCTTTTCGGCCATCAGACGATTTTTTATGTATTCTTTTACCCGTTCAAATGGTTGATTGCGCATTTCTTTCTTATGCTGTTCATAGTAGTTTTTCAAATCATCATCATTCACTTTAACTTGCGAATAAACCAATTTTTGCAAAGCGGCTCGCTCTAGGGCACTCAGGCGATAGCGCTGATACAATTCTTTGTAACGGGAGCTATCTTGCAAGCCCATGTTCAATCCGTCCCGATACATGATAAACGGAACGGCCATGGCCTTAATGTGATTTTCAATTTCGTCGTCTTCGCGCAACGGTACCCGATTTCCATAGTTAGATTTGTTGTACAACGCAACAAACTGTCCCAGCGTTAACTGGCCGCCATCAAAACTGGCCAAAGCTTTATTCCACTTGTCATGCGGAATTTTAGTCGCATCGATTTTACCGACACGATCGATGGGTACAAATGCTTTGCGCAATACGGGGAACAGATCTTTATGTACCCGATAGTGATAGCGAATGAACAAACTGTCGATATAATCGTTACGATGTTGATTTTCCTTTGCCTGCTTCACTTTGCTCAAAAACGATTCTTTTTCTTCGGCAAACGATTTCAATTTGTTTTTTGGTGTTTTCAGAACTTTAATGATGTAATACCAACCGGTGGTAAAAATCGGTTTGGAAACCTGTCCGGCCTTCATGCGAAACATCACATCTTCCAATTCCTTGGGTAATAATCCCGGGTACAGTGTACCGCGCACTTCTCCGCCCTTTTGAAAGGTCTGGATGTCTAGGGAATGTTTACGCGCCATATCGGCAAATTTAGCACCGTGACGGATTGCCTGATAAATGGAATCGGCCTGACGTTTGGAGCTTAAACGTATGTAAGCTATATTCACACCGTGACCGCTACGTTTGTACAAAGCTTTAGCTTCCGCTTCGCTGGCAGTGGCGGGTTTGTTCATTATTTTGGCGTACAAGGGCCCGCCCATTCCGGTCATGGCGCTTACTTTCAAATTTTCCAATTCGCTTTTAACCAGGCTGTCTTTTTCCAGCCCTTGGGCCAAAGCTTCGTTAATAATCAAAAAGTCACTGACAAAGTATTGATCAATAAATTGTTTAACTTGTTGCGGGGTTAATTCACCTGGTGCACGGAATTCTTTGGAACGCTGGAAACTGCTTACGAACATGGCTTTATCCAATGTAAGACCGTTAACATCGACCAAATCCGTTTGTGGATTTTTTACCTGTTTTTTCTGGCAACTACTTGCGACCAAAATCAAAACGGTCAGCAAACCTACAAAATACTTCATAATGAAACTCCTACGATTTATGTAAAATGTAGAATATACAGATTTCGTATGAAGAAACCTATTTTTTCTTAACCATCTGCAAAAGGCAAAAGAGATGCATATCGTGGCAAGGGTAAAAAAACGGTTTTATTTTGCAAAAGAAAGGTTACAAAAGAAATCAGCACAAAAAATAGGACGGCAACAGGATTGGCAAAATTAAGCATTCAACCGATTGCGAAACGTTTGGGCAGCAAAATTCTTTTGTCTTTGGGACTAAAATAGAACAGCAAAAAGTAGGGATTATTTTTTTCATGGGTATTGCCTGATTTTCTTAGATAACTAAACTCAAAATCTCCAAATATGAAAATACCGTAGAATAGCCGTAATGATTAATATAAAATGCTGAATTGCATATTCGGATTATTGATAAGCAAATCGCCGGGGAAAAAACGAAAACAACCAATAGGGAAAGTAAGTTCCTAAAAAATTCCGGACGAATGGCTATGGCCAATATCACACCGATAATTGCCGAAAAAGCCAAAATATTTGCCATCCACCTAAAGTCATTTCGCATTGAATACAAAATTTAAGCAATACCAAAATAATGAGCGAATTTTTTCGATTGTGTCATTTTAGTTATCCGAATTAAAATCATTCCGTCATATCGTTTCGGTTAATCATAAAAGATGACACATCATCATCACCAACGAAACAGACCCGTACATTTTAATGAATCATACAAAATCCGAGGCCGTTTATTCTTCCGGTTACAAATTACTTTTTTAAAAATTTATTACCCGAAACTCCATTTGATTTCACGGAATTATTTAGTATATTAAAAGAAATCGAAGCGCAAATCCGAAGAATAAATAAATTATTTTAAGTTAGCAAGCTGATATTGATTAGCTAAAAATTATATCGTACTGTTTATGTCCTCGCTTACCGAACGAATTTTTAATTTCAATTTTTAATTGCGCCTCAACATATTTAAAATTTAACATTGTGAGTCCATTATGCTAAGTAACCATATCTACCCTGATTTTTTCAGCACCTTCTTTATGTTTCCCTTTAGCCTGAACTTGGGTAACGAATTTACCATAAGGGATTACATGTCGGCTCTGATGAATAAAGGCTGGCAGGAGAAAGGATACGAAATTGCCCACGGCATCGATTACAATGAATACGTTTATTTTTATCCCTATATCTGGGATATTTTATTTAATCGCAAAGGTTCATTAACGGACGGTCGGGATGTTAAAGGCGTTACGTTTATGCAATATCCGATTTCGGGGCAGGATCCTTCTTTTTCTGTCGATGTCCGGATGGATGATCCGAACCAGGAGAAAACTAAAGTTAAACTGCATCTTAAAAATATCTTTCTACACGTATTTGAAGTAGGGGTAGGAATTCTTGTTTTTGAAATTGTGCACGATATCCGCTACGAATATACCAAAGACCAATCCTTTTACTCCCTTGAGGACTACCTGCGTTTTCTGGAAACCGGACGTCGTGTTTTCGTACCGTTTGTAAACGGCAGCACTGATTTACGGGAAAAGTGGAAAGTTAAAGAACATCCTTTAGGCAAATCGAATAATAAACGACTTTCTCCCGAAGGAAATATGCCAGCAATGGACGCCATTCGTCAATCTATTGTTCCTACACACGTAGAAATAAAAATAACAGACCAAAAGCAGATTATTCATAATTTTTTAGACGAGCCTTTTTTGCTTGAGCAGGAGGGAACCTACAAACCGGCCCTAAGCAAAATAATCACTTATTTTTTAGATACCGACGATTTTACCTACCTAAACGGAAGCTACAAATCGATTATTGACGATCGCATGTTTGTACACGCCTATTTTAGTATCGGGGATTCATTGACCGATGCCAAGGACGGCCATGTGCTACACCCCAGCGCCAATCATTATTTTTTACAATCGCTTAAAAAGGCCTTTGAAAATGGGATTAAAAATCACCACCTCAATGATGCAGTTAAACTCTGGTATCAGATGATCTTTCTGGACTGGCAAGGGCCGTCGTGTCAGAATACGGGTCTTATGAAGAAGCTGCTCGAGGAGTCTACTTATGTTCGTTGGAGCGGATATGGCAGTTTTACAGGATTTTCCCGTTTTAGTTCGGTTATGATTTCCAATATCAACGAGGCGGGCTACATTTATAACCATTTTCAGTCCATGTATTATCAAATCGCGATTCTTCTATTGTTTTATAGGGGAGCCATATTGAATTTTTCGGA
>CAZRBA010000018.1:0-10949 GCA_964598255.1 uncultured Caldithrix sp. | reverse complement strand
TTCCTGTGGGCGATGTAGGACTCGAACCCACGATCCTCCCCACTTGTCGGGGTGCTCTAAACCAACGCAATCTTTCTCTTAAAATAAAAAAGCCCCAATTAAACATTGAGGCTTCCTGTGGGCGATGTAGGATTCGAACCTACGACCCCCTGCTTGTAAGGCAGATGCTCTAAACCAACTGAGCTAATCGCCCGCACAACTTGAGATTAAATTAATCACTCGCTGTCGGTTTTTTATCTTTGATCATAATCGCTATGGGGAAAACAACCAAATACGCGACGATCAAGATGATTGGCGCTAAATGCAACGACATAAAACCATAAACAGGCGGTTGCGCCATAAAAACATATCCGAGAATAATCATGAACAAACCGACAACAAATAGTGTCTTCTTTCTTTTGCCGATGATGATCCCCTGAACACGTCTTTCTTTTTCTTTTTTCTTTTTTTCAATTGTTCGTGCCATATTATCACCGCCTTTAAATGAGTGCTAAATATAATTAGTTTTTTGTATTCAGGCAAACAAATTTTAATATGAATTTTGCATTTCGCCAACATTAAACTTAGCCATTTTGATTTTGTTCAATTTGTTGCGCGGAAAATACTTAATCCTTATCTTCCAAACAAAAACGGATTTAATCCAATGGTAACACGTTCACAAAAAATCAGACTTGGTGTTTTTATTGCTGTTGGCATTTTACTATTAATTGTCACTCTTTTTTTGCTTTCCATTGATCGCTTTTTTAAACAGAAAGACATTTATTACATAAAATACCAAAATGTTTCCGTCTCGGGATTGGATGTCGGTAGTTCGGTCAAATATCTTGGTGTACGCATTGGTACGGTGCAAGATATTAAAATTGATCCCAAAAATGTCAGCCAAATCATCGTTACCATAGCCGTAAAAAAGCACACACCCATAAAAAAGGATGTTACGGCCAATATTTCCGCTGTCGGAATTACCGGCCTTAAAATTATCGAATTGCGTGGCGGTACGCCCGAAGCACCACTGCTCAAACCCGGAGGCTACATTAAGCCGGGCAAATCATTAACCGAAGAGATTACCGGTAAGGCCGAAATTTTAGCCGAAAAAACCGAAATGATTCTCAACAATCTTATCGAACTTACCGACCAGGCCAATCGGGAAAAAATTGTTCGTTTAGTCGACCAATCGCAAACCACCTTGACCAAAATTAATCGCGTTCTTAGTATTACGGAACCTCGTTGGAAAAGCATCATGGAAAATCTCGATTCTTCCATGAACAACCTTGCTTTGGCTTCGGCCTCGGCCAAAAGGACCATATTTGCCATCGAAGCCGTTGCCAATTCCGATACCCTGAAAATGACCATGAAAAACATTGCCGAAGTAGCCGATAAATTAAATAAGGCCAATATTTACAAATTCGACGAACAAATTAATTTGGCCGTAAGCTATTTGCAAAGTTTACTGCAACAAATGGATAACCTCGTAAAAGTAAATAGCTTGCGCTTGAATCAGACCATAGAACAATTGAATCAGATGGTACGATCATTAAATAACGCCGCCAAAGAAATCGAAGAAGATCCGTCTGTTTTAATTGGTGGTACAAAACCGGAGAATCCTCCAGATGAACAACTCAAAAAATAAACAAATTATGCTGCTTGTTTTTGCCTTGCTTGGCATACTGGTGTTATCCGGTTGTGCCAGCAAACGCATTCTTAAAAAGTATTATATTTTAGAACCCTCTCTTAAAACAGTTTTGGCCGATTCACTCCGATACACAACATTACCTTATCGGGTTCTTGTAAATCCTTTTATTGTGCGGCCCGCTTTTAAAAGCAAAAAAATTGCGTTACGCACCCGGAGCAATGAACTACAATATTACATTTATCATTTGTGGGGTGAAGCTCCGGATGATGCTCTGCGTTTTTTTATTTGGCGACGCTTAAACGTTTTGAACGTTTTCAAACAGGCTTCGGTTGAACTCACCAATACTGCACCGCAGTATTTAATTGACGGAACCATTGATTTATTAGAATGGCAAACACCAAACGATCATGTCGACAAGCCGGTTGCTCATGTGCAAATGGTTTTTTATTTTAAGGATTTCAAAAGCGGCAAAATTTTAGTGAAACATGCATTTGACCGAACGGCGCCTTTACCGGCGAAAAGCAGCATGAACGATTTCGCTTTGGCAGTCAACCGTATTCTAAATCGCGAGGTAGATATTTTTATTCAAGAAATAATTTTAAAATTAAAATAAGGCCTCTTTTGCATGAACGCAACGATTCATAAGTTGCCGGAACGCGTAACCTATCAAGAAATTTCTCAATTAGAGAAAGCGTTTCGCTCGTTTTTTACGAATCATCCATCCGAACTTGTTATCGATTTTCAGGACGTACACATTATGGATAGTACTGGTGCCGTGTTTATTCAAACAACAGCTAAACGGCTCCGCGATGAACATATTTCCGTACGATTTGTCAATCTATCGGAAACGGTTGTGCACACATTAAAACTATTTACTCCTTTACAAATAGCGGAACAACCCCCAAAATCTCGTGATAATCTTTTTGCCCGTATTGGTGAAAAAACATACGTATGGCTCAATTATTTTGCGGATGCACTTTTTTTATTCGCCAATATTTTCTACTGGGCTTTAATCGCCTTTTTTAAGAAAAAATTGCGTCGTCGCAGCGAGGTAATTAACCAGGGAATTCAAATCGGGGTTAATGCCTTGCCGATTGTTGCCTTGATAGCCTTTTTAATCGGCTTTGTGTTGGCTTTGCAATCGGCCGCCCAATTGCGCCAATTTGGTGCCAATATTTACGTAGCCGATTTGGTAGCAGTGGCTATGGTCAGCGAAATGGCCCCTTTAATTACGGCCATATTGGTTGCCGGGCGTTCCGGTTCGGCTATTACCGCCGAAATTGCCACGATGAAAGTTTCCGAAGAAATCGATGCACTTACCGTTATGGGAGTAGACCCCTTGCCTTATTTAATTGTTCCCAAATTGTACGCTCTGATTATTGCCCTTCCTCTGTTAACGGTTTTTGCAAATGTAATTGGCATCATTGGTGGTGCCGTTATCGGGGTTACCTATTTGGACCTTGCTCCCTTACCTTTTTTCAATGAGGTTATTTCCGCACTTCGCTACAAAGAAATTTTTACCGGAATCTTTAAAAGCTTTACATTTGCGCTAATCATTTTGTTAACCGCAACCTATTTCGGCTTTAAAGCAAAAGGAGGCGCAGAAGGTGTCGGAAAAGTTACCACCGGTTCGGTGGTGGCTTCCATTTTTTTTGTAATTGTAGCCGATAGTATTTTGGGGCTAATTTTCTATTTTGGAGGGCCGGTATTTTGACCCGCAAAACACTCCTTTCTGTCGAAAATTTAACCGGAGGATATCAGGACAAAACCATTTTAAACGATATCTCTTTTCATGTTTTTGACGGCGAAATTCTGGTCATACTCGGAACCAGCGGTTGCGGGAAAACAACTCTTTTAAAACATTTAATTGGCCTGCTTAACCCGTTTTCCGGAAATATTCGTTTGTTAGGGCAAAATCTCCCAGAACTAACCGATATTGAGCGATCCTTATTAATGCGTAAAATCGGGGTTCTATTCCAAAACGGCGCATTGCTCAATTCGATTTCCGTAGCCGATAATGTAGCCATTCCTTATGAACAACACACCAATCTAAACTCCGAACTTATTCGGAACCTGGTGCAGGTAAAATTGAATCTGGTCGGTTTACCAAAAGCCGCTAATTTATTGCCCTCGCAACTATCCGGAGGCATGCGAAAACGCGCCGCTTTGGCACGCGCCATTGCCTTGGATCCGCAGATTTTATTTGCAGACGAACCTGCTGCCGGGTTAGATCCCGTCACGGCCGCTGCTTTGGATAGGTTGTTGCTTGATTTGCGGAAATTATTGGGTATGACTCTGGTAGTGGTAACTCATGAATTGGAAAGCATTCGGCGTATTGCCGACCGCATTCTTTTTCTTGACCAAGGAACCGTTCTGTTTGTCGGAAGCTTAGAGGAAGCCCGAAAATGCGGCATTGAAGCGGTGCATCGATTTTTTAATCCTTAAAAAATAAACCAAATACTTGCTCTCCTTGCTTTTTGTTTTTACTCTTTTTAGTTTAATTTTTAGGAATAATATAAAAAACGTACCTCGGAACGGAATCCAACCTAAATTTCAATTTAACTTTTTAAAATAATGAATCTGAAACTTCTGACTTTTATTTTTACGCTTTTACTGCCTTACGTAAGTCCGGCACAGGAATACGAATCGCTTGAATCCTGGCTGGATTTGATTCAAAAAGATCCTTCCGTTGCGGAGATATTGCAGGATTTACTGGAAAATCCGCTCGCCATCAATAAGGCCACTAAAGCACAACTACGTAAAATTCCCATGCTTTCCGAACGCTTAATTACAAAAATTTTAGTTTTACGTAAACAAAAAAAAGGATTTAAAAACCTTCGCCAAATAGAACCTGTTTTGGGGAGCGATTTATACAAGCGTATTCGCCCGTTTCTCGTCTTAAACGCACCTACGGGCAAACATTTTCATTGGGTACAGCGCAATTACAAAATAATAGAAAATACCCAAACAATTCAGGCCCATGGTTATTCCGGTAGTAATGTTTTTAATCAGTCAAAAATAACCATCGGCAACGGAACCAATTGGCAAGCCGGTTTGGTAAGTCAGAAAGATGCAGGCGAAGCCAATTGGTTCGATTATGTAAACGGCTATTTGCAATTTATTTCTCCTAAGGTCCATATTATTGCCGGTAGCTTTTTCTTACAATCGGCACAGGGATTAATTTTTTCTTCTCCGTTCGGGAAAATGAAAAGCTCTTTTGTAATCTTGCCTTTTGTAGCCAACAAAGATCGAGCCTCTCCTTACACGGGATCGGCCGAAAATTTTGCGCAGACAGGTTTATATTTTAAAACGTTCTTAGGCTCTAAAACAAAGGTAAGGCTTGCAGTCACCCGTACGTTACGCGACGGGCAATTTAACCCGCAAACAAAAAAAATAATTGGCTTTGATTATTCCGGTTACCATCGGAATAAACGGGAACTAAGCAAAAAGGATATCATTTCGGAGCAAATGTTTGCATTCAATGCAACAACAGAAATATTTAATCCCGTACAAATCGGCCTTAACTGGGCCCGATTTCATTTTACCCCGCCAATTAATTTTACGACCGGTAACGTTTCTCCGTCTGACATGCGCAAACAATATTATCATTTTAGAGGAGATCTTTTAAATTTGCTTAGCGTTTATTATCGCTATGAAAGCCGCTATTTTGTTTTTCATGGCGAATGGGCCTTTTCCGACTTTAAACACGGGGCATTTAGTCAAACTTTTTTTGTGCAACAAAACACCGTTAAATTCGGCCTGTTAATCTGGCAACTTAACCAAAATTTTCAAAGTCCGTTGGGACATTCTTTTGACAATCATACTCCTTTTCCCAGGGCAGAACGCGGTATTTACGGAGCGTCTATTATTAAACTAAAAAGCGGCACAATTCGATTTTACAGACTGATTAAAAAAAATTTGTGGCGCACTTACGTTAACCCCTTACCCGAATTAAGCGATGAATGGTTTGTTCAGACGATAATACGTTTAAAAGCACAAAAATATTCCCTTAGAATTCGTAAACGTTTAACGGATTCTTTTGTCCATCGCCCCCAAGATCGAATTTCAATTCGCTTTGAACTAAACTATAATCCGTTAAAATCCATACGCCTTCGATCCAGATTTGAACAATGTCAAACCCATAATCCGTCGGAAAAAGGTATGTTGATGTTTCAGGATTTCGATCGCAGCATTTCTGCAAAAATTCGCGTTAATGCGCGCATAACTTTTTTTAGAACAAAATCTTTTTATTCGAGAATCTATGAATACGAAAAGGATGTTCCGGGGGCCTTTTCCAATATTGCGCTTTACGGTCAAGGGTATAAATGGTATGTTCAAATAAGCTGGCGCATAAACAGCCATTACCGGATTTGGCTTAAGTACCGCTACTTAAAAATTAATGAGCGTGATTTTAATATGATCGATTACGGACACATTAGCCAACCGTTAAAACGTCTTATCCGAATGCAGATAGAAGTCCGCTATTAGTTGGTGTGCTTTTCTGTTTATTTTACCTTGATCCAGCTCCAAATTTCCTGCGGCGTCGGTTTTTTACCGATCATCAGGGTCGACATGCGGAAAATGCGGCCGGAAATCCAAATCATCACCGCAATGGATACCACCATTAACGTCATGGTGGCATAGATATCAAACGTAATGGGCACACTGCTCAACGGAATACGCATAATCATAAAAGACGGCGTTAAAAACGGAATATAGCTTAAAAAGCGAATGAGCGGCGCATTCGGATTGGCTAAAACCAACAAAGAAAGCAAAACAGGGAAAATAGCAATGGTTCGCAGTAATTGATTGATTTGCTGAGCATCGTATTCACTGGCAGATACCGAGCCTATAGTTACGAAAATAGATCCGTAAAACAAAAATCCCAAACTAAAATAAATGATAAAATACAAAGCGTTCTGCAAATTCAAATATGCTATTTTATCCGCAGGCAGAAGGCCGGCAGCTAACATTAGAACAGTAATTAAAATCCAGCTTAAAATTTGCACAAGTCCTAAAAAGCCTAACCCCAATATTTTTCCGCCCATCAATTGACTGCTATTGACATAAGAAAGCAGCACCTCAATAACGCGGTTCGATTTTTCCAACAACACGCTGCTAAAAACGTAACCTCCGGCGGTAAAGATAGCCATGAACAAAAGAAATACACCGATTAAAGGTCCGTAAAACTGTACATAAAAATTCCACTCCTGATCACCTTGTGGCAAAAGCTGGTAACGTTTAATGCGAATAGGACGAAACCATTTTTGTATTTTGCTGCGGGGAATTTGGTCATCCAAAATGCGTTTTTTTATGATGATCGTTTGTAATATTTTCTCGAAACGGTCTACTTCGCGCAAATCGCCCGGATTTTTTGTATGAAACTCCACCACGCCTGTTTTAGCAAAATCCGGTTGAAACACCAAATAAGCATTCAGAACATCGGTATACAATAATGAATCGGCCATTTTTTGGGCCTCACGCTTGTAAACAGAATCTAAAGCCGTTTTAAATCGGACCAGTTCAATTTGAGTTAGCTCTTTTTCATCTCGGGTGTTTTGTAATTTTTCATAAGAACTGCGCAGTACATAATCCCGATTCGGGATGTGCCGATTTTTATAGTACTGCATCCGTTGTTCTTTGATTTGGTTGTACACGTTGTTAATGGAATCTAATCGCGAACGAATTTCTTGATACTTAGTTGCCATGCGTTTATAAACTGGCGAATTGCCCACCGCAACGTTCATTACCATGTATTCGGACGAACGATTACCAAGTCGATAACTTCGATTAAGTTCGCGCTGCAATTCTTCTTTAATGTGCAGACCCGAAAGATCGATTATACCGATAAGTTTGGTAGAAATTTGCGGCTGCATATTGAAAACAAACAAAGGCAGCGTAATTACGGCGGCAAATAAAAACGGTGATACAAACGTATTAAATAAAAAGGATCGCGATTTAATTCGCGTAACAAATTCCCAGCGTGCCACACGAAATAAATTTTTCATGCTTTCTCCTCGGCTTGTTGTTGAATGAGCCGAATAAAAATATCATGCAATGAAGGTTCAAAAACCTCAAATCGACGAATGCGCGCCTTTTCCTCTACTTTTTTAAGCAAGTCAGCAAGTGACAACCTTCCTTTTTTCAGAACAAATTTATAACTGTGCTTTCCTTCTTCCAGTATTTGGATATCTTCCATCGAACTTAAAGCGGAATAGTCGCCATCAAACTCGATAAAATAGGCGTCTTCACGAAACTTCTTACGAATAGAATCCACAGCACCGTCAATAACAACCTGCGCTTGGTTAATCAAACAGATATGATCACAAATTTTTTCAGCTTGATCCATCATATGGGTTGAAATGATTAAAATTTTGTCTTTCTTTTTATATTCTTCAAGAATTTCCATCAGAATGGTTTGGTTAATGGGGTCCAATCCGGAAAACGGTTCATCCAGAATTAATACTTCGGGATCATGAAGGAAAGCGGCGATAAACTGGATTTTTTGTTGGATTCCCTTTGATAGCTCATTAATGTGGGCATCGGTGTATTCGATGATGCCCAAGCGATCTAAGTAGCGAATGGCTTCTACTTCCGCTTTTCGTCTTGGCATATTGTTTAATGTGCCGAAATAAACCAGTACGTCAAGGACACGGGCTCTCGGGTACAGTCCGCGTTCTTCCGGCAAATAACCGAAGTGCACGCCCTCGAGACGGTTTCTGGGAGTACCGTTAAAATAAATTTCTCCGGAATCAGGGCGCAAAATATTCATAATCATGCGCATAGTAGTCGTTTTCCCTGCACCGTTTGGACCCAAAAGCCCAAAGGTTTCACCCCCTTGTACACAAAAGCTCAGTCCGTTTAGCACCAATGTATCTTTAAAACGTTTGCTAACTTCTTGAACTTCTAGAATGTTTTTTTCTGATTTTTTGTCCATTTCAGTTCTCGGATTTTATTTTTAATTATGACCGAATATTTAAAATCTATTCTGGGAAATCGATTCTTTGAATTTTACCGGCGCTTTGTTCCATAACTTGATTAAGGAATGACTGCACATTGCTTTTGGGTAGTTCGATACTTAAAATAATTTCCTTACCATAAACGCTTTTCAACATCTTACCCGACATAAGATCGAGAAAATGAAAAATAAGATTTTCCAATCCGTAAGCACTTTTCAGATGGATTATTTCGCTGAAAACCTTTTCTTTAATGCGTATTTTTTTTAAGGCTTCTGCCGTAACATCGGAATAAGCACGTATTAGCCCTCCGGTGCCCAGTTTGGTCCCCCCATAATAGCGGGTAACGACACAAAGCACTTCGAACAAATTATGGCCATCCAATACCTGTAAAATCGGCCGTCCCGCAGTTCCGGAGGGTTCCCCGTCATCGGAATATCGAAAAATATTTTCGTCAATGCGATAGGCAAAACAATTGTGGGTAGCATCGTAGTATTTTTTTTGCACGGTAGCATAGGTTCGTTCGGCTTCTTCTTTGGTTTCTACCGGGAAAATCTGGCTGATAAATTTGGACCCTTTAACAGTTAATTTAGCAGATGCCGTATAAGCTGGCACCCGGTATTTGTCTTTTTGACTAATTGTAGAAACCATTGAGACCTTAAGATTAAAAATAATAATTAGTTACAATTTATTTTGCAATTTAGGCATAGAAGCAATAATTGTCAAGACGGAGCTAATGGAGGGGCAGTTCGTCTTTGGTCACCGAAAAACAACGATGATAATTATCGGGAATCGTTTGTTTGTTTATCAGGATATCGCTTGGCGATGGCACGAACTTCATCCAAACGTTCGAAAAAACAGTCGACAACTAAAGGATCGAATTGTTTACCGCGTTCTTTCTGAAGTTCGTCCAAAACTCGTTCTTCGTGCCACGCCTGCTTGTAGACACGTTTAGAACTAAGGGCATCATAGACATCGGCCAAAGCAACAATACGGCCGAATAAAGGGATTTCTTCTTCGCGTTTTCCTTTGGCGCTACCGTTTTTGTTTTCAAATCCTGGTAACGGTTTGCCTGTTTCAATATCCACATGGCCAGGGTATCCTTTTCCATCCCAGCGCTCATGGTGATTTAAAGCGACTATCGCCGAATATTCGTCAAATTCCGAACGGGCATTCTGAAAAAGGCGAGCCCCATGAATGGTGTGTTGTTTCATAATGGCATATTCGTTTTCATCTAAACGTCCGGGCTTTTTTAATATGACATCGGAAATGGCTACTTTACCCACATCGTGAAGCATGGCGGCCAAACGCAGAGAATCGCGTTTACGATCGATTTCTTCCTGTGCAAGTTGTTTTTTCCGTCCCCACGCTTCGTAAATGACGACCGCATATGAGGCCACGCGGTTGGCATGAGGCCCTGTCTCTTTAGGATCGCGTAACTCGGCCATGCTAATCATACGTTCGATCGTTGTACGGGTCATTTGTGCACGTTCAATGGCATTGGCAGCATAAATGGCAAAATGTTGGACAATCGGTTCGTCTTCTTTGGGGAAAGGAATAATTTTGCCTTGATCGTTCTGTGCATTAATAAGTTGAAGTACACCGACAATATCGCCACGGCTGTTTTTCATAGGGATTGTCAACATAGAGTGTGTATGGTAGCCGCTGATTTGGTCGAATTTTGGATTAAATGAAAAAGGATAAGAATTATCGAGTTTGTAAGCATCCGGGATATTTAAGATGGAACCATTATTTGCAACAAACCCGGCAATGGAAAAATTGTCTATGGGCAAAGTAAATGTAGTATAAATTAATTTTTTACCACGTTCTAATCTTTTTTGCAAATAATCGTTTTGAGAGTAACTGAAACGCAAATGATCGTTTTCTTTGATATAAATGGATCCTGCATCTGCATGTAGCAAATGGCGGGCCTCCGTAAGAACCTTCTCCAAAAGTAAGTCCAGGTCGGCTATTTGACTGATTTCAAGTCCAAGACGAACAAGACGATCAAGTTTTTGCTGATGGGTGAGCACGTTAATATGTTCCCCGATTTAATTTAACCCGATAACTATTTGCCGCGTAATATGGTTATCGGAAAGATTAGCAATATATTTAAAAAATGTGACGAAACAAAACTGTCGATTTTACGAGTACAATTTTTTTAGAAACGCCGAAAAAAGTCTTGAATTGCTATTTTTAAAATAGTATATTATTAACTCGATTGTTACAAAAAATGTAGTTCAATTGGTTAGAGCATCCCGACGCGTCGGGAAAGTTGCTAAGTTCGATGGACTACCTAACTTTGAAATTAAATTTGATGTTTTAAAACGGTCCGGTAGTTCAATTGGTTAGAGCATCCCGAC
>CAZRBA010000017.1:0-5349 GCA_964598255.1 uncultured Caldithrix sp. | reverse complement strand
TTTTAAAGACGGCACAAATTTATGGCAGTGGGTTACTTATTGCAAATGATGTTCTGACTTAATCCGTGACCCAGATAACGAAACCAAGCCGCAAAAAAGGGTTTGCTCAAAAATGATTTTCAAGTAATCGGTTGCCCCCCGCGCCAGCGGAGAGAATTACGAATTTGGGCCACTGATCTGCACAGATTGGCACTGATTTCCCTTACACCCTTAACCCTTAACTTAATGCGGCCACCGAGCCACACCGAAGAAGCACCGAAAATACCATTCAACGATTCAACCGATCAACGATTCAACTTTCCCCGGCCACCGATCTGCACGGAGAAATGAAAAAGGAAAAATGAAAAAAGAAAAAGGAGAGGGGGAAAAGGCGGCCGGTGCCTCGATACATCCCGATGAATCGGGACCACTCGGCAACCGGCTTCTCCCCGCAGGCACAATCAAAGTGCCCCTCTTTGAGGGGGGCCACAGAGGGGTAAACACCGGCGCAAACTAACGAACTTGCTCATAAGTCGGCATTATTTTATACCATTACACCCTTAACCCTTAACTTAATGCAGCCACCGAGCCACACCGAAGAAGCACCGAAAATACCATTCAACAATTCAACCGATCAACAATTCAACTTTCCCCGGCCACCGATCCACACAGATCGGCACTGATAACCCTTAACCCTTTACCCTTAATCCTTAACTTAATGCAGCCACCGAACCACACCGAAGAAGCACCGAAAATACCATTAAACGATTCAACCGATCAACAATTCAACTTTCCCCGGCCACCGATCCACACAGATCGGCACTGATAACCCTTAACCCTTTACCCTTAACCCTTAACTTAATGCAACCACCGAACCACACCGAAGAAGCACCAAAAATACAATTCAACAATTCAACCGATTAACGATTCAACTTTTCCCGCCCACTGATCTGCACAAATTGACACTGATTTCCCTTGACCCTTAACATTTTTAAAGAATCATATATCCTACCCATCTGTTTGCCTTTCTTTCTCCACAATTCCCAAGTTTTTGGCAAAGGAAAAATAGCGTTGCCATTTGCTTTCGATTTCTGAATTAGTTTTACCCCGTTTTCGGTACCCTCGTCGCAAAATATCCAATTTGAAAAGAATTTCCCGCAAAGCCGCCTCTTTTAGTTCGAAAGGTAAAGAAGCGTCATTCAAATGTCTTTCGATAGCAAGAACCCGATAATAGTCCATGCCCCAATAACGACGCGAGAGCTGATCATCATGGCCGCCATATTTAATAATACCAGGCCGATCATCCAAACCGATGGGAAAAGTACGCGAAACACGCAGCCACAAATCATAATCTTCACAAACGGGAAAAGATTCGTCAAACATTCCGCTTGTTTTAAGTACCGATTTGTGAAAGACAACGGAAGAGGGTGAAACAATGCACAATGGTAACGATTGTTTAAAAATCCAACCGCCGTATTTGCGATGCTTCTTTTTAGGATTTACGCGTTTTCCGTTGCGAATCCAAATTTCTTGAGATTGAAAGATCAAATATTCAGGATGCGCTCGATGAAATGCCTCGGCCGATTCCAATTTGTTCGGCAACCAAGCATCGTCACTGTCCAACAGGGCAATCCACTCCCCTTCGCATAAACGAATGCCAAGATTACGCGCCGCCGCAACACCTTTATGCTCCTGACGTGCTACCCTTATTTTACTGCCGTAACTTAGTAAAACCTGAGGTGTGGCATCGGTCGAGCCGTCATCGATCAGCAAAATTTCCAGCGGCGGATGCGTTTGACCAAGCACTGAATCAATCGCCCGACGAACCATCTCAGGACGATTGTAGACAGGAATAATGACCGAAACGTCTTTGGCCTTGAATTCGGGATGATTTTCTTTTTTGCTCATTTAAACAATACCGGTTGGACGGTTGCGAATAATTTTTGTGCACATTGCTTGTAACGTGCTTTGAATACTTGCGCTGTTTCCTCGTCTGACGCATCGGTTACCGATTTGAGCGCATAAAACGGTATGCCAAAGGCATGGGCCGTTAGGGCCAAATCGTAGGCCTCCATATCCACCAGTAGTGTCCCGAATTTAAGAAACAGCCGCTCTTTTTCTTCTTTTTTCAGAACCGCTTCATCCGTTGTGAGTAATGAAACCGATGGTAAAAATTCAAAGCCCGGACAAATCGAAAGCGAAAGCGGAACAGCGGAGTGTACATTAAAAATTGTTTGCACGGCAAACAAGCCGCAAGGCTGAAACTGTTGCGCAGAAAGATTGCCAGCAAAACCTATATTTAATAAAAACGCAGGAGCATACTTTTGCAAATAGATTTTTAACGTATGCGCGGCACGTTTTCCGCCCAAACCCAACCGAAGCAAATGTACTCCCGGTGCTACATACAACGTACCATCGGCCGTTTTTTCCACGGACAAAATTTGTCGCTTGTTTAAAAAAGGTTCGATTTCCGATTTTAAGGCTGATATCACCGCAAACATGAATCTAAGTTAGGGCAAGCATAATTTGATTGCAAGATGCAAAAAGCAGGAAGGAGTGCCTGTGAAATTTTCTGCCACGCAGGTGTTGACCTAAATTTTAGCGTGCATGATTTTCAATTCGTCCGGTGCTCTTTTGGGGAATATTGTGTGCTTGCAGCTCTTGAATGATCTTTTCAAAATCTTCGTCCACCGCAAATGCGTAAAATTCGTTCAAAAAATCTTCTTTTGACCAATGAGCCTGTTTTTGTTTTTCCAGTGCTTCGAAAAAAATTTCCTGGTAGGCAATTTCCTGACGAAAGTTTCGCAAATATTCGGACAAATCATTCCAGGCGCGGCTGTTCATACCAGGGCACCATTCGGTGGGAGGCACAAGCAAAAAACGGGTTTCTTTTTTAACGGAATCGTACTGGCAACCCACCGGTGCCAATGCGCACACTAATGGCTTGTGCCTTGGGTGCATTTGACAGTAACCTTTTAGTTCGTTATGTTCGTCCAGCTCATTATTTAAAAACGGACAAAATTTAAACGGCTTCTCCTTAAAGCGAATACGCGGGCGCCACACGGCATGCGTTTTGTCCGGCACCAGTTCCAGCCAACCTTCTTCGAACAACGGCGCTGTATGGGTATAACTAAGAAATCGGGCCATCTTGTATAGGTCGTACCAATTGAGCAACACTTCTTGCTCACCCGTACAGCAGTCGCCGCACAGGGTACATTTAAAATAAAATCCGTTTTTAATTTCAGGAAAAGAGAGCGACATGGCAGGCTGTTTTTATTCTTTGATCATTTCGTGTAGTTTTTCAATACGATCCGATTCTCCCAGCACAATCAGTTTGTCGTTTTTATTGAGAACTGTGGAAGAGACCGGATTGAAAAACCACTGAGAGTCCTTGGCTCTTTTAAGTGCAATTACAATCAAACCGGTTCGTTGCGGAATGCGAGCTTCGCTTAACGTTTTGTTTACCAGATTGGAATCCGGAGGAATACTGATTTCTTCCAAACGTAACGACAAATCGGTACTAGTCATCATCACTTCGAGAAAACTAATCAAGGTGGGGCGCAAAATTACCGAAGCCATGCGCATACCCTCCAGAACATTGGGTACGATCACATAATTGGCACCCGCTTTGTACAGTTTTTCCTGAGTGTGTGGATCGACCGCGCGTGAAATGATGATTAAATTGGGATTCAAGTCACGGGCCGAGACGACAATGAATAGGTTGTCAGCATCCACGGGCATGGTGGTTATCAGGCCGTGCGCTTTGGCTATGTTGGCTTCTTCCAGAATTTCATCTTTGGTGGCATCGCCTTCTATAATAAACATACCGGGAAACAGATCGCGTAACTCTTGTACGATTTCCGGCTTGTGTTCAATGATGACAAAATCTTTTTTCATTTGCTGGAATTCGCGAATGATGGTTTTAGCGGTTTCGCCGCCGCCGCAAATAATGACGTGATTTTTTAAGCCAGCTATTTTCTGCTTCATTTTTTGAATCTTCCTTTTGGCTAAAATTTGCATTGATACGAACCAGGTAGTCACGCTGGCCGAAAGCATGGCCAAAATGACTAGACCGAATAAGATAACAAAAATCGTAAAAATTCTTCCTCCGTGGCTTAAGGGACGGACCTCGTGAAAGCCTACGGTTGAAAAGGAAATAATGGTCATGTACAGGGCGTCGAACCAGTTCCAGCCTTCGATTAAACGAAAGCCGGTAATACCGATTGCCAACAATATCACAAAGACAAGCAATACAAAAACAAAATTCAGATACAAATGATCTTTATTATTCATAAGATGTATTCATTCCCTGTAAAAACGATTATTCTTCGTCCAATTGCGAAACATTTGGTGGGATCAGTTCTTCCCGAATCAAAAGAAGGATGGCCGATTGTGGTACGATGACGTATTTTTGATGATCGATTTCCACTTCGATGGCGGCTTTGCGCATAAAAATGGCATAATCGCCTTCTTCCGCCTGCAGGGGTAGGTACTTCGGTTCGTTCCGGCGTTCTTCCCATGGCTCGTCCGCACTGGTGGGTTCGGGCAGGGGATAACCAGGGCCCACCTTAACCACAAATCCTGCCTGCACCTTTTCTTTTTCTTCCACGCCTTGCGGCAAATACAAGCCGTGCGATGTTTTATTGCGCGATTCATCGGGACGAATGAGTACGCGATCGCCGACAACGATAATTTTTTTTTCGAGCATAAAATCGGTCCTTTATTTGTGCGATAAATAAATGTATGACAAGGAGACGGTATTTTCAAATGGAAACACAAATGTTCGGCAAACCGATTTATCGGTTTTCTTCCCCTTGGTGACCGTTAACGCTTTTTGACTTATGCTCCGATTTATCGGAGCATTTACAAAAAAGTCTATTCTGTACCATTAAAAAATCAAATGGCAGTAAATCGGTAAAATAGAAAAATCCTTACGATCAATCAAAAATCCCGAATAAATTGAGCAGAATAATAAAAATAATCACCGGAATAAAATAGCGCATCATAAACACCCAAACCGAGAAAAACGCACCGAACGTTTTGGAACCCTGTTTTATTTCTTCAGCCGCATTCTTTGCGCCCCAAACCCAACCGATAAAAATCGACAGAAGCAGCGCCCCCAGCGCCAGCGAAAAATCACCGAACACAAAACTCATTTGGCTTAAAAAATCCGGATCGGATAAGCGTTGGGGAATTAAACCGAAATTGGTTAAAAAGGGATTCGAGCCTTGCGAAAGTGCCGAAGGTACCCCCAGGGCAAAGGTTACCAGAGCCACAGCCCACACCACCTTTTTGCGCGGTATTTTTTTCTCGTCCACCATAAACGCCACCGGAACTTCCAGCAACGAAATGGTTGAAGTTAAGGCCGCC
>CAZRBA010000016.1:0-27676 GCA_964598255.1 uncultured Caldithrix sp. | reverse complement strand
GGGGTAGTAAATGGTTCCGGAATATTGCAAAACGATGGGAGATTTTTGCGCGGAGGGCTGTTTGAATGCAATGCGATAGCGATTTTGTTTGACCCGTTCGGCCACTTGCGGCGCTTCCATATCCATGCCGGTATCCAGCGCGTCCACCTTTTTGGCGATCAGGGTTACGCTTACGCCCGGCGTTAAGGAAGTCACTTTTAGTTGATCGTTCAGCAAAAATTCCAATTTTTCCGAACGCATGTTTTCGGGGATGCGAATCGTATCGGTAACGCGAATGAAATGTGCTTTTGGTTGTACGATTACATTTAAATTATGATGCAGGTAATTCGATTGCGCAAAAACGTTTGCAGCAAAAATACCAAGCATCGCTAAGGCGATAATATAGGTTTTCATGTTTTCCTCACCTGTTTTTATTCCTTTGCGAATCCGTTTTGCAAACCCAGCTCCTGGGCGAAGAGAAAAGGATCGAATTCGCCCGGCCATTGGCATGGTGTGCACAATTTATCAAAATTTATCGAACAATAACCGTAATCGGGTTTTTAACATGCAAATATTTTTGGGCTACTTGTTTTACCTCCTGTAAGGTAACTTTTTTTACCGCCTGTAAAAATTGTTGATCGTAGTGAATATCATGATGAAAATAATACGATGTTCCCAAATAATACGCCTGATTAATACTGGACAAGCGTCGGAACATCATGCGTCCCAAATACATATTTACCGATTTTTGCAGATCTTTTTCCGTTACTTTTTTTAATATTTTTGTTGAAAAGAATTTAGGATATTGAGGAAGCAGTTTGTCCACGTTTTGCGGACGTGTTCCTTGCTCGATGTAGAATAAAGCCCGATCGTTACCCAATTCGATGCCTGCGCTCAACTGGTAGGCTAAGCCTTGTTTTTCGCGAATGTCAAAGACAATTTTATCGCCGAGAATTAACGACAAAGCCCGTAAGGCCGGTTTGTCTTGCGGCTCGATGACCTCACTGAATCCGTAGTACAAATACGCGCGATTGCCACCGCCCTGTTTTTCGATGGTTAAAGGCTTATCATGCAAGCGGATGGTTGGTTGATAAGGTTGGGGTTCGTTATCCCAGGAATGTCCGGAAAAATCGGCAAACCATCGCTGCACATCATCCGGCGCGGCCGATGAAACAACAGAAATAATCATATTGCCCGGTTGAAAGTATTCCTTGGCAAAGGCCAACAATTGTTTGTAGCTGATAGTATCCGGTCCGGGCGGATAAGGTGAAGGTTCGAACGCTTCGTTGCGGTACAAACGCCGGAACAGTTTTTTTGCCGAATTTCCGGCGCGCCGCATCATGCGTAGGCCGTGTAATTTGGCTACCGCTTGCTTGAACTCCGCTTCGGTTGGTACGAAATCCTTCATTTGCGCATTTAAATACCCAATCAATTCTTCGATATTGTTGTTCAGCGCCTCAACGCGAATATACCCAAAATCGGGATGAAGATAAATGTCATCCATGGGAATGTACGGATTATCGTTTACTTTTAGGGTTAGTCCGAATTGGGAGCTGACCTTTAAATTGGCTTTTGAGCGCATGCGCTGACCAAAACAATCATGTAAAATTTGAGCCGCATTTTTTCCGTATTTGGATTGCAAGGGTGCTTTATGTTTAAAGAGATAATGAATGGCTAACAAATTGCTGGCTGCATTTTGTTTGACAATTAATGCCGGATGCCCGTTGGTGGCCGGAAAAAGTTTGGTGATTAACGGTTTGTTTTTACCCGCGTTTGTCGGAGCTTTATCCGGAAGTTGAATAAGCACGACGGGGTTTGCCGGAACTTTAAAAGCGGACAGGGCTTTTCCTTCTTTAAAATAAACGGCACTGTCGTACGAATCGAGCACGGATTCGAAGCCTTGCACGGCAATTTGATCGGCATTGTAAATACCAAACATGTGCGGCTTTTCGATGTTCTTTAAAAAGGCCGTTTTGGCCTTGGTTGCCTCGGTTTTAATTTCTTCCGGTGTGAATTCAAAGCTTGTTTGTTGCAAAACGGTATTTATTTTGTTTGCCAACGGTGCGTAGTTTTCAGGTTCGCTTTTCAGGCGAAGCGTTACCTGAATAAAATTGGCCACCGGCGTGGGGCGAGTTTCCATGCGCACGTTCAGAACGGAATCGCCCAATTGCGGTTTTACGGAACGAGAAAGTTTGCTCAGTTTTTTGTCCATCAGTTCGAAAAAGACGGGATCGTGTTTGCCCTTAATTCTGTAAAAAAGCTGAAGTAACGGAGTTTTGCCCGAGTAAAAACGGTGAAATACCTGCCCCGGCTGCGGAAGTTGCAAATGCGTTGTATCGAAGCCCACACTCCAATCCGCTATGTGTTCGCGTTGAATGACACCCGGTGTGGCTTTGCCGTAAATTTCGTTGATCCATTGGAGCATTCGGGCTGAATCGAAATTTCCGATGACACTTAACAACATATTGTTGGGCACGTAATTGTTTTTGTAAAAGGAATAAACATCTTTGCATTTCATGGCTTTAATAGTAGAATAGGTGCCCAGCGTGGGCAAAGATAATGCATGCCCTTTAAACAAAACAGAAAGAATGTTGCGTTCGGCCTGTTCGTTCGGGTCGGCCAGAGTTTTGGAAATTTCTTCGAGCACAATGCCTTTTTCTTTTTTGTACTTGTTGGCCGGTAGGGTGGAATGGAAGAGCATATCGGCCTGAATTTCCATTCCCTTGCGAATATTTTCGGCCGGTGTGACCATCATAAAATTAGTATAATATTGGGAAGTGTTGGCGTTATTGTAACCGCCGATTAAATCCACATCGTCGTACAATTGTTTTTGCGTGCGGGTGGTCGTTCCGTTAAAAAGCAAATGTTCCAACATGTGGCTCATGCCGCTGGTGGCAAAATTTTCGTAAGCGGAACCAACTTTTACCACCACATTAACCCCGACCATAGGCAAAGCCGGATTTTCGATCATCAAAACCTGCATGCCGTTATCGAGACGATGAATGGAAACATTGGATGGTAAATTGGGAATGGTTTGGGGCTGTTGTCCGGCGATTGAAATCGACAGGAATAATACGAATGTTAAAAATAGCGAACGAATTAACATTTGGGTCTCCTAAATCAAAGTTGCCTGAGTTGTCGAACAATGAATTTAAGCAATTCGGACAAAAAGAGCGAAATTTTTATTGCATTTTTCGGATAGTAAGCTATGGGAAAAATTCCCCCGAATTAGGCGCATTGTTTCGGTAATTTGCCAAACGAACAGCCAGCCAAGTGTTCGCTTATATTCCACAAGCGTTCCTGCACGCCTTCGTCGTAAGCCATTGCTGTCGGTTGGCGCTCGCCTTGTAAGTCGAAAAAGTATTTTCCGCTCTTTTGTTTCAATTGCGGCGATTCGGTTAAAAATACGATAGCTTGTGCGCCTTGTTCCGTCGAAGCTCCGCCGATTCCCCATCCGGCGCGCAATAGTTTCGTGTTAATAACGCCCGGATGGAGGCAGTTGGCCGTTATGTTGGTTCCGTCCAAAAGACGTGCCAATTTGAATGTGAAAAGAATGTTCTCCAGTTTGGAGTAGGCATAAGCCGTGTAACCGGAATAGCCTTTTTCGCCTTGTAAATTGTCAAAATCGATTGTGTCGCTATGGGCCATGGAGGCTACATTGATTATGCGCGCCGGAGCGCCGGCACAGAGCGAATCGATCAAAAGGCAGGTTAATAGGAAATGTGCCAGATGGTTTACGGCAAATGTCATCTCCAAACCGTCTTTGCTCCTTTTGAAAGAACTTTCGAAAATTCCGGCATTATTAATCAATACATTCAAGTAGGGATATTGCGATTTGATAGCCTCGGCCAAAGCGCGTACTTCATGCAGAGATGAAAAATCGGCCTTAAAAAATTTGATGTTCGTATTACCGGTACTTTTGATGATTTCTTCTTTTACGCTTTGGCCTTTGGTCGCGTTACGTCCGTGTAAAAGGATAGTGGCCCCGCTTTTGGCCAATTTTTTTGCTGTTTGTTTGCCAATGCCGTCGGTAGAACCTGTTATGAGAATGATGCGATTTTCCATGTTGTACATCCCAAATTGTTGTGATTATCGTTTTTTTGCCATCCGGTTTGTTTTATTTTTACGTACGAACTTTTGTTCCGATAAGATGCATAAGCGAAGATAAAAGATCGGGACGAACGGAAATAAAAAGCAATCCTCGGTATTGCGCCAGCAAAAATCCGAGTAAGTCGAACCAACCTTTTCCGCGCATTTCCAAAGGCCCGAATTCATCCAGAATGATTACCGGAAAATGCAGTTGTTGGCGCACAAATCGATTGCCCCAGGCAAAAACGGTAGGGTCAAAGGCAAAACGGCCTGTTGCCAGCGCTGATGAATCGCTTTTTCGCCAGGCCAATATGCGCTGTTCTTCGGTTTGCAAATTGAGTAAACGGTATTGCGTTTTTACGTTGTTTTGCAGTTTTGCTTCACTTAAAAAGCCCCCTACCTGCCAACCGCGTTTTTGTGCTCGTTGACGGATTTCTTGTAAATAAGCCGTTTTCCCGCTGTTTTTCTTTCCAGAAACAATAACGATTTGCGGTCTGTTCATGTGCGGCTCACAGTTCTGATTTTAATCCTAAAATAATTTGCCTGCCAGGCATGGGAACCCCCCATTCGGAAAAATAGAAACGGTCGAATATATTGTTTACGCGAACGTAAAATTTCAGCATCCGGTTCCGATTGAATTGAATTCTTGCATTTAACAAAAAATAGTCGTTCAGTTTTTGCCATCGCAGGTTGTCCGGATTTTGGTAGTATTGTCCTGCCATTCCTTGCCATTCGGCTTCTAAATTCCAGGCGGGCGTTACGTTGTAATTGAACATCAAAAAGAAACTATGTTCCGGCCTGTATTGCAAATGCGAAGAAGTGCGTTGCTTACTGCGGTTACGCGCCTGCAAATACGTGTAATGGCCAAGCCATTCGATGCGCTGCCCGTGGTGTCGAAAGAAAAGTTCCGTTCCGTAAAAATCGGCACGTCCGATATTTTGCATTTGGGTGAGGCGTTTGCCGATTACCACGGGAACGATTAAACGGCTTAATCGATTATAAAAAACGGTCCAGTCCGCATTAAATGGGTGATGTCCGAAATGCAAACCGATTTCATTGTTCAATCCGTATTCGGGTTTCAGATTCGGATTGGCTACCGAACGTCCCAAATATTGAGAGTACAATTCCTTTAAAGTGGGAAAACGGCTTTTTCGTGCGCTTGCCAAATGTAAAGTCCAAAATTTGTGCGGGGAATAGTTAAACGAAATTTGTCCGTTAGCTAAAAACAATGCATCGCGAACGTTGTAGTTTTGTGCCTTTAGCGGTTTTAGGTAGTCGATATCGCCTGCTATTTGGAACGAACCGTACCGAGAATAGCGCATGTTTTGTTCCAGCCCGGCACTAACGGTTTGCATGGAGTACTCTTCAAATGCTCCGCCGTTTGATTGTTCGCGATGAACATCTTTTTTAAATGCCAAAAGGCCGGAAGTTTTTCCGAAAGGGAAAAATCGTATTTCCGGAAACAAATTTATTCCCAGTGAATAATCATCGTAAGTCGAAGTGAAAGCATAGCGTTTGCTTTGCGATGAATAGGAGGCGTCGTCATAGGATTTTAACGTGTTTTGGTATTTGTCCAAATAAACAGTACTGCGTAAAAAAAGATATTTGAATGTGTGATAGGTGTTAAGCCCTATTAAATACCGATTCCATTCGGGGAACTTCCAATAGCGGGGTCGCTGACTTACGGCATTTGGCGGAACGTCAAAACGATTGTTTACCCAGCCCAAATGAAGGCCGACCAAATGATGGTCGTTAATAGCGTAACGTATTTTGGCAAAACCGTTCATTTTTCTAAAAGACGAATGATCGCGTCTGTTCCCGTTTTCATTGGGCATGGGTGGGCTGTTTTGGGACAGAACAAAGTCCGATGCATTATTGTACGCAAAAGAAACAAGATACATCAAACGATGAAACGATTTTCCCAGAGAAGCTGAAGCATAAAAATGCCCATAGGGAGCGGTTTCGAGGCGAATTTTTGCTTTGCCCGAAACAGACGGTTCTTCGGTAATGATGTTCACCGAACCCCCGATATTATTCGTGCCGAACAAAACGGAAGAGATGCCGGAAGCTACGCGGATTTTGGCGATATTATCTTCGCTAAATTGAGAGAGATCGACCATGCCGTTGTAAGGGATGGAAATCGGAATGCCATCCAAAAAAACGCTGATTTGGCGTTGATCAATTCCGCGCAGCCGAAAAGTTTTTTCGTTTTTTGCACTCACGGACAAATTCAAAGAAGGAACCAAATTCAATGCCTGACTTACCTCCGTAATGTCCGTTCGACGAATGGCGCGGGTGTTGATTTCCAGCAAAGGGGTAAGCGGTTTGTTCTCTTGTCTTTGGGCAGTTATTACAATTTCGCTTAACCAGTACGTTTTTAAACTGTCCGTTTTTGCCTGCGGTTTGGATGCGGCAAAAGAAGGCACAGTAAAAAGAATCGATAAAACGCAGAACAAACAGGGCATTCGCATCTTTACGTTCTCCATTGTTTTTAATGTGGCATTGGGGAAAGCGCACGGCCGAAAAGCGGTTGGCCAAAATAAATCACAATTGTTCCGTTACTCCGGTACGGAATCTTCGGCAAAAAATAGTAATCTGGCAATTAGTTTGGCCGTCCAATTAAAGACGTGTGCAAAAAGATTAAGCCGTTTCGGGGAATTGCGAAATTCATCGAATGTGCGTAGGGAGATTTCTTTTACGGTTGGTAGTAAGTGCATGGCAGTGGCAAATACTTCACTGAAATTTTTCAAACGAATTTTTTTAAGCCACTCACTCATTTGATCCACCGAAACATGGCCGGTAAATATTTTAATGGCCGTTAAAATAATCAAACTGCGCAATCCCATATTAATACTCATTAGCAAAATATCATGAGAATAGGGAATACCCAAAAATGCCGATTCGCGCTGGCCGATGAACAACGGCACACCGAAAACCAAAATTCCCAGAAAAAGTAGGAACTTACGGCGAAAAAGCGTACGCAGTGCTTGCAAATCCACAACAGCGCTTAGAATCATGGCTACGGAAAACAGCAAAAACATGTTGCGTTTGTTAATGAAGACAATGCTTAAAAGCAGAATAAGTGGTGTTATTCGGTAACGCTTCATGCCACTTTCTCCTTTTGTTTGCGCAAAATCAAAAGTTCTTCTTCAACCTTACGAGACAGCTTAAAACCCATCCAGCCAGCAATAAAGCCCAAAATTAAATGCAGCCCGGCGTAGGCCATTATAATCCACAACAGGTGGGAAGTGGGAATATGAAGTACCTCTCCCAAGCGCTTGAATGTTTCGAGATAAATTTTGTAAATATCGGTCCCGAAAATAATACCTTGCGAAATAAAGGGATGCAAAACCGAATAAAGCAGCAGAACAATGCCGGTTAAAACAAAACTAAAGCGATTGGTGCCAAGAACGGTAAGTATGATTTCACCGATTAAACCTTCCATTAAAATTGCCAAAAACGGGCTGGCAATAATGGTTCCGATGGAAAATATTTTAAGGATGGCCGCCACGGCTCCCATCATTACGGTGGCACCGGGTTTGGGAACGAAATAACGTCCGGTGGTAAATATCATCACAGCAATAGCGGTTAAAATGGCACCGCCCATGGGAATGCGTAAACCTTTAATCGTGACGCCTACCGTAATTTCCATTAACCCCCACAATGCGCCGAACAAACTGATCGTCAAAGTATCACGTCGGGTTAAAGAATCGGTAGCGTTTTTCCAAGTAAATCGCACGTTCCGCCTCGCTTTTTGCAAATTAAATTCGATAAACAAAAAAAGCCTCTTGCCGAATTGGCAAGAGGCTTTATAACGTAAAATACCGTAAATAAGCATTCATATTTTACATTATCTCCTTTGCCAATTCAGGATAATCGTAACATTATCCATCGGGCAGGGAAGTCGGTTGCCCGGCTTCCCCATCGCCCTGCCAATCCCGGAGGGACGGACAGGATCGGAGATTATTTTTGTACGTTGCTTTAAATTAGAACGTAATCGTTTTTAAAGCAAATTTATTCCGAGTCTATTCGTCAAAAGCTTCGCTTGTTTTCCACACTTTCCAGACATTGCCGACCAGATCCGGCCCCGGTTTAAGTACTGCTTTACCCGGTTTCCATCCGGATGGTGTAGCCTGCGTGCCTTTGGATTCGCGAACCAATTGAAATGCTTGAATTTGGCGCAGTGTTTCGTTAACATTGCGACCAACAGGCGGCGTAAGTACTTCGAAGGCCTGAATAACGCCATCGGGATCAATCAAAAAACGACCGCGCGTCTCAACGCCGGCATCTTCGTCGTACACACCGTACAATTTACCCACGCGCCCACCGGTATCCGACATCATCGGAAAAGGAACGCCGCCTTCCACCATTTTGGAAAGTTCGTTGTCATTCCACATTTTGTGCACGAATACACTGTCTATGCTCATGGAAAGAACTTCGACACCTAATTTTTGAAGTTCGGGATACTTTTCGGCAACTGCCGAAACTTCCGTTGCTCAGACAAAGGTGAAATCACCAGGGTAAAAGCACAGCAGTACCCATTTACCCAGATAGTCTGAAAGCTTAACGTTAACAAATTGCCCCTTATGATAAGCGGGTGCCGTAAAATCCGGGGCTTTTTTGCCTACTTGGACCATTTGGACCTCCTTTTGTTTGATGACATCGTTTTCCGGTGCATGTGTCTCAGCCGGTGATTCGCCCACAGGGCCTCCGGTCGGACGCGCACAGCCGACATCAATCGGTTCACTCATGATTCTACCTTTCTTGTGTGGTTGTGAATAGACTATCGATAAATTTACGCAAGTTTCCGAAATTTTGCAAAGAATAAAAGGTAGTAAAATTTTCTAAATACGAATAGTTATTTGTTTTACCTGCTATGGAAACGGATTGTAACTTTACAAAAAATCGCTAATCAAACAGTATTATTTTGTAATGTTAAATATATCTAACAAAAAAATAAGGAGATTGTTATGGCGAAAACAACTTTTGCCGAAGAGATTTATTTGAGAGCCTTAACAGGCAAGGTGGTTGCCGAGCATGTTTTGGATGATTACACCAAAATAGCGATTATTTCGGTGAATAACACAATTTGCAATGCCATTAGCGCTGCTACCGAAGCGGTGTTTGTTTCGTTAAACGAAGGACGTGCAGCGCACTTTATCGTGCAAAAAGACAATGTACCGCAAGTGGTTCAAAGCGTAATCGATTTTGATCCGGAAGGTGTTATTTTAATGTTTGGCGGCGAAACGCCCATTGACGAAACCATAGAGTTATTCGTGCAAACCATGCGGGCCATTGCCGAAAAAAATCCCGAATTCGATGTGATTTTACATGTTCGTATTTTTGCAGCCGGCGGGTTGCAGCAAGCATTGAAGGATGAGTTGGTACAACGCTATGCCGAAGAAAACGAAA
The DNA here is from genome assembly GCA_964598255.1 of uncultured Caldithrix sp. Taxonomy (GTDB): domain Bacteria; phylum Calditrichota; class Calditrichia; order Calditrichales; family Calditrichaceae; genus Caldithrix. The sequence continues at coordinate 18,196 of CAZRBA010000016.1, read as the reverse complement.
TGGGTGTTTACACCGTGAACTTGGACAAAGGCTTGTTGATCTTCAGCTCGATTCATGTGGAAACGGACAATCAAATTCACTTGCATAAAATTTTGGAAGTGCCTATCACGGCCGAACATGCCGATTTGCTAAACCGTTCGTTACGCGATAAAACCATTGCCTGGGTTAATGCTTAAGCCCGTTGTTGCAAACAGAAAAAGCTTCGGTCGTAGCGAATGTTTCGGCCGGAGTTTTTTTTATGCCCGCATTCGGAGAAATAAGGGGAAAAGCAAAATTCGTTAAAAAAGCGCAGTATGAAATTTTTCCTCTTTCTTTTGATTTATTTTATTGTAAATTTATTGCCGAAAAATTGAATTTTCTCGGAAGAGGCATGCGCAAATTAAGTAAATTAAAAAGAAGCCTATCCTATATTTTCATCTTGTTAATGCCTATCAGTATTTCCACCCCTTCCGTAGATTCCGCACAAACCACTGTTCAAATTTACGGTGATATCGGCCAATATGCGTTAATTGCGCGTGATTGCAGTGATCAGGTTTTGCATAAAAAAACGGTACCGTTCAATGAAGCAGGGGCAGGAATTAGCCACCGGTTTAATAAAAACTTCGCTGTTGCTGCCCAAGGCCAGGTTTTAAATGATATGGAAGAGCATTGCGATCTTTCCGGTGCTCAAAATCGATATTCCTATTCGCATGTAACCTATTTTATTTTTACACCCTCTTTTTATTTTGATTTCAAATATTTGGGGTTCGGCGTTGCCTATTCTTACTTTTCAAGGAATATAGGGGATAATAAACATTGGCTGCCAGGCGGTTTTGTGCGCTTGGGACCTTCTTGGTTGAATTTTCGGACTCAGTTATTTTACGATCAACCCATGTATTTAAACGGATTGGTCAGTGCCGGATTGAGCAGTATTATTTTTAAACATACGGAAATATTTGTCGGTCTGAATTTTACACCTTACGACAAAAAAGGGGCATTGATAAAAATGACCTACCAATACAAGTCTGGAACCGGAATAAGTGCGATACTGCGGATGGGGCGGAGCTGCGGAATTAGGGAATACGCTTTTGGCTTAGGTTTGCGCTGGAAATTACATTGATTCGGGTTTTGGCAAAGCGGAAAGGAACGTGTGTGGGGGGGGATATGCAAGAATACTTTTTCTGCGCGCATGTTTTTATTGCAACCGAAGATGACAAACACCTATACAATTTTTTGCCCCAAACTGTAAATATTTGCGAGTATTCTCACCCATGGTAACCGTTTTTGAATATTTGAAGATTTTGTTTGTATGAATGTTCGTCATTTCGATTCGGATGGCGCAGATCGTCCACGGAGATAACCAAAGTTCGGCGTAAAGGCGAATTTGCGCATTTTTTAAAAGTAAGGGAGGTGCTATGGAATTGTGGTATTTATGGATTTTGCTAGGGGTAATTTTTTTGATTATCGAAATTTTTACCCCGGGGTTTATTGTGGGTACGTTCGGTCTGGGTTGCTTTGTTGCCGCTATTCCTGCCTATTTTCAGGCACATTTTTGGTGGCAGATTTTCGCATTTACCGTGGCTACTGTTTTTCTGTTTTTAACCATCCGCCCGTTATATTTAAAATACTTGTACCCGCAACAAAAACAAATTCCCACGAATGTGGATGCCCTGATCGGTCAAATCGGAATAGTGGAAGAGCCCATCGAGGTCCTTTCGGGCAAAGGCCGCGTGAAGCTAAAAGGAGAAGACTGGAAAGCGAGTAGTCAGAAGGCCGAACACATAGGCGCAGGCCAAAAAGTTAGGGTAAATGCCGTGGAAGGTGTAACCCTGATTGTAGAACCAATAGAAAAGGAGAATAAACAATGACAGCAGCAACCGTAATTATGATTGCCGTAGCCTTGTTTGTAATCGCATTTGCCGTAAAGGGATTGGTGATGATCCAGCAAGCACAGGTCATGGTTGTCGAACGTTTGGGAAAATTTCATCGAATTTTGGGCAGCGGTATTCACATCATCTGGCCGATATTCGAAACACCGCGGCGCATTGAATGGAAGTACATTAAAGTAATGCCCGACGGTCGTCAGATTATCATCCACAAATCCATTAATCGCATCGATTTGCGCGAAACGGTTTACGATTTTCCCAGGCAGTCGGTAATTACCAAAGACAATGTGGTTATCGAAATCAATGCCTTACTTTATTTTCAAATTACCGATCCCAAAAAGGCCGTGTACGAAATCGTTAACTTGCCGGATGCCATCGAAAAATTAACGCAAACCACCTTGCGTAATGTCATCGGCGAATTAGATTTGGATGAAACGCTGGCCTCGCGTGATACGATAAACCGCAAACTACGCAATATTTTGGACGAGGCTACGGATAAATGGGGCGTTAAAGTAAATCGCGTGGAATTGCAGGATATTAATCCGCCCAAAGATATTAAAGAAGCCATGGAAAAACAGATGCGTGCCGAGCGGGATCGGCGGGCCATCATTTTGCAGGCAGAGGGTGAAAAACGATCCAAAATTTTACAGGCCGAGGGTGTTCGAGAATCGGAAATTCAGAGGGCGAACGGTGAAAAACAAGCCAAAATTTTACGTGCCGAGGGCGAAGCCGAAGCCAAAATTAAAGTGGCCGAAGCCGAAGCAAAAGCGATTGAATTTATTACCGAATCCATTGCCAAAAGCAAAGGAAATCCGTCTCAGTATTTAATTGCCATCAAATACATCGAAACCCTGCGCGAAATGGTCAGCGGAAAAAACAACAAGGTGGTCTATTTACCGGTCGAAGCCACAGGTGTGTTAAGCTCGCTGGGCGGCATTAGCGAAATGTTTAAAGAGCGGCCCGCAAGCGAATAATACACAGCTTGCGCTCAGCAAGAGAAGGGTTGCCCGGAGAAAAAATGTAAAGATTGTAACGACCTAATAACGTAATATTTTTTTAGGGCAGCCCTTGTCTCATTTGTCGGTTTTAAACTCCGACCGTACGAAAAGGCCCTGCCAGCGCGCATTTTACTGCATTCGTAAATTTTTTGCCAGGCATGCAGAAAACTTTGTTATTATTTTGGAAAAATATTAAATTCGGTCTTTCAAACCATTTGATTTTGTTAAAAATTTAAACAGAAAAAGGTGCCATTATGAGTTACTGGTCGAATTCCGAACGCGATGTACGAACCATGTTGCATGAGATCGGTGTGAAAGATTTTGCAGAATTGATTGGCAACATTCCGGAAGATTTACGATTTAATGGCGAATACCAATTACCGGAGGGTCTTTCCGAATTGGAAGCCCGCCAATTACTGGAAAATTTGGCCGCCAAAAACAAACCGCTCGTTCCGTTTGCCGGGGCCGGAGCTTATGACCACTATGTGCCTGCCATTGTTGACGAAATTACCTCTCGTCCGGAATTTTACACGGCTTACACGCCCTACCAACCGGAAGTAAGCCAGGGCAATTTGCAGGTGATGTACGAATTTCAGTCGCTAATTTGTGCCATTACCGGAATGGACGTGACCAATGCTTCCATGTACGAGGCCGGTTCCGCACTGGCCGAAGCCATTTTGCTGGCGCTCGGACATACCCGTAAAAATAAGGTGTTGTTGCCATCCACATTAAACCCACGCTACAAAGCGATTATCAGAACCTATTTAAACAATATTGATGTGCAGATGGTCGAAATTCCGGCCAAATCGTTTATCCTTGATGCGGATTTTGCCGCCCGGGAAATAGATGATACAACGGCCTGCATTGTGGTGCAAAGCCCCAATTACTTTGGCTTTGTAGAAGACATGGCGCGGTTCGATGCCTTGCGCGAAGGCAAAAAGGCATTGCTAATTCAGATATACGATCCCATTGCGCTTGGCGTATTAAAACCACCGGCAGATTACCATGCGGATATTGCCGTTGCCGAAGGGCAGGCGTTAGGTAATCATTTGAATTTTGGAGGGCCGTATGTGGGGCTATTTTCGGTTAAATCGGAACTGGTACGCAAAATGCCAGGCCGTATTGCCGGAGAGACAAAAGACGTGGATGGCAAAACCGGTTATGTGATGACGTTGCAAACACGCGAACAACATATTCGCCGCGAGAAGGCCACATCTAATATTTGTACCAATTCCGGATTGCTCACCGTTCGGGCGGCCGTTTATCTTGCGGCTTTGGGTAAAAACGGATTCAAACAGGTGGCGGAATTGTGTGTACAAAAAGCGCACTATTTGGCCGACCGACTAAACGCGCTTCCAGGCATTCGTTTAGTTTCTGAAGCACCGTTTTTTAAGGAATTTACCATACAATTGCCTATTCCGGCCACACAGGTAGTAAAAACCTTATTAAAGCATGGTATTCTGGCCGGAATTAGTCTGGAAAAAGATAATTTACCCAATCATCTTCTGATCGCCGTTACGGAAAAACGGTCAATAAAAGAGCTGGATGATTATATCCGGCTTATGAAATCGATTGTATCTTAATGAAGGAATGTGCACATGCCATCCATTTTAATTGCCGATGATAATGAAGAAATGCTCGAAACATTAGAACGAATTTTCGAACTTTACGAATTTGACGTCTTTAAGGCAAAAAACGGCAGAGAAGCCGTTGATCTGGCGGAAAAAGAACTCCCCGACCTTATTATTCTTGATGCCAAGATGCCGGTTATGGATGGCTTTGAAGCCTGCACAATCATAAAGGAAAATCGGAAAACACGTGATATTCCGGTGGTTTTTTTAACGGCTAATTACATTCAACCTACCGATCGGGTAACCGGTTTGCAATTGGGTGCCGACGATTATCTTTTAAAGCCGTTCAATTCCAAAGAACTGGTAGCCCGCGTAAAAAGCATTATCAAACGCAATGATATTTTACGCATGCTCAAGGACGAAAATCACCGTCTGGCTATTGCCAACAAAAAAATTCAGAAAGAACTCAAGGCATTTATCGAGCATTCGCAAGTGGTCAGCGAGAATCCGATGATCGATCAGTTGACCGGATTGTACAATTTTAATTTTTTCAAAGTGCGCTTAAAAGAAGAAATTCAAATTTCGGCACGCTATGGTCGTGATTTGTCTTTGGCTGTTATTTCGGTTGAAGAAATGGATCGACTGAACGAAGCACTGGGGCACCAACTTGGCAACTATATTTTAATGAAGATGGCTAATTTTTTGCTGACCAAAACACGCAAAGCCGATATTTTGGCGCGCTCGGGCGAAGGTTTGTTTTACGTTCTTATGCCGCATACCGACCAAGAAGGTGCGTTTATCGAAGCGGAACGTATTCGTGTTGTTCTTTCGACCACGGATTATTTGGACCAAGACATTCTGGAAACGCTTCATCCCGGAAAACGCAAATTGCCCGAATTGCAGAATTTGGTGGTTAAAGTAGGCGTGGTAAGCACCGCACCGGAAGAGTTGAAAGAACAAAACGCGGATTTTTTGTTGCAAAGAGTCCATCGTTGCCTGGAGGCCGCCAGAGAAAAGAACTTTAGCGTAACGGTTTCCGAAAGCAAAATGAACAAGGAGAAATAGATGTACCGGAAGTTGATATTCGAGTTAAGCAAAGAAGGACGTGAAGGGCATGCGCTGCCCAAAACAGATGTTCCCCCTCGGAAAATAGAAACATTAATTCCCGCTCATTTGCTGCGTGGCGAATCTGCCGATTTGCCCCAGCTTGCGGAAAATGAAGTCGTGCGTCATTTTGTGGAATTGTCCGTATTAAATCATCATGTGGACAAAGCGTTTTATCCGCTCGGTTCCTGTACCATGAAATACAACCCCAAAATAAACGAGCAGGTTGCCGCTTTACCCGGCTTTGCCCGCCTGCATCCCGATCAACCCCAGGAGCAGGCGCAGGGGGCATTGCAATTAATGTACGAATTGCAGGAAATGCTGAAGGAAATTACCGGATTCAGCGGTATTACTTTGCAACCTGCGGCCGGAGCCCACGGCGAGCTAACCGGTCTGCTTTTGATTCAAAAATACCACCAAATGAAAAGCCGAAAACGCACGGTTATCTTGGTACCCGATTCGGCGCACGGAACAAATCCTGCTTCGGCTCGTCTTGCCGGTTTTCGCATCCAGACCATTCGTTCCACTGCGCAGGGCCTGGTAGATTTGGACGATTTGAAAGCCAAAACAAACGAGGATGTTGCCGGCATTATGTTAACCAATCCCAGTACGCTGGGAATTTTCGAAACGCAATTGAAAGAGATTCGCGCTTTGATGGACGGGGTGGACGCTCTGATGTATATGGACGGTGCCAATATGAATGCGCTGTTCGGTATTGTACGTCCGGCCGATACGGGATTCGATCTAATGCATTTGAATTTACACAAAAGTTTTTCCACGCCTCATGGCGGCGGCGGACCAGGTTCAGGACCCGTTGCGGTAAACGATAAATTAAAGGAATATTTACCCGTTCCCCTTATTGTAAAAGAAAATGACAACTATTGTTTCAAATATGATTTGCCTAATTCTATCGGAAAAGTTCAATCGTTTTACGGTAATTTTGCTATTTTTGTGCGCGCATACACTTATTTGCGTATTTTAGGCAAGGAAGGGCTGCCGCAGGTAAGCAAACACGCTATTGTGAATGCGAATTATTTACGGGCGAAATTACGAAGCGTGTACGAAATTCCCTTTACCGGCGGCACCATGCACGAATTCGTACTTTCTGCCGACAAGCAGAAAAAACGCGGAGCCAAAGCACTGGATATTGCCAAACGGCTTCTTGATTACGGTGTGCATCCTCCCACAGTTTATTTTCCGTTAATCGTCAAAGAAGCGCTGATGATCGAACCCACCGAAAGCGAAAGTAAAGAAATGCTTGATCGCTTTGTGCAAATAATGCTTCAGATCGATAAGGAAATTGACGAGAATTTGGAGGTGGTGACCACGGCACCGCACAATACGCCTGTCCGCCGCTTGGACGAAGCAGGGGCTGTAAAAAATCTGAATATTAATTATTATAAACGTTAAAAACGATTAGCTTCAATCGAACAAAGGCCAAAAATCTCGGCTTTTGCAACCGAATGGTTTAAGCATGTGCTTGCCAAACAAATTTGAAGTTAACGTGAAATAGCGAGAGACATTAAGTTAATATGGAGTTTGGCATGGCCGCCAAAATTCTTATTGTGGATGATAATCCAAATGTATTGCGTTTGTTGAACATTACGCTTGCCAAGTCGGGTAAAGGGTACAAAATTATTGAAGCCGAAAATGGCGAAAAAGCTTATGAGCTGGCTAACAAAGAAAAACCCGATTTGATTATTTCGGATGTGATGATGCCGCAAATGGATGGCATTGAACTTTGTTGGATGATTCGGGAAAATTCGCAAATACCTCTGGTGCCGTTCATTTTTCTTACTTCGTTCGATGACCCCGAAATGGAAATCCGTGGCTTTCGAGCCGGTGCCGACGAATATCTTAGCAAACCGATTGATCGCAAATTACTATTAAGGCGGGTGGAAGAATTGCTGGCGCGTACCCAAAATCTCAAAAAAATCGAAGATACTAGTGAAAAACAAAAGGGGTTTTCCGGCGATTTGCACGACCTTTCGTTGGTGGAAGTGGTGCAAATGCTTAATTTAAATAAAAAAACCGGCTTGCTTACGGTCCGCGGGAAAACCAACGGGAAAATATTTATTAAAAACGGACAGTTGTGGCACGCGGTTAGTGACCATGCCCAGGGTGAACAAGCCATGTACGAGCTGGTGGCTTTAGATGAAGGAACGTTTCAGTTTCAATCGCAGCAAGTCGATGCGCCGCGGAACATACAAAATTCTACCATGAACGTGATTATGGAAGCCTGTCGAATTATGGATGAAGCAAAACACCGGCAGGAAACCGGACAGGATGATACATAGCAACAAAGAAAATTCGATGACCCGAAACGAAATACAAAAAGAGCTGATTATTATCGGAGGAGGCCCGGCCGGTTTAAAAGCCTCGGAAATAGCTGCGGAAAAAAAGATCGATTATGTTACCTTGGAACAAGGTAAAGTAGGTCAGGCCTGGCGGAAAATTCGACCAAACATGCTATTGCTCTCTCCTTGTTTGCCTCAAAGGGATTGGACCAGCCTTTCGGTGAAATTTCCGATTTGGAAGATGGATGTGGAGCGCCCTTATTGCCGTGCGCATGAATTTGCTTCTTATTTGGAAGCCTATTGCGATCATTTTAACCTGCAGGTCAACCAAGCAGAACGGGCCATAAAAGTTGAACAAACCGCTCATGGGTTTGTCGTGCATACAAATAAAAATAATGTCTATTTGGCACCTGTTTTAATGGTGGGTACCGGAATTTTTGGTAATCCATATATTCCCGACATTCCGGGGGTAAAAAATAATCCTTATGTTATGCACTCGCATTTTTACCGGAATCGGATGGATTTTAAAGGAAAGCGCGTTTTGGTTATTGGGGCAGGAAACAGTGCGGCCGAAACAGCCATTGATTTGGTGGGCTATTCGATAGTTTTTATGGTATCGCAGGATGAATTGCGTTTTTTTTCGGACACCAATAAACTATACCACATTCGCGGGGTGTACGAAAGCTATTTAAAGGAATTGATCCGCATGGAAATTATCCGTTACAAAGCCCATCAGGAGGTTTTGGCCGTGCAAGACAATGTGGTCCGCTTTAAAAACTGGCAAATTACAGTCGATAAAATTATCTTTGCTACCGGGTATCACGGCGATCTATCCGTATTAAACGACTTTGGAATTCGCGTTAACCGTAAAAACTATCCGGAGATTACGGAGAACGGTGAAAGCATTCAATACCCGCATTTGTTTTTTATTGGCCCTTTGGCTTTTCGCGGTATGGCCAGCAATTTAATTCACGGATTTTTAAAACAAATTCCCGGAACAATGGAGCGGGTAGAACAAATTTTGCGTGAGGGCGTGTAAAGATTGGTAATAAAAAGAAAAAGGATTCCGCGCTTGACTCCGTTCCCCTAAAAAAATAAATTACGGCGGGCAGAAAAAGCTGCCAATAAAATAAAGAAAATACATTTTTTACAAAGAGAGGTGATGCAATGTTTTTGGATAATAAAGATTACAAAGTAAAAGTCGGCCTTGCGGAAATGCTTAAAGGCGGTGTGATTATGGATGTGACCAACGCCGAACAGGCCAAAATTGCCGAAGATGCCGGAGCAGTTGCCGTAATGGCTCTGGAGCGTATTCCGGCCGATATTCGCGCCCAAGGCGGCGTGGCACGAATGTCCAATCCGAAAATGATTAAGGAAATTATGGAAGCGGTTTCCATTCCGGTAATGGCCAAATGCCGAATCGGTCATTTTGCCGAGGCGCAGGTTCTGCAATCCATTGGTGTGGATTTTGTGGATGAAAGCGAAGTACTTACTCCGGCCGACGATAAAAATCATATCTGGAAACATGATTTTAAGGTTCCGTTTGTTTGCGGCTGCCGCGATTTAGGCGAAGCCCTGCGCCGTATTGCCGAGGGCGCAGCTATGATTCGCACCAAGGGCGAAGCCGGATCGGGAAATATCGTGGAAGCCGTACGCCACATGCGCACCGTAATGGATGGCATTCGGCATATTACGCAAATGAATTTCGATGAATTGACCGCTTACGCCAAAAACATCGGTGCACCGTTGGAAATTATTCTTTACATTAAAGAAAACGGCAAACTCCCCGTACCCAATTTTTCCGCAGGCGGAATTGCCACGCCAGCCGATGCGGCATTAATGATGCAGTTGGGCGCCGAATCGGTTTTTGTGGGCTCCGGTATTTTCAAATCTGAAGATCCAGAGGCACGTGCTAAAGCCATTGTACTGGCTACCACCCATTACAACGATCCCGATGTGGTGGCACGTGCCAGCGAAGGTTTGGGCGAAGCGATGCCCGGTATCGAAATGAGTGAAATTCCGGAAGAAATGCAGTTGAACAAGAGAGGGTGGTAATTACCGTTGAACATAGGGATTTTAGCCTTACAGGGCGATTTCGGCAAACACAGGGAAGCTATTGAGAGCCTGGGACACAAGGCCCTGTTAGTCAAGGACGAAAAGACATTGCAGCAATGCGATAAACTGATTATTCCCGGAGGCGAATCGACTACACAGTTATTGCTTATTGAGAAGTTTGGCCTACGTGAACCGCTCATTGAATTTGGCCGGAATAAAGCTGTTATGGGTACTTGCGCAGGGTTGATTTTGCTGGGAATGACGCGTGAACATTTGCCGTCGGATCCGTTGAAATTGATTGAAATCGAAGTGAAGCGCAATGCCTACGGACGGCAGGTCGATTCCTTCATCGATACCGTTCGGCTCGATTTGGACGGCGAAACGATAGACTTTGAAGGCGTTTTTATCCGTGCTCCGAGAATCGTTTCTGTGGGAAACAATGTACGCATTTTGGGGAAATACAAACAGGATGTGGTATTAGCGGCCAATGAACGAGTACTGGCGGCGACATTTCATCCGGAATTGACAAATGATTTTCGCATTCATCAGTATTTTATCCAAAAAGTGGGTTCGTAAGCGTCTTTAAACGAAATTTTCATAAAAAAACAAGCCGCTTTGTTGAGCGGCTTGTTTGCTTTTTAAAAGAGCGAATATTCTTCCCTTTCTTAAACGGTCAATAACATAGTATTTTTTATTAAACTTATTCAAAGCACGGAAGCGATCGCTTTTTCCAATTTATTCAGAAAATAGTCCGTTTCTCCCTCGGTAATAATCGTAGGTGGCAGAAAGCGAATATAGGGCCCGGTGGAAAGACTTGCCTTTATGCCGTTATTTGTAAGCGCTTTTTGTACTAAGCTTACATTTTCCGCATTTCCCAACGAAAAAGCTACCATCAACCCGCGGCCGTGCGCATCACTTACAACCGGATAGGTGCTTTCTAATCTTTTAAAACCTTCCATCATTTGTTTGCTTCGTTCAACAACATTAAACGTAATATCACGTTCGCGCATTTGTCGAGTGGCAATAAGAGCGGCCGTCATGGCCATGGGGTTGCCGCCAAATGTGGAGCCATCGTATCCGTATTGCATGGCTTCACTGATTTCCTTTTTGGTTACAACAGCCGTAACCGGATAACCGCCGCCAAATGATTTTCCGATAACCATAATATCCGGCACCACTCCGTAACTCATGCAAGCAAACCAATCCCCCCTTTTTACTGCCGTGCGTCCGAATCCGGCTTGTACCTCGTCGTCAATAATAACCAGCCCTTTTTCTTTAGCTAATGCCCACAGAGCGTCCACAAATTCCTGTTTGGCCGGCCGGTTACCGGCTTCTTCGCCCTGAACCATTTCCAAGATGATGATTTTGGCGCCGGTTTTGTTTAGCATCTGTTTGACACTGTCGATGTTGTTGAATTCGGCAAACTGCACCCAATCCGAATTGTGCAGGCCAAAGGGTTTGCGATATTTTTCATTCCAGGTTACGGCAACCGCTCCGTGTGTCCGCCCGTGAAACCCGTTTTTAAAAGCAATAACTTTAGTGGTGCCTGTAAAGGCTTTGGCAATTTTCAGCGCTTTATCTACCGCTTCGCCACCCGAATTTTGCCAGTAAAATTGCGTTAAACCTTCCGGCATCATGGAGTGGATTTCTTTTAAAAAACGTGTGCGGGCAATTTGAATTCTGTCCTCTTTCATAGAAATCAACGTTCGCGCCTGATTATATAAACCCAGGGCAATTTCCTCGTTGGCCATGCCCAAATTAGTAGCACTGTAATTACTGTCCATATCCAGATACCATTTGCCTTTTGTATCCATAATCCAACATCCGTCACCTTTAACAGGAATAATATCTTCCTCGGGATGAGAAACAGGAATTTTGAATTGATGATGCAATGCAATGGCCTCGGCAGTTGAAATTTCCGAATATTCAAGTTGTTCGATTATGCGCGTTAAACTATTCCGGTCAAAATTTGCCTTATCAAAATAGGAAACAATTTGAGATGCCTGTTTGTCGTTTACGGGCATTTGCGGGGGACCTAATAATGGGGTTAACGCCTGAATATGCATTTGGGCCTTTGTTCCCAATACGTTTTCTAATATTTCAAAAAGACGTTCCGGCGTTGCATTGGTGCGTTCCGGGTGTGTGCTGCGGTCATAATGCAAAGCTTTTTTTAATCGCTCCATGATAAACTCTCCTTCTCGTTAATCATTGAAAGAAATGAGGACGATTAATTATAAATAATAAATATGCAGTAGAATGTGATAATATGCACTAAAATCAAAAGATCTACAAAATCAGAAATTGCTTTGCCTAAAGCAAAAGAAGGCAAAATACGTACATTTTTAGGTTAAAGGATTTCGGTACGGCGGTAGTATTGAATAACAGGTAAAATACCTTCGGAAATAGGCTTTTTGTGGATTGTTGCTTTTTAATTAAAATGGAAAGCAACGGATATCATTTTGCTATTGTTAGAAATCATATTTAAAAATTGACGTGGGTACTTGCATTAAAAATTTTTAATTTGTATTCTTTGCTCAATGAAAAACCGCAAATAAAAAAACCGGTACTTTTATGGAAAAATTTTTAATGGTTTTATGCACACTTCCCGATAATCAAAGTGCGCAGAAAATGGCCGAGACACTGGTCGGGGAGAAGTTGGCGGCATGTTGTAATATTGTACCCAAGCTGACGTCCGTGTATTTTTGGCAGGGAAAAATTCAGCACGATTCCGAAGCGTTGATGCTTATTAAAACCAAAGAATCCTTATACGCTAAGCTGGAGCAAAGGATTTTGGAATTACATCCTTATGAAGTGCCCGAAGTGATTGCCTTGCCTGTTGAAAAAGGTAGCAATGCATATTTAAACTGGATTAATCAGGTGGTTCGCAATGATTAACTATGAACATCTTGTCAGTCCGAGAGCAGATAGTTATAAGATTATTTTCGATTGTTTAAATGCATTTGGTGATATTGTAAATGAGTATGAAAAAAAGAAATCGTTTTCCTGTGATGATGTTTTTGAGCAAATGCACGCGCTTTCGCGGTATGCCATTAAAGCCGAACCGAATAAAGCACTTATCCGTAGAACCTTTACGTATTTGTTAAATCATTGCAAACGGATTTTAAAATCGGAAAAACCGGACAGAGAGATATTGGACGTTTTAAAAGCAAGAATATTAGCCGAACGGGAGAGTTTGGAGCAAAATGCGGAAAAGATTGCAGCCATGGCCTCCCGAGCCATAGCACAGGGGAACCGCATCATGACCTTAAGCAATGATTACATAATTAAGCTGGCCTTATTAGAAGCCGAAAAGCAAAAGCGTCATTTTGAATTGTTTGTTTTAAAAAGCGATCCGTTAGCAGACGGAGCGGAATTCGCGGAAATCATGGCCGACTTGGGCATAAAAACAACGGTAGTCGGCGATTCACAGATGGGGGTAATGTTACCTAAAATTAATTTGGTGCTTATCGGCGCCGATCGGTTGTACGAAAAAGGTTTTATTCATCGTTCGGGGACGTTACCTTTGTGTTTAACCGCTCGGCATTTTAATGTTCCTGTTTATTTGACGGCCGATACCAAGACAATTCTGTTTGAACGTGAACGATCGGTCAAATTTCACGAATATGACGGCAACGAAGTTTACAAACCTAAAAATCCGGAAATTCAGGTTCCGAATATTTATCAGGAATCGGTGCCCTTCAACTTAATTTACAAAGTTGTTTGCGAAGACGGCATATTTGAAATGAAGGAATTTTATAATTGGTATTTAATGGAGTAAGTTATGTTATCAGGTAGTTTTATTGCGCAGCTTAAAGAAAAAAATCATATTGAAATTCCTTCCGAAATTGTGGCCAAACTTGAGCTTAAGGAAGGTGATAAAATCGAAGTTTCCATTAAGCGCATTCGAGTTGGTCGTCTTGGAATCCATATTTCCAAGAATCCTTTGACACGTTTGTTTGATTTGGCCAAGGAGGCGGAAAAAAGATGAAAATTATGACCTGCTTCATCGATGCTTCTGCCTGGGTGGCTCTTATTGATCCTAAGCAGGCTCAACATCAAAATGCGAAGGATTTTTTTCAGTACCTTCTGGAACGCGATGCCAAGCTGGTAACAAATAACTATGTAATAGATAGGGTGTTAGAGATATTAAGAGATCGCTTTGATATTGATTTTGCCGCTAAATTTATGAAAATCATCGAAGAATCTGTATTAACCATAAACTTACGTGTGGACTGGATTTCAAAGCGTGTGCGTCGTTCGGCATTAAACAACTTTCTTCGTTCGAATAACAGAGAATTAAGCTTATATCATTTTTATCTTAAAGAATCCATTAAGCGCAAAAAAGTGGATATGATTTTTTCTTTTGATAAAAAAGTTTTTGATTTTGGCATTCCCATGATGCCACAGGTACGGTAGCATCCATGAATCATTTGTTTTACAATACATTCGGATTGGAGCAAATGCCGTTCGTCTTTTTATGCGGCGATGAGTCTCTAGAAGTTTTAAGTGCCACCCTGGCGCGTGAAATAACGGGCCAAGGAAAAACGGCATTGCTGGTAAGCGATTCTCCCATGCCATTTCCCGTGCAGGGTCAGGTTTTGGTGGATATCCGGCCGGAACTGTTAAAACGTAAAATCGATGCGGCCAATGTTCAGACCTATTATTTGTGTAGCGCGATTAATGACGATTTGCTGAGCCCGGTAGATTTGGCATTTTGGGAGGAATTGGTGTCCAATATGCCTCCCAAAGTGCACATCATCAGTTTACTGAAAAATGTTCCTCCTGCAACTTTGATTCAAAAAAAGTTACGGGAACGTTTTGTTTTTATTAACACCTTCGGGTATGGATATTTAGAAGAGAATCTTACCGAATTGATTAACGATTTTAAACAGCAGAAAGAGGAATCGTTTGACGATGCCATAAAAACGTATTGGCAAAAATGGGCTTCTGCTTTTTGTCCGCAAACTTCCGAGAAGGCAACATCCTTAAAAAGAATCCTATACTTAAATCATGTAAAATCACTGATCGATGAAAATCGTATTATCCCCATTGTGCGTAATTTAACAGATTTTTATGATCAGGTTTTTATCGGGGATATTAACGAATATAAATTAAAGGAAATTTAATGTCCATTCCGACGGTTTTGATTTGTGGTACGGATGATCTGGCAACGGCTTGTGCTTTAAGATTGTTTAGAGCCGGATTTAAACCCGTTTTGCTTGCCGCTCTGGTTCCCTATGATTTGCACTATTTCCGTACATTTACAAGGGCGGTTTATGCTGGTGCCAAGACGATAGATTCCATCCGAGCACGTACTTGGAGCAATGTTCTTGAACAAGATTTACTTCCAATGCATGGCAATCTAAATGATTTTATTCAATTTACATTATTGAATAATGAACTTCCTATTGTGCAACCCAAAGATGTCAAACGGGGATTTGTATTTTCGGCGGAATATGTCGTTTGCCTTGATAGCGCTATTTTTACGGTGTTTAAAAAGAATTTTACCGATTCCGCAGTGCTTATCGGTTTACAGGGAGAAACCATAAAAGACACGCATTACCAAATTTCCGTCCATAAAAATTACCTGGGCCGCGTTATTTATCCTTTTAACAAAGATGCATTTGAAACGGTTGTAACGATATCAAGCAAAAATACGACAATCAAAGCCCCAAGCGCTGGTATTTTTCAAGCATTAAAAGAGCCCGGACAACCGGTTTTTACGGGAGATGAAATTGGGTTAATTGATGACCTACCGTTAACTTCCACAAGCAACGGAATAATTGAAGGACAGTTGAATAGCGGGATTTTTGTTCCTGCCGGACAGCCTGTAGTTGAGATTGGATCCGAAGAACATGCGGATCGTTTGCGTATTTTACCTTCCACAGCTTTTGCCATTGCCGGTGGTGTATTGGAAGCCATTTTATTTGATTGGCATCGAATATCCGAAATTTAGTAAATTTAGTTTTACCTAAGGTAACGGAACGATTCAGTCGTTTGATGATGACTTGTGACGGACCTTAAAGCGATTTGTCGCTTCTGAGGATCATGCGAACGATTTTAGGGTAGGGTCTGCAGGGAAAGTTTAATATATGGAGGATTGTGGCGAATGTCTGCGCAACAGCTTATGCATTTTTTTTCGGTAACGCGCGATTATGTTTGGGGCGTGCCTTTATTGGTACTTTTGGTCGGTACGGGAATCTATTTAACGATTTTGCTTAAAGGCATTCAAATTCGGCGCTTGTTGTATTCGCTTTATTTGGCCTTGATTAAACGCAAAGAAGATACCGATCAACCTGGTGATATCAGCCATTTTCAAGCTTTAATGACGGCTCTTTCGGCAACGGTTGGTACGGGAAATATAGCCGGGGTAGCCACGGCCATTACAGTAGGAGGCCCAGGCGCTTTATTCTGGATGTGGATAACGGGGTTGTTTGGAATGGCTACCAAATACAGCGAAGCGGTTTTAGCGGTAAAATATCGTGAAGTGGATGAAAACGGCACCATGAGCGGAGGCCCGATGTATTATATCCAAAAAGGGCTGAACATGCGTTGGTTGGGTATTTTGTTTGCTATTTTTGCCGCCGTAGCCGCTTTTGGCATTGGAAATATGGTGCAATCCAATTCCGTGGCCGAAGCCATGAATTTAAGCTTTAACGTACCTAATGTGTACACCGGTTTGGTATTAATGATTTTAACCGTATTGGTCATTATCGGCGGAATTAAAAGTATCGGCCGGGTTACAGGATGGCTGGTTCCGATTATGATCGTATTTTATTTTGTGGGGGCCTTGCTTATCCTTATTTTGCAAATCGATAAATTGCCGGCTGTATTTGAACTGATTTTCAGGGATGCTTTTACCGGACAGGCCGCTACTGGTGGATTTCTTGGTGCATCGATTATGCTAACCATTCGCTGGGGGGTTAGTCGCGGGGTTTTTTCCAACGAGTCCGGTTTGGGAAGTTCGCCAATTGCGGCGGCGGCAGCCATTACCAAACATCCGGTAACCCAAGCCTTGGTTTCGATGACTCAAACGTTTATTGATACCTTGGTTATTTGTACCATGACCGGCTTGGTGATTTTGCTTTCCGGGTTGTGGACCAGCGAACCGTTGGTTACCGGGGCCAAACTTACATCAAAGGCATTTTCTGCCACTTTACCCTCAGTGGGATGGCTTCCCCAAAATTACGGGGGGTTAATCGTAGCGGTTGGCTTGGTCTTGTTTGCCTATTCCACGATTCTCGGGTGGAGCTATTATGGTGAAAAATCCATTGAATATTTAACGGAGATTGGCCCTAAAGTCCGGTTGAGCATTCTTTATTTGTTGATTCTTATTTTGCTTGCCCCGTTTTATATCGTACAGCATGTGGCACAGGGTAAAATAATTTTGAGTATCTTCTTAATTTTGATTTACATTTGGATTTATTTCCGCGTTAGGGGCAAGTTGATAAAACCGGATCTGAAGACGATTATTACTCTTTATCGCGGTGCGTTTGGTGCTTATGTGCTCATTGGCACGGTAGCGCAATTGAATTTGGTGTGGCTGATGGCCGATGTATTTAATGGTTTAATGGCTTTTCCGAATTTGGTCGGATTAATCGGACTTTCGGGCGTGGTTTTAAAGGTGACCAATGACTATTTTAAAAACGAAAAAATTTAATAAATAATTTGACAAAAAATATTTAAATATTTATATTTAAAGTCTTGTATTAAAAATGATGAGCCAGTAGCTCAGCCGGTAGAGCAGCGGCCTTTTAAGCCGTTGGTCCGGAGTTCGAATCTCCGCTGGCTCACGAGGATAAGCCTGTTAGCCTTTTGGTTAGCAGGCTTTTTTGTTTTGCAAGGTTAAACGAATTAAGCCGGTAGAGCAGTCCCGAAGCTCGGGATTGGTCCGGAGTTCGAATCTGTACTGGCTCACGGGGATAAGCCTGTTAACCTTTTGGTTAGCAGGCTTTTTTAAGGCAAAAATAAAGGAGAAATAACGTAAAATTTTTTTAAGAAAGATCGATTTCGAAGACTCAATAAACCAAATCTTAACGTGAATTTAATTTGTTCTTCTGCCCATTTGTAGCGAAATTACGTTACAATCGGTTTAATTAGAATAAGGAGGCCAAGTGCTTAAAATATATTTCGATTACGCAGCCACTACGCCCGTTGATCCGCGAGTGGCGGCTTATCTACAGGAATTGTACGCCAACCATTTCGGCAATTCGGCCGGGGTACACGCTTTTGCCCGTGACATGCGCGAAATTTTGGATGCCGCGCGCCAAAACGTGGCCGGTTTTCTGGGAGCGCTTCCCGATGAA
>CAZRBA010000015.1:0-4932 GCA_964598255.1 uncultured Caldithrix sp. | reverse complement strand
AATAAATCCGGAACAAGCTGCGGAAACATCGAATCCCCAGGCGTTTTTGGCACCCACTTTGTCTTGCACCAAGTTGGCCGTACTCGGAAAGAACATATCGGGCGTTACCGTCGCCACAATGATCAAATCTATTTCCAGCGGGTCGATCCCACGTATTTTACACAAATTTTTAACGGCTTCGGCCGCCATGTCCGAGGTCGCCTTGCCCGGTTCCAAAATTCGCCGTTCACGAATGCCCGTTCGGGTACGAATCCATTCGTCCGAGGTATCCACCATGCGTTCCAAATCGGCATTGGTCAACACCTTTTCCGGTACGTAGTGCGCTACGGCGCTGATGTACGCATTTTGTCTCATGACACTTCCTTCTCTTTTAATTTTTCGGCGATTAAATGATTGACGTTTTTCAAAGCCATATTTTTGGCGACTTTTAAGGCATTATGAATGGCCTTGCTTGTGGAGCTGCCATGACAAATTACGGATATTCCGTTTACGCCTAACAGAGGAACCCCACCGTATTCTTCGTAATCGTAACTACGTTTAAGTTCGCTAAAGGCGGGCTTAACCAAAAGAGCGCCTAAGTTTGTAAACAAATTGGCACCGATACTGCGCTTGATGCCTTTAATAATCATCCCCATTACGCTCTCTGCCATTTTAAGCAGTACATTCCCCACAAAACCGTCGCAGACGATAATATCGGTAGTGCCTTTAAAAATATCGCGGCCTTCCACATTGCCGTAAAAGTTAGGGATTTTTTCTTTAAATAACCGGTGGGCTTCCAAAACGAGGGTGTTGCCTTTTTTTTCTTCTTCGCCGATGCTTAAAAGACCGATTTTGAGATCTTTTTGATTAAAAACTTCACCCACAAAAATTTCGGCCATCATGGCAAATTGCAAAAGATGCAGCGGTTTGCAATCGACATTAGCCCCCACATCAATTAAGAATACCATACCTCTTTCGCTGGGCAAAAATGAACCGATGGCCGGGCGCTTGACCCCTGGGATGCGTTTTAGGGTAAGTAAAGAACCTGCCATTTGTGCCCCGGTGTGCCCCGCACTGACAAAAGCATCGGCTTCGCCTTTGGCGTGCAAATTCAAGCCGATTACCATCGAAGAATTTTGCTTTTTTTTGAATGCCTCGGTAGGCGACTCGTTCATGCCGATATTTTCGGGCGCATGTACAATAGACATACGCGCATGATACTTTGCCGGAACATGCTTTAATCGTTCCTTGATTAAATTCTCGTCGCCAACGAGAATGACATGGTCATCTTTGGGAGCTTCCTTCAAATACAAATAAGCCCCATCAATCGTGGCACGGGGCCCCAAGTCACCTCCCATGACATCCAGGGCGATGCGCATTACACGTTTTCCTTAATCAGGTAAAATTAATTAAACGGCTTTGGGAATGAAAATATTCTTTCCGCGATAATAGCCGCAGTTCGGGCAGGCACGATGCGGTAATTTCATTTCGCCGCAATGATCACATTCTACCAAAGACTGCGCACGCATGGTTGCAATCCATTGAGCTCTTCTTTTATCTCTTTTGGAACGCGATATTTTGCGTTTTGGGTTGGCCATAATTCACTCCTTATTCTTACTTTATTAATCCTCTTAATTTTTCCCACCGCGGATCAATGGGAACATCCGAACAACGACATGCTTCGTGATTCAAATCCGCTCCGCAATAGGGACAAATCCCTTTGCAATCTTCGCTGCACAACATTTTTAACGGATGATAAAGCAACATCATCTCGGCAATTACCGGATCGATGTCAATTTCCGTTGCATCATCGGAAATACGAATGATGTCCTCATCTATCAAAGCACCGGCACCGGCATGGTAATGCTGCTCGATTTCGGCAGCAAAGGTTGTATCGTATTCGTCCAAGCAACGATCGCATCGATAACGGGCAACCGTTTTTAAGGCAATGTGCACCCGATAGTCTTTTTTTATCTTTTCAATATGCACATGCACATCCGCCCCATTGGGATAAAATTCCCGTATGGCAGGCGAAATAAAATCCAGTTGCACGCGTTCGTCCAGCTCTACCGGTCGAACGTCCATATTTTGAATATTTATCTTCATAATAAAACTTTTAATATATAAAACATTCGTTCTTTTTTCAACTCCGGTTTTTTCAACGGAGTCTACCGACGAATTGTTTCCTTTTTATTCGATTGAAAAATTGTGGTGGAATGTACATCACAACGGAAAAGAAGGCAAATTTTATTGCGAGAAAGCGACTGAACCAATTATTCCTTTAAAGCAACGACCATTTGATCACAAAATGCAAAGCATTATTTTGCACCTCGGCCGAAATGGTTCCGTCCATTTTTTCCACCAGTTCTTTGACTATTGCCAGCCCCAGACCGGAGCCTTTTACCCTTTCGGCGTGTTTTTGGTGGCGATAAAACGGCTCAAAAAGTTGTTCCGGGGCCACATCCAAAGAAAACGGCAGTTGGTTGCTTATGGTTAAAACAACCGTTTTGTCTGCAATTTGCAAACGGGTAACAATCGGCTGCGAAAGATCGCCATATTTAAGAGCATTACTCCAAATATTATCCAAAATTTGTGCTAAACGACCGGCGTCGGCGCGGATATCGGCTGTTTTACCCCCTTCGGTTATTAAAATTGTTTTTGCCTGGCGTCGGTGCGCTTTATATTCAAAATAACGATGTTCTTCTTTGAGCAAATACCTCAGGTTCACCCGTTGTTTTTCGATGTTAAAATCCGCTTCACGGTAACGGGCCAATTGGATCAGATCATCTACAATTTTAACCAATCGCTTAATATCTTTACGCACGGTTTCCAGCAAAAGTTTTCCTTGCTGATTGTGTTCCAGCAGTCTCAAATAATCAACAATATCCACAAATCCTTTGATGGAAGTAATGGGCGATTTCATTTCGTGGGTGGCATGGCCGATTAAACGCTGACGCGCTTGATTGCTTTCTTCTAACTGTTGAATGAGATCTCTTAACTGCTGGGCCATGCGGTTAAAGCGTTTGCCCAATAAAGCGATTTCGTCATTACCTTTAATATCCAAATGCACATCAAAATTGCCCCGTTCGATTTCGGCCACACCGCGTTGTAAAATAATTAGTCTTCGGTTCAAAGAAGAAGATAGCTTCCAGCCCACGACAAACGCTACCGCTACGGTCACCAAACCGGAAACAAGCAACAATACCAGCGCCTTTTTAAGGATATAAGGTTCCTGTGGCTGCCAAGAAATCAAAATGGCCGGAAAACGACTTCGGGCAATGGGGCTGACAAACAAGGCGGAATATCCACCCACCTGTTTTTTTACTTTTTCCACGGCCGACTTAAGATCGGGCTCCGGAGGCATAAACATGGCATTCCCGGCAATCCAGTGGCCCGTGCTATCGTAAACATCCAACTGGTATTCCAAATACAAAGAATCCACAAAACTCTGTACACGTTTAACGGCCAAAGGACTTTTTTGCAGTCGGTGCAGTTTTTTGAAAATGGCATAAATTCGGGGTTGCTGCGCCACGCTCAACATTTTTTTAACACTGTTTTGGATAATCAGACTATCGGTCACGCCCAAAATAACAAACAAGGTTAAAAATACGGCAATTAAAATAAAAATTACTTTGGTATAGTAAGAACGAAAATTCATTCTTCTTTTCCAAATTTGTAACCGATACCGAACACGGTAATTATGTAACGGGGCTGGCGAGGATCGCTTTCGATTTTACTGCGCAATCGGGCAATGTGCGAATCCAGCGTGCGGCCATACCCTTCGTATTCGTACCCTAAAACTTCTTTGATTAATGCATCACGGGTAAACACTTTGCCTGGCTGTCGAATCAAAATTTCCAACAAACGCAATTCCGTGGGCGTAAGCCGTATCGGACGCTCGTTTAGCCTTACCTGACGCGTTGTACGATTAAACGTCAAAGCGCCGTATTGCCACACCTGCCTTTCTTCTCCGAAACTTTGCGTATCGATTTGCCTGCGGCGAATCAGGGCCTTAATTCGAGCGATCAACTCCATCATGTCAAACGGTTTGGTTAAATAATCATCGGCGCCAGCTTCCAGGCCCACCAGTTTGTCTACCAATTCCGAACGAGCGGTAAGCATTAAAATCGGCGCCAAAGTACGTTTGCGCAGTTCGGGAATTAAATCCGGCCCCTGAATATCCGGAAGCATCCAATCCAAAATAATAGCCTGACAAATTTCCGGATATTCCGAAGCAAGAGCCTGTTCGGCGTTTACCGCATGATACACCCTAAAACCTACCAGTTGCAATTGAATGGTAATGGTTTGTGCAATACCAACTTCGTCTTCAATCAAAAAAATGGCGTGCTGCTCATTACTCGACGAAGCATGATCCTTCATTAAACGCATTTCTCCGTTATTTACTTGTTTCACAGGCAATTTAAGAAATTACACGACTAAAAGTACACTCCTTATTACGTAAACAAGAAAACCGCAATATCTTTGCAACACTTTCGCAACATTTGTCGAATTTTATCTTCCTATATTTAGTTTAGCAATCTGCATTACAAACAAAAACGATTTTAACCGTTAAACTTTTTAGGAGGAATTTATGAAAACAAAACTCGGATTCTTGTATTTTTTGCTGATTTTACTCACGGCAGGTTTGCTCGTGACCACGGCCTGCGACGAAAATAGCAGCGATCCGAAAGACGACGAGGAAACGCTCACCTTAACAGATGCAGAAATTCAGGAAGGTGCCGAGGCGGCTTACGATGCGGCTTTATACGCCGAAGCGATGGCCATGCCCACCTCGGCTCTGGCTGCTTCCGTTTCCCCTTCCAAAGCCGCCCTTGGCAAAAATGCATCCACGGCCGATACGCTTTTTAACGGATGTCCCATTGCCATTTACAACCGCATTAAACGCGAACTCTTAATCGACTACGGCAGCGGTTGCACCGGCATCAGCGGCGT
>CAZRBA010000014.1:0-1760 GCA_964598255.1 uncultured Caldithrix sp. | reverse complement strand
AGATATAAATGGGAATCCGGTTGAAGATCGCATTTACAACACCAAAGATTTCGACAGAAATCTTGTTATTGATGAACGAACCAAAATAGTAGCTCAAAAAGTTACTGAGTTTTTAAAGAAAACAAATCGTTTTGATAAAACCATTGTATTTTGTGGACATCGAACATGCGGAACGCATGCGCCAGGCACTCGCCAATTTTAATAGCGATCTGGTTCAAGCCAATCACAAATATGTAATGCGTATTACCGGCGATGATCAGGAAGACATCGAGAATATTGAAGACATGGCTGTCTTGAAAATTGATCCTTTTACTAAAATTGGTACTCCTGCCGAAATTGTAAAAATATTTGGTGGAAAAGACGGCTATTAAAAATGATTAAAGAATTGGAAACGCTTTTGTATAAGGAAGCAGCTTAGAAGTCTCACAATGGACACAAAGGGCACAAAGGACAATTTTAAAATAAAGTTGTGTTTATGATACATGAAGTGAGAGATAAAAAAAGGCATAGCTAATGTAAATATTTTAAATAAGGTTAAAAATATGAAAATAAAATATCTTTGTGTTCTTAGTGAACATAGTGAGAGACAAAAATGAACGAGAATGAGATTTCAAAAATTGTTGTTGAAAAGTCATTAAAAGTTCACAAAGCCTTAGGGCCTGGTTTGCTTGAATCTGTTTATCAAGGGGCTTTAATTTATGAGTTAAAAAAATCGGGTTTGGATGTTGTAGCAGAAAAAGAAATACCTGTTATATACGAAGGAATATATTTCGATAAAGGATTCCGAGCAGATATCATTGTCAATCAAAAGGTAATTATTGAAATTAAATCAGTAAGAAAATTAGAAGATGTTCATTTTAAGCAATTGTTAACTTATTTAAAGTTGACAAATTGTAAATTGGGTTTATTGATAAATTTCAATGAATCTTTATTGAAGAACGGTTTAAAACGAGTCATAAATGGAACAATAGAATAATTACTCCTTTGTGCCCTTTGTGAACATTGTGAGAGAGAAAAATTATGAAAAACATTGGCAACATCATTAAAACACTTCAAAACATCATGCGCAAAGATCCCGGTGTTTCCGGCGATGCCCAACGTATTGAGCAACTTGGCTGGATGATTTTTCTAAAAATTTTAGATGACAAAGACCAAGAACTTGAACTTTTGCGGGAAAATTATAAATCTCCAATCCCTGAAAATATCCAATGGCGCAATTGGGCGGCGGATGATGAAGGCATGACTGGCAGCGAATTACAGGAATTTATCGACAATACCCTGTTCCCAACTTTGAAGAATCTTGATGTTAGTAACGGTAATAAACGGGCGTTGATTGTACGCGAAATCTTTTCCGGCACCAATAATTATATGAAAAATGGCACCGTAATCCGTCAGGTGATTAACAAGCTCAATGAGATTGATTTTAACAGTTCCGAAGATCGTCATCTTTTTGGCGATATTTACGAAACCATTTTGAAGGACTTGCAGAGCGCCGGAAATTACGGTGAGTTTTACACGCCCCGCGCTTTAACCGAATTTATGACCGAAATGATCAATCCGCGTTTGGGCGAAAAAGTGCTTGATCCGGCCTGCGGTACCGGCGGCTTTTTAACCAGCGCTATCGAAAATATCCGCCGCAACCAGGATGTAAAAACAGTGGAAGATTTAAAGACACTGGAAGAAACTATCCACGGTATGGAATTAAAGCCACTGCCGTTTATGCTTGCGGTTACAAATCTCATTTTGCACGATATTGAAGT
>CAZRBA010000013.1:0-3163 GCA_964598255.1 uncultured Caldithrix sp. | reverse complement strand
GCTCTTCGCTTTGCGGATAAGTTAAATGTTGTGCAACAATCCCTGTAATTCCACACATACGTCATTCGTTTCGTTAGATTAATGATTAGACCGTAGTATGCTTTTTATCGTCTGAATTTGCCAAAGAATTAAGAAAAATTCGTTCCATAAAAAGCCATAAGAAAACGGCGGTCATTTTTTTACCCCATTCCGTGTTGAAACTTTGCTTTACCCGAAAAAATTTCCTTGGAAAACAATAATATTTTAGGCGGTATGTGGCGATTGTAAGAAACCGTTAAAACGGTTAACTACCTATTTACGGACTTCTTTTATTAAAGTAAATACGGTTGGTCTTTTTTACCACGTATCTGCGGCGCGCAAAAAAAATCCCCGACTCGGTTAAAAAGTCGGGGATTTGTTCCTGATACAAAATGCAACGGACTTATTTCAGATAGATAAGTTTACGTGTTTGCAGAAAGCCTTCGCCTTTCAACTGATAGTAATAAACACCACTGGCCAAATTCGTTAAGCGGACCGTTTGGCTGTATTCCTTACTTTGCAGACGTTTATTTAGAACAACGCGAACCTTTTGCCCCTGAAGGTTATAAATTACAAGCGTGTAATTACCCGGCTTCTGGATTCTGAATTTAATAACTGTCGTGGCATTAAACGGATTAGGATAATTTTGGAACAGAGCAAACGTTTTACTTATGCCAATCGGATTCTGATCATTAATTCCGGTTAGCAAGTCGGCCTTTTCCACCACATCATTCAGCAAAGCCATCGTGTATTTATGATTGTGGAAACCACCGCTTTCATCCGATTCGGCTAAGAATAAGTTATGATGTGCTTCTTCAAGATACTTTTGTTTGGTGGGATCGGTGTTGTTCTCCATGGCCGAATCGGCCTTGGCCATTTTAAGCTGCGCAATGGAATCCAGTTCGGCAAATTCATTTTGCCATTTTTCCACCTGAGCGCGGGCCGCAGCAGCGTCCATTCCGCTATGGCAACCGGTACAGGCCGCTGTTTCACTACCATCTTCTTCGGTAATGAAAACCGCCCAACTGTGTCCGCCGAACATGGCGGCATTCGTATCGTCCGTATCGCCCACATGCATGTGGCAATCAACGCATTTGACCCCATTCATCGTTACCCGATCATCCACACCAACGCCACCGGTTCCGGCTTCAATATTGTAACTCAAATGGTCCGTATCTTCAAAACGCAAATTTCCGTGGCACTGTCCGCACAATTCCTGAGCCGAAGCCAGAGTTTTGTACGAAGCGGTTTTAGAATCGAAAATGGAAACCGTATCCGGCTTATGCGGATTGTGGCAGGTGGCGCAGGCCACATCCGGCCATTTTTCTCCGTGTTGACCTTTGGTGCCTTCGGAAAATTTGCCGTTTTGCGTTGTAAAAAAATACTTCAACGCATTAGTTTCATCCATTCCGCCATTGGCCTTAACGGCAGTGGGAGCATGGCAGGCAATACAGTCTTCGGCCTCGCTGCCGTTAATCACGCTGTCCGGGGGAAGACCGCTCCATTCTTCACCCAATTCTCCGGCAACATCTTGCTGACCGCCATGACCGTGTCTGCTCATTTTCCAAGCATCAAATACACGGTGATCCGTATCGGCAAATCTTAGTGTTCCATGACATTGCCCGCATAATTTGGAAATCTTGTTTAAAGAATCGTATTGTGCGGTTGTGGAGTTAAAAATAGCCAGATGAGGTTTTGTGGCCGGATGGTCTGCCGGGACATCGTGACAGGTTGTGCAAAAGACATGCGGCCATTCCGAACTGTTTATGGCATGCGTAGAATCGGTAAAAACACCATTGGTGGTCGAAAAGAAATAATTCAGTGTTTGAACTTCGTCCATGCCGCCATTGGCAGAAACGGCAACCGGGCCGTGACAAGCAATGCAGTTTTCTGCTTCCGATCCTAAAATTACGGAATCGGGGGGAAGGCCAAGCCACTCCGAGGCCAGTTCGTCGGCCACGTCGGTTTGTGTATTGGCGTGTTTGCTCGACATCCAAAGCTCATGCTGTTGATTGTGACACGTTTGACAGTTTAAAGTAGATTGCCCTTCTACCGTAAGTGGCAGAAACAATAGGGCAAGCATCAAACCGCAAACTAATAGGCTAAAAAATTGTTTCCATAGTTTCATGGTTCAAAGCCTCCTTTTAAAATATTTTTTTCACAAAGTCTTTCAAATTTTGCACATCGTGAAAAGACTATTCATAAAAGGAAAGGCTATGGACCATCGTAGGCAATACAATAGATTAATTTTGAAAGATAAATGCGGCAAAATTTATTTTTTTTGTCCGAACAAACGTTCATTTTGCTACGGCCTTTTTAATTGGCATTCGCGTTCGAAATCGCCATCGCTTTTTTATTCAAATTTACAGCTATTTTTCACGGCTACCAAACGAAAAAACGTTTTTTAACAAAAATGAAAAATTTTTCATTTTTGGTTGTGAGCCAGAGGTGACCCCATTAAATACAATCAATTAACCACAAACAAATATTAACCGAACGATAGTAAAACAGAAAAGAGGCTAGTTTTTAAATTGAAATATTCGGTAATCTTTTCTCGATGCTTACGTTTGTGCACACAAAGCGGGAAAGGCAAATCGGTCATCTTATTTTGAAACCAGCAGGGAAAAAACAAACCTGACAATTAGCAAAATTATCCCAATGGGTATCAGATAAAACTAAATAAATTTAAATAATCAATATGCGCGTTATCTTTTTATCTATTTTTGACAAGTATGAATAAATATAACATTTTGCGTAAAATATTTTTAAAAAATTCGAACGATGAGAAAGCAAGCCAATTTCAGCCGGAAGGATACAATACTTCCCGCAGGCTTTACTTGAAAATTTAGACCGAACCAAAGCCTAAATGGCCTTTCATGCTTTGACGATCAACGGAAGAATTCTACGTTCCAAACCAAAATTAGCGGAGCAAGGAGATAGAAATTCACGCCATGTTTTTCGGATGAAATTAAAAAGCCCGGCTTAGTACCGGGCTTTCACATCTTATTCAAAAGCCAAATCGATCAGCTCGTCCACCTCTTTAATGTAGTGAAACTTCATGCCTTCGATGTGGCGTTTGGGAATTTCTTCCAGATCTTTTTTATTCTTCTCGGGCAGAATCACCGTCTCAATTCCCGCGCGTTTG
>CAZRBA010000012.1:0-41335 GCA_964598255.1 uncultured Caldithrix sp. | reverse complement strand
CCACCCGCCCTTCGGGCACCCTCCCTCAAAAGGGAGGGCCTTTCTTACCCAGTGCACCGAATCACGAATAACCATTCAACGATTCAACCGATCAACCATTCAACTTTCCCCCAGCCACTGATCCCCCCGGATTGGCACTGATTTCCCTTAACTCTTAACCCTTAACCCTTAACTTAATGCAGCCAGCGAACAACACCGAAGAAGCACCGAAAACACCATTCAACTTTCCCCCAGCCACTGATCCCCCGGATTGGCACTGATTTCCCTTAACCCCTAATCCTTTTGGCCATAGAAAAAAATCGTCCGTAAGTCACCCCCCCACGTATCCTACCGATGCTCGGGAAAATTTTTCCGTATCGAACAACACTTTTT
The DNA here is from genome assembly GCA_964598255.1 of uncultured Caldithrix sp. Classification (GTDB taxonomy): domain Bacteria; phylum Calditrichota; class Calditrichia; order Calditrichales; family Calditrichaceae; genus Caldithrix. The sequence continues at coordinate 40,963 of CAZRBA010000012.1, read as the reverse complement.
CCTGAAGTTCTAAAGGCGTATTAAAAAAGCTATTTTAGGAAAATATCTGCAAACGCCCGATTTACGGGCTTCTAACCAGTATTATTTGTCTATTGCAAAGCGGCCAGAACAAATGGCATGGTATTTGTCAATATAAGAAGGGGTGAAAATAATTTTCAAAATAAAGGCGCAGATTACAATGAAATTAAATCGAAAACACATTTGGATTTTAGCCGTGCTCATTTTGATGGCTTTGCCCGTGATAGCTTCCGCACAATCCGGTTTACCGAAAGTTACTATTGGTCTTGAAAACAGCAAAGATCCCAACTCCTTGGTTCCCACACTGCAAATCCTGTTTTTAATTACCATTTTGAGTTTAGCGCCGTCGATTATCATCATGATGACTTCATTCACACGATTAATTGTGGTTTTTCATTTTTTGCGTCAAAGCCTATCTACACAAACCGTTCCTTCCAATCAAATTTTGGTAGGATTGGCATTGTTTCTAACTTTTTTTATTATGCGTCCGGTTATCGATCAAATTAATACCAATGCTCTGCGTCCGTATCTTGATAAAAAAATCAGCCAACAAGAAATGCTGAAACGCGCTTCAAAACCGATTAAAAAATTTATGCTCAAACAAACCAGCGAAAAGGATTTGCGTCTTTTTATTAATTTAGAAGCGGGTAAAAAACCAACTTCGCCCGACGAAGTAACGCTTTCCACCCTTATTCCGGCCTTTATCATCAGCGAATTGACCACGGCCTTTAAAATCGGATTTTTGCTCTATTTACCCATGTTGCTTATCGATGTGGTTGTGGGCAGTATCCTTCTTTCCATGGGCATGATGATGTTACCGCCGATTATGATTTCTATGCCCTTTAAAATTTTGCTGTTCGTTTTGGTAGACGGATGGTACTTATTGGTTGAATCGTTAGTCAAAGGATTTTAGCATGACCACGGAATTTGTTTTGTACATTAGCCGTCAGGCATTAACCACAGCCTTTTACATTTTGCTGCCTATTTTGGGTGTGGGCATGATTATCGGATTGATAATCGGGGTGTTTCAGGCCGCAACCCAAATTAACGAAATGACCTTAACATTTGTGCCTAAAATCGTGTTAATGTTTTTGGCCATTTTTTTTCTATTACCTTGGTTTTTGAATTTGATGATGGATTTTACAACGGAAATTTTTCATTACATCATTATGGTGGCGCACTGATATGTTTGGCTTTATCGACCAATTAGCTCGACAAACACCTTTGTATTTATTGGTATTTGCGCGGCTTTCCGCGATGTTAATCGTTATGCCGGTTTTTGGTTTTAGTACCGTTTCGGTGCGAATTCGCATTTTGTTTGCCTTTGTCCTTACACTGGTTATCGCACCCATGCTTACACCGGTAATGCAGTATGCGCCTACCCGTCTATTGCAGCTTTTTATCGATGTAATGCGCGAGGTATTTGCCGGTTTGCTTATCGGCTACGGTGCGCAAATTATCTTCGAAGCCATTATGATTGCCGGTTCTTACGTGGGCTTTCAGCTTGGGTTGGCCATTATGAATGTTATCGATCCAACCAGTCAGGATCAATCGCCTATTATCGGAAATTTTTGGATGCTGGTTATTCTCATGTTTTTTATCATTACCAATGCCCATTATTTTCTAATTGAAACGATTTTTATGAATTTTAAGATCATTCATCCGGCAGCGGCTCAATTTAAGGGCTCTCTCGGCGTAACAGTTATGCGTAGCGGAAGCATGATGTACGATATGGCCATTCATTTTGCCGCACCGATTATGGTGTTTATTTTGATTTTCGATGTGGCTACCGCCTTTATGGCCCGCGTGATGCCACAAATGAATATTTTCTTTGTCAGTTTACCGTTAAAGATAATTTTCGGGTTATTTTTGTTAGTTGTTTCATTGAATATTTTTCAGAACCTGTTCGGGTATTTTATTGACCAAATGCAGGGGTTGGTCGGGCAGGTAATACAGGGAATTTAGTTATGGCAGATACCGCACAGGAAAAAACCGAAAAACCAACACCGCGAAGGCGGCAGGAAGCACGAGAAAAAGGCAATGTAGCCAAGAGTACGGAAATTAATTCCGTTGTGGTACTCTTTACGGGTATTCTAAGTCTTAAACTCACGCTGGCGGCCTTCGGGAGCTCGTTTAGTGATTTTCTGGTAATGATTTACCATGAATCTTCGTCCATCGAGCTTACCCCGCAAGCGCTGCCTTTGCTTATTACGGCCGTAGTCAAAATTACGGTTTTAATTATGCTGCCCGTAATGATTAGCATAATGGTTGCCGGATTCGTCTCCAGCTTTGTACAGGTGGGCCCTTTATTTGCCAAAAAAGCATTAACGCCCGACTTCAAAAAGATAAATCCCTTTAGCGGCATCAAACGGATGTTTTCGCCTATGGCTTTGGTAGAATTGGCCAAGGGAATCATCAAAATAGGAGTTGTCGGGTTTGTGGCCTATTTGGTGATTAGTAAATATGTAGACGATGTGGCCCAGTGGGCTTATATTTCGGTTGCACAAATTTTTTCCATAATTGTCTCCATTTTGTTGGAATTAAGCCTTAAAGTCGGTTTGGCCCTTTTGGTGATGGCTGCCGCCGATTTGGGCTTCCAAAAATACCAACACGAAAAAAAGATGAAAATGAGTAAAGAAGAAATAAAAGAAGAGGCCAAGCAGTACGAAGGTAATCCCATTATTAAAGGAGCGATTAAAAGCAAACAAAAACAAATGGCACGTATGCGCATGATGAAAGCCGTTCCAGAAGCCACCGTGGTAGTGACCAACCCAACCCATATTGCCATTGCTCTAAAATACGAACCGACCAGTAAATCCGATGCGCCCAAAGTAATTGCCAAAGGCAAATTGAAAGTAGCGGAGCGTATTAAACAAATTGCACGTGAACACGGCGTGCCCGTTATCGAAAATAAACCCTTGGCCCGCGGTTTGTACGATGCCTGTGAAATTGGTATGGAAATTCCGGCCGCATTTTATCAGGCCGTGGCCGAAGTATTAACTCAAGTTTATCAGATGAATAAAAACAAATTGCCACATCTGGCTCAGTAATGGATAATGTGTAAAGATTATTGAAAATCGGGAGAAACCAATGGCGGATGACAACAGCAGTACCTTTTTGATGAAATTGGCTACCAATACCAATTTAATGCTTACGGCCGGAATCGTGTTGATTTTAGCCGTAATGGTATTGCCCATGCCCAGTTTTTTACTGGATGTGTTGCTGGTGATGAACATTTCTGCAGCGCTGCTTGTACTGTTTGTGACCCTGTTTATCATGCGTCCGATGGATTTTTCCGTATTTCCCGGCTTACTGCTTATTTTAACTTTATTTCGTTTGTCATTGAATATTGCTTCTACCCGTTTGATTTTAAGCAAAGGGTATGCCGGAGAAATCATCGCCTCTTTCGGATCGTTTGTGGTGCAGGGCAATTTTGTTGTTGGTATGGTAATCTTTCTGATTTTGGTAGTCATTAATTTTGTAGTGATTACCAAAGGTGCCACGCGCGTAGCCGAGGTTTCTGCCCGTTTTACTTTGGATGCCATGCCAGGAAAGCAAATGGCCATCGATGCCGATTTGAATGCCGGTTTAATTGATGACGTAGAAGCGCAAAAACGTCGCGAAGAAATTGCCAAGGAGGCCGACTTTTACGGGGCTATGGACGGCGCCAGTAAATTTGTTCGCGGCGATGCCATAGCCGGTTTGCTGATTACGTTAATTAACCTTATCGGCGGGTTGCTAATTGGAGTAGCCCAACGCGGGCTTTCTTTGAGCGATGCGGCTCACACTTACACGTTGTTGACCATTGGCGATGGCTTGGTAGCCCAAATTCCGGCATTGCTTATCTCGGTTGCTTCGGGTATTGTTATTACCCGTGCTTCGTCTAACGCCAATATGGGCGACCAGTTAGCAGCCCAGTTGGTTGCCCAGCCTAAGGCCATCTATTCCGCCTCGGGTGTGGCTTTTTTACTGGGTATTATGCCGGGCATGCCGCTTGTTCCCTTTAGTACCATCGCAGTTATTATGGCTCTGATTGCCCGCCAAATTCAAAAAATCGAACGCGAAGAGCTGGAACAAAAGGAGCTGGAAGAAGAAGGCGAACCGGTAGAAGCCACCGAACGCATCGAAGAATTTCTGCATCCCGATGCCTTCGAAATCGAACTGGGGTATGGATTAATTCCCTTGGTCGATGTGAATCAGGGCGGGAATTTGTTAAAACGCATCAGTACCATTCGTAAAAGCATTGCCATCGAATTGGGGGTATTGGTGCCGCCCATTCGTATTCGGGATAATATCCAGCTTAATGCCAACGAATATGTGTTTAAAATATACGGCGTTAAGGTGGCCGGCGGGCAGGTAATGCTCGATCGCTACATGGTGGTTAATCCGGATAAATCGTTACAGCTTAAAGGCATCGAAATGCAGGAACCCACTTTCGGATTACCGGCGCTTTGGGTTACCGAATCCGAACGGGAACGTGCGGAAATATCGGGTAATACCGTGGTGGAAGCTCCGGCGGTTATAGCCACGCATTTGATGGAAGTTCTCAAGAACAATGCCTATAAATTGTTAGACCGTCAGGAAACCCAGCGCATGCTGGATCATCTGAAAGAAACCCATGCGGCCTTGGTTAACGGTTTGGTGCCGGATGTGGTTTCGCTTGGTACCATTCGTTCGGTTTTAAAAAATTTGCTGCGTGAGCACATTCCCATTCGCAATTTGGTGACCATCTTGGAAACCATTGCGGACTATGCGCCTTTTACTAAAGATGCCGATGTGCTCACCGAATATGCCAGAGCGGCCCTGGCAGAAACTATTACGGAAATTTTAAAAGTTGACGAGGGTTATGTAGCGGTGGCCATGCTGGAGCCCAAACTGGAAGATCATATTTTATCGGTAATTCGCGAGGGTGGGGCTACCTTGCAAAATCTTGGTTTTTCACCACAGCAAGTAAATGATTTGTTTGAAGACATTGCGGAGAAAGTGGAAGAAATGTCCAATTTAGGTGTTCAACCATCGTTGTTGGTGTCTCCGCAAATCCGGCGAGCGGTACGTAAGTTCACCGAAACCATTTTCCCGAACTTATTTGTAATCGCTTATTCGGAATTAACGTCAGATACCGAAGTTAAGTCAGTAGGAACAGTGAGATATCCAAATGAACGTTAAGTATTACACAGGAAGAAGCTTGGCCGAAGCCATCGGTCGGGCCAAACGTGATTACGGCAGTGATATTATTCTTCTGGATTCCAAAGAAATCCGGAATGAAATGGACGGCTCCAAATTGGTACAGGTTTCCGTTTCCGTTGATGAAAAAGAAAAAAAAGGGCGAGTTAAAAGCTGGCGTCCGCCTACGGTTAGCAGCCAAAAGGAAGTGTTGCCGCCCAAAAAAGAAGTGGAAACAAAAGAAGATTTTAATCAGGTCATTTCCAACATTTTAGCGCGTCGTCCTAAAACCTTAAATCAAGAAAAACAAATATTGCAAGAACTGGCAGCCCTAAAGGAGCAAGTAAGCCAGTTAAAAATAAAAACTACGGACGAGGTGGCCAAACTGCCGGAAAACTTCGAGCGCATTCGGGAAAATTTAATTGCAAAGGGAATAAAACCCTCCATGGCCGACGGGCTAATTAAAAAAGCCTATTATTTTTCACCGGCCGGAGCCCAAGCCTCTTCTGCGGAGATTATTCATACCGTTAAAAACGAATTGCGCACTAAAATCAAATTTTACGATTTGGATCGAATCGCTGAATCGTCTCAACGTCAGGTTATTATGTTGGTTGGCCCCACCGGTGTGGGCAAAACCACCATGGTTATGAAACTGGCGGCCCATCCCAAAATACTGGCTCAAAAGGAAGTGGCCATAATTTCCACCGATCCTTATGGCCCGTCCGAAGCGTTAAAAGCGTTTTCCAGAATGAGCGGAGTGCCGGTTATCGAAAAAAAGCGCGAAGACGAACTTGCTGAGGTAATGCATCGCTTAAACGATTACGAAGTAGTGCTGGTGGATGTGGCCGGTTCCAGTCCGTTCGCAGCGAATTTTATGAAAAAGATGGAGGAATATGTCAAAATAATCAAACCCGACCAAATCTTTTTAGTGGCGGCCATGAATACCGATGTGGAAGATTTTTTTGCTTCCGCTTCGCTCTATTTGCTGCTAAAACCTTCGGGATTGATTTTAACCAAATTCGACGAAACCAATCGTTGGGGGAAATTTTTTACGCTCATGGAAGAGTTGGAATTGCCCGTAGTGGCTTTTGGTGAAGGCAAACGCATTTTTATCGATATTGTGTTACCGGATGAACATTATATCTTTAAAAAACTGTTTGAGGATCGGGCATGATCACCAAATTGCGCAACGGAATTGTAAACCACGCGGGTACGGCTAAAACCACATGCGAAATTATTGCGATTACCAGCGGAAAAGGCGGTGTGGGCAAAACGACCATTAGCATTAATCAAGCGATCGATTTGCGTAAGTTGAACAAAAACGTACTCATTATCGATGCGGATTTGCATTTGGGCAATGCGGATTTATTATTGGGGATTCGCACAAAATATTCCGTTGCCGATGTGGTCAAGAAAAAGGTTTCGCTCGCTGAAGCCATTGTAACCACACAAAATAAAATCGATTTGCTACCGGCTTCCATGGCTTCGCTGGATTTGATCGAAAGTGAAGATTCGGTTTTACGGAATTTGGCCAGAGCGTTTAAAGCTTTTGAACACAATTACGATTACATTATTATTGATACCGGGGCTGGTATTGCCATGAACGTACTTTCGTTTTTACTGGGAGCCGATAAAATTTCGGTAGTTATTACACCAGATCCGGCTTCCATTACCGATGCCTACGCGGTAATTAAAGTGGTTAAAAGCGTAGACAAAAATATTCCGGTATTTTTAACCGCAAATATGGTCAACCATCCGGATGAAGGAGAAGTTTTGTACAAAAAAATGAATTTGATGGCCCATAAATTTTTAAACAGTCATGTGCTCTACGGCGGGGCTATTGTGCGGGATGATATTATTGCGCGTTCGGTAAAACAGCAGCGTCCGTTTATGATCGATCATCCCAATTCTGCAGCGGCCAACGCCATTCGGGCCATCAACCGAAGGTTATTGCAAACCTCGGGTACCAATGCTTTGCAAGAACATAATTTGTTTGAACGAGTGATACAAACCAAAAAGACAACGGTGGAATGGAACCATTAAAAAAATTTGTTTTACGCATTGCTCTGCTGGCTGCCATAGTTACGTTTGTCAGTTGCCTGCTGAACGGAATTTCGATCGGCACGGGAATTTTGCGTAGTGCCGTGGTGTACCTTTTGGCGTTGTTGCTGGAAATAATTGCCCTTAACATGTTACGTTGGGGTATTTGGGCAACGGCTCCGTCACAACAGGTAGCCCGTAAAAATAAGGATGTTAACCAAGAGAAGAATGACTGATGGAAACTACGGTTACCAAACTCAAAGAAACCGGCGAAGCGTTGGTAAACGAATACATCGCCACTAAAAATCCGCGCATAAAAGGGAAAATTGTTGAACATTATGCCCCGTTGATTAAAAACATTGTCGGGCGTTTTAATGTACAATATTCCACTACGCTTAGCAGGGAAGACTTGTACCAGTACGGTATTTTGGGGCTACTCAAAGCGTTGGAACGTTTTAAACCAAACGGCGTACCGTTCCATGCATTTGCCTACAAACGCATTTACGGCGAAGTAGTGGATTCGTTGCGCCGCGAGGGTATGCTTGGCCGCGATAAGTACGAAAAAGTACGCAATTTGGAAAAAACAATTCAGTCGCTTACCTCTTCTCTCGGGCGCGAACCTTCGGTACAAGAAGTGTGCAAAGCCATGGGCATTAGTGAAAAAAATTATTACGATTTACTGAATACCTCGTTATTGGTTTACACCACCTCCTTAAATACGAAAATTTCCGATGACGAAGGCGATTTTATTTACCGCATCGATAAACTTACGGATGATACGGCACGTAATCCCGAAGAAGAAATGATTAATCAGGATTTAAAAAAACGCCTGAAGGAAATTATCACCAACGAACTGACCGACCGACAAAAGATTATTTTGGCTTTGTATTTTTACGAAGAATTAACGTTGTCCGATATCCGTAAAGTGGTCGATTTGACCGAAGCACGTATTTCGCAAATTTTAAACGAAACCTTACTGAAAATTCGAGTTAAACTAATGCGTTAAAAAGTAAATGCCCATGCCTGCATTGTTTTGGCCCATTAGGCAAACTGTTTGTCATCGCGTGCGCGTTTGTAAATTTAAGCGCAGAAAAGGCGGAGATGCCAAAGCGTCATGAATTTTGTAATCATAGAAAACGATTTGAATCCGTTGCTCAAAAGATTAAAGCAAGGCTCGGTTATCAAAGGCCGCATTGTACACATTCTCGGGCCGCATCACTATTTGTTGCGGATTTTAGGGCATAATTTGGTCATGAAGTCCGATTTGAGATTTGATCGTTTGCAGGAAGTCCTATTTCGCGTACAGGAAATCGATGCCAAAATAAAATTACGTCTTGTGGATCCGAAACGGGAATTTTTCCACATCAAAAATAGCGGCAAAATGAATCTTTTAATCGAATAAAACAAGGTTCTAAAATGACAGAAATTGTGCGGAAAACAGAGAACGACAGACTGTTACGTGATTATCAAACCACGGTTACCATTCTCGAACATTTGTCCGATGCGGTATTAATTTTAAATCCGCAAGGCATCATTCAATATGCGAACCGCGTGGCCACCGATTTATTGGGTACGTCTTTGAATGATTTGTTGGGAAAAAATTTAAACGATTATTTGAGCCGTCCCTTTTTATTTGAAGAAAATCCTGTGGATAACCAAGAAGAACGCTCTTTTTTAAAGGATATTTATCGCAGCGGATTGAGAGAAATCGAAAGTCATTTTAAAACACAGGGATACGAAATTCCCGTTTTGCTGAGCTTTGGCATGGTTCAAAATAAAAATGACGAAGTGCAGTACATTATTGCCAGTGCCAAAGATTTGAGTTTGCGTAAAAATCTGGAGAAGGAACGGCAACAAAAACAATTGCTGGCCCAGTCCCGAGATCGCTACAGAGAACTGGGCGAATTGGCCATCAATATTGTTCATCGTCTTAGTCAACCCATTACCTCCATTCGTCTGTTGGCCGAAATGATGCAAAAATCAGTGAAATCATCCGAAATTGATAGCGAACAACTGCAACGCAATCTGGAACAGATCAAAGAAATGCTTTCCGGCATGAGCGAGGTGATTAACAATGTGCGTAACTTTGCCTTTTTAACGGAAGAAGAAACGTTAAAACCGGTGCGGTTGGAAACGGCCATCGAAAACGCCTTGCAGCAGTTACATTACGAATTAACCGATGCCGATTTTGACATTCGGGTAGAATTGCCGCAGGCATCGTTCCCCGGAGTGTTGGCCAATGCGTTGCATTTGCAACAGGTTTTCATGACACTTGTCCGCTACTATCTCGGTTTAAACGAACGGGCCAGGACTCTAACCGTACGTCTGACAAACATCGATAATCATTGGATCGAAACATTTGTTTTTTTAGGTGATTTCCCTCCGCCCAACCCTTCACGTAAATCCGGCATTGTAGATGACGATATCAATTTAACCATTGTGCAATTGATCCTCACTTCTATCGGCGGCGATTTTTCCTATTTGCAAACCAGTGAAAGCGGACCAGCGTTTATTTTGCGTTTTCCGGCCGATCAGGCTAACGATCGCGAAATGTTGCTGAATTTGATTGAATTGATGAAGTAAACAATAGACTTTTGTCCGTATTTTCTTTTTTTGGAGTACGTCATCTATCGAGGTAATTTTTTCCTTTTGCTACCGTAATTCTTTCCTCTTTGTTTTTCAATCCTTTTTTTATTTTAATGCCTTGTGGGTTAATGAAGGCAAATTTTTGTTTGTAACCCATTTAATATCAATAGGATAGTAATACATGTGCTCATTAAAGGAGCCCGATTGTGCCTTGCATAAAATTTTTGGCATTGCATTTGCATTTCTATCCGCAAAAAGGAAAGGTAAAAAAAGATGCGCATTAATTTAACATCGTTAAAACAAGCCATGGTCGGACAGTTGGAACAAAACGACGTGGTTGCCAATAATTTGGCCAATATAAACACAATGGGCTTCAAAAAAGATCTTTTGTTTTTTGATCTTGTTAACGGAGATGCCAAAAAGCCCGCACGTTCGCAACTGAGCACGGATTTTTCTCAGGGTACGCTAAAGGAGACGGACAATCCGTTAGACTTTGCGCTATCGGGAAAGGGATTTTTTACGGTAGAAACACCGGACGGTCCTGCCTTTACCCGAGACGGACACTTTAAATTAGACGGAGATGGGATTTTGAGAACCCAGCAAGGTTTCCCCGTTTTAGGCGAAAGCGGTCAAATTATTCTGACCGGCGATGATGTCAATCCCAAAGACATCACCGTTACCGAGAACGGGGAAATTTACCTGGGAAACGAGTACGTGGATCGGCTGCTGATACAAGATGTAGATGATCGGGGAACCCTTAAAAAAGTCGGGGCTAATTTGTTTGTGTTGAACGATGATGCACAAGTACAATCTCTGGAAAAACCCGATGTGCATCAGGGATTTTTGGAAGGTGCTAATGTGAATCCGGCGGAAGAGATGATTCAACTTATCGAAATTCAGCGTAAGTTTGAAAGCATGCAGCGTATGGTACGTGCCTGGGACGAGACATTTCGTCGGGCGGCCAACGATGTGGGTAAATATTATTAAGCCGATTAAAATGGCCTTGCCGTAAAAGGAATAACGGATTTTAAGGGAATGGCAGAACAAAAGACAAAAAGGAGAATACAGGGATGTTAAGAGCATTAAAAACCGCTGCCTTGGGCATGAGTGCCCAGCAGTTAAATGTGGATGTTATTGCCAACAATTTGGCCAACGTTAATACGACCGGTTTTAAAAAGAGTACCATTGAATTTCAAGATTTGTTGTACCAGAACATTCAGCGTGGTGATCATGACGGACGCGACGGACACGAAAATCCGGCGCCGTTGCAAATTGGCTTGGGTAGCCGACCCATAAGTACTTTTCGTTCGTTTTCCCGCGGAGACATTGCCCAAACGGGTAACACGTTAGATTTGGCCATTAACGGTCGCGGTTTTTTTCAGGTGGAATTGGGAGACGGAAATTACGCCTATACCCGTGACGGCTCTTTTAAAGTTAACTCCGAAGGCTATTTGGTAACCAGTACAGGGTTAAAAGTGTACCCGGAAATTACCCTTCCGGAAAACGTAAACAGCATTAAAATAAGTGAAAACGGTGTGGTTTCGGTAATGGTAGAAGGCGAATCGGAACCGCAAGAAATCGGGCAGATCGAATTGGTAAGTTTTATGAATCCCGCGGGACTGGAGGCTAAAGGCGGTAATTTGTTTACGGTAACGGAAGCTTCGGGCGAACCTAATTACGGTAATCCCGGAGAAGACGGTTTGGGACAGGTGATGCAGGGATATTTGGAAAAATCTAATGTGGATGTGGCTCAGGAAATGATCGATTTGATTGTAGCGCAACGTTCGTACGAAATCAATTCTAAGGCCGTTAAAACAGCGGACGAACTTTTGGCATTGATTAACAATCTTAAGAGGTAAAATACCATGATGAAACGGATGATTCGGCTTGGCATCGTTTTGTTGGTTTCGGGTGTTTTTTCGGCACATGCGCAAACCATCGGCGAAAAATACGTGCAAAAAGTGATAATCCGTTTTTTTGCTCAACGTTTTCAAACAGCGGATTCGACTTTGAAAATCGATTTTAAACGCTTGCCCGACTTAAGCCGGTTTAACGGTAAAACCTATCGGTTAGATTGCTATTCGCAAAGCCGTCGTCTTAAGCTGGGTTTCCAAACGGTTTGGCTGAATGTGCAACGTCAGGGTAAAGTGGTAGTAAAATTACCAGTAGCCGTAAATGTGCAAATAAAACGCAAAGTGGTACGGGCTACGACGAATATTCCTTATCGTTCTCCCATATCGGAAAAGATGCTAAAAGTGGAAAAGCGCTGGATTTCGGACACGGAAATATTGGAACAAGGATTAACCGATGTGCATCAGGCTGCAGGTTTGGAAACGACTCATTTTATACCCAGCGGTAAATTTTTGTTGTGCCGCGACGTGGAACAGCCCAATGTGATTCGTCCCGGAGATCAGGTGGAAATTTGGGTGCCTGCCGGTAATTTGGTGGTTACTACCAAAGGTATTGCGCGCAGTGCGGGAAAAATCGGTCAGTATATTTACGTAAAAGAAACCACAACGGGCAAGCGCATAAAAGCCCGTGTCGAATCGCAGAATGTGGTAATTGTAGCCAACGAGAGGTCGTTATGAAAATCGTAATGCTATTTTTAACTCTGATTTTGGGCATGAATTTGCTTGGAGCGCAGGATATTGCTTCGCTATACACCGATATTAAGGCCCATCAGGTCGGGGATGTGTTATCGGTAATTTTAGTGGAACGCTCGAATGCCAGCCGCGAATCTAAAAGCAACAGTCAGTTGAATTCGCAAATTGGCATGCAGGCCGGTTCCAAGGGGAATATTACGGATTTTTTGCCGGTATTCGGCGGTTCGGGATCGTTTAATTCCAAGCATAACGGTCAGGATAATACTTCGCAGTCGGATCGGTTAACCGGACGCATGGCCGTACGTATTGTGGAAAAAGCCGATAACGGGATGTTAAAAATCAAAGGCGAGCGCAAGCTGAACGTAAACGGCGAAGAGAACCTGATGAAGTTGGAAGGGTATGTGCGTCCGCGCGACATTACCTCGGCTAATACGGTTTATTCGTATAATATTGCCGATGCACGCATTACCTACCGTAAAACAGGTTTTGGACAAAGTTTTATTAAAACCAAGTCTGTCGTAAAAATGATCACTTTTTCGCTGGCAAGTTTAATGGTTGCTGCCAGTGCGGGATATTTTATGTTCAAATAACTGGCTGGAATGATGAAAATGTTAAAACGAAATTCGGTAATTTTTCTGACTTTTATGATATTTTGCAGTGCGCTTTCGCTTCGGGCGCAAACACGTATTAAAGATATTGTCAGCATCGAAAACGGAAATCGTATTTCGCTGATCGGCTATGGTCTGGTGGTCGGTTTGGCCGGAACGGGAGATCGCCCAAATAGCAGGCGCGGAGCGATTTTTACGGTACAATCGATTAGTAATATGCTGGAACGGTTCGGAATAACCATTCCCAGAGAGCAACTGCGTACGCGTAATGTTGCGGCCGTAATGGTTACGGCAAGGGTTCCCGCATTTAGCCATGTGGGCACTTATTTTGACGTAACGGTTTCTTCGTTGGGCGATGCCACCAGTTTGGAAGGCGGGGTCTTGCTCATGACACCGTTGCGTGACGGATCGGGGCGAAACTATGCAGTGGCACAAGGGCCGGTTTCGGTGGGTGGTTACAATGTGCAAACATCGGCCGGAGAGCAGTTGCGAAAAAATCATGCCTTGGTAGGGCGCATCCCGAACGGAGGCTATTTACAGGTGGAACCGCCGAACCAGAACATTAATTTGAAAAAACCCATTGCCTTACATTTGAACGAGCCCGATTTTGTAACTGCCAAACGGATTGCCAAACGAATTAACGAATATTTTAGTAGCGACAGTGCAAAAAAGATGTATGCGCAGCCCATCAGTCCTGGCCAAATCGAACTTCATTTTCCGGATTCCACCAAAACAGCGGCCGAAGCAGTAAACTTTATTGCGCAAGTGGAAACTTTAACCGTGAATGTAGACGTGGAAGCCAGAGTGGTTATTAACGAACGCACCGGCACTATTGTGGCCGGGGGTAATGTACGTATTGACGAAGTTATGATTTCGCATGGAAATTTGACCATTCACACCATGAGTTCGCCGGTAATTTCGCAACCGGCGCCATTTAGTCGGGTGGGGCGAACGGTTGTAACGCGAATTACGCGTACTACGGCCAATGAAAGTCCGGCGCAGACCGCAGTGATTAAAAAGACAACCAGTGTGAGCGACTTGGCCAGTGCATTAAATACCCTTGGATTAAAGCCGCGAGATATCATTGCTATTTTTCAGGCTATTAAACAAGCCGGTGCTTTAAAAGCCAAATTGATTATCGACTAAATGCAATTAGGTAAAAATCCGTTGATTTAAAGAAGGATATGGTATGCAAATCGGCAAAACCACCCTGCAATTGGGCAAATCAATTAAACCGGAGCAAAAACCGACGACCGACAAAGAAGATAAAAAGTTAAAAGAAAGCGCTAAACAGTTAGAGGGATTGTTTTTGTCGTTTATGTTAAAAGCTATGGAAAAAACGGTTCCCAAATTCGATGACAAAAAGGATTCCAATAATTTGGCTACCATGATGTTCAGTATGGTTTTGGGTGAAGATATTGCCGACAAAGGTGGTGTTGGTTTGGCTGATTTTATTTATAGGAATATGAAAGAGCATCGGGATAAAAATATCCAAATTCCGGCTCAAAACTGGATAGACATTATTTCGGATAAATCGATTTCAGGGAGGAATCATGACCAATAACGAACGATATTGCAATGACGCACCATGCAAAGAAAAACTGTACCAGATATTGTTGGAGGAAATATCTGCGTATCAGTATCTGGCAGAAACAGTGTTACAAAAACAGGATGCCATTATTAAAAACCAACTTGAAGAGTTAGAGAATTTAACGGGTGTTGAACGTTTGTTGGTGAAAAAAGTGGAGAATTTGGTTCAAACACGGGAACAGTATTTGCAAAAAGTGGTGCCCTCGAAAGACGGATCGTTATCATTGCGACTGAGTCAATACATCGGTCAGTTAAATGAGCAGGAGCAGCCGCGCTGGCGAAGTATCGAAAGGCGTATTCGGCATTACGTAGAGCGCATACGCCGGGTAAACCTGGAAAATCAGCAATTAATTCGCGCATCGCTTAATTACATAAACGGTCTGGTGGAAATGTTGTATCCGCAACAGGAGGGAGTATACAATTCCATGGGTAAAGAGAACATTCCGGCAGCCGCCAAACCTATTTTAAATGTTAATGTCTAAAACGGGGAAAAGGTCATGAGCATCTCCAGAATTCTGGAAATTAGCAAACGTTCGCTGTTGGCATATCAATCGGCAATTAAAACCACAACCGACAATATTTCCAACGCCAACAACGAATACTACAAACGGCGCCGGGTTAATTTTAATGAATTGAATTCCGGTTACAGTGCTTTGGGGTTGGATGTAAACGATACGCAACGTTTGCGTCAGCGTTTTGCCGAGTATCAGATTTATTCTGAAAACCAGTTGTTGGGCAAGTATCAGAGTACCCATCGGATGCTTTCGCAAATCGAAGGGATGTTTGATGAAAGTAACGATGCGGGACTTTCTAAAGTTATGAACGATTTTTTTACGGCCTGGAACGATTTAGCCAAAGATCCGGAAAGTTCCTATGCGCGCAATTTGGTAGTAGATAAAGCCAATGTTCTATCGGATAATTTTCAGCGAATCGATAGTGATTTGCAGAATATTCAAGATCAGATTAAACCGGAGCTTCAGCTTCAGTTGAAAGATGTAAATCAAAAGCTGGGTTTACTGCAAAAAATCAATCGCCAAATTCGCAAAAAAGCCAATCCCGATTTGTTGGATCAGCGGGACAAACTTTTGGATGAACTTTCGCAAAAAATCAATTTGAAAATCAAAGAAAAAGCCAACGGCGAAGTGAATGTTTATTCTGACGGTATTTTATTGGTCTCTTATGACACGTTAAATGAATTGAAATTAAATGAAGTTAACAAAAACGGCACGACTCAATTGCAAATTCAGCTTAAAAACAGCGGGCATGTTTTGGATATTAATAACGGTGAGATTGCCGGTTTACTGGAAATGAACAACAAGGTTTTGCCGGATTACAAGAACAAACTGGACGAATTAGCGCGCGGTTTGGCCGCGGCTGTAAATAAAATTCACCGGAAAGGTGAAAATCTTAACGGTGTGGGAGGTCTTGATTTTTTTGCCTCGGATATTAAAGGAATGGCCGACTTCAAAGTTAATCAGGCAATTGTCGATGATCCTTCTTTGATTGCCACCAAATATCCGGGTGAAGGCGAAGGCAGCGGCAGTGTTGCCAGCGCCATTAACGATTTGCAATCGACGGCCATTTTTAACGAGGGTACGGCCCATGAATATTACCACTCCTTTCTTACTCAGCTTGGTGATAAAATTCAGGAAGCCGATTTTAACGAAAACAGCCAAAAGATGATTATCGACCAGCTTAAGAACCAGCGCGACGCGGTTACGGGTGTTTCTATGGACGAAGAAATGACGCAAATGGTGCAATATCAGCAGGCATACAGCGCGGCAGCCAAAATGATTACTACCGTGGATAAAATGATGAGTACTGTTATTGAAATGGTTTAAAAAAGATAGGATTTTACGATGCGTATTACTTCCGCAATGTTTATGCGTGATGCCGTTTCTCGATTGTTTCAGAATCGGGCAGATATGATCGAAACTCAGGAACGGATTTCCACGCAAAAGAAAATCGAAAAGCCATCGGATGATCCGGTCGGATTTTCGCGGGCCCAACGTCTGCACGAGGCATTGCGTCAAAACGAGGAATTTTTGAAAAACATTGATGATTCCGAGGCTTGGATGGATAATACCAGTGCTTTATTGGATCAATTACATCAATACGCTATGGACGCGGTAACGAAAGCAACGCATGGTTTGGATGCCGTTGCCACCGATGATGTTCGTCAGGCCATTGCCTCCCAATTAAGCGGGTTATTGGAAGAAGCGGTATCGGTGGGAAATTCCACGTACATGGGCAAAAACGTTTTTGCGGGAACGGATACGAAACTGGAACAGCCTTTTCAAAAGAACGGTTTGGATGTAACCTATGAAGGCAATGATGCCAAAATCAAACGTCGCATATCTAAACAGATTGTTACGGATATTAATGTCAGCGGAAAAGAGTTAATGGACACGAACTTTTTTTCGGCAATGAAGGAGACCATTGAAGCGCTGCAAAACGGCAATAAAGATGATATCCAAACAGCTTTGGATCATTTAAAAGCGGCGGAAAAAGGCGTTTTGAAATTATCAACGGTGTACGGGTCGAAGATAAGTAATTTGCAATTGATTAAGGATCGCCTTACCACAACGAACGAAAACTTTCGCAAATTCATATCACAGGAAGAAGATGCGGTTTTGGAAGAAGAATTGGTTACGTTAAAATCGCAACAGGTTGCCTATCAGGCCACATTGCAAACCACCAGCGAAGTAATGAATTTAAGTATTTTAAAATATCTGTAGGTTTTAAAGCGTTAACAAACCGGCAATAGCCGAATGTGGCATTTGGTTTGGAAATGCCTTTGTTTTTACCCGTCGATAGGAGAAAATAGGAGAATTACCATGCCTGCAATAATTGCTATCGGAGGAATGCATCGTTCAGGTACGTCGCTTATTACTCGCATGTTAAATCTTTCGGGGATGTATTTGGGGCCATCGAACAGGATAATGACGGCCGGAGAAGATAACCCCGAAGGGTTTTGGGAAAATTTGGATTTTGTGGAGTTGAATGATCGTATTTTGGCTTGCTTTAATGGGGCTTGGGATTATGTGCCGGAATTACCCGAAAAGTGGCATTTGTCGCCTACGTTACAGGCGCTAAGGGAAGATGCGGAATCGTTAATCAATAATTTTAGCGAGCAATCTTTTTGGGGGTGGAAAGATCCCAGAACGACCCTAACGCTTGAGTTTTGGCAACATTTGATCCCAGAGCTGAAATTTTTGTTTATGATTCGGGATCGGTTGGAAGTTGCGCAAAGTTTGCATTTACGGAACGGGTTTTCTTTGATAAACGGTTTGCAACTTTGGGAAAAATACAATCGTCTCGTAAAGAATGTTGAGCCGAAGAAGGTTTTGGCGGTGCACTATGATGCACTATTGCAAGATACGGAAAAACAAATGATACGAATTTTTAAATGGGCGGGAATTTCGCTGGCAGATGTGAATTTGGATGCGGTGCTTTCGGCGGTTAAAACGGATTTACGGCATGCAAAACGGCAAGAGATTGAATTCGAAAATAAGAATAGCTTTACTTCGGTATTTGATTTGTATGCCCAATTATGTGAGAAAGCGCAATATGATCCTGAAAAAGAGCGGCAATCCGGTGACAAAAAAGAGAATGGAAAAACCGAGAAGAAAAAAACGCAGGTTTCCGATGCGCCGTTGGTTTCGATTATTATTCCTGTATTCAATAAAATGGAATTTACCCATCGCTGTTTGAAAGCTATTTTACAAAATACGCATTATGCTAATTACGAAATTATTTTTGTTGATAACGGTTCCACCGACGGGACGCGGCATTATTTGCAAAAATTGCAACGCTCGAATATTCGTACGGTGTTTAACGAGCAAAATTTAGGCTATGTTGGCGGTTGTAATTCGGGAGCTGCCGTAGCCAAAGGCGATTATTTACTTTTTCTGAACAATGATACGGAAGTGCAACCGGGCTGGCTGCTTTCCATGGTTAATTTGGCAGAATCGCGTTCGGATGCCGGTATTGTCGGGGCTAAGCTAATCTATCCCGACGGCAAATTGCAAGAAGCAGGGGGCATTATTTTTTCCGACGGCAATGGTTGGAACTACGGGCGCGGATTCGACCCGGCCGACCCACGGTTTAATTTTGTGCGCAAGGTGGATTATGTTTCTGGAGCGGCTTTGCTGGTAAAGCGGGCGTTGTGGGATCGGATCGGCGGTTTTGACGAACGTTACGCACCAGCTTATTACGAGGATACCGATTTGTGCTTTAGCGTGCGCAAGGAGGGCTTTCAGGTTTATTACCAGCCGGAAAGCGTTGTGGTTCATTACGAAGGACAAACGGCCGGGACAGATTTGGCCAGCGGCTTTAAAAAGTATCAGCAAATTAATCGGGCTAAATTTACGGAAAAATGGAGCAAAGTGTTGCAAAAACAAAAAACCAATGATCCGGCAAATGTGGTTATGGCTTCGGAACGCGATATTTTTATGAATATTTTGGTTGCTGATCCGTTTTTACCTTTATGGGACCGTTCATCCGGATCACTTCGTCTTTTTAATTATTTAAAACTATTAAAAGAAATGAATGCCCATATTACTTTTATTGCTCGGGTTGGCTCCGGTGATCCCAAATATAAACAAACTATGCAGCAAATGGGCATTGAAGTTTACGAAAATGACGAACAGGCTTTGAAATATGCCCGTTTGGTTTTGCATAAGGTGGTGCCGGCCATTCCCTACGAACGGATTTTAAATGAAAGGAATTTTGATTATGCGATTCTTTCCTTTTGGTTTTTAGCGGAATATTACATGACCATACTGCATAAATATTCCCCCCGAACGCGGATTATCGTGGATTCGGTTGATATTCATTTTGTGCGGGAAATACGGGAGGCGCAATTAAACAAAAACCATAAACAAGAAAAAGAAATTTTAAAAAAGAAAAAACGTGAACTGGCCGTTTATCGTAAGGCGGATCGGGTGTGGGTGGTTACTGAAGAGGATAAAAAACATATTGCCGATAAAATCGGAAAAGTGCCTATTGATGTGGTGCCCAATGTTCATGAGCCGGTTCCCTACCGGAAACAGTTTGCTAAAACCGGAGATTTGTTGTTTGTGGGAAATTTTGCTCATCCTCCCAATGTGGATGCGGTTCGATTTTTGGTAAAGGAGATTTTCCCGAAAATAAAAACACGGTTACCGCGGGTAAAATTGTACATTGTCGGGAACAATCCGACTCCGGAAATTCAAAAGCTGAATGGCGGGGATATTGTGGTAACGGGATTTGTGCCCGATTTGACACCGTATCTGTTAAACGCTCGGGTTTCGGTGAATCCTTTGCGTTACGGGGCGGGTATGAAAGGGAAGATAGGAGAAGCGCTTTCATACGGTTTGCCGGTGGTGACAACTTCTGTGGGGGCCGAAGGCATGAATTTGCAGCATGGGTTACATGCTCTTATTGCCGATGATGCGGATGCTTTTGCCCAAGAAGTTGTTCGCCTATATGAGGACCGGATGTTATGGGAAAAACTTTCGCAAGAAGGGCGCTTGTTGGTTGAGCGCCGCTGGGGACCAAAGGCTTTGAAAAAAAGATTGGAACTGATTTTTGAAGGTGAACGGAATTCGGGATATTCGCGTTCGCCTGATGTGTCAATTATTATGTTGACTTTTAATGCGTTGGAATACACCAAAAAATGCGTTCGCACTATTTTAGATCATACGCAAATTCCTTATGAAATTATTTTTGTGGACAACGGATCAACGGACGGTACGGTTGATTATTTAAAGGAATTAAGCAAAAAATATCCGCATATTCATGTGATTTTCAATACGCATAACAAAGGGTTTGCTTACGGTAATAATCAGGGGGCACGTAAGGCGCGCGGGAAATATGTTTTGTTTTTGAATAATGATGTTTTGGTTTCAGAAGGGTGGCTCGAAAATTTGGTGCAAGCGATAGAGTTAAATCCGCGAATCGGTATGATAGGTCCTATTACAAACTCGATTAGTGGATTGCAACGGGTAACGCATGTTCCTTATAACGACGAATCGGGTTTTCATGCTTATGCGGCTAAGGTTCGGCAAATTAATAGAGACAAAATTACGCCTCGTCGACGAATTGCCGGATTTTGCATGTTAATGCCTAAAAAACTTTTTACTGATCTTAAGGGTTTTGACAAACGATTCGGTACGGGGAATTTTGAAGATGACGATTTATGCTTGCGATTGCGAAATAAAAAATTTGCCATTATGGTACATGAGGGTGTTTTTATTCACCATTACGGAAGTCAAACATTTAAGGCCAATCATATTGAGTACGACCAATCAATGCAAAGCAAGGCTCGTATTTTTTTTCGTAAATGGCCCGATGTGGATTATGAGGAATTGCTGGAATTAAAGAATCCGCTTTCGGAAGTTCACACCAAAATAAAGGAACAGATTCAAAAAAGTTTATCGTCGGAACAAACGGATGAGGTAATAAAATTAGCCGGAAAAGTTTTGCTTGATAATCCTTTGGATGTAGAAGCGCGCTTTTATTTGGCATTGGCGTTTTATTGGCGAGGAGATATTAACCTTGCGCTGGAAGAAATAAAGATGGCGGCAAAATATGATGAGAAGCAACCAGCCGTATGGAATTTAATGGGACAAATATTTGCGGCTGAGGGACGCTCGGAAGATGCGGAAAAAGCATATAAACGGGCACTGACTCTGGATAAGCATTTTATCGATGCACACCGGAATTATGCGGCAATGCTGATTGAAAAAGGAGAGTATGCCGAAGGGGTTAACGAGCTACGGAAGATTTTGCAAGAGAATCCGGAGGATGTTCCCACTTTATTGTATATGGCTAACTTGCTTATCGAAGCCGATCGACCGGAGGAAGCGGCCGATTTCGCTCGAAAGGTTCTAAAGGCGGATGTGGACAATGAGCTGGCAAAAAAAATTTTGGAGTTGAGCGCTGCTATGAATACACCGTCTGTATTCTCCTCAAAAACGGAGTTAAAAAAGAATTCCGAAACGGTTGCGATTGATGATGGAATACAAGCACTTAAAGCAGGGGATGCATTTAGGGCTCTGGAATGTTTTAAGGGACAGTTAGAACACGATCCCCAAAATATCGAAGCGCTGTATGGTACGGCTTTAGCTTTTGAAATGCAGGAAAAATTTGATGAAGCCGAAGAAATTTTGAAGCAGATTTTAATCATCGACATGAAATTTGTTCCGGCATGGAATGATTTGGCACGCATTGCTTATTCCAAGGGGTATGTTGAAAAAGCGGCCGATCTGTTTAAGAAATCGTTGGATGCGGATGATACGCAAACGGAAGTACGTAACCAGTTGAGTGAAATATTATTCGATTTGCAACGTTTTGACGAGGGGATTGCTCTTTTGTTGGAAACACATCAACGCTTTCCGGATGATCTACCGACTATTGTGCATTTGGCGGAGGTGTTTCAGCAGGCGGGCAAAAAAGAAGAAGCCAGAGAGCTTTGGCGCAAAGCTTTGCGCATAGATCCGAAAAATAAGGCGGCCGGAGAAGCATTGGAAGCTATGATGGAAGAAGAACAAAAAGTCGCGGAAGGTTGATGTCTGGGTGCACGAGGATGAAAATGATTTTACAAGGATGGTAGTTGGTTAGTAGGGAAACGGGGACTGATAGCAATCAGTCCCCGCCATAGCGTTTTTTGACTGATAGCCATCAGTCAAAAAAAAACAAGTTCAAAGCAGGAGTGTGTATTTTGTCAAAACAAAAACTTTCGGTTTGCATGATTGTCAAAAACGAGGAACGTTTTATTGAAGATTGCCTGAAAAGCATTCAGGCCGTGGCCGATCAAATTGTTGTAGTAGATACCGGTTCGACAGATAATACCATCGATATCGCTCGGCAATTCGGTGCTGAAATACATCACTTCGAATGGAAAGATGATTTTGCCGCCGCCCGCAACGCTTCTGTTAAATATGCCAAAGGAGAGTGGATTTTATGGATCGATGCCGACGAACGTTTGCTGCCCGAATCAGTTAGCGAACTGATTCGTTTGCTTCGTCCCGAGCGCAAACCTGTCGCTTACCGCGTACAAATTAAAAACGTAATGTCCGACGGAAAAAATTACAAAATTTCAAGCGGACATCGACTCTTTACCAATTTTAAAGGAATTCGTTTTCAGGGTAAAGTACACGAGCAAATTATTTACAGTGTTGCCCGCCTTGGCGGACAGGAGCGCATCTCTGGAATATTTTTGTACCATTTAGGCTACGGACTTTCCGAAGAAAAACAACGCGAAAAAAATCGGCGTAACCGAAAGTTATTATTGCAAATGGTGCGCGAAGAACCCGACAATGCTTACGCCCATTTTACTTTAGGGCAGAACTATTTGCTAACGAGTGAGCCCCGAAAAGCATTAAAACATTATTTAAAGGCTATAAAGTTAAAAGGATTAAACAAAGAACTTCGCATAAATGTATTTAATACAACCGCAGAAACCTATTTAAAATTAGGCAATTTGCAATTGGCCGAAAAATACGTAAAAGAATCATTACAACAGGCGCCAAAGCAAGTATCCGCCAATTATTTGATGTACCGCATCAAAGAAAAAGCAGGCATGTTAGAAGAAGCAACCGAATGGCTACAAAAACTTTTGCAGATGAATAGCAACCTAACATCAACCCAGCGCCAAATTGCCACGGACATAATATTAAACGAAACCGACATATTAATTACACTTGCCGAATTGCAGAAAAAGACAGGGCAAGCAAAAGCGGCCAAAGCAACATTATTGAAAGCATTAAATAAAAACAAAGAAAACGAAGCGATTTTCAAACACGTCCTTCGTTTTCTTCTCGAAACCAATCAATTGCAAGAAGCACTTGAACTGATCGATGAACGGAAAATCGATGATGATATTGAACTGCTGGAATTGAAGGGCCTGTTGCAAATTAAACGGCAAAATTTTGTTCAGGCCATTCAAACATACGCCCGACTTTTGCAATTACAGCCCACGAATATGGATACGGTAAAACGCCTTGCCGGATTATTCCTTAAAATAGGAGAAAAAGAAAAAGCGGATCGGCTAATGCAGATGATGGCCCAAATCAATACATTGCAATCGGTTAACTAACATAAGCGTAAAAACGAATTCGTTAAAAAGAAGCTCTCCGGCAGAAGATCGGTTAATTCCAAAGAAAAGATTGCCCAAGTACCTTAAACAGAAAAACAAAGGTTGGTCTACCTTTATGACCAATAACCATGCCTAAATAATCGGCGAACCTTGCCAGGTAATTTTCGTCGTAACGGCGAAATAGGCAAGACAAATCGTTATTCGTCTATTTGTTACCTGCTGTCTTTCCACAGCTTCAAACAAATAAAAAAGAGAATTAAGCATACGAATTCTGTTCCGCTCCTTTCAACTCATACGCGGGAACTATTTTACATAAATTTTGTTCATTTTGATAACTGTCATTGAACATGAAAAAAATGCTACTAAATTTATATCTTGATTTAGATTTGAATTCAAATTAATATCCTATTAAATTCAAAGTTTTACGTTAATTTTTTGGAGGGGGTCTTTTTTAGAACTATTTGATACGGTTTAATTAAAAAAGTAAAACAGAAAAAGCTGTACAGGTAATTTGAAAACGCAAATTTTACGTTTAAAGAGACTTCCTCAAAGGAAGCTTTTTAGCTTCATTACGCTCATTTTGTTGTTCCCGGTTGTTTTAATGGCACAAATCGGGATTCATGTTCCCCCGCCACCACACACAGTTCACCTGTTTGAACCAAAAGTGTACGGTCTTGAACGCATTCCCTATGATTCCACTTTATTTCACATTAAGCCACTGTCCTATCGGCGTTTGGTGTCCATGGATTCTACCAATAAATATCTCTCTTTTCGCGAAGTAATCGGCAAAGAAGACGTACTGTTGCCGGCCGTTGTCGATCTGGATACCTACATCAAATTGCGTCAACAATTCGATACCAGAGAATTATGGAAACAAGCAATTATCGGCCAATTCGGGCAGCAAACCGAAAGTGGATTCGGAGCCATTAAGCTGGATATTCCTTTGCACATCAAAAGCAAAACATTCACCCGAATATTCGGTTCCGATCGTATCGGTTTAAAAGTAACCGGAAATATATCATTCGATCTTTCCGGGCGTAGCGAAAAGCGGTCCGGTTCGGCCGTAACCGCTCTGGAAAGCCAGAACACCTTTAGCCCCAGATTCAAACAAACCCAGCAATTTACTGTAGAAGGTAAAATCGGCGACAAAGTGACCGTTTCCGTTGAACAAAACAGCGAAGCAACCGTCGATATCGAAAACACCTTAAAACTGCGTTACGACGGTGATGAAGACGAAATCGTACAAAGCATAGAAGCCGGAAATATTTCACTTTCATTGCCTGCCACCAAATACGTTATTTTCGGCGGTTCCAACAAAGGTCTATTCGGTTTAAAATCGAACATGCAAATCGGTAATTTACACATAACCACCATCGCTTCTTTGGAAAAAGGACAACAGCAGGAACTTTCTATTAACGGCAGCGCCAAGTCTTCCAAAATAACGGTGCACGATTACGAATTTATCAAAAACCGCTATTTTTTTGCCGATTCCATTTATCGCGCTCATTTCGAAAAAGGTCTGGAAAAAGATCCGCAAAATTTTGAGTACGTAAAAGGGACGAAAATTTTGCAACTGGAAGTTTGGATATCATCCAGTTATTCGGATCCCGAGGCACGGCGCGGCGTAGCCGATGTTAATCCCACCAAATATCTGGATGCCAATTTCAAATACAAAAATGTGGATTTAGATCAGATTAAAGCCGTTCCCGGCAAGGTGGAAATCGGCTATTTTAAACGTCTGGAACTGGGCAAAGATTATTTCTACGATAAAGAACGTGGCTTCTTTTGGCTTAACCAAACGGTAGATAACAGCAAAGTTCTGGCCATTGCGTATGCCACGGCCAAATCCTTTTCCGATCCCAACGTGCCCACTATCGGAACCTTAAGCGAAACCCTGGCCGATACCGGTAAAACGGTTATTCTCAAATTAATCAAACCACGCCAAAACCAACCGGCTTACAAAAGCACATGGCCGTTAATGATGCGCAACGTCTATTTTTTGGGTGGCACCAATATCCAAAAAGACGGGTTTGACATTAGGCTGGAAAACAATGTAAATGGAACCCATCAAATTTACCCCGAAGGAAGCGATCGCACCTACCTTAATTTGGAAGAATTGGACGTACTGGACGAAAACGGTAACCGGGTAGAAGGCGGCGACGAAAAGGTGGATATCAATCCCTTTATCATCGATCTTAAAAACGGAATATTAATCTTTCCCTGTCTGCAGCCATTCGATCCGGAGCCGGGTAGCCGTTTTGCCGGAAGGCTCCCCCAGAAAGATCTGGTAGATATTTACGATCTCAATAATTCCAACAGCACAGACTTTGTGAAACGCAGTAAATTTGATATTATCGTGACCTCAAAAAGCACCAAGTCAACATTTGATTTGGGCTTTTACGTTTTAGAAGGCAGTGATGTGGTTACCCTCGGCGGACAAACACTGGTACGCAATAAAGACTATTTGATCGATTATTTTACGGGCCAACTTACCCTTATTTCGCCGGAAGCCAAGCGCAGCAGTTCCAATATTCAAATCAAATACGAACGCGCCAATTTATTCCAGCTTGACAAAAAGACCATTTTCGGAACCCGCATGGAATATCGTTTTTGGGACAAATCATTTGTCGGATTTACGGCACTATATATGAACAAAAGCACCATCGACGAACGCGTTCGTGTGGGCCAGGAACCGTTTCGCAATTTTGTTTGGGATTTTAACACCGCTTTGCAGTTTAAACCCCGTTTTATTACCCGTATGTTAGACAAGCTGCCCATTGTAGAAACCAATGCCGAGTCTCGTATCGATATCGAAGGTGAATTTGCCCAAGTGTTGCCTAACCCCAATACTTTAAATAACAACAGCACCAATGATAAAAACGGTGTGGCCTATGTGGATGATTTCGAAGCGAGCAAACGAACCACTACGTTGGGTATTCGGTACAGAACATGGTCGCACGCCAGTGCGCCAGTTATCATTCCCAAACTGGGGAACCATCCCATCGATGTGCTTAAGGCCGATCATGCCAAAGCACATATTGTGTGGTTTAATCCCTATCGTCAGGTACCCATCAAAGATATTTGGCCCAACCGCGATGTAAATACACAAACCGGTCAGACCACCGATGTTTTGGGAATCGATATTTGGCGTGACAAAGGTACCGATCCCGATAGCGCTTGGGCCGGAATTATGCGCTCTACGGCCTCGTTTGCCAATCAGGAAAAAACCAAATACATCGAAATGTGGATTTTGGGTAATCAGGGAACCGTAAATATCGATATCGGACAAATATCCGAAGATTGGTACGTACGCGGTAAAAACTTTCGCGGTTACAGCAGCTTGGGAAACCTGAATACGGAAGACCGCAATAACAACGGTTTGCTCGACCCAGGTGAAGATGTGGGATTAGACGGAATTCCCGACGGTCAACCCGGAGACGATCCCAATGACGATTGGCACGATGTGCGTCTAAATGCCTGGAACCGTTACGACGGAGTACTTTACGACGGCATTAACGGTACCGAAGGAAACAGTAAGGCCCAAGGCGCCCACTATCCGGATACGGAAGACTTGGATGGTGACGGCCAATTATCTACCATCAATTCCTATTTTGAATATTCCTTTTCGCTGGATAGTATGGACGCTCATGCTCAGGAATGGTTGGTAGGTTCCACTCCCAAAGGGTGGCGCCTGTTTCGTATCCCGTTAAAAGAATTTACCCGCGTAATAGGAAATCCGGATACCACTTTTCAGCAAATTTTAAATGTACGCTTATGGTTCAGTGATATTCCCGAGGTGGAGCGTACCCGAATTTTAATTGCGACATTCGACTTTGTCGGAAACGAATGGGAAGAAACCGGTATTGCTCGGGATGAAAAACATCGTAATTTTGTCAAAAACGATTCTCTGTTTACTTTGGCGGTTTACAATACGGAAGAAAACGCCGAAGCCATTCCGGGCGGTCCCGAACCATACAAATCGCCTCCAGGGGTTACCGGCGTACGCGACCGTATTACCCGAGCGCGCTCCAAGGAGCAATCGCTAGTTATGCGTTTGTTCGGCCTTAAAGCCGGGCAAATTGCCGAGGCACGTAAACAATTGTATCAAGTAATCAGCCTAGTTAATTACCGCAAATTGCGCATGTTTGTACATGGAGATCGATCCTTACCGCTCGAACCTCCGCAATACGACGAAAACGGTGTCCCCAACTCCGAACCGTCACCGATTCGTTTTTATTTGCGTTTCGGCTCGGACGATAAAAACTATTACGAATACGGTGAAGACGTTTACGCAGGTTGGAACAAGGCCAATAATGTGGAAATTGATCTGGACGATTTGGCTTCCATTAAAGACAATCCGGCATTGAATATAGGGACAACGGACAGTTTGGTTTACATAAAATGGCTTTCAAAACCGCAGGCCTATTATAAGGCCGTAGGAAAACCCAGTTTAAATACCATACGCTATTTTACCATTGGCGTCAAACACCGTGGCGACGAAACAGGCCGCAGTTCGGATGATTTTACCGGGGAAATTTGGGTGGACGAATTACGGCTCTCTGACGTGCGAAAGGTAAAGGCTACTGCTTTGCGTCTTTCCACCCGCATGAAATTTGCCGACATTGCTAACTTTAATGCCCAATGGGAAAGCAAAGACGCCGATTTCCATAACGTGAGCAAACAATTCGGTTCCGGCAATACTGAAGAACGACAAAGTTATTCCGGTAAGTTGTATTTGGATAAATTCTTACCTGCTTCGCTGGATATTTCCATCCCCATTGATGCGCGCGCTTCGTTTTCGCGCAGTATTCCCAAATACAAAACCAACAGCGACCAACTAACGCATTATCAAAACGATACGTTCGAACGTAAATTGCGTTCATTGTTCGGCATGCGCAAAATTCCGGATGATATTGCCGTTATGTCCAACAAAAGCGAAGTGTATGGTATCGGAACCACAATAAAAAAAAGGTCAAAATCCAAATTTTGGCTTTTGCGCTATACGGTGGACGGAATGACCTTTGATTTTGATTATTCCAAAAAGAAAAGCAGCAATTGGGAAACAGCTTTCAGCAAATCAGAGCTGTACAAGGAAACATTTCGCTACCAAATTCCTTTTGGCCGTAATAATTACGTGCAACCGTTTAAATTTTTAAGAAAAATTCCGGTTCTCAATAAATTGAGTACGCAAAAAGTTTATTACACGCCCAGCCAAGCCAGTTTTAATCTGAGTATTTCCGACAATAAATCGGCTTTGTTACGTCGCAACAGCCCCAAGCTTACTCGTGTATGGAATTTACAGAGCAGCCGCGGCTTCCGCGCAAGTTATAAATTGTTGGACAATCTTGATTTTACCATTAACCGCAGCTATCATTCCGATGGCGACTTTGTGGGCTTAACCCATAAAAAGCTTTTGGAAAACATTATCAAAAAAGGATATTTCGGCTTGGATACGGATATTCGTCAATCGTTTCAAGGTAATTTTAAACCGCATTTATTCCGGTGGTTAAAACCGAGTTTCTTTTTTAACAGCAATTATTCGTTTCAATTGGCCAATAACAACAAATATCGCAACTCTTCCAGTTCAAGTACCAAACGCATAGATATCTCCTTTAGCCCGGGTGAATTCATTAAGATAATTTATAATCCGCGTAAATCCAGACGGTCGACAAGTCGTTCCCGTAGTCATCGTCGCCGTTTTACCCGAAGACCGCTTGGCTCAAAAAAAACGGAAAAAAGTAAAAAGGAAGAAAAGAAAAAAACTTTCTCCTTCCCCAATCCGTTAATGTGGGTTTACAATACCATTGCCAGTTGGAGTAATATCCGTACCAGTATCTCCCGTGATGACCGTGTGCAAAATCGTTATTTGGCCGACATGCCTAACTGGCAATATCAATTTGGCCTTACGCGTAGCCCGGGTGTGCCTCAGGATTCGACACTCGATGTAAATCTAATTGGGCCCACGGAAAGCAAAACCATTTCTGTACGTACACAAACCAGTTTTAGTATTGCCAGTATGGCGCGCGTTTCGCTTTCGCACAACTATCAAACACAAAAAAGTTTATCCGATTACGGCCGTTCCGGGTCGGGAAGCACCAGCAGTTCCTATTTCTTCTTTGGAGACGATCCCAAAGCCGATTTCCATGGTTTGAGTAGTTTGTATGCGTTTATTCCCGATTGGAACGCTCAAATCAGCGGAGTGGAAAAATTCTTTATCTTTCCTAAGTTTGCCAAATCGATCAGTATTACCCACGGCCACAGCAGCAAGTTTACACAAAGTTCACAAGTCAAGTTGGATGGTAGTTTTTTGCCAACCAGCCAAACATTTACCAGTGCATGGCAACCGTTTTTGGGAATAAATATTTCCACCAAATGGGGGGTAACGGGTACCATCCGTTATACCAAAGCGACTAATTTTGCTTATTCCGCCAGTGGCGGTGCAACCAAATCGGAGAACAGTTCGTTTAATATGTCGTTCAGTTATTCCAAGTCGGGCGGGTTTCGTATTCCCGTTTGGCCGTTTAACAAGCGCAAGTTGAAAAACGAAATGAAATTCGATTTGGCTTTTGATGCTTCCTCTAACCGTACGTTTCAACGACAGTTCGGACAAACCAAATTCGAAGAAAAACAAAACAATAGCACGTGGAAACTAAGGCCCTCGGCAACCTATCGCTTTAGTACTAAAGTACAAGGTAGCCTGTTTTACGAAACCGGTGTTTCCAAAAATAAAATTTCGGGTAAATTTTCCTACAACGAATTCGGCATAACGGTTAATATTGCCATTAGAGACTAACGGAACGAAGGTAATTGCGCTTACAAAAACAATTAATGAAAAACCGAGGCAAAAATGAAAAAAATCGTACATATTTTGACACTCACCTTTTTCTTGGCTGCGACCGGATTTGCCCAGTTTAACGGTCAGCAAGCATTTGAATATTTGCTAAAACAGGTCGAGTTCGGCCCGCGCAATCCAGGCAGCAAAGGACATGCGCAATGTTTGCAATACTTGCATCGGGAAATGAGCAAATGGGCCGATCGGGTAGATTTACAGTCGTTTACATACCACGATCGGTTGCGGAATAAAAAATTCAAACTAACCAATATTATCGCCCGGTTTAATTTGCAAAATAAAAGGCGCATATTTTTTGCGGCCCATTGGGATACGCGTCCTTTTGCCGACCACGATGTGAAGAAAAATCGGAACAAACCAATTTTGGGTGCCAATGACGGAGCGAGCGGCGTGGCCGTTTTGCTTGAAATGGCGCGCGTATTTCACAAACAACATCCCGAAATCGGAGTGGATTTGATTCTGTTTGACGGTGAAGATTACGGTCGGGAAGGCCATTTGGATGAGTACTTTCTGGGCTCTCGTTATTATGCCCGGCATTACGGAGAGTACGGCTATACGCATGAATTCGGTATTTTGATCGATATGATTGGTGATGCCCAATTAACCATTAAAAAAGAAGGGTATTCGGTGCAGAATTTGCCCTGGTTGGTGGATAAGGTTTGGAATATTGCCCACAGTTTGGGATTTTACGAATTTTCGGATGATTTTTTAGGCTATGTAGATGATGATCATGTGCCTTTGCTTAAAGCAGGCATTCCGTGCATCGATTTAATCGATTTTGAGTATCCGGATAAAACCAATCGCTATTGGCACACATTGCAGGATACTCCGGATAAATGCAGTGCGCAAAGCTTATACATAGTGGGTTCGGTTTTGCTGGAGGTAGCCTATGGCGAATAGCTCGGAGGCTCGGTGGATCGAGATCAAATTGCAAGTTTTGCCTTTTTATCTGGAGCAGCTTTCCGCTTTTATTTTTGCTACCGGGGCGCAAGGCATTAAAGAAGAAGAAAACGGTTTTAAGATTTATTATGATGGTAAAAACTGGTCGCCGGAAACATATTATTTGCTGTTAAAAGAGTTGCAACGGGTTGTACCCGATTTTGATGCCAGTCGCATGGCCGTACAAGTTAAAAAAAATGAAGATTGGCTGCAAAACTGGAAAAAGAATTTTAAGCCGTTTCATTTAACGAAAAAACTGGTTATTCAGCCCCATTGGGAAAATTACCGAAAACAACCTGGTGAAACCGTAGTAACCATTGCACCAAAAATGGCATTTGGTACGGGGCATCACGAAAGTACGCAGCTTTGCCTGCTTTTAATTGATTTCTTTTTAAAATTCGGGATGCGTGTACTGGATGTGGGGAGCGGTAGCGGGATTTTATCTGTTTATACCCGAAAAATGGGTGCCGCAAAAGTTTTGGGTATTGATAACGATCCGATAAGCATTGAAAATGCGTACGAAAATTTGGCTTTGAACGGAATTCAAGACGGCGTTGAATTTAAATTGGCAGATGCCCATGATTTTAAGGGATCTCATTTTGATCTTGTAATGGCCAATATTAATCGGAATATTCTTATTGAAATTGCCGAGACCCTAACCAATGCAACTCGAAAAGGAGGCATTTTAATTCTTTCCGGCATTTTGATTACAGACCGGCAGAAGATATTGGATGCTTTTGAACCTATTGGTTTTGATTTAGCCAAAGAAGTAACAAAAAACGAATGGATCGGATTAGCTTTAAAAAAGAAAGCAGGGAAAAATGCCTGAAAGCGCACCTGTCGCCGTAATTGATTTGGGCACGCATTCGGCTTTGTTGTTAATTGCACAAAGGCAAAGGAACGGTACTTTAAACGTTTTAAATGAAGATTTCAAAATAACGCGTTTAGGATCCGGAATCGAAAAAAGCGCAAATCTTTTGCCACAAAATCAGCAAGCGACATTGGACGAATTGCATTTATTCAAAAAGAAAATTACGGCGTATGGTTGTACACAAATAACGGTTTTGGCTACCGAAGCCATTCGTAAAGCTGCAAATGCTTCCGGATTTTTAAATTTGCTGCAAAACCAATTTGGCTGGCAAGTAAAAGTGCTTTCGCCACAGGAAGAGGCACGCTTTTCGTATTTGGGTGCTATTTCCGTTTTTGATCACTTTGCCACCAAATTGTTTTCGGTTATTGATGTGGGCGGAGGCAGTACGGAAATTACCAAAGGTCGCGGCAAAAAAATTGAATGCAGCCAATCGTTTGCCATGGGTGCGGTCCGGCTGGCGGAGCGGTTTAATTATCGGGAAAAAATTGTCTCTTTTGATATCCCAGGTATTCAGGAAATGTTGAACGAATCGTTTGATGAACCGGAATTGAAAAAATTAACGGAAGATGCGCTTTTGGTGGGTACAGGGGGCACTATTACCACCGCAGCGGCCATTCATAACGGAATGAAAAAGTACGATCCGAACGTTATTAATAAAACGTCGCTTACGCTAGATCAGCTACTTATGTTGTTCGAAGATTTGAATGCTCGTTCACTAAAGGAACGGCAGCAAGTTAAAGGTTTGGAGCCGGGTCGGGAAGATGTGATTCTTTACGGTTTGATGATTTACATCCATCTCATGCAAAAAGCGGGAATATGGCGTATTAAAGTTTCGGGCGGTGGATTGCGCCACGGGTTTTTATTAGCGCAAATGTCGGATTCCGATTAAAATTAAGTCGCGTGCGACCGCAGAGGAATTTCGGCGTCTTGTAGCGTTGTAAATTTAAACGAAAAACAACGGATAGGCCTTAAAATGTGGTTTTGCCGCGATTGAAAAAATCTAAAAAACAAAACATAAAGGGAATCTCATGTACAAATTCGGTTTATTTATTCTGGCCTTTTTTTTGACGGTATTTGTTACGGCTTCTTGTGACGATGATAGTACCGGCCCTAAAAAGGACAACCAACCCGGTGAAATTCTTTGGGTCCAAGTTCCCGACAGTATTCAAATTCCGCCGCAGGGAACTTTCCACAAAGCTCTGGTAAAAGCGGCGGTACAGGATCCGGATGGTTTGAGTGATGTGGATTCCGTTTATTTTTACTCGCGCAAACCGGACGGCACGTTAGCCAATAACGGCCTTCCGCTGGTTATGGTTGATAACGGCAAACCGTTTAACATTAGCAATCCGTGGGTGGATGCGGGCGATGAAAAAGCCGGGGACGGCATTTATTCTTTGACGATTTTGATTGACAACAATGCCCAGACCGGAAGATTTTATTTTACCTTTTACATGCGCGACAAAGCTGGTCATTTGTCTCCCAGTGTTACTGATTCCATAGAGGTGTACCAATGAGAAAAATCAAATTTGTTTTGCTGTTAACTTTATTTATGCTTGGCAGTACGTTAAGCGCTCAGGCGTTGCATAAGGATTCGTTCCGTATGGCATTGGACGACGGTCCGTTTGCCCATACTTTGTACGGAAACGGCATTGTGGACTTAGTGGCCAAAGATTCCGTTCTTTGGGTGGCTACCGGTTACGGTTTGAGTAAAGCCGTTTACAATACTCAAAAGGGTGACTGGGAATGGACAACTTTTACTTCCAAAGATTAT
Source organism: uncultured Caldithrix sp. (assembly GCA_964598255.1). Lineage (GTDB taxonomy): Bacteria > Calditrichota > Calditrichia > Calditrichales > Calditrichaceae > Caldithrix. Next base: position 6,842 of record CAZRBA010000012.1, on the reverse strand, counting down.
ATTGGCAAAGGCGGTGTTTCGGCCATGGCTTATATGGACGAGCAAACATTCTGGATAGCCACTGCCTTCGATACGGTTACCTCTGCCTCGGATGAAAGTTTACCGGCTGGTAGCGGATTGAGCTACACCCGAGACGGCGGAAAAACCTGGCATCATGTACCGCAGCCGGTGGATAGTAAGGACGAGCAGAATTACGCGCCCACTACCACGGTTATCCAAAATTTAACCTACGATATTGCTTTTGTAGATAGCACTATTTGGATTGCCAGTTTTGGCGGAGGCCTAAGGCGTTCGGACGATATGGGGCAAACGTGGAAAGTGGTTACCACCGACGGAAAATTTTTTTCCAGTTTGAATAATTTGAATCACCGGGTTTTTTCCTTACTTAGCGTAAACGATACCGCGCTTTGGGTAGGATCGGCAGAAGGCATCAGTAAATCGAACGATAACGGCCAAACTTGGCAGCGTTTTGTTTTTAAGGCAGATAATCCGCGATCTATTAGCGGTAACTTTGTTGTTGCTTTGGCTTGGCAAAAAGAAGCCAATGCCGTTTGGGCGGCTACCATCCAGGCCGAAGATACCTCCGAAACGCGCGGAGTAAGCGTAACCTACGATGGTGGTAAAACCTGGCAGCGTTTGTTATTGGATGAAGATGTGTTTGCCCATAATTTTGCTTTTTACGGACAAGATGCCTATGTGGCCACGGACAAAGGGCTGTACTGGTATTCTGCCGAACAGGACAAATGGAATGTTATTACCGATATTCAGGATTTTACATCGGGAAATGAAATATTTCAACCGGAATACTATTCAGTTGCCGTACAGCAATGGGCTGGTCATGCCTATTTGTGGGTGGGCAATTCTGACGGTTTGGCCGTGCGCGATTTAACGCAGGCCAATGCCCCTTGGAAAGTTATTCGTTCGTTTGTTTCGACTAAAATTCGCAAAGAACCGGCTATTTACGCCTACCCTTCGCCGTTTTCGCCCAGCAGACATTTGTACATCCGATTTGAATATGATACGGATAAACATCTTGACGAGCCGATTAAAATTTACGATTTTGCCATGGATCCTGTGGCGGAAATACCGGTTGGCAATTTAAAACCCAAATGGGACGGTAAAAACAGTCGTGGTGATACCGTTGCCAGCGGCGTGTATTTTTTCAGAGCGAAAATCGACGGAAAAGTAACCTGGGGTAAAATTGTAATCATAAATTAGGTGGCAAATAATGAAGCATAAAAGAATAATTTTGGCAATATGGATCATTTTAAGTTGGTCGGTCATCCTTTTGGCCGATGGGAACGGCGGATATGCCGGAGCCTATTTGCGTATCGGGCTTGGTGCCAGACAGCAAGCACTGGGCAATAGTTCGGTAGCTGTCAACGAAACGGATGCTTATTCCTTTTTTTACAATCCCGCTTTGAGCGGATTACAAAAAAAACGTATCTTTACCTTATCGCACAGCTTTATGTCGCTGGATCGTCGTTTTAATTTTATCGGGTTTTCGGCAAAGGTGCCGCCGGGAGCCGGAATGAGCATTGGCTGGATTAATAGTGGTGTGGACAATATTCACAGTTACGATATGATGGGACAACAAACGGGGAACATCGATCACGGGTTTAATGCCATATATTTCAATTTTTCCCGTTTGCTGGCAAAAAAATTATCGATAGGTGTTACCATTAAGCATGTGCGCGAAGGTATTGATATTGGCGCCGATCATTATCATTCCAGCGGTTGGGGATGGGATTTCGGCTTGGCTTATATTGCCAATAAAAATTTGGTTTTGGGCGCCGCTCTGCGCGATGTGGGTACCAAACTGACGGCCAATACTGAAAAACTGTTTGAATTCGGCGGAACAACGGTGGACGAATTTCCAAAAATTTTTAGTGTAGGCGCTGCCTATCAAACCCCGCTACCTTGGTTGCGTGTTCAATACGCTTTTGAACGTACCGATTACATGGAACGTCATCACTTCGGTGCAGAGCTCGTTTATCACAAGTTGTTGGCTTTGCGATTTGGTCTTGATCAAAGTCGTTTGACCTTTGGCGCAGGCATGGGATTTAAATTGTGGAAATTTTTCACCACATTGGATTATGCTTTTGTACCTTCTGTGGTGGATGAGGGCGGCAGCCATGTGTTTTCGTGGCAGTTTTATTTGAACTGATAACCGGCATCGGGGAGCAACCGGAATTAGATATTTGGCGATTCGTCCGGAGTGTTACCTGCAATTTATGTTTGCCCGTTTTAATGGATGAAATTTGAAACAAACAGGAGTTTGTAAATGCGTTTTAATATGATTGCTAAAATATTATTTGCGGTCGTCCTAATGTTGGGCACAATTAGGGCTGGCGACAATACGGGGCTTACCTTTCTTAAACTGCCGGTCGATGCGCGTTGCGCAGCCATGGGCGAAGCCTCTACCGCCTTAAGCGGAGATGCTGCAGCCGCCTTTAATAATCCGGCGGCCTTAAGTGCTAATTCCGAACGTAGCTTTGTATTGATGCACAATGCCTATTTGGCCGATATCACTCAGGAATTTGCCGCATTTCAGTTTTTTACGGGCAAACACAGTGCCGCGCTCAGTTTGAATATTATGGATATTCCGGGCATCGAAATTCGCGGCATAAGGCCTACCGATCAACCGGAGGGTAAAACCGATGCCATCAATTTTGCTTTCGGATTAAGTTATGCCTATCACTACAGTAGGCAGTGGGCTTTCGGCATTACGACAAAATATTTGTTCGAAAAATATTATTTGGCTTCTGCCGCAGGTTGGGCGTTTGATTTGGGACTGTTGCACCGAAATACTTTTATCGAAGGTCTGGATTGGGCTTTGGCGGTACAGAATTTGGGCCGCATGCAGCCTTTAAAAAACAAACGGACTCCTTTGCCCGTAAATTTACGCAGCGGCATACGCTATGCATTGCATCCGAATTGGCAAAAGATGCAGGAAATTATTTTGGCTGCCGATGCCGAATATGTGTTTGACGAGGGAACGCTTCTGCACTTGGGAATTGAACTGCCTTTGGTTCATGTTTTTTATTTGCGTGCGGGAACGATTCTCTTGTCGGACAAAACGCGTTTGAGTGTTGGCTTTGGTGTATCGTACAAAAATTATCGGGTGAATTACGCTTTTTCACCGTATCCGTATAATTTGGGAAATTCGCATCGTTTTTCACTGAACTGGTTGTTTTAAAATGCATGTTTGAAAAGCACGATTAAAATAAGGAGGTTAAAATTTAGGATTTGGTGAGATTGTTGTGGCCAAATTCGATAACGAGGTGGTTCACCAAAAGAGCATTAGCTTTTTACGGAATGTTTCTTTTGGGTTAAGGGTAGTAAAATACGAACAACTGTTGAAAAACCTTCGCGCGAATCGACGGTAATTTTACCTTGATGGGCTTGGATTATATTTTTGGCAATGGCCAAGCCCAAACCGGTTCCGTTCGATTTTGTTGAATAGAAAGGCTCGAAAATTTTATTCAAATGTGCTTTTTGAATACCAGGCCCATTATCGTTAATTTCAATTTCAACAAAATTGTTAAAATCTTCTTCGGGATTATGAATTAGATTGGCGCTGATTAAAATTAAACCATCGCCTTCCATCGCTTCAATGGCATTTTCAAGAACAATTTGAAGTACCATTTCCAAAAGCAGGGGGTCTGCGCAAATCGTTCGCACGGCAGGATCGATTTCCATTTTAATTTTTAGACGATCCTTCAAAAAATGGTTGAATTTTTGTAACGATTTTTGAATTAAAGGTTGTAGAGCAACTGTTTGGAATTTCGGTACTTCCAGGTTGGTAAAACGCAAGAATTGTTTTGTCAGCTCTCGTACCCGTTGCAATTCACTGTTAATGAGAGTAAAATCCGATTGAATTTTTTGGTCTTCGGGCAGTGACCGACCTAATTTCATTTGTAAAGTTTGCAATTCCAATTGAATTGAAGACAAGGGCGCTTTTATATCATGTGCCATTTTTTGGATGGTTTGTATCCAAACTCGTACACGGTCATCAAGAAGCATTCCCTGGCTTTTGGCTTCGATAAAGATTAAAAAGCCCACCGGAATATTAAATATGCCACGCAGAGTGATTCCTTGAAATTTTATCATTAAGTTTTTGTTTTCGCTAGTTTGCAAGAGGAATTCTTTTTCTGCCAACGATAGGTGCTTTACCAAATCGTCGATTAAACTCACTATTTCATTACATTCTTCCAAAGCCAGAGAATAATGACTTCCCGGCCGTATGTGGCGATGAATTTTTAGCAACTGTTCAAATGTAGCGTTAATAAAGCGGATTTTTCCTTTATTGTCCAGAATCAACAAACCTTTTTCGGAAAATTGTACCAATTCCCGACGGATTTCACTATTGTACATTTTGTTTTGCAAAAGATTAAAAATAAAATTTAGCAACCAATAGAAAAACAAAAGAACAAGCAGGATAAATGCATACCAAAGGTGATGCAAAGGGTTTTTTTTGTATTGAAAAAAATATAAATCATTTTTTGCCTGGATTACCAATGCGGGTTTTTTGTTTTTACCGTTGTATTTAACGGAATAAAAATTATTTCCATCGGGCTTGATAACGTTTAAATTGGTATTTTCGGAAAAATCGGGTTCGCAAATTACGTATCCCTTAGTTCCTAAGCCAAATAATTCATTTCCGCCGTCATTGTCAAAATCCGCTGAAAGCAAATGCGCAAAATAAGGATTATCAACGTGTTTTTGCGAAACGGCACTTAGCTGTTCGTTTAGTTCAAGAATAAGTCCGGCATTATTAATTAAATATAAATGTGTGTTTGCCTTTTCCGGTAAAGAAAAAAGACGCCAATGGTTTTTACTGGACAATTTTTTTTGTAAAAGCAATTTGCAGTCGGATGTGTACAAGTACAGCGTGGGCGGGAAGGCATAAGCTCCGTGATAGTCGTATAACACGGCAAGATATTTTTTTTCGTTATGATTCCATACGCGTGTAATTATATCCGAAAACGGATAAGGGAAGTGAATGGGCTTGAACATGAAATTCAGGTTTAAATCGAACACCATTAGCCATGGATAATGATCCGAAAAAGGGGTGTCGTCATGGCAGTTAGCAGGGGCACCGGAATTGCTCATCAAAATTTCAGGGATGCCGTCGCCATTTAAGTCTTCTAAAAAAGGATTGCCAATGACCATGGCTCCATGCGGTGTACGGGCAACAATTTTTTGAGAAATAATATCAAATTTCCAAATTCCGCGGGGATACAAACTAAACCCCGCTTTGAAATTAATAAATATTTCTTTGTAACCGTCGTTGTCCGAATCAAAAAACACTACCGCAGGGGCAGAGACGTCCCAAATTTTACGCGGGTTGGGATTGGGATGTGGCGCCGTGACAATCAATTTGCGAAACACAATAAAGGTGTTTTTTCTTCTCGGGTCAAAAGCATATAAAAAAAGAGAATCATTTCCCTTGGTAAAAAAATAGACTTCATCAAAATGGTCGCCATCAAAATCCGCAAAAAAGATGGCTCTGCGAAATATGGGTTCGCCACAAGTCCATTGATCAACCAAGCCATCGTTTGATGTGTAATATTTGATTCCATCCTGATGTCCCAAACGGTCGTGTTTAACAACAATATGTTCGCTCAATCCGTCATGGTTGAAATCGTGATAAATAAATTGTTGGGAGCTGGGTTCTATGATGGTATTGTAGACGGGAGTTAGTCTGTGGGAGCCAAAATGAGAACGGAAGCCAATAAACACGAAAAACGCACCTAAAAGGGCAATTAAGAAAAACGATACGCGAAGTCTTAATCGCGTCAAATTTATTTTCCGTTCCATTGTTTAATTTGGCAATTCCTTTTTTGTAAAAAAAAGTTTTAAATAATATTTTTTCGAAATCTCATAAAGTGTAATTAAAAATAGCACTAAAATCAAGAGAGTCGGTCCGGTTGCAAAAATTCGGCAAAAACTTTGCGCAAGGGCTAAAAATGAAGGGTAAAATTTCGGCAAAAGCACGTGCAAGCCGAAACCGTTGAAACGGTTATTTTGCTGTCCGGATTTTGGGGCAACCGGTGCTATTCAATTGCAGTTGCTCCAATAATAGTCATGGCAAAAGCATTTCACCAGTTCCGTACGCAGGAAAAACCGTTGAAACGGTTATTTGAGTTGTCTTTTTTTTTGCTAAAAACACAGATATCTGCATTTTCCGGTAAATATATTAAACCGTTATCTCTTTTTTTTGATGAAAAATGGCAAAATCATGTTTAATATTCACCGCAAAACTTTAATAAATACATACCAAAACGAATTATTGCAAAATTGACCTTCGTCATTTCGCATATTTTTGTTCGTTTTTTATTTTATGATCCAATTTGTTAATTGCCGCAAACGAAGCGATTAAAGTTGAATGATAATGCGACGAAAACTCTGAGAAAATTAATATCTCTCATTTGCTTTACTATATTCTTTTGATTCAATAGTACGCTTTATTTTAAGCAATCCGAGAGATTCCCGGTTCCCAAGGTATTTATTTTCAAAAATTAAGTTGCCCGTAGCAAACGGGTCATTTCATTAAAAAAAGGAAGCCAAAATGAAACGTGCCATTTTTCTTCTTTTGTTTTTTTCCACCCTTTTGTTTTCCCAAACCATGCAAGTCACTGTAAATTCACAATTTCCCTCACCATATCTCAGCGATTGGATGTCCGTACCCAATCTTGTTCGGGTAACCGTTCTCAACACCAATCCCAATGCCGAGACCTATTACATTAAGCTTCGGCTGGAATCGGACAACCACGGTTTAATTATGGAAGGAAAAACCGAATCCTTCACGGTGTTGGGCGGAGGCACGTACACCATTG
>CAZRBA010000011.1:0-26739 GCA_964598255.1 uncultured Caldithrix sp. | reverse complement strand
CTGTTCATTGCTCCACAAAGGCCCGCCGTAATTCACGTAAGGCAGGGAGATGAGTTGCTTGCCCACCAGAAAGGTGTGAAAACGAATTACCGGCAAAATACCCGTAATTTGTTCGCCGTCGAGCACCAAGCGATAAAGCGGTTTTTTGCCGAAAGCACGTTCGGTAATGTTCATCCATTCGGTGCGATGGTAAATGCGTCCTTGCGGGTGGGCATCCACATAGGCATTCCAGTGGGCATAAAAATTATTTGTCAAAGGAATTATTTTCATAAGCCGGTTAAATTCGTCCTATTACTAAAAGAGGGATCCGGCAAAATGCCAAATCCCCTCTTTTTGCTTTAAATTTTAAACTTGTGGTATTTTTTAATAATTATAATAGGAATAACGATATTTTTTATGATCGATTTCTTCCTTAGCGAAATTCAAAACAATACCGACGATATGTTCTCTTAAATCCTGATATTCATCAAGTTTGGTTTTCAGGTGCTCGATATTGGATTTGCCTGCCCGCACGACCAACAGCCCGCCGTCAACGTTCCGCGAGACGATAATGGCATCGGAAGCTACCGCAATCGGCGGAGTGTCGATAATCAAAAAACCAAAGCGATGCTTCAGGAACTCAATTAATTCTTTAGCTCGCGGGCTGCCAAGTAATTCGGAGGGGTTGGGAATGGGCACACCGCTACTAATTAAAAACAGATTGGGGATGTGGGTGGTTTGGATAATTTTACGTACATTTTCATCGGTAATGTCGGCATTGCTGTAAAGAAAATCGGAAAAACCGGGTTTCTTTTTGCAGGCAAACGAATTGTGCAGTACTCCGCGGCGTAAATCGCCATCGATCAAAATTGTCGGTAATTTTTGTTGAGCAAAAGTTATGGCCAAATTACCGGCGTTAAGCGATTTTCCTTCGTCCGGATTTAAAGAAGTTACAAATATCGATTTGATTTTTTTGTCTTTGTTAAACAGCAATTGTGTTCTCAAACTACGATATGCTTCGCCCACAGGCGTGGGAGAATAATCGGCTGTTACCAACTTGGGATCGATACGTGAAGGCTCATCCAATTTTACGTCAATAATTTCCTTTTCCGTTTTAATCACCGGTATTTTACCGATCACACGAATGGGAATGGCTTTTTCCAGTTCATCCGCAGTGCGTACGGTTTTGTCAAAAAAATCGAGAATAATAACAACCACTACAGCCACACCCAAACCCAGCATTAGTCCGATCATCAAAATTTTGAGATACGTTTTGAACTTACTAATGGGCAACGGCACCGGAGCATGGTCTAAAATAACCACATCGCCCACTTCCACGGCATCGGCTATTTTAGCCTGATTGTATTTAATGAGCAACGAGGAATATACCTGATCGGCCACGGAACGTTTGCGTTCCAGTTCGGCCAGCTTTAATTCTTTTGCCGGTAGACGGCGAATTTTACTTGTGTTCTCGTTGATCTTTTTGTTTAATTCAGTTAACCGCACGTTCATTTGATTCAATTGGTTTTGTGCGGTCAGGATTACCTTTTTTTCAAGATCGGCGAGCTTCTTGGTATTTTCCTTAACATAAGGATGAGTTGGCGAATAGGTACTGAGCAATCGGCTCCGCTCGGTGTTTAAAGTGGTAAACTCAGAAGACAAAGCCGTAGCCGTAGGAGCGCCTTGTGCGCTTAAAAAAGCAATAATTTCGTTTAAAATGGAATACCGTTCATCGCCCTTACTGGCTTGCAAGCGTTTAAGCAGCCCTTCCAATTCGTTTTTACGATTTAGTAATTGGTTTTTTTGTGCGTCATAGCCGGAAATACCGGCAATAATACCGTTTGCGTCTGCCGTTAATCCGACCCATGGATTACGTTCCCTAAAATTTTTCAGTTGTTGTTCGGCCTGATCGAGTTCCAACTTTGCGGTTTGCAATTGTTCTTTCAAAATATTTAACACTTCGCGGGTTTGGTATTTCTTTAAATCCAGATTTTCTTTTACAAATTCGTCTAAAATGGTATTTAATGTTTTGGCGATCAAATGGCGATCAACACCGCTAATCGTAATGGCCAACAAGGTACGGGCACGGTTTTTAAATTTAAAATTCAACGAATTTAACAAACTTTCGATAGCTCGGTCGCGGGAATTCACCGAATAAATTAATTTGTCATGCGTATCCCAATAACTTTTTTTCATTACAATACCCACTCCGCCATATTCGAGAATATTGTTATCGGGATAGTCGACCTCGAGCACTTTTTTATCTTCAATAGAACGGTCTTTACTCGTGTAATACAGAACTAATTTGTTGCCCTGTTTTTTTAATTCGAATCGTCCTTTCAAATAATTGGGATGCAAAAAAACGCTGTCTACGGCATTGTAACGATCAACCCCACTAAAGCGCACCACCAAACTGAGTTTATCGACCACGCGTCCCAAAAAATTCCGACTCATTAAAATACCGATTTTACTTTCAAAATCCGGACGGCCGCGTGTGCTCATTTCGCTTAAAGAGCGGGTATCCTGAAACTGCAACAAAGCCTGTGTGGTATAAACCGGCCTGGGGCTCAGCTTCCAAGCAACGGCCATGGCAAACAAAGCAACAAAAATAAATACCCCTAAAAACAACCATTTTTTTCGTTTAAACAAACGAATATAATGATGCCAATCCAGTTTCGAATCGCTCATGCTTAAATCGTTCAACTTCTTTTTGTCTTGCATTTTTCAATCCTTTTACTATTTACCTGGCGCGCAATATTAAGATATCTCGCTGATAGGTATTATAAATTGCCCATAGCGTAGTTGCAAACGATAAAACGGGTAACACATCACGAACATGATCCCAAAACGTGGGTCTGGTGGGAGAGGGAGTCCAAAAAATATCACCGGACTTAAAGCCCATATTCCTTAGCGAAACCCCTTTTTCATAAAAGTCCACGATGTGTTTAGTAATTTCTTTATTACCATGTTGCCAGCGTAGCTCCTTAATACCATCTTCGGTAAGCGTACCCCCTGCCAAATGCACGATATCCCACAACGAACTGTTAATATCTACGTAATACAAACCAGGACGCACGAACCCGCCCAAAAGGCTAACACGCACAACAGGTTTAACATAAAAATTGGGAAATTTAAGATAGCTTTCAAAATTTTTCTTCAGAAAAGTTCTCAAATCTTTTGGGGTCATTTGCGAAACATGAATTTTACCCACAATCGGTAACTCGGCATAACCGCGATCGTCGATAGCAAACACACCGTTTAAAAAAGAGGCCGTATCGGGAAAGGTTGAAATAAATAACCCATCTCCCGGAGTAAAGGGGAACTCTGCCCAGTTCGGATCATCTTTAGGTACTTCGGCGGCAGTTTGTCCCATTGCAAATTGGATAGCTGTAAGACTAAAAAAGACGATGAGTACGGCAGAAAAATATTTTTTCATAATATTATTCCCAATTTAACACGACCTGTAAAAACGATAGCGTTTTTCTTTGGTATTCAAATCCAGTTCTTTTAACAGCCGATATAATTTAAACAACCCTACTTTCGTATTGCCGAATTGTTCATGACGCAAAATTTTACGGATACCAAATAGGCCTACCAGCGGATTCTGGGCTACGACCTTTTTTATTTTTTCCTGAATCGGTAACTCGGCCAATTTAACATCTTGTTTAATTAACTGCGGATTAAACTCGTGAATGGTTTCTTTGCGGAAATCCATAGCCGTAAATAACGTATCTTCCTTTTTAGAGGTCGGTTTATCTGTCTCAGAAGTCTCCCTTTTGGATTTTTCCGTTTGCTCAACTTCTTCTAAATCGATTTCTTCGACGATTTCTTCAATGGTTTCAACCCGTTCGTTCAGGGTTTCCGCAGCGGGCTGTCCGTTGCCTTCTTCTTCGATTTCGCCAATAACCATATCCAATTCTTCTTGTTCTTTACGAAACGAAGCGGCCGCCGCTTCTACGGAAGGATAATCTTCCAAAATATGATAAAATTCCAGCATTTGATACACCTCGTAAATTTCCGGGCGCATGCTGGCCAGCTTGATATCGCCGCCTTTGTCTCTGAACCGTTTTATTTCACCGACAAAAACGCCCCAACCGGCGCTACTCATATAATACACATTGCTAAAATCCACAATAACGCGATAACAGCCGCTTTCAATGATATTATCAAACAATTTTTCTAACTGATAACTATTGGACTGGTCCACATGACCGCCCAACTCCACCACCATCACATCACCGCTTTGATCGGCAAATTTCGATTCAATTTGCAATTTTTCCATAATACACCTTTTTATTTATGGCTCCGCCACCTCAATTACAGGAGTTCGATCTCCTGCAATCGACTATGTGTTATGAAACGACATAACAGGATTTTCCCGAATTTCTCTCACCCTAAGATATTTATTAAATTTAATCTTAGCATGCACGCAAATCGTGTTTAAGATCAATTGTAAAAATCGTCCTGTTTTTGAAAAAAATTAATTTTTAATTTGCTTTTTATTGGCCTTCGCCTCTTAATACAACTAAGACGGTTTTAAGTATTATTTTTAAATTGAATAGAAAAGAGTCTCGGTTTTCAATGTATTCAATATCTTTTTTAATCTTTTCTTTTACATCTTCAATAGTTTCGTCATATCCCACAGTCACTTGAGCCAAACCTGTTATTCCAGGCTTTGTTTTAAGGCGCGCCATATAAAACGGGATTTGCTTTTTAAATTGATTGGCAAAAAACGGACGTTCCGGCCTTGGACCGATAAAACTCATTTCCCCCTTTAAAACGTTTAACAATTGCGGCAATTCGTCAATACGTGTTTTACGCAAAATACGCCCCACTTTGGTTACGCGCGGGTCTTGTTTGGTGGCCCAAGCAGGGCCGGTTTTCTTTTCGGCATCTTGCACCATAGAACGAAATTTGTGCACTTTAAATATTCTCCCGTTTTGCCCCAAGCGCTGCTGCGAATAAATAATCGGCCCGGGAGATTCCAATTTAATTGCAATCGCTACAATTATAAATAACGGAAATAGCAAAATCAATAAAGTTAATGAAACCAGAATATCAAAAATACGTCGAAATCCAAATTCACGCGGACTCAATACTTGTTTTATCACATGCCGTACTACGTGATCGTAATCGGAATCGTAAGCATCGGAAACTATGGAATAATCAACATGATTTTGGTTACAAAGTTCAATAATACGCGGAAGGTAATTTTTTTCCGGCGGAGAAAGAACAATGAGGACGTTGGATATGCCGTATTTTTTTATGATTTCGGAAAAATTTTCAAGGTCGCCGACAACCGGAACATTTTTATAATGCCGTTTGCGATCGTTACCTTCGGGGCGAATAAAGCCACGAACATTATACCCCAGCGCCGGAACTTCCAACAACCGGTCGTATAGCGTTACCGCTTCAACATTCCATCCTACAATCAAGGTATTTTTAAGAGGGGGTTGCTGCATTCTTTCCCTTTGATTAAACCAAATTCCATTTAAACAATACTATTTGATAAGTTTACGAATTCCAGTTAATTTTGATGTGTTACAAATCAATTCGGAATTCGAATGCATTGCCGTATGTATTTGCCATTATCTTTACCCTGAAACCCGATCGATTAAACATTTAATGCAACGTAACGATCTAAAAGTTCCAACGCAACGGCACTGACTCCCGGCAGAATACGAAGCCGTTTTCCTAATAACTTTTTTAGTCATCGGAAAAAAAAATAAAATTTTGAGTCGCAATATCACAAACCTAAATAAAAAATCAAAATATTCAAAACAGATAACAAAAATAGAACGAAGTAAATTCCTGAAAAATAAAAATTTTCTACCGGCAATAAAAAAAGGCCAGAACCCTTAATATACGACCTGGCCTTTCTTTTTACATATTTAAAAAGCGAAAATCAAACCTTTAAAATTTCCTGCTCCTTGTTTTTCATAATATCATCGATTTCTTTAATATGATCATCCGTAAGTTTTTGCACTTCATCGAGATAATCTTTTAACTGGTCTTCGCTTATGTCGTGATTTTTTTCCAGTTTTTTCAGATGATCGTTAGCGTCGCGCCGTACGTTACGCACGGCAATGCGGCCCTCTTCGGCAAACTTATGCACTAATTTCACTAAATCCCTACGTCGTTCTTCGCTCAATTGGGGAATGGGAATACGAATCACGGTTCCGTCATTACTAGGATTAAGCCCTAAATCCGCCTTTTGAATTTCTTTTTCAATTTCACCCAGTATTTTCTTTTCCCATGGCTGCACCACCAGTAACCTGGGTTCCGGTGCGGTAACGGTGGCTACCTGATTTAGCGGCACTTTTTGTCCGTAATATTCCACACGAATACCATCCAACAACGTGGGTGTGGCGCGGCCGGTTCTGATTTTCACCAATTCGTCATGCAATGCATTAATGGCACCATCCATCCGACGTTTGGCATCTTTAATTATTTCTTTGGCTTCCATAACTTACCCCTGAACTTTGGTTCCTACCGATTCCCCGAATACAATTTTATGCAAATTCCCCGATACATTGAAATTAAAAACAATGATCGGTAACCGATTTTCCATTGCCAAAGTAATTGCCGTTGTATCCATTACTTTTAATCCTCGGCGCACCACTTCCATATAAGTCAATTCGTCAAATTTAATCGCGTCTTCCACTTTTTCCGGATCGGCATTATATACACCATCCACACGCGTGCCCTTTAAGACCACATCGGCCTGTAACTCTATGGCCCTCAAAACACCGGCCGTATCGGTTGTAAAATAGGGATTACCTGTGCCGCCGCCCAAAATCACAACACGTCCCTGCCGCATGGCTTCAATGGCCTTTGCCGGAGAATACGAATCCACAATGGCACCCACATTAAACGCCGAAAAAACCTGAGCCGCTATGTCGTTTTGCTCAAAAATGCTACGTAATGCTAAGGCATTGATTACCGTGCCCAACATACCCATTTGGTCTGCGGTAACACGATCCACATTAACTTCATAGGAGGTTAATCCACGAAAAATATTACCGGCCCCGATCACAATACCCATTTGCACGCCCAAATTATGCAGCATTTTGACTTCTTGCATAAAGTATTGCAATTGGGAAGCGGCGATACCGGTTCCGGTATCGCCAGCCAAAGATTCACCGCTCAATTTTAATAAAATACGTTTGTATTTGATTTGCGGTGCGGAATGCATAATTTATTCTCCGATGCGGAAACGCGCAAAACGTTTAATTGCAATGTTTTCACCCACCTTGGCAATGGTTTCGGTGAGTAAATCCTTAACAGTTTTATCCGGATCTTTTACATAGGCCTGCTCGAGCAGACAAACTTCGGAATAATATTTTTCGATGCGCCCTTCCACGATTTTATCGACGATGTGTTCGGGTTTGCCCTGTGCCAGCGCTTGTTCGCGATAGATTTCTTTCTCTTTGTTTAAAGCTTCCTGATCGAGATCTTCGCGACTGATAGCTAAGGGATTGCTGGCCGCAATATGCATGGCGATATTTTTGGCAAATGCCTGAAAATCATCGGTATTGGCTACGAAATCGGTTTCGCAATTAACTTCCACCAATACTCCCAACTTGCTTCCGGGATGAATATAGGCGGTTACGACCCCTTCGTTTGCTTCGCGATCGGCACGTTTGGCCGCTTTGGCAATACCGCGTTTACGTAAAATTTCAATTGCTTTATCAAAATCGCCTTCTGCTTCTTGCAGAGCTTTTTTACAATCCATCATTCCTGCGCCTGTTTTATCGCGCAGTTCTTTAACCATTGCAGCGCTTATTTCTGCCATTATTCGGACTCCTTTTTTAGCTCGGTTTTTTCTTCCTGTTTTGCTTTGGCCCGCGGGGCTGACTTTTCTTTTTTGGGCTCTTTTTTCGCTTCTTTTTTAACTTCTTTATCTTTTACTTCGCGTTTTGCTTCTTTGGGTTGTTGAGCCTTTTTCTTTTCTTTCTCCGCAGCCTCTTCCAAAGCTTTCTTTTCTTGCAATTTTTGCCGCGCCTCAATAATAGTTTCGGCTATTTTACTGGTAATCAAACTAATACTCTTAGCCGCATCGTCGTTGGCCGGTATCGGATAATCCACCAAAGTGGGATCCACATTGGTGTCTACCATGGCCACAATGGGGATATTCATTTTACGGGCTTCGTGCACTGCCAAATGTTCTTTGTTAATATCTACCACGAAAAGCAGTCCGGGCAACCGTTTCATTTCCAAAATACCGGACAATACGCGATACAGTTTTTCTTTTTCGCGCTCAATCATCAAACGTTCTTTTTTGGAAATTTTTTCGTACGTTCCGTCGGTACTCATTTTTTCCAAATTTTTGTAATGTTTAATCGATTTTTTAATGGTGGCAAAATTTGTCAGCATTCCGCCCAACCACCGATGGGTAACATAAAACATGTTACAGCGTTGTGCTTCGGTAGTAATTATATCTTTGGCTTGCGGTTTGGTCCCTACGAACATTACTTCGTAGCCTTCACTCACCACCTCGTAGACAACCTTTAACGCTTTGTCTAAGGCTTGCTGAGTTTTTTTAAGATCAATAATATGAATCCCGTTACGCGTCATAAAAATATAGGGTTTCATTTTGGGATTCCAACGGCGGGTAAGATGCCCGAAATGGACACCTGCGGCTAATAACTGTTCCAGTGTTACTGCGGACATAAGAACTCCTTAATTTTTTTGGGTTAATCCTCCATCGGCTTTTCAACACCCCAATCCCGCTATTGCGGGACACCCGGAATGCAAACAACCGATGTGTGTGTTACAATAAAAAAGCCAGAAATATTCTGGCTTTGAGAATATGCATTGCAAATGCGAATCTTAACGTTTCGAAAATTGGAAACGTTTACGTGCTTTGGCCAGACCGTATTTTTTGCGTTCTACTTCACGAGGATCACGCGTTAAAAATCCGGCACGGCGTAACGGTGAACGAAAATCTTCGCTGTAGGCCACCAGCGCCCGGGCAATACCCAATCGCACGGCACCGGCCTGCCCGCTTAATCCACCGCCATCTACACGAATAAAAAAATCGAATTTCCCCAGAGTATCCGTAAGAATTAACGGTTGCTCAATATCCATTACCAGGGTTTCACGTTTAAAATAGTTCAAAAACCCATCCACGCCGTTTACGGTTATTTTTCCCGTTCCCGGAGTCATGCGGACACGAGCGACAGCTTCTTTTCTTCTACCCGTTGCTACATAAATTTCCATGCAAACTGCTCCCGCTTTTTAAGCTTTAACTTCCAAAACTTCTGGTTTTTGCGCCGTATGCGGATGTTCCGGCCCAGCGTAAACTTTTAGCTTTTTAAACATTTTACGTCCCAAGGCGTTTTTGGGCAACATGCGTTTCACGGCAAATTCTATTACACGCTCCGGATGTTTTTGCAACATTAAAGAAACCGGTGTAAATGTTGTCCCGCCAATATAACCGGAATGGCGAAAATACGTTTTTTGCTCCATCTTTTTTCCGGTTAATTTTACCTTTTCGGCGTTAATCACAACCACAAAATCTCCCACATCCTGATGAGGAGAATATATCGGTTTATGCTTACCACGCAAAATATGTGCTATTTGACTGGCCAGACGCCCCAATACCTTGCCTTCCGCATCAACGACATACCAGCGCTTCGAATCTTCTACTTCCTTCTCTTTTGCGATATAGGTTTTCAAGACGTTCCTCCAAATATTATTAATTCAAAAATGAATCTTTGAATTTAATTATAACTACGAGGATAGTCAAATTTTTTATCCAAACTTTTTTGGGGAAAATCATCTGCATACGGGCGGCCTATTCGGGCTTTCTTACTTTTTCCATATCCGTTAGTTAAACATTATGCAACCGTATCCCGTGTCTTCATCCGAACAAACCAATTAAATAAACGTGTATTTTAATCCGATACTAAGAATTTCTTTTATTTGCGTTTTTGGGGATACCTTTGCATCGTAAACCAGAAACGTTTGCAAATTAATTATGATATATTTACTTAACGAAGCCTGAAAAAGGGTATCCCAAAAAATATTGCCGTATTCGAATTTTTCGAACGATGAGAACAAATTCAAACGCGAACGCACAAAAAAATATTTGTTAAAACGCCTCTGCGCATGGGTTACCCATTGAATGCCCGACTCAACACCGATCTTTTTACCCTGATCAAAGTTAACAAATTTCCGGGCAAATGTGGTGCGTGCGGCTAATCCGACCCGCGTACGAAACGTTTTTTTGGGCGCATAACCCACACCGATTCCGTTGGTGACATAGGCCGGATCGAAAGTATCGGATATGCGAATGCGTTTGTCTTTTTCATATTTATACCCAGGTGCCATTTGCGTTTGAATATTTAAGGAAATGTACGGATTTAAATATTCTTTCTGTTTGTACGTTAATACCGATTCCAAATCGACCAGATCATCGGTTTTGCGCGGTGCTTCGCCGTTTTGCTTGGATTGCCCGAAAATAACTTTCATTTCATTGGCCCAATCCCAGTAAGTCGTATCGAATATGGCCGAACCACTAAAACCGCCCGTCCAAACAAAAACGTTCGATCCGCCCGATGCCCATTGATGATATGCGGTTTGGGTTACCGTAAGTGAGGTAGCCAAATTCAGATTCCATCCGGAATGCAATTTGTTGTAATTTTTTTGTTTTTTTTCTATTTGTCTTAAATGTTCCATAAGTTTCTTATTTTGCGCCTTCCCGAACTCGGGGTGCATTAAAACCGCTATTACAATGATTATAAAAAAGAAACGCATCCTTGTTTTCTCCGCAAAATATTGTGCTTTTCTTCTCAAATCATGGTAAAAATACGGAAAAAATCGGCTTGTTCAAAGTGTTTGTTACGGTAAATACAATGAGTAGAGATCCGTCAATTGCGGAATAGGGGCCAAAAAAATAAAACGGGTTTTAACAAAAAAAGGTGTAGGTAGATAAAACCGCCTACACCTTTCAGAGGGATTCAAAAAAAGTTATTTGTTCGTATCAATTTTAAACGGTAAATACAATGGGCAAAAACGGATAAGTCCGGTAATCAAAAAGATCAAACCGACCCAGCCCCAATTCGTTTTCGGCTCGACAAATATTAAGGTATCAAAACCAAACCTATGATGCTGCAAATAACCCGATCTATCGTGCCGACATTTTTATTCATCTCGATCTCCCGTTTTTTGTGAAACACAAATCATGTTCCGACGGGATAAGCACTATTAATGCACCAATTGAGGGTATACGCTTACTTTCTTCTTGTCGCGTCCTTTGCGTTCAAACTTAACAAAACCGTCAACTTTGGCAAAAAGAGTATCGTCACCACCTTTACCCACATTTTCACCAGGATGAATTTTTGTACCGCGTTGTCGTACAATAATGGAACCGGCGGTTACGAACTGCCCGCCAAAGGCTTTAACACCCAAACGTTTGGATTCGCTTTCGCGTCCGTTTCTGGAACTACCAACACCTTTTTTATGTGCCATATTTAAGCCTCCTTTACTTCGCCGGTTTCTTGGGCTTTGGCTTTAGCCGGAGCTGCCTTTTTTGCTGCGCGTTTGCTGCCGATTTTTTCGATGTGCAGCAAGGTAAAGTCTTGACGATGACCGTTCTTTTTTTGATAACCTTTGCGCCGTTTTTTCTTAAATACGATAACTTTTTTGTAGCGCCCGTGTTCCACTACCGTTGCTTCTACTTTGACATTGGTAACAACGGGTGTACCGATGTGATGTTTTCCCTTATCATCGGTATAAAACAGAACCCGATCAAAGGTTACTTTTTTACCGGGCTCTTCATGGAGCAAAGGCACCTTGATATCTTTATTCTGTTCAACACGAAATTGTTGTCCTGCTATTTCAACAACAGCATACATGCTTTTCTCCTAAACTATACATTTTCCCTTTAAAAAATCGAGCGTTTAATTTAAATACAATTACGTACTTTGTCAAAACTATTTTAAAGATCGATCCAGTCGTTTTTCATCTTTGCGGTCAAAAACCATAAAAGCACCGTAAGGTAATGTTTCGTCCTTAACCAGCTTAATTTTAACCCAATATTTCCACATTAATTTAAGAAGCGGATTGTACAGACCTTTTTTCATGTAACGATACACATCCGGGCGTACATGCAGGGTAATACGACGATCGCCGTTGGTAGACCGATAACGTTGAATCCATCGTTCAATATCACCGACCACCGCATGCACTGTGGGCACCAAACCGCTGCCATGACAGGTGGGACAGGTTTCCTTTAAACTAAGCAATACCGGAGGCCGCACGCGCTGGCGAGTCATCTCCATCAATCCGAAACGGCTCATCTCCTGTATTTTGGTAATGGAACGGTCTTTGGCAAATTCTTTTTTTAATTCCTGATACACCTTACGCCGATTTTCTTCTTCCATCATATCGATAAAATCGATAACGATAATGCCGCCCAAATCGCGCAAGCGCGCTTGCCGGGCGATTTCGCGCGCCGCTTCCATATTAATTTTAAACGAATTGGTTTCGTGATCTTTGCGGCCAATATATTTACCGCTATTCACATCAATGGAAACCAGTGCCTCCGTAGGTTCGATAACAATGTAAGAACCGTTTTTAAGCCACACCTTGCTGTTGCCCATCTTCTCAATTTCGCGCTCAATATTAAAATAATCGAAAATCGGAACCATGCCTTTGTAATAAGATATTTTGTCTTTTAAATGCGGAGCGACATCTTTAATGTAGCTTAGCAACTCGCGCATCAATTTGCGCGAATCGACTACGACTCGGTTTACATCGGAGGTAAATAAATCGCGAATAATGCTGGAAGCCATGGTCATATCTTTGTACAACAGAACAGGTGCTTCTTGTTTTTTGATTTTTTTTTCGATTTTACGCCACGTATTTATCAGATTATTTAAATCTTTACGGATGGCCTTATCGGATTTGCCTTCTGCAACGGTTCGAATAATTAGGCCAAAATTGGGTGGAATAATTTGCCGCGCTATTTCTTTTAGCCGACGACGTTCTTTGCGATCCTGAATTTTTTTGGACACACCGATATGTTTTTTCCCGGGAATCAATACCAGAAACCGGCCGGGCAATGCGATATTGGTGGTAACCCGACACCCTTTGGTGCCTATGGGCTCTTTTATGATTTGCACCAAAATATCTTGATCTTTCTTCAGATCGCGATTGACATTAAACCGACGCTCCGAAGGGTGGTGATCTTTATCGGCGTGGTCTTCGTCTTCATAATCCACAAAATAATCTAAATAGGAAGTATCAAAATCAGCAAAATGCAAAAACGCATTTTGTTCATGCCCGATGTTGATAAAAGCGGCCTGCATGCCTGGCAAAACCCGGCTGACTTTTCCTTTGTAAATATCCCCCACCATGCGTTCGTATTCGGGGCGTTCAACAAATAATTCCACGAGCTTCGAATCTTCAAGAATCGCTATTCTGGTTTCCTCGTTCGTCGCATTAATAATAATCTCTTTTGTCATATCTCTTTTCCTGATATTCTACAACTTTGTTTCAAGTTGATGTTCTGAATGTTCAAACAATTCGCTTGCGCAAATGCGCGTTGATTAGATTCAAACGCATTTTCTTTTTCTACTTGCCGCAAACGGATAATGGCCCAACTTTTATTCCCTGTATTCCAATCGCAGTTACCTACTGTTCCCGTTATTTTAGTCATCAATTTACACAGAATTATGTAAATGACCAAACGGGTTTAAAGGTTTGTTGCTTAGCAATCCGCTGCCTGCATGCACTGTTGTGTAAAATCCGAAAAATAAACATTTTTGACGCAAGCTTTAAAAACAAAATCACAGAGGAGTATCGAATATTTTTTGCCACTTTGCATTTGAGAACCGATATCCCAAATGTTAAAATAGGTATGTACCTAAATTACAGCCCTTCTGTTGTTGCTTACCTTTGCCGGTTATCGAGCCGAAGGTACTTTTTTATTCTTCCGAGATCGACCCGATAATTATTCCGACAAAATTTCAAGCGGTGTTTTTTTATTGTGTGCCGTTTCTACCAGTTGCCGTTTACGCACCACTTCTACTTTATCGGACCGGCCAAATACCAGCCGTACCAAATCATCGATCCGTAACGAACGACGTTCCACATTACGCGTACGCACAATAAGCCGTTTGCCGCGGCGCCGGATTGAGGCAATAAAAGGACGAATATCCAGCGGTTTTACTTTTCCTTTGGAAAAATGTTCGACCATCAGCGAGCGGGTTTGACGAATTTCCCGCAATCGGCGATCTATTTCTTCTTCTGACAAAGGATGTTGCTGAAAGCGAATTTCATATTCGGCCGCATTAATAATTTGCGAAAGAGACGAAGCTTTGTCGCGTATGCGACGCACCCGCACAATTTTTAGACCTTGCGGTAAATGCGGATTTAGCAAACGTTTCAAATCGCCGTTAAACCGTGCCGAAATATCCGCGTCAAAATATTCGGCCTTGCTTTGTACGCCTAATGCCAAAGGTTGGCCAAACGAAATTTTAGGTCTGGGATTAAATCCCTGGCTGTAAAGAACCGGAATACGTGCCCGACGAAAGGCACGTTCCAAAACCCGCGCTAAATCCAAATGCGATAAATAGGCAGCATAACCTTCCTTGGTAAACTGCACTCTCAAGCGTAAAAATTCCTGCTCCGATGTTTCGTACCTTGGAATATCCGCGTCTTTTATGCTCTCTGCATTTAAAGAAGGTTGCGGATTTTGGCGATCGATTTTGTAGCAATTTACCATTTCGGCAAAAAGATTTTTACGCTGCAATCCGCAGGCCAAACAACTGGCGGTTTTACAATCGGGACTGTTTTTCTGTTCGTAGGCCTTATGCCGTTCCTTCAATAAAAAGCGTTTACTAACCCCCTTGTCGATATGATCCCAGGGCAAAACAGCATCTTCCGGAATTTCGGCTATCAGCCTTTCCGCGTCAAAACCATTTTCGTGCAATGTTTCCGTCCATACATCATAGTTAAAATATTCCGCCCAGCCGTCAAACTTGGCTCCTTTTTGCCAAACCCGATAAATAACGGCTCCCATGCGCCGATCGGCCCGCCCTAAGAATCCTTCCAAAAACGAAATTTTAGGATCCCGCCATGTTAAACGCACCCGTCGCTCACGTCCCAAATGATGTTTAAGCACATCTACCTTGTGCCAAATTTCTTCCACCGATGCCTGGCGTTCCCATTGAAACGGAGTATGCGCCTTGGGCGAAAACGGAGATACGGACAAATTAAACTGCACGCGTCCGTATTGTTTGCTCATTTTAACCAGACGATGAACAAGATGGGCTATTTCGGCCACATCGTCATCGGTTTCGGTAGGCAAACCGATCATAAAATAAAACTTAATCACCTTCCAGCCGTTTTGCAGAGCAATTTCGACCGATCGAAACAGGTCCTCCTCTGTGATATTTTTGTTAATAACCTGTCGCAACCGCTCGCTGCCTGCTTCCGGAGCAAACGTAAAACCCGATTTGCGCACTTCCGAGACAAAAGCGGCTATTTCTTCGTTAAAACTATCCAGGCGCATGGAAGGGAAAGAAACATTAACCTGCGTTCCGGCCAATGTAGCACGACTCACCGCCATTAAATCGGTCAGGCGCGAATAGTCCGAAATGGAAAGCGACAAAAAGGACACCTCATTGTATCCGCTGTTGAGCAGTCCTTGTTGCATTTGCTCTAACACGTCACCTGCATTGCGCTCGCGAACCGGACGGTAAATCATTCCGGCATTACAATAACGACATCCCTCCGTGCATCCTCGCATTACTTCAATCGAAAGCCGATCGTGCGTTACTTCAATAAGAGGCACAATGGGTTTATTCGGATAATAATCCTTCTTCAGATTATTGACAATGCGCGTACGGATAATTTTCGGTACGTCCGCACGTAAAGGACGCATTTCACGCAGTGATCCCTTTTCGTCATAAACCGGTTCATAAAACATGGGCACATAAACGCCTTGCAACCGACTTAAATCGAACAAAATTGCTTGCCGCGTTTTGCCCATTTCTTTGCCGCGCTGAACGGTGCGTACAATTTCGACGGAAGCTTCCTCCCCGTCCCCGATAAGAAAAGCATCGATAAAATCGGCCAACGGTTCGGGGTTACAACTACAAGGCCCTCCTGCCACAATAAAAGGATGCGCAAGGGTACGGTTCCGGCTTAACAGCGGAATATTCGCCAAATCCAGCATATTCAACAGGTTGGTATACGTTAACTCATATTGTAGGGTAAAACCGATTACATCAAATTGCGATAATGGCGTAAAGGATTCCAGACTGTAAAGCGGTGTATGGGTGGTGCGTAGTTTTTCTTCCATATCGGGCCACGGCGCAAAAACACGTTCGGCCCAAATATCCGGATGCGTGTTTAAAATGTGATACAATAGCTGAAAACCGACATACGACATGCCAATTTCGTAAACATCCGGGAAGGCCAATGCCACGCGGGCTTTTATGGAATTCCGATTTTTTACTATGATATTGATTTCGTTGCCAACATATCTTCCGGGTTTTAGAACGCCAGGCAGAATTTCTTTACGCAGTTTATTTTCGATCTCCGGATTCTTCAAATATCTCTCCCATTCCATTCCACATTCGATGACCGTTCGTTCTTTTTAAGGAGCTTAACGCGCCGAACATATCATAAGTTTCACAGATACTTATTGCGCCATAATATTTTGAATACGCTTAACAATGGTCGGGATATTTTTAATACTATCGGGTACAACAAAAATGGTATCGTCTCCGGCAACCGTACCCAAAATATGGCTATTATCCAACCGATCAAGATAAACGGCCACGCCCTGTGCTCGCCCGGGCATGGTACGCACAACAATCATATTTTCGTTGTTCATTACATTAACGATTTCCATACCGATTACGTGCGCAATGGCTTGGGAATTTTCGTCCTGATGCAAAATATATTTGTACCCATTTTCATGGGGAATCCGAATGATATTCATCTCATGCAAATCACGTGACAATGTGGCTTGGGTAACATCAAAGCCTTCGTTCCTTAGTTTGTCCAGCAAATCTTCTTGACTGGAAACGATTTGAGTGGTGACGATCTCTTTAATTTTTGCTTGTCGCAAAACTTTTGAATGCATATATTTTCCCCTTTTTAATTATATTCAAAAACAAAACGTTAAATCCCATTATTATTAAAATTAGATATTTTTGATAATTATTCCAAAAATTTTTATAAAACGAACGCTTTTCCCGATAAAACGTTATTAAAAAGCAAGCGCGTGCACATGCATTTCTTGCATGTTTGCAATCCTAATACGCTTTATTTAACTTTGTGCCCGTTAAACTTAATAAGAAGGAAGGAATTTAAATTGGTATGAAACGTATTATTGTTGTTTTTGTGTTAAATCTGCTTTTATTTTCTTGCGTAAGTCATGTAACCAAAAAAGCAAGTACCGTACCCGAGGGACAAAAGCCCGCCTATTCGGTATGGACAACTCTTTATATTTTGAAAGACCAAACACCTTTATACCGTGCTCCTCAAAAAAACGCCGCGATTCTTAATTATTTGCAAGACGGGGATCAGGTGCGTGTTCTGGACAATCGTAACGGCTGGTATAAAATTACTTCAGGCAAAAACAAAACCGGCTGGATACGTAGTAATGTTGCCGGACCTCGTTGGTTGAGTCGCACGGCCATGGCGGCCGCTTTTAACGACAGTATTATGAATCATTTCGACGCGAAACTATTTATTGATAAAAATCATCCGTATCGTGTAATTTATCTGGAAACCACTCAGCCTAATATTTCTAAGGCTAAAAAGATGGCCCGTAGGGTGGGCAAGGCTTACCAACAAAAGGTTTATCCTGGTAAACTAACCATCAATTTGATACGCCCGGGGAAAAAGAAATATTTTGCTCAGGTTGTTTTAAAGGCAAAAGGTTTGGCTAAAATTCCCGTTCCGGTGATTTATTACGGTTATTTGGACAAATTAAAAGTAATGGGGAAAACCGTTCGTTTAATTGTACGGGTACCGCGCGATCTCGGTACAAAGGCCTTGCTTAAATTGGCACGTAAAATTTCGTCGGCTTATGCCTACCCGTTTACCAAATCGACCATTCTCATTCGGCCGATGGGTAAAGGAAATAAATGCCTGCTTTACTATATCGAGGACGAATACGGAGAAGATTATGCCTTCGGCAAGTGCGGTTTGCACTAAATGTCTGTTTTATGCGCCTACTTTGTTGCGTACCAATAAATAGATAAAAAACGGGCCGCCGATTAAAGAAGTAATAATTCCCACTGGAAGTTCGGCAGGGGCAATAATTGTTCGGGCAACGGTATCGGCCCAAACCAAAAAGACGCCCCCGACTAACACCACGGCAATAAAAAGTTTTCGATGGTCCGGCCCGAGGACAAGACGAACCACATGCGGTACGATTAAACCAATAAAACCGATGGGACCGGCCATGGAAACACAGGTACCCACCAAAACGGAGGAAGCAATAAAACTCCATTTTTGCAGGGAACGCACATCTACTCCCCGCGAACGAGCGATTTCGCTGCCCGAAAGCAACAAATTGAATGCCGAAGCATGAACAAAAAGGTAGCCGAAAACCGGGGCGAAAACCAACGCGACCGCCAGCGGGTAATGCCATCCCACCACATCCAACGCCCCCATTAACCAACGAATCATACGATAGGTTTCAGTAAAATCGGCCAGATAATGGATAAAGAGAATCATGGCCGAGAAAAAAAGGCCGATGGTAACACCGGCCAAAAGGAGGGTAAACGTAGAAATTTCGTAACGTTCGCGAGCAATCCAGAAAATAATGCCCACGGTCATCAAACTTCCGGCAATGGAAAAGACAACGGTGCTGGAAAAGCCCAGCACATAAATTACCAAACCCGTTTTAATGGCAATTACCGCGCCCAAGGCTCCACCGGATGAAATCCCCAACGTATACGGGGTAGCCAGTTCATTGCGCAGTAAAACCTGAAAGGCAGCCCCGACCAGAGAAAGCGATGCCCCCACCAAAAAGGCAAATACTATTCGCGGCAAACGAATATTCCAAACAATTTCCTGCATTAAGGATGCTCGGCCATAAAGCAGATTTTGCCAGGAAAACCCGCCTTGCCCAATGCTTAGAGGAATACCCATAGCTAAAATAAAAAACAAAAATGCAATAAAATATTTGACTGGTGTTTTCACGGCTTTCCTTTAATCGCGCAAATACTTAACGTTGTTTCTGTTGGCCACTCGGGCGTTTAATTTTTGGGCCTTATGTTTTCGAAACGTAGTAACAATGTTTGCATACGTACATCAAGAGCTTCGAGCTTTTTGTCCAGTCCTTTGTCCGAAACGGCTTTGCCCAAAGCGTGCATTTCTTTAAAAGTTTGTTCAAAATCGTTAAGTAATTGTTTTAATTCTCTTTTGAAGAATCGATTGTAACTATCCAATTCCTGATTGGCATTTTTTAACATCTGTGTCCGTTCCGAAACCAAATTTTGCAAATGCGCCCGATATTCTTGCAATTCCTGTTCTGATTTTTTTCTCCGTGTAATATCCGTTGCAATAAAGGTAAGACCAACAATTTGTCCGGCTTTTTTAATAGGCCCAACACGAATAAAATAACAACGTTTTTGCTCGTCGATGGTCAGTCGTATTTCAAACCGGTGCGCATTACCTTGGGCATTAACCATTTGAATGGCATTGTACACTTTGCGCATTTCGGTTTGCGGTACCAAATCGTAAATAAAATGCCCAATAACCATTTTTTCCGGAATGGAAAAGAAATTTCGGTTCACAAATTCGATTTTGCCATGCAAATCGGTAGTAATGATGTAATCCGGAGCTTGCTCCACCAACGACCGCCAACGTGCCTCCGATTGTACCAGAGCGCGATCTTTTTCCACCAAGTCGGTGATATCCATCAACACGCCACGAATGCCGGTATGCCCTTTGGCGTCCTTAAACAGCTTACTTAAACTGCGGACCCAAGCAAAACTGCCATCGCGTTTTTGTACGCGATATTGAAGGGGAGCTGATGTATTTTTTAGTCGTTCGTTAAATGCCTTAATTACAATCTCTTCATCCTGCGGGTGAATGTATTCCAAAAAAAGATGGCCTAGCATTTCTTTCGGTCGGTATCCTGTTAAATCGTACACGGCCGGACTGATGTAGGTTATTTTGCCGAAATGATCGATTACGAAAATAACTTCATTTATTTCTTCGACTAAAGAGCGGTATTTTTCTTCGTTATGACGTAAAGCACGCGCAATTTGGTAATTTTTTTCAAGTGGAGTTTGGATAGATTTGTAAATAAAAACGGAAGTTAAGATTATAAATGTCCAACCTTCGATATCAAATAACGTTGTCAAACGATAATGGGAGGGTAACAAATAACGGAACACAATTAACCAGAAAGCGCCGATTATCAGATAACTGGCCATTATACGCAAGGCTGTTTTTTGGCTTTCAGATAGACGCACACATTCTCCTTCTTTTAGGGCCCAATTTAGAATCGTAAGTTTAAAATGCCAATTTAGAAACTTTCGCGCTTTTTTACAATTTCTTGATATTTGGGTTCTAAATAAATTTTAAGTATACTTGCACGACTTTTAACCGCTTTACGATTTGACGAAAAAAGTACCGTTGAGTCTTAGGAAAAAGAGTGTTTAGGTATTTTTTTTGGCTGAATGGTGTATTCTGATGACGTTAGTGGTGTAGGAAAGGGTTAAGGGGAATCAGTGCCAATCTGTGCAGATCAGTGGCCGGAAAAGTTGAATAGTTGAATAGTTGTTCGGTTGAATTGTTGAATGGTGTTTTAGGTGCTTCTTCGGTGTGACTCGGTGGCTGCATTAAGTTAAGGGTTAAGGGTGTAAGGGTTATCAGTGCCAATCTGTGCAGATCAGTGGCAGGGAAAGGTTAAATGGTTTATTTGTTGAATTGTTGAATGGTGTTTTAGGTGCTTCTTCTGTGTGAGTCGGTGGCTTAATTAAGTTAAGGGTTAAGGGTGTAAGGGTTAATGGTACAAAATAGTGCCGACTTATGAAAAATTTCGGTAATTTGCTGCGGTGTTTACCCCCCGTAGCCCCCCTCAAAGGGGGCTCTTTGGCGTGCGGCGGTTTGCGACAGAGGCATCGCTCTGCTGCCTGAGACGGCCAATTCTACGCATCGATCGGTTTGGTGTGAAGGTTCGCCCTGGCGGAAAAATGCCGGTATTTTTACCACTTTTAGGTTGCTTTTTTCATCAAATTGAATCATATTTCGAACAAATAATTTTTAAGGAAACATTCGAGCGAAAGGATTTGCCATGCTTTCTCGCAGAAATTTTTTAAAGGCCTCGGGACTATTGTCTTTAGCCCCTTTAGCCAAAGTTACCGCTGCGGTTCCGGCTCCCAAGCGCCAACCATTAATCAAACCACCGGCACTTAAAAAAGGCGATACGGTTGGGTTAATTACACCTGCTTCGCCTTTGTTTGAAGCACATCGTCTGGTGATCGAGGTGACCGAAAAAATGCATAATCTGGGTTTCAAAACAAAATTGGGCAAAAATATCTTCAAACGATACGGCTATCTGGCCGGTACCGTTCAGGAACGGGTTGACGATTTACACGCCATGTTTGCCGATCCCGAGGTTAAGGCTATTGTGGCCATCCGCGGCGGCTACGGAAGCGCCCAGCTTTTACCGCATCTAAATTACGATCTGATCAAAAAAAATCCGAAAATCTTAATGGGCTACAGTGACATCACTTCATTACTTTTGGGTATTCATGCCCAAAGCGGATTGGTTACCTTCCATGGCCCGGTGGCCGAATCGACCTTTACTGACTATACCAAATCGAATCTGGAACATGCTTTAATGAGTACTCAGGCTCCTTGGACCGTTCCGGACGCACCGTATGACGAGAACCTCCAGACATCCAATCGGATTTGGGCATACAGAAAAGGAGTAAGCACGGGCCGTTTACTTGGTGGGAATATGACGCTTTTTACCTCGCTATTGGGCACCCCCTACGAAGTGGACACTACCGATGCCATTCTGTTTTTCGAAGAGGTAGGCGAAGAACCGTACGATTTGGATCGCATGCTTAATCACATGAAAATGGCGGGAAAATTTGAAGCATGCAAAGGCGTTATTTTTGATAAAATGCCCTCGGTAAAACCAGCAGATTACGAACCGGCCTTTTACCGAAATTTAAGTATAGAACAAGTAATCGAAGATGTATTTAAGGATTACGATTTTCCGGTGTGTATCGGATTTTCCCTGGGACACATCAAAAACAAACCGACCATGCCGCTGGGCATTCGCGTTAAACTGGACGGTAATAAACGGCAAATCACTTTTCTGGAAGCAGCCGTACGTTAGATCGTAACGCGGATACATCTGAGGGTATCCGCGTTTTTTATTTTTTCTCTTTTGATCGGATTTTAGGGTGTGGCTGAATTCTGCGATTAATCGGTGCCAGACGATCTTTTACCGGCGGCGGAACTTTATCCAACTCGATCGATAATTTTGTAGTGGAATCGGCATGCACCCGCACGGCAGGTAATACTGACTGCAAATACCCTAATTTGGTAAAAATAACCGTGTATTCCCCAGGAGCAAGTTTCTTAATGCAAAAATACCCGGTCGAATCGGAACGCGTACTGCGATTGGAAGGGATTACCTTTACCTGAACGTCCACCAAAGCCTTTCCTTTGTACTTTTCTTTGACAATCCCTGCAATTTTTCCGTTTTGGGCCAGTAGCAAAGCCGGAATAAAACAAATAATAAGACTCTTAAAAAGTAAACGCATAACTTTCCCTTTCCTAAAATGGGCTAATAGAAGTTAGACGTCCGAGGGCCGAATGTCAAATTTTGCGGAAAAAGCAGCAATAATTTGCCCTCGTGCAAACGTTTGCGACAAAAAAACCGGGATCACCCAAAGTTTTCTTCCCGAATTACTAAACCCAAATTGTCCGAGAAGCACCAACAGCCTACCCACCAAACCCGGCACTTTGTATGTTTTGGCAGGATTTCAAGCAAATAGACATTGCATTATCTTTTGCGCAAGTGCCGATTTTACCTTAAGCTATTTTATTTTAGTGTATTTTACGATTCTGCTATCCTCAAAAGACAAAGCATATTTTATTTAAGCAACATTATTTTACGCACTTGCGTTTTGGTATCGGTTTGCAGACGAACAAAATACACACCGCTACCGACGATCTTTCCGGCCCCATCTTTCCCGTCCCAGAGCACCTGATGCCAACCTTTGCCTTGTTTTCCCAAAAGCAACGTTCGCAATAAACGGCCGTTTACATCATAAAGGGCCAACTGCACCCAATCGTTTTGCAGTAAATAAAAGCGCAAGGTCGTATGCAAATTAAATGGGTTGGGATAATTCGCTGCCAGAAATGGCTTGGCCGGGATAGCAACGGAAGCCGAAGGTAGGGCCGAAGGTTTGGCATAGGCCAAAATACGTATCGAATCAACATAAGCCCCATCTCGCCTTACATCGCCGTTACTTTGCAGGCGAAACCGCAGGTAAACGGCTTGCCCCTGATAAGCCGAAATATCGACCCATTCGTCACGCCAATAATTGTCAAAGCCATCGTAGCCGAATGTACCTTCGGTTTGTGTGCCCGATCCGGAAGCCGTAACTGTTGCCTTAGCCTGCAAGGTTGTCCAATTTACCCCATCACCGGATAGTTCCACCGTAAAAAAATCAAACGGTCTTTCCACATCCCAACGGGTACGATAGGCAAGGTAAACGGCACTTTCGGACGGTAGCAGAACACCCGAACGCATGGTAAGGGCGTTATCTGCGTTGTTATCGTACTTTCCGTGTGGGCTGTCCGTAAAACAATGCCCGTTTCCCGCAGAAACTATGCCCCACCCCTGACCGGTATTCCATTGATCGGCTCCGTTTTCCGCCCCGTCATCAAACAAAACGGTAGGCGTGCCTACAATAAATCCTTGCAAACTGTCACGATAGGCATATCCGTCCTGATCGATTTGCAAAATCAATAATCCTTTATGAGCCTGAGGTGCATCCGTTTGGATACGAACGACAAATGTATCTTTTACGGTTGCGCCAGAGGCGATGGAAGCATAATGAAAGCTTCCTTCGGTGTTCAGGAAACCGTCATCGTTAAGCAACGAAAGGGTGATTTGCGGAGCAGTTCCTTGGCCGATATTTTTAACCCGACATTCCAGGCGTACCGTTTCGCCCGGATCGGGAAAACCGTTACCATTATCATCATCCACGATACGATAGTTTTGCACTTGCAATCGCCCACCGGCTAGCCAGGCCAAATTCAAATTGGCACGCAAATTTTCTTTGCATAAAGGCACAATACGATCTTCATCCGGCCAAAATCCGTCGCTGCTGTTTCCCACTTCCGGAGTTACGGCCAAAATTTTCGCTTTGGCACTTTGCTCACCATAAAGCCAATCATCGGAATCTCCGTTCACATCATAGTTTACGGTTTCTTCTCCGGTACCAAAATTATACCGGTTTACATTGGTCAAAAAGGTGGCGTAAATTTTGTAGATTGTCGAATCCGGTGTCAAAGCATTGACATATCCCCATGGATAAATGAGTAAATCGGAATAGGTGTGATAGTTAATTGCCAAAGCAAAATGCCGTGATTGGACAAAATCGCGTATGGCCTGTGTTTCCGGCTCGGAAAACGGAGCGCTTCCGCGATACGTATCACTAAAAGGATAGGGACTGGAACCGTAGTCGTCGTATCCCCATTTGTATCCGTAATTGCGATTCAAATCTACTCCGTACCAACCATTGCCGTTGTTCCGACGATTTTTTCGCCACTGACCGCCTCCATCGGGATATTTCTGTTGATTGTAAACGTAACCGTCGGGATTTACCACCGGCACAAAAAACATTTCCCTATGATCTACCAAATAGGTTACTTCCGGATCGCTACCGTAACGATCTAACAGATAATCCATAAAATACATCAAAGCCATCATTCCGGCGGGCTCACGGGCGTGGTGAAGTGCAGTGTACAAAACTTCCGGCTCGTCTTCATCCTGATCCACATGATCCGAAATTTTAATCATCCACAAATCCCGATTCTCAATCGAATGTCCCAGCGATTGTTTTGTGCCAGCCAGTTCGGGATGATTTTGATGCATAGAATCCAACTCTGTTACAACTTCGTCATATGTGTAAAAGCCGCCCATGCTGCCCAATTCGAAGCCGGTTGGCAGATCGCTGCTTCGTTTGAATTCATAGCTTTGCAAGGCCTGGCGTTCCTGATAGGCTTTGATTACATCAGGAACAAGAATTCGGTAATTGAACCCGCTTGTTTTAATCAAATTCAATTCGACATTGTTAACAACCGCAATAAAAGACATGCTTTTATTTTGTTTTTTAATAATAGTGATGTGATCGAACTGAACGCCTTTAAGAGCAAGTGCACGTAAATTGCTTTTATCGGAAACGGAAATGAGTATTTTGGAATAGGTCAATTTTCTTTCCTGCGCAAACACGATTCCGAATGCAACAATTAAAATTATACTGATTTTAGCAAATGTTTTCATATTTTTTTCCTGCCTTGCTTTATTTTTTAATCATGGTAAAACGGATAACAATGTAATTTAAGACAAAAGTCATAATGAACCAATGGGCAAAGAGATTTGTTAAAAAAATTGTTGCTATTTGATTCATTAATCACAAAACGTAAAAAATTTCGATATTTTTAAGGCACAGAGCGAGATGAAAAAGGAAAAAGGAGAGGGGGAAAAGGCCGCCGGTTGCCGAGTGGCGCCACGCCCGGGAGAATTACGAATTTGGGCCACTGATCCACACAGATCGGCACTGATAACCCTTAACCCTTAACTCTTTCCCATTCTGGCCACCGAGTCACACCGAAGAAGCACCTAAAACACCATTCAACGATTCAACCGATCAACTATTCAACTATTCAACTTTTCCGGCCACTGATCCACACAGATCGGCACTGATAACCCTTACACCCTTAACCCTTAACTTAATGCAGCCACCGAGTCACACCGAAGAAGCACCTAAAACACCATTCAACGATTCAACAAATAAACCATTTAACCTTTCCCTGCCACTGATCCACACAGATTGGCACTGATTTCCATTAACCCTTACACCCTTAACCCTTAACTCAATGCAGCCACCGAGTCACACCGAAGAAGCACCTAAAACACCATTCAACGATTCAACCGATCAACTATTCAACTTTTTCCCGACCGCTTATCTACCCAGAGAGAATGAAAAAGGAAAAATGAAAAAGGAAAAAGGAGAGGGGGAAAAGGCCGCCGGTTGCCGGGTGGCGCCACGCCCGGGAGAATTACGAATTTGGGCCACTGATCTGCACAGATTGGCACTGATTTCCATTAACCCTTTACCCTTAACCCTTAACTCAATGCAGCCACCGAGTCACACCGAAGAAGCACCTAAAACACCATTCAACGATTCAACCGATCAACTATTCAACTATTCCGGCCACCGATCTGCACAGATTGGCACTGATTTCCCTTAACCCTTCACCCTTAACCCTTTCCCATCCCGCCCACCGAAGCACACCGAAGAAGCACCGAATACACCATTCAACCAATCAACAAACACCCTGTCACACGACAATCGCCCGGGTTTTCTCGGCCAGCCATTCCTTTTCTTTTTTGTTCAAAAAGGGCGCAAGCGTATCGTACACCTTTTGGTGGTAGGCGTTTAAATAGGCCACTTCTTCCTGCGTCAATAGCGTTTTATCGACCAGCGTTAAGTCGATCGGACACAACGTAATATCTTCAAA
>CAZRBA010000010.1:0-13029 GCA_964598255.1 uncultured Caldithrix sp. | reverse complement strand
GCCATGAACCGCAATTCCGCCAAACGTATCGCCCAACGCTTTCTTCAAGAACGCTTCGTTCAAATACAAAGAAGGAATGTCCTGAGGTGTCGGGTCGTATCCCAATTCTACATCGCGCCCCACACCGGCATGAAAAACCACCACCAAATCGTATTTGCTAAAATCTATTGCCTTACTTTGATCCGCCTTTTTGATAGCATCAACAAACAAGCGGCTAATACCCTTATTAATTTCTTCGTCCGTTGTATTGGGGTTATAATCGCCCATGGGTTTGTCAAGTGTAAAAGCGCCTTTGTCATCTTGCGGGTACACATCACCCATAACAACCAAATGCCCTGCGGAAACATTTTTAAAATAATTGGCCGCTGCGGTTATTTGATCCTGAAAATAT
The DNA here is from genome assembly GCA_964598255.1 of uncultured Caldithrix sp. Lineage (GTDB taxonomy): Bacteria > Calditrichota > Calditrichia > Calditrichales > Calditrichaceae > Caldithrix. The sequence goes on along the minus strand of CAZRBA010000010.1, from coordinate 12,638 downwards.
TGTTTGTCATGAGGTGCCGGATCGACAGCGGAAGGATCTGTTGTGGTGGTATCAATCATAAACAGACCGTCACCGGTAGTTAGTTCGTTATTATCTTTTTGGAATTGGACTCTGATGGCGCAAATTTTTAAGGTGTCCGGATTTATTGCCTGCGTGTGGCTCAATGCGGGTAAAACGAACAATACTCCCGCCAAAAGGCCCATTACATTACTTGTTATTCTCATGTGCCTTCTTCTCTGGTTTTAAGTTTTCGGTTGTTGTCCACGGTTTAAGCCATTCCTGCGTGTATGAGCATCGTTGTTCGCAATGTAATCGATTTGCCGTTCACTGGGAAAGCCTATTTCGGATTAATTGAAAAAGGGGAGCATAACTCTCCCCTTATATTAAAACTTAATTCCGAGAGAAAAACGCATGGTTTCGGAAAGCGGGTGATCTTTAGCTGCAGAAATATAACTAAAATCAATATTAAACATGTTAAAACCAATACCGCCGCCAAAAGTCATAAATTTACGTGCGCCGAATTTGGGATCTTCGTAAAAATAGCCGACGCGCAAAGCGATTAGCGAACCGTACATATACTCAAGACCAACGGAATGGGTAAAACGACGCAAGCGATCTTTTAACCTTCCTTTAACCCAGGCATCGTAAAAAACGGCTTTAAAAACGCCGTCGGAGGTTCCGTCTTTGTAACGGTAAACCAACAAACGATTTGCGTCGTAAACAACGGTAATTTTGTTAAACCCGTCGTCATAAGCTTTGTAAGCCAGTCCCAAACGTAAATTGGTGGGTAGCGGATCGGCCTGTTTGCGGTCGATATAGGTTACTTTGGGCCCAAAGTTCGAAAGATTGGCCCCGAGATTTAAACGATGGTCAAAAATGGCATAGCCCGGAGTCCACAAAACACCCACATCCACGGCAAAACTGGTTGCGCGGCCGTCACGGTTTTCGGAACCTACGGATACATTACTCAAATTACTCTGAATAATTTTGGCATTTACACCCAAGCCCAAATTTTCTTTAAGCTTAGTGGCATAGGCCAGCGAAATAGCATATTCAAAGGAATCAAACGTTCCCAGTTGATTGCCGTTTTCATCGGTCCAGACATTTTTACCCAAATTAAGGTAAGTAATACTGGCACCCAGCATGCCAATATCCTGCAGATAAAAACGGGTGGCCGCATAGTCATAAAACAAATCGGAAAAATTAAACTGTGGCAGCCAGCGGGAATGCATTAACGATACCTGGTACTTTTTATCCACAGCAGGATCTTGATATTGAAAAGCCAACCCTGCGGGATTCCAATAAATGGCTGTAGCATCGTTAACAAGGGCAACACCCGATTCTCCCAAACCGCCGTTTCTTGCGCCGGGTGCGATTAAAAGGAAAGGTACCGCAGCTTCGCCCTGTGCGTACAAATTTTGGCCGAGGAACGATACGAACATCGCTGCAAGAACCAATACAAAAATTTTTTTCATCTTACACCTCCAAAATAAAATACCGGTTTATTTGGACAGCCTACCTTTCACTTCCAAATAACCGGCACCCGATGCCTACGAACTGTTTGTTAAAGGTAGACCCATCCATATTAAAATTTTTCAATCTTCAAAAAATCAAAAATAAAAAACCTTTAACAAACAGCGTATAGGCTATTCTCCCCATTGTTTTTTTAATTTAAGTGCTTAAATATAACGGTCTTATAAAATTTTGTCAAGGACTTTTTTGTATCCCATTAAAATTTTTGCGCTTCGTCAATTAACATAATCGGAATATCGTCTTCTATTCTAAAGATCAAACGGCAATGATGACAAACCAATTGGTCTTCTTCTTTTTTGTATTCCAGTTCGCCCTTGCACTTAGGGCAGGCCAAAATTTCCAGCAAAGATTCGTCTAACACCCTACACACCTCACCCGTTTAATTTTAGTTGTTCACGGAAGAATGCCGGAGGCCGTACGGGCCGCCCGTGTGCATTCATAAACGCATGCACACTAAACCCTTCCGCAATAAACCTATCGTCTTTTTTTACCTTATAATTAATACGAAATCGCGCCTTATTTAATTCCGAAAACTCGGCAAAAATACGTAGTTCATCATCAAAAAATGCAGGCTTAAAATATTTTATCCCGATTTCAAGAACCGGCAACAAAAAACCGTCTTTTTCCATTTGCGCATAATTCAATCCTATTTGCCGCAACAGCTCGATACGCGCCATCTCGAACCAAACCACATAGGCGGAATGGTGCGCAAATTTCATTTGATCCGTTTCAGCATATCGTACTCGCAAACAAACAGAAGGTTCCATGCTATTCTACCCAAGCACCCATTTTACTGAATTTTTCCATCCGCTGTTCAATTAGTTTGTCTTTGGGAATTTTTACCAACTCTCGCAAATGTTTGAGTATTGCTTCTTTTACCGCCCTGGCCGAAGCATCATAATCACGGTGTGCTCCGCCTTCGGGTTCTTTGATAATTTCATCGATTACACCCAAATTTAGAAGATCCGGTGCGGTTACCTTCATGGCTTCCGCCGCTTTGGGAGCAAAGGCCGCATCACGCCACAAAATGGCTGCACAGCCTTCGGGACTGATAACCGAATACCAGGAATTTTCCATCATTAAAATACGATCGCCAACTCCGATGCCCAGAGCCCCGCCCGAAGCGCCCTCGCCGATAATGACATTGATAATGGGTACCGGCAAACGCGCCATGCGAAAAAGATTATAAGCAATAGCTTCGGCCTGACCGCGTTCTTCGGCGCCGATGCCCGGATAAGCGCCCGGTGTATCGATAAGCGTGATGACGGGTTTGTCAAATTTTGCCGCCAGTTCCATTAAACGCAATGCTTTGCGATATCCTTCCGGGTGGGGCATGCCGAAATTCCGATACAAATTTTCTTTGGTATCTTTTCCTTTTTGTTGGCCGATAATAACAACCGAAAATTCATCCAATCGCGCCAATCCGGAAACAATGGCTTTATCGTCGGCAAAGCGTCGGTCACCGTGCAATTCTTCGAAATACGGACAAATACGCGCAATATAATCCAACGCATAAGGTCGTTGCGGATGACGCGCCAATTGCACGCGTTGCCACCGATTCAAATTGGCGTAAATTTCTTTACGTAATTGGGCGGCTTTTTTTTCCAAACGGTTAATATCCGCTTCCAATTCCAGCCCGCTGGCTTTGGCATATTCGCGCATTTCGGCAATTTTTTCTTCCAGCTCTACAATCGGTTTTTCAAAAGCAAGAACAAATTGCTTATTTTTTTTGGCCATTTCTTCCACCTAAAGTTTATTGATTAAACTCAAAAAGCGTAATTTCCAAACTAAAAATACGGCTTCCCACATAATTTTTTTCGATAATTTCGACTCTCCGTGTATCCGGTCGTAAAAGATGATCGGTATTTCCTTAATACGAAATCCTTTTTTCCACACTTTAAAATTCAATTCGATCTGGAAAGCATAGCCGTTCGACTTAATACGATGAAAATCAATCGCTTCCAGTACTCCGCGGCGGAAGCATTTAAATCCGCCGGTGCAATCGCGAATGGGAATGCCAGTAACAATACGCGTATAAACATTGGCATAATAACTGAGCAGTAAGCGCTTTAAAGGCCAATTAATCACGTTAACGCCTTTAATATACCGCGATCCGATCACCAGATCATTCTCTACAATTTCATTTAAAAAATTAGGCAATTCTTTGGGATCATGCGAAAAATCGGCATCCATTTCGAAAATGTATTCAAATCCTTTTTCAAGTGCAATTTTAAATCCGTCAATATAGGCGCGCCCCAGTCCGTTTTTTTGTGCACGTTCCAATAAAAGAATTTTCGGATTTCGAGCTTTTAACTTTTTAATCAACCTGCCCGTACCATCCGGGGAATTATCATCTACAAAGAGAATATTGATTTGCGGAACGTTTTTATGAATTTCCGTTATCAGAGCTTCCACATTTTCCGCTTCGTTATAGGTCGGGATTACAATGACCGCTTTACTTGCATCAACCATGTTCTGCTTGTAATTCCTTCTTTAATAATTGCAAGGCTTCCGTTATTGAATGGGGCTCCCAGCCCGTGTAATTGATTAATTTGTAAATTTTAAACGATGAATTCATCGGACGTGGTGCCTTTTGTTTGAGGTCTTTGCTTTTAATGCGTTCGATTAGGGTGGCATCCAGATCAAAAACATCACAAATTTTAAGCGCAAAATCGTAACGGGAAATAATTTCCGCGCCCGATATATGAAACAGTCCGAACGCTTCGTTTTGTAACAGACGATCCAAGGCTTGACAAAAATCCGGTGCATAGGTTGGCGTACCGATCTGGTCATCCACGATACGAATTTTTTCTTTGTGGCGTAAACGATCGATTACCCAGGTTACAAAATTAGGCCGAATGCGTTTGCCGTTTCCGAAAAGTACTTGTGTACGGGCAATAATATATTCCAGGTCAGCGTTGCTTACAACTTTTTCCGCATTATATTTGCTGCGGGCATAGTTGCCACGGGGATTAGGGGTATCGTCTTCGGTATAGGGCCCGTTCTCTCCGTCGAACACATAATCGGTGGAAACCTGGACCAAAATGGGCTTTATCGTACCGCAGGCATCTACAATATTTTCAACACCGCGCACATTTACATTCCAACAAGTTTCAGGATCGTCTTCGCATTTGTCTACATTGGTAAAAGCAGCCGCATTAAAGATAACGGTCGGTTCAATTTTATTGATTAGTTCCGCCACTCCCAAACGATCGGTTAAATTGACGGTGTAATACGGAAAATGGTATTGGGGAATATAATTTTCGTCTTCAAATGAGGCACCGAAAATTTCATACTTATGATAAAAATGACGGACCAAATTCTGGCCTAAAAGGCCGTTGGATCCAAAGATTAAAATTTTATGCATTCGTGTTCTTCCTGTTGTTTTCGAGTTGTGTTTTTAACCATTGAGCCTGCGGTAATCCTCTCCTCGTTCCGGCAATAGCAGCCGCCAAATTGGCAAATTTGGCCGCATCAATTATGTTTTTTACCTTATAATAGGTATAAGCAAAAGCCGATAAAAACACGTCGCCGCATCCCGTAGGATCTATCACGTTTATTTTGTCCGGCGGCGAAGTTTTGATTTTTACGATTTCATTTTTTTCGCGAAACAGACTAATACTGCCTTGATTACCCAAGGTTAAATTAACAATTTTATTTTGATCAAAGCAATATTTCTTATAAAAAACAGTTAACCCGGAATGACAAAACGACTCAAATTCTGCATTATTAAATTGAATGATATCCGGAATAGCCAACCATCGGGCTAAATTTTCGGGCTTGCGCCGAACACGCAGGCCATCGTTTTTTCTGGCCAAAGTAAGGCTATGGATATCCATGCTTAAAATGCCGTTAAACCCGGCGGCCAGACGCTGTAAATCGTTTAAAGCCATGTCCCATCCGGAAATCATATTAACCAATAACAAATCCGCATCCATAAACGGAGCCACATGGTTAAAGGTAAGGGAAGGCATAGGATCAAGCGAATATTCGTTACGTTCCGCGCTTTCGGTGTAGCGCAGTTCCACATGGTTGTTGGGTTGATCGATGGGGTAAAGGCCGTTTAAATTCATACGATGATCATCGCGCCAAAAACCGACAACCTGTTCATAAACATCCGAGCCGACAAAGCTAATCGGCGTAATTCGGTCTTCGGGCGTGCTTACGGCGCGCATTGCTTCCACGGAATAAAAAAGACCGCCCATGCTTTCGGTGATGGTGCCATCGACGGCAACAATACGGTCTTTAACAATCGTACCTACTATGCTTATATTCATTAATTTACGGTTTTCCGTTTAATGGCCTTACCGTCTTCCAAAATACGAAACGTATGGGCAATAACTTCCAGTTGATCCAAATAAGGTTTCTTTTTGTAACGCGGCCCCATTACGGCAATATCGACAAAGTAAAGCGAAGAATCGGCCGGATGATCAATAATATAGGTGCGGAATGGTCCACCGATCATCACGGAATCATTACGCCAAACCCCCACCATTTTATAGGTTTTTTGCCCTTCCATTTCACCGAGTTTTAAATACGATTCTTCGCGGATGATATAATCGCCCTGATAATATTTTTTGGTGTATCTGTCACGAATATCGGCCAAGCGATCAAAATGCATCATACTGCTGTCGCCCTTGATTTTCCAAATGGAAACCCAGCGATCGGGATCGAAACGCCGTAGCCATAAATAATGATTTTGTACGTCCTGAATGGCCACAAAATAATCGTGCTGAATGCGAACGGTAAACCCGAAGTTTTCGGCAATATATTTTTCCAGCTTTTTTTGTTCTCCCTGATCAAACATATCGTGTTTGAGGCGGGCGAAATATTTTTTTAAAAAAGCCTGATAAATTTGATCCTGCAGATGCTTAAAATTGTATTTAAACGTGCGTCGGTCTTTAGCCAGCATAAACAGGCCTATTTGTTGACGGGCAAAAGGATCGTCCTGGTAGACGTAAAAATAACGGTCATCCCGAACACCCTGTTTAAAATTTTCCGGCAAAACACGCTTCAGATAGTCGTTAACCGCTCCTTTTTCGTTAAGCACACCAATAAAGAACAAATTCATACGCTCTTTGAATGCACTGAGTTTATTCAGCGGCACGTAGGTTATTTGAAATTTTTTCTCCGAACCGGGGGTTAGGACTTCGCCTTCGAATTTATCCCGAATGGGACGGCGCACTTCTTTCCATAAATCGGAATCCGCAAAGGCAAAAATACGATACGGATACCCCATTGTGGTCGGACGTACATCGCAAGAAGGAAAGGAAAGTATCCCCGCAAGGCTAATGAACAGGAAAAGGGTAAGCGCCCCAATCCCCGTAACGGACAATTTTTTAAGAATCCGATTCCAAAACATCGTTAATACTCACTTTTTCTTTACGTTTTTGTAACATAAATAAAATTCCGCCGGCAACGGAAATAATCATAGGCACAATAACATTCATGAAGGAAAGCGATAATGCTTCGGCCGTGCCAATACCAATTTGCCCCAGCAAACTGACAAAACCCAAATCTCTAATTCCCAATCCGTTAATCGAGGGCAACATGGTAATCACAAAGGTAACCGGAACAACCATAAACAAATAACCAAGGCTAACAGGAATGCTAAAAGCCATGCTAAGAAAATAGTTCATCAGGACAATAAACGATTGCGAAACGAGTGACATTAAAAACACCCAGCCCAAAACCGCGCGGTTCGATTTAAAAACATGGACCGCTTCGAACAATTTGTTGAATTTTTCGCCGATTTTAAAAATGGTGAATTTATCGAACAGTTTAAAAATAAACTGAAACGATCGGTCGTGCAGTAAACCGACGAAAAATGCCGTTATAAAAAAAAGTAACCCAAAAGCCGAAAAGAGCAAACGGGTGTCATGAAATTGCTGAGACACATAAAACAACGCCCAAATTGCCAAAACCAGCGTTGCCGCTATTCCCATAATGCGTTCTAAAATTACGGAGGCGAACCCCGATGTTCGGTCTCCCGTGGCTTCAATTACTTTGTAAATACGCATCACATCGCCACCGATGCTGGAAGGCAAAAAATTGTTAAAGAACATACCTATTAAATAAAAGCCGTATAATTTACCCACACTCAGCGAAAATCCGTATCCTTTCAATAAAATACGCCAGCGAATAACCATAAACAACACGGCCACTAGCATTGCCAAAAAACCAAGCAATAAAAACCCCAGCCCGTTGTGCGATTGAATTTTGGCAAATACGGCCAGCAAACGGGCCGGTTCGGCTTTGTAAACCAAATAGCCTAACAACCCCAGCGATACCGCAATTTTAATTACATTTTTAACCGACTGCATGTACCTATTGTTTTAACTGCGACTTGTATTGATCCAACATCTTGCGTGCCGTTTTATCCTGCGGATAAAGTTTCAGCCAATTTTCCAGAGCGCGCACAATTTTTTTCTTATCACCTTCCTGCTGATAGGCATTAATTAACATGCCCAACGTGCGCGGATCGGTCGGATTGAGTTCGTATGCTTTTTCAAGGAACGGGAGCGCATATCTGGCCTGCCGCATACGCAACAACTGCTCGGCAATAATGGGTAAGTCGGCAACCCGATTATCGTTGTTTAACAAACTGTCACGATAAGCGGAATCGGCTACCGCATGAAAGGCCTCGGTAACCAAATGCATGGGGCGGTTCATCCACGGAATAACCTGCGGACTGATTTTCTGATTCATAAAATTCAGAATCTGTTTAACTTTGTCCAGTTGTCCGTGGGTTAAATAATATTCGGACAGCCGTAAAAATCCGGAACGATAGTTTTGCAACAACGACTTGATATTCAGGTTAAAATAAACTTTGGGATTGTTTAGGTTGCGATATTTGTAAACATACAGCAAATTCTTTTCCAAATTCGTCGGCGAAATTTCCCAATTTCGGAAAGGCACCAGTTTCATAACCAAACCGTCCATGCGGAAATAATTAGCCAAACCGCTTAGCATATTGCTTTGCGGAACGGTAACCGCAAAATATATCGGTTTGCGCCATTTGTTGTTTACCAAAATATTAAGAATCATCCAATCCTGTGTACGCAAAAATCCCTGACCGTACGGCGACTTAAGCGTGGGCTTTACTGTAAATTCGATTTTGTCCGGAATTTTGGTTTTCATCCCGAATTCTTTTTGAAATTCGGCGGCCTCTTTCTCTGCAACCGATCGCGGAACACTTAATGTATATTTGGCAGTCTTCCAGGCTTTAATGCCTACATGTTGTAATTCGAAATCACTAATATTCATCGGGACCTTTGGTTCCCAATCCCGCAACTGTTTGATGTACCAATCGGTATTCAACAAACTTAAATTGACAATGCGCACGTCCTTACGTACATGTTCCACTTCCTGCAAATACCAAAGCGGAAAAGTATCGTTATCGCCATTGGTAAACAAAATGGCGTTCGGTTCGCAGGACATGAGCATGTTGTATGAATAATCCCAAGCTACGTAATTTCCGGCGCGGCTTTGCGGATGAAAATTTTTGGCTAACATATTGCCAGGAACGATAAGCAACAAAACGACAAATGCTGCAAGTTGATATTTGGCCGCCTTCTCTTTTAATGCATCGCGCAATAGCTCCATAACCCCGGCAAAACCGAGGCCAACCCAAAGGCTAAAGGCAAAAAAGCTCCCTACGTAACTGTAATCGCGCTCCCTTGGCTGAGGGTCGGGCTGGTTCAAATAAAGAACAATAGCTAACCCTGTCATAAAAAACAGGGCAAATACGGCCAAAGCGCGTTTGGGATCTCGCTTAAAATGCCAAACCAATCCTATTAACCCCAAAAGCAGCGGAAGCCCCCAGAACTTGCGTACATCCACATGATACTCATCATTACTCAAACCAACAAATTGCCACAAAAAATAGCGGTTGTACATTTTGTTAATCTGATATTTCCAGAAAAAATCCCAAACACTAGCGTATTTGTTTGCGTTTTGCGAGTTGCGCCACACGTCGTAACGATCTAAAACCGAATGCTCCCCGTATTGTTCGCGCTTCATGTAATAAACAAAACGGGGGATATTTTCGGGATCGTTTTCATCAATGGCCGGATCGAGTCCGGAACGGATGTAAATCATGGAATAGGTTGAATATCCTATCATGATGAGCAGCAGGGCATTGAATACCAAAATAGAAACATGTTTGTTTTTATTGATTGACCAGTAGCTCAAATAAAGAACCAATAAAAAGATCAGAGCCAGGCCGGTAAAACCGACATAAAGAGCCATTTGCGGAAACCAAATTACCAGTCCGGGATAAATGGCAATCATTATCAGCCCAGTAATAATGGTCATAAGGATAAAACTTTTGGTGGTTACTTTTATTTTTTTGTAATAATAAATCATGGCCACAAACGGGATAGCCAAAAGGTTCAACAAATGCACCCCGATCGCCAAACCAATAAGATAGGCAATTAATAGCAGATAACGTTCGTTGCCGGGCTCGTCGGCCTTGGTCGACCAAACCAAAATCAACCAAACCACCAACGAGGTAAATAACATTGACGAGGCATACACTTCGGCCTCTACGGCATTAAACCAAAAGCTGTGGGTAAATGCAAACGTTAAGGCGCCCAAAACACCGGAAAAAATAGCCAGATACCAATCGGATTTGCTTTTTAGCTCGCCTTTCCATTCTCTGACCAGGTGCACAATAATCAAATAGGTAAGCATTACCGTAAAGCCACTGGCAAAAACCGAAATCAAATTAATGCGCCATCCATGATCGCCAAAGGGTAAAAACGAAAAAATATGGCCAAGAATCAAAAACAAGGGCGAACCTGGAGGATGAGGAACGCCACCGATATAACTACAAGCGATAAATTCACCGCAGTCCCAAAAAGACATTGTGGGGGCCATAGTCATTAAATATACGATGGTCGCTACGGCAAATACCAAAGCGGCCGTTACACGATGTACCGTTTTCATTTGCATGGATTCTACCCTCTATTTGATTGTAAATGCGAAAACTACTGAAATTCCTTATTATTAGCAAGTTGATTTTACGATTCTATCATGCGTCTCCGACCATTTGTTTTTAAAGCTAAAAACAACCCTATTTAATGCAAAAATATTAAGAAGGTTCAATTCGCTTTGCAAGCTTTTCTCCCATTTGGTCAAACAAAATTCGCCTCTATTCCCAATCAAAAGACGGGTACGCAACCAGGCATGCCCTTTTCAGTTGACATGCAAAATTTTTTTAACTTTTTTGCTTCTTAAACATCAATATATTAAACAATCGTTTTATCGATCAAACAAAAAAGAGAATACTATGAATCATTCGAGTACGTTTTTCCGCATAAGTATCTGGTTTTTATTTTTGGCTGGAGGTGCCGTTGCTGGCATTCTGTGGGATTTATCGTGTTGTGCCCACGTATTTAAAAATCTTTATTTTCATATTGTCAGCTTTGTCATCGGTCTCGGAGCTTTGCGTTTGGTCGTAAATGCCAGCCGCAATACCGGACGCTATTTAGCGCAACACGGTAAAAAAGGCAACGTTCCTAAATTCGAAACCAATCGTCTGGTTACCACCGGTTACTATGCCTGCATGCGTCATCCCATGCATTTGGGCTTGCTCTTTTTCCCATTGGGCTGGGCATTGATGATCGGTTCGGTTACCTTTATCCTGATCATTGCACCGATCGAGATGCTGTTGATGATTATTATGATTAAAGGTTTCGAAGAAAAAGAAGCCGTACAAAAATTCGGCGAGGCTTATCGCCAATATATGCGGCAAACGCCTATGTTCAGCTTTAAATTTAAATGTTTAAAGGCGCTCTTTTCTAAAGACGGCTTTGCCCGCATGACTCGAGATAACACGGAAAGGAGGCACCCATGAACATAGAAGCCTGGAAACGACAAATCGAACGGGAACGCAAACAAAAGGATCGATTTTTTAAGGAACATTGGCAATCACCTATTCCCGAAAAAGATCGCCGCGGCTTTAAAGGTTTGCGTTATTTTCCGCCGAATGCAACCTATCGCTTTGAATTGGAATTGCACGAGCACCCTCAAAAAAAGATCGTACAAATCGAAGACACGGGCGGAAATTTGCGCAGTATGTTCCGCTGGGGTGAATTCCGTTTTACGGTTGACGGCACTGAATGCGTATTGCAGGCGTACAAAAGCGATGCCCGTGAACCCGTGTTGTTTGTTCCCTTTAAAGACGCCACAAGCGGCAAGGAAACGTACGGCGCCGGGCGTTATCTCGATTTGCACGACCCAGAAGATCGCACGGCCGACGGCAAATGGATTCTTGATTTTAATAAAGCCTACAATCCCTGGTGTGCCTTTAGTTGGGATTTTGTTTGCCCTTATGTGCCGCCCGAAAATTGGCTGAAAGTGCCCATATTGGCCGGAGAAATGAGTTACCAATCGTAATAATACTGTTGTGTAATCAATAAAAAAATCTCCTAAATACGCTTAGTCATTTTTGGCACGATAAAATCATTAAAATAAAAAATGGAAGTAGCGTCTAAGTTTGTAAAATCGGTGGTGAATTGTCTAAAAATCATCCCGTTCGAAAAGTAAGATTAAAAAAATTTAAAATGTAACCATAGTGCAGATTTGTAAAGCTGACGGTTTTACAACAACAATTTATTTTGTTCGGGGACGGATTAAAAATAATGAATAAATATCACTCTCCTTTTGTAATTTAAGAAATTTAAATTTTGCCAGCTTTTGGCATTAAGCTACTTTGACAAAAAGAAAAAATAATAAATCTTTTTTTGGTTTTTCTCTTGCAATTGTTTAGTTAATTGCTCCATTTTTTTAATGGGAAAAATCAGATCGGTGTTGATTTTATCGTTCAAATAAAAAAATAAATTATTACACAACAAACGGTTTAACACGGACGCGAGCACGCGGGGCACGATTTGAGTCCATTTCGCTTTCGGCCGGTCTAAATTTGCGGTTGAGTGAGGGGGCGTTTGAGCTCGCGCCGGTTAACCGTGACGTTGCAAAAAAATAAGGATGACTCCTTCCACTTGATGTGGCGTTGGCGGTTTGAGCAATCGCTGATATTATTATCTACTCCGGCGGTGGCTAATGAAAGGGCGTTCCTAACACCGTTTGAAGGTCGTCGG
>CAZRBA010000009.1:0-4055 GCA_964598255.1 uncultured Caldithrix sp. | reverse complement strand
ACCCTGATAAATTTTAACATTATTACCGATTACCGTCGTTTCGCCGATGACAATCCCCGTACCGTGATCGATGCAAAACGATCGACCGATGTGCGCCCCGGGGTGAATATCGATGCCGGTTTTGTAATGCGCGTATTCCGTGATCATGCGGGGCAAAACCGGTACCTGTTGTTCGTAAAAAATGTGCGCAATACGATAGGCAAAAATGGCGTAAAAACCGGGGTAGGCTGCAATCACTTCGTCCGTGCTTTCCGCGGCCGGGTCACCTTCGTAAATGGCCTGTGCATCCAGCCAGAGCAAATCGTAAATTTCGGGCAGGTGATCGAAAAATTGCTCGGCAAGGTGTTCCGGAGCTTTTTTTAAATGGGGACGTAAAGAATGCAGCAAATCGAGCAAATGAGAGCGAAGCATTAAAAAACCGGCCTGAATTTCTTCGATCTTATTTCTGCGCACGTCTCCGGCATGGTGTGGAAAAAGCAGAGCCAGCAACGCGTCGGTAAAGTGCTGAGTTGCCGGTTTGGATGGCAATACATGGGTTTGTGCGTTGTGTGTTTTAAACAATCTATGAATAAAAAAAGTCAACTGATCCATGATCTTTCTCCTTAATGATCATCAGAACCTAATTTAACCAATTGGTCTAATGGGTTTAATACAATTAAAATTTTTTAATATCGAAGTTTAAATGTTCCGAAAAAGTTGAAAATCACTTTTTTACATGCTTAGGTACCAAAGCACCTGGTGTGTGGTGATTTTTTTCGGAAAAGGGGTAAAAAGGAATGATTAACAGCAACAACAGAAGGGAAAAAGTTGGACGGAGAGGGAAGTAAAAATGCCTTGATTAAAAAGAAAATCTGTTGGGGTTCCTAATCGAATTTTTTTCATTATGCGATTCCTTTCTTTCTTCCTTCCTTGCCCAAGTATATTTTAATTAATCTAAAAAGTCAACTCAAAATTTCGTGAAATCCGGGAAAAATTGTATGCTTCATAAAATGTGCCTCTTAATTTATTTTATTTTTGGACGATTTTCTATTATTTTAGTTCTGTTCGGAAAACTAACTAACTAACGCAAACGGTTCGATACTCATGGAAACTTTTTTTACCCGTTTTAACCCTCATGAAGAACATTGGGCTTTAGGATTAATGTCCGGAACCTCCTGTGATGGATTAGATATTGCTTTGATTAAAATTTGGGAAGATCAGGGGATGACCCGATTTGATTTTATTCAAGGCAAAAGCTATAATTACGGCAAAACACAAAAAGAGCTATTAAAGCAGGCGCCTCATTGGCAGGCTTCCCAATTGAGTCAATTGAATTTTTATTTGCCGGAAATCTGGGCGGAAATGATCGATGACTTTTTGCGGCAGGTTGGCAAAACCAAAGAAGAAATTTGCTTTATCGGCAGTCACGGGCAAACGATTTGGCATCAAAGTGAACCGCGGGAGTTTATTGACCGCAAGTTACATTCAACTTTGCAACTTGGTGACCCGATGGTGCTGGCCAAATTGATTGGAATCCCGGTCATCGGAGATTTCCGTGTGGGCGATATGGCATTGGGTGGGCAGGGCGCACCGCTTATTCCGTATTTTGATTGGGTGTTTTTTTCAAAATTTAAAAAGAATATTCTGGCGATTAATATTGGTGGTATCGCCAATTTTACTTTTGTTCCCGGTGACGGAGATTTCTCCAAAGTGCAAGCTTTTGATACGGGGCCGGGTAATATGCTACTGGACACGGCCGTGAAAGATTTGTTTGACAAACCATTTGATGAAAACGGACAGATTGCGCAATCCGGGCAACTTTCCGAGCCGTTGTTCAAATTTCTTTTAACGATTGATCGCTTTCCCGAACAGCAGCCTCCCAAATCCACCGGGCGTGAATTATATGGAAGTGCCTTTTATCAGCAAATTAAAGAATTTGCGATCCGGCAGAAAATAAATCCTTATGATACCATTCACACGCTTGCCTTTTACACCGCATTAACGATTTACAATAATTATGCTTTTTTTATTCAGGAACAATTGGGCAAGGCAGAAAAAGTGGTGGTAAGCGGAGGCGGAGTGCGTAATTTGTTTTTAATGGAACAGCTACGCTTCCAGTTTGGAAATATTCCGCTGGTGACCAGTGATGAAGTAGGGGTAAACAGCGAATTTAAGGAAGCTATTGGGTTTGCGGTTTTGGGTTGGGCCACGCTTTTGGGTAAGCCTTCCAACGTACCCCAGGCCACGGGCGCTCGTCGCCCGACATTACTGGGAAAAATTTGTTTACCGTAATTTTTACGGACTTGTTTTAACTTTTGTGCCCCAAGTATACCATGATTTCGTCTGAAATCTCTGTCTCTTTTTATGCTTTTTTTCATCCAATTAACTTAAAATTTTGACTCAAGCAGAATAAATGAAGTCCGATAGTCGTTAAGAAAAGTGAAACGATCATTAAGGTAGAAAGGGAAGTAATGCCTACTAAAGTTCATGGTAAAGTGGTTCATATCAAAGGTGTAACATTTAATTGTATTACCGATTCCGGCCATTGGGTTCCCATCGACGGCCCTCCTCAATTTGGCGGGGAGAATGGTGCCATTCGTCCCAAAGAATTGCTACTGGTTTCTTTAGCCGGATGCACCGGCAGCGATGTGGCCTCTATTTTAAGTAAAATGCGCCAGAAGTTTCACCGTTTTGAGGTGCATGTAGAAGCCGACATGGCCGATCAACACCCCAAAGTGTACACCAACATTCGCCTGACCTACAAAATTTGGGGCGAAGTGGAAGAAGAAAAATTGCAAAAGGCGATAAACCTGTCGCAGGAAGTTTACTGTGCCGTTACAGCCATGCTGCAAAAAGCGACAGAAATTACCCATACTTACGAAATCAATCCACCCGAATAAAATCAGTTTAAACTGCTGCACACGGGACCTGCGAATCAACATGCGTGGGTCCCGTTTTTTTTATTAAATATTTTGAAATTCTTCCGAAAATAGAGGCAGGATTTTTATTTAATATTATATTGGGAAGGGTGCATTTATGGAAAAACAGTTACTCGATCTTGAAACCGCTTTGGAACGCCTTGGTGGCGACAAAGAATTTTTAATCGAATTGCTGGAGGAATTGGTGCAGCAAATTGACCAGACCTTACCCGAATTAAAAAGCGCAGTCGAAAGTGAAAATTACGACGCTGTAAGATCGATGGCGCATGGCATAAAAGGGGCGGCGGCTAACCTGGGGGCGGACAAAGCTATGGAAATTTTTTACAATTTGGAGATGATGGGTAAAGGACATGATTTAACCGGTGCTATGGAAGCATTGGCTGCAGCCGAACAATTGAATGCGCAGTTAAAAGAACGCATTAAAACCCTTTGAGTGCTGTTTATTAAAAAAGTACGCACATGCGTTTTTTTGCAGGCTTGTTGTATCCGATAAGGAGCTACAGCCTGCTTTTTAATTTAAAGACATTCCGATCCATGTGTTCGATTTTTGAAATATTTGTCTTGGCTGGCCAAAGACATCATAACTAAATTACGGGTACTCTCTATTTCCCACACATGTACCTTGCATTCGATACAATAAAAATTTATTTTTATTCACATTGATTGAAATTAATTCTAAAGTGAAAAGGCCGTAGAATGAAAAAAGGTTTTATTTTTACATTATTGCTATCCATAATCCTGATGGGTAGCTACTACCTCGTACGTTACAATGAATCGGATGAAGTCGCGAGAAAACCAAAAAGCCAAATCGCCGAAAACGAAGATGACCATCCACCCAGACCCGATCATCCGGATCAGGCAGCTTTGGAAGAGCTCTATTTACGCTCTCAAATCGGGCATTCTTTTTCCTATCCGCAAAATTGGCGCGTTAGAGCTTTGGAAAAGATAGAAAATAATTATCGAATTTTTAGTGCTAACAATGTATTGCATTGGGATGAACGCGGACCGTCGAATATTGGCGGAAGAACACGGGCCGTTATTGTGCATCCTAAAAATCCCGACGTTTGGTGGGTGGGGGCCGTTGGCGGCGGCGTTTGGTACACGCAAGATGCCGGGCAAAGCTGGACGTGCCAAACC
>CAZRBA010000008.1:0-18831 GCA_964598255.1 uncultured Caldithrix sp. | reverse complement strand
CGGCCGCCGAAAAATATCCACGATATCGATCGGTTCTTTAATTTCTTTTAACGAACCGTAGCACTTCATGCCCAGCACTTCGTCGTAATTGGGATTTACCGGGAAAATTCGATAGCCGTAATTCATTAAAACTTTGGTGACGGTGTAACTGTCACGGTAGGGTTTATTGGAAATGCCTACCACGGCAATGTTTTTGGCGTTTTCCAGAATTCGCGGAATGTTCCGGTTTATTTGATCGTACAGAGTCATCGTTTTTTATTTCCTTTATTTAAAATTAATACATCAGTACCGGCCGGGCAAATTCGATTAAATTTTAACAATGTTATCTGTTTTCATTAAAAATTGCATTTAATCCTGTCATACATCTGTAGTTCTTTCATAGTCCTTTGTCAATATGTCAAAATTGTACCGGCACTTTGTTTTTATTTATCTTGTAAAATATCAACAAGTTAAAGATGCTCACGGATTGGCACGCTGTTTGTAGTGTTAATTTACAGAAAAACAAAAAACAATGAAAGGAGGTGGTAACAATGCTAGTTAAATGGGAACCAACTTTGGGCTTAACGCGCGTTAATAATATTTTCGATCGTATGCTCGAAGATTTTTTTAGTGCCGATACCCGTTTTTTGGGCGAACCGGTTACCAGCCTGATGCCATTAATGAACATCGAAGAGACCAAGGATGCTTATAAAATTTCCGTTGAACTGCCGGGGATGGAAAAGGACGATATTGATATTGAAATTAAAGACAATGTGTTAACCATCAGCGGCGAGAAGAAAGAAGAAACACGCAGCGAAGAGGGTACGTTCTACCGCCGTGAACGTCGTTTCGGTAAGTTTTCCCGCAGTATCAACTTACCCAATGATATCAATGCGAACAGCATCAGCGCGGAATACAAAAACGGAGTATTAATGCTTGTATTGCCTAAAACGGAAGAAGCCAAACCGAAAAAAATTACTATTAAAAACAAATAAAATCGCTTACAACTCCCACGTTTAAATCCCGTCTTGAATGGCGGGATTTTTTATTTTAATCTAATGGTTACGTTGGGTTTGAAGACGAAAATATTTCAGAATAAAATCGATCAATCGTTTTTTTTCATCAGGTTTAAAAACGGGTAGCTCGGTTTCGATCTTCCGGTTTGAGATAAGAGCGATGACATTGTCAAAACGTGTCGGGATACCCTCGTCGTCCTGAAGTACAATTTTAGGATGGGGTGCACTGGCAAACGACTCGACCAAAACCAAATCACACCGAGCAAAGGTATTTTGCAAAATTTGCCAGCCTTTTTCAGAAGCGAGCGGCGGATAGTAAATTCCCAGACCGTTTTCCGACCAGAAAGCCGCGGGAAAGGCACCCGCCCGACGCAGACGATCTGAATCGGCACCCGACTTGTCTACGGGGTGGGAGTGCATGCTATGCTTCAGGGCACCTACTTTCAGGCCACAGTCCGTAAGCGATCGAATCAGCCATTCCGTTAATCGTGTTTTACCCGAATTTTTGGGCCCGACAATATGCAAGAAAGGCGGTCGGTCACTCATCCTTATCTCCCTTAACTAGAGAACGGATCAATTGTAAATCATTCGGATAATTAACATTGAAAAAATGAATATTCTCTTCCAACGGAAACAAAACGAACACAGCATGAAGGGTTTCCAGCATCTGGTGAATTTTAAACTTTCTGTTTTCCAAAGCATTTTGGATCGTGGGAATTGCACTTTGATGCCAAAGAGAAACCATCGGTTCAAGACCGCGGTCGGTTCGGGCAGCGACAGGCACATTGTCTCGTCGATTTGTCCACAATTTCAGATAAATTGATTCTTTTAACAAAGGCATATCCACCGGTAAAATAGCAATCCACTCGGTTTTGGCATGAACTAATGCGGAATGAATGCCTGCTAACGGCCCGCATTGCGGGAATACATCATCGAATACGGGAAGATTAAACTGCTCTCGGATTTCTTCCAGACCGGAAATAATCATGCATTCCGTTGAAATACGATACGCCAAATCCAAAACCAATTCGATTAATCGTTTGTTACCGATTTTAGCTTTGAATTTAGGACTCCCGAAGCGTTTGCTCCGGCCACCGGCAATGATGGCCACGGTACAATCGTTTAAAATCATTTTTCCTTTGCTTGTTTTTGCTATGAATTGAAACCGTTTTCCAGAATCAAACTTTTTTGTTGATTTTAATTTGTTCGTCAATGCGTTTTAAGGCCGCCTTAAAATCCCGCTTCCATTCCTCCATTTCTTCCGTAATAATTTCGTTTACCGAAACCAGGAGTTCCTTGCAGGCCTGCAACAATTCGATTACCTTCGTATCATTGGGAGGTTCGCCTTTAAGGGCGGCAAACTTAATTTGCCAATCCATTTGAAATTCTTCGTATTTTGTTTTGATTTTAACCTCTGCCGTAATAAAGCGCATCCAAGAAGCGGAAAATCCGAAAAAATGATCGAGAGCCACCAATGTGGCGGCCACAAACAAAGCTACCGAAGCCCAGACAGGATCGATATGAATTTTGGCATGGCCCTGATAAATTTGAGCCAATAAC
This sequence comes from uncultured Caldithrix sp., assembly GCA_964598255.1. Classification (GTDB taxonomy): domain Bacteria; phylum Calditrichota; class Calditrichia; order Calditrichales; family Calditrichaceae; genus Caldithrix. The sequence goes on along the minus strand of CAZRBA010000008.1, from coordinate 16,276 downwards.
GGAATTAAAGCGGCAAGGGCAGCAACCACAATCGACCAAAAACGTAAAATTCGCGCCCATTTACGTTTGACATTTTTCTTAATCAGGTACCATTGCATGGCCTGCTCGGCATGCTGGCAAACATAGTAATACACTTTTGTAACGGATTCCATCCGTTTTTCCGGAGTCCAATCCAATTCGCCGATTTGTTGGCTTTGTAATTCTTTTTTAAAGGCTTTACTCATAATTAAATCCTTTGTTTGAATTCGGCCGCTACCTTTTTTAGGCGAAAATCATTTGAATCAAATTTAACATTAGGCGAAATTTCATTAAAAATCAAGAAGAACGGGCGTTTTCAACCTAATTTATTTGACTTATGACAAAACTTTTTCTATGGAAAAAATATTGCTATATTTAGCAAAGCGTGTATTCGAAAGCAAGAAGGTGATAATGTTAGCTAGCGAACCGTGTGAAGTTAGAATTAATTTTTACAACAGGCTTACCACCACTACATTTTGCTTTCCGGTAACCGCAGGCCGAAAGGAGCGGAAGAAATTTATTGACGAGGGAATAGAAGAGAGGCGTAGAATTTATTTTGAAGGCGATACACATCGGTTGTTGCGGATTTCCTAACGCCAAACAAAAATACTACCGGCAATTCGAAACCATCGAATTGCAACTTACTTTTTACCGTTTTCCTAAAATTGAAACTGCACAAAGATGGCGTGATGAGGCACCAAAGAATTTTATTTTTACCATGAAGGCGTTTCAGGGTATTACACACACTTATTTTACCCCGACTTACCGGCGATGTAATTTGCGTTGGGATAAGGAGAAGCTTAAACGTTTGGGCCATTTTCGTCCGACCGAAGAGGTACGTGAGGTGTGGGAACGCACGCTCGAAATCGCACGTATTTTACAAGCCAGGATCATTGTATTTCAATGTCCGCCGAATTTTAAATTCAATAAAGAAAACGCACACAATTTTTTAACCTTTTTCGAATCCGTTAAAAACGGATCGTTTCTTTTTGTTGTGGAATTTCGCTCGGTGTGGGACAAAGATTGGATTCGCCAACACTTTTCGGCGTTAAATTTAATTCATTGTGTCGACCCTTTTAAAGAACCGCCACTAACGCAAGGTTTGCGTTACTTCCGCTTACACGGCGCACCGCCCGGTGAAAAAATGTACCGCTATCAATATTCCGATATTGATTTGCAAGACCTAAGACAAACTGTTATTTCCCAACCGCAGACCGAGATCTATTGCATGTTTAATAATATGAGCGCTTTGCAAGACGCAATGCGTTTTAAGGAAATATTAAAAAAATCGTACGGATAATTTAAACGAGATTGGCAGAGTAGCGACAAATAAACGGGAGAACATTTTTGCACCATCAGGTGGAATACACCACTCTGCCTTTTTTAATGGTCATCACCGTATGGTTAATGCCATAATGGTATGGGAGATAATTCAGATTCGGAATATCGAGTACAATCAGGTCGGCTTGTTTGCCGACTTCGATTTCACCCAGACGTTTTTCCAGCCCTAATGATTTGGCGGGAATGTATGTGCTGGCCCAGAGCAACTCCTCTGGCAACATTTTTAATTTTAATGCCCCAATCGTCCACATAAGCTGAAAGTTTTGCGTTGTGGAGCTACCTGGATTGAAATCCGTAGAAATAGCTACCTGGCAACCGGCCTCAATCATTTTTCGTGCCGGTGCGTATTGGTCTTTACCCAAAAAGAAGGTCGTACCAGGCAACAAAACAGGAATCACACCTGCTTTGGCCATCTCTTTAATTCCCCGATGTGAAATTTTAACCAGATGGTCTGCCGTCACCGCTCCGATTTCGGCTGCTAATTCCGCACCGCCGAAAGGTGAAAGCTCGTCCGCATGAATGCGGACTTGCATTCCGTATTTTTGTGCCGTTGTTAAAATTCTGCGACTTTCATTTACCGTAAACACACCTTCTTCGCAAAACACATCGCAATAGCGGGCTAATTTACGTTCGGCAACCAAGGGGATCATTTCATTGCAAACCAAATCCACATAGGCCTGACGCTTGCTTTGATATTCATCCGGCACTTCGTGCGCCCCCAGAAAAGTCGGCACCAAATCTAGCGGTTGCTCCGCATTAAGTTCGTTAATGATTTCCAGTGCCTTGATCTCGTCGTGGGTCGAAAGCCCATAGCCGCTTTTTGCCTCAATGGTGGTCACTCCGAAGGACAAAAACGGATGAATCCGTTCCTGCGTTACCCACTTAATCGCCTCTTTACTTGCTTGCCTAAAAGCGCGTACGCTATTACGGATGCCCCCGCCGGCAGCGGCAATTTCTTCGTAGCTTTTACCCTGTATGCGCATGATAAATTCATCTTCACGCGTTTTCCAAAAAACAGGATGGGTATGGGCATCAATAAATCCGGGAACAACCGTCATTCCGGTTACATCAATTACCTTGTCCGGCGTTTCCCCTTCATTTTCGGTATCTGAAAAAGCAATGTTTTTTATCGTTCCGTCTTCAATAAGCAGATGCACATTGTGCCATTTTTTTATTTTACCGTATCCCGCTTTTACATCCGGGGAATACAGATTCGCAATATTTTTAAGCAGCGTACGCATTTCATCCCCCTTATTTGGAGAATAAACGGTTAAATTCGTTTTTAAACTTCTCGAAAGTAGCCTGCAAACTTTCGGACACAACCTTTGTATCGGAAATAATGGGCATAAAATTGGTATCTCCGTCCCAGCGCGGCACGATATGAAAATGCAAATGTTCGTCGATACCAGCCCCGGCTGTACGCCCAATATTCATGCCCACGTTAAAACCGTGCGGGCCCATGATGTTTTTCATCACCCGAATGGTTTTTTGAATGGTTTGCTGCAAATCCAACAAAACATCGGCCGGTAGAGAAAGAAAATCGCCGGTGTGCAAATAGGGAACCACCATGACATGTCCGTTATTGTAAGGAAACTTATTCAAGATAACAAAACACTTTTCGGAACGAAAAGGAATAAAATATTTTTCATCTTCATGAGCTTCGGGAAACGCACAAAAAATACAATCACCCGGTTTGTCAATTTCGTTTTCGATGTATTCCATGCGCCAGGGCGCCCATAAGTGTTTCATGCTTTACCCTCATTTTTAAATAAAAAAGCCCAACACCAAAACAGGCATCGGGCTTAGCATTCACTACAAATTCATTGAACTATCCGTTGTTAAATTAACTTTCTTCCTGTTCTTTTTTGGAAGCTTCGATAATTTTTTGCGCGATATCGGAAGGCACTTCTTCGTAATGCGAAAAAGAGCGCTTGTGAATACCACGACCCTGAGTTAAGGAGCGCAAAGCCGTAGAATAACGGTACAATTCCGCCAAGGGTACCTGCGCCTTAATCACCTGAAAACGCCCGTCGCGATCCATGCCGATAATGCGGCCGCGGCGGCTGCTGATATCGCCCATGACATCGCCCATGTATTCATCTGGCACACGTACTTCGATATTGTAAATCGGCTCCAGAATTACGGGATTGGCGTCCATAAAGGCCTTTTTAAAGGCCATGGCGGCAGCAACCTTAAAAGCCATTTCCGAGGAATCCACCGTGTGGTAACTACCGTCATAAACGGCCACACGCACATCCACCACCGGATATCCGGCCAGCACGCCTTTTTCCATGGTTTCGATTACACCTTTTTCAACCGCGGGAATAAATTTACCCGGAATCACACCGCCGACGATCTCATCCAGAAATTCAAACTTAGAGCCTCGTTCCATCGGCTCCAGACGCAGGTGACAATCGCCATATTGCCCGCGTCCACCGGTTTGCTTTTTGAATTTTCCTTGCGCCGTCGCCTTTTTGCGAATGGTTTCGCGATAAGGAATTTTCGGCTCTTCCTCTTCTACTTCCACATTAAATTTTTGGTGCAAACGTTTCAAAATAATTTGCAGATGCAACTCGCCCTGGCCCGAAACGATGGTCTGATGAAGTTCCGCATCTTGATAGTAAAGGAAGGTCGGATCTTCTTCGTGCAACAGATGCAACCCATTGCTTATTTTTTCCTCATCGCCTTTGGCTTTGGGTTTAATCGCCGTCCGAATAATCGGCTCCGGAAAATCGATTTTGGGGAACTTAATATTCTGACCCTTTTCACAAAGCGTATCGCCCGTGTGCGTTGCTTTCAATTTTACCACGGCACCGATATCACCGGCAGGTACTTCATCCACACTTTTTTTATTTTTACCGTTGAGAATAAAAATTTGGCCGATGCGTTCCGGATGGCCGTCACGGGTATTGACCACATCCTGACCGGTTTTCAGGGTTCCGGAAAAAACTTTAAAAAAAGAAAGCTCGCCCATGTGCTGTTCGGAAACGGTTTTGAAAATAAGAGCGGCCGTAGGACCATTCGCATCCACTTTAATCGCCTTGCCGTCTTCGGTTTTCACTTCACCGCGTTCGTTGGGTGCGGGAACAAAATTCACGATCACATCCAGCAACCGTTTAACGCCCACATTTGTGGTTGCCGAGGTACAAAAAACGGGAAAAATGGCATCGGCGGCAACCGCTTTTTTGAATCCCGCTTTAAATTCTTCTTCCGTCAATTCACCGGCTTCAAAATATTTTTCCATCAACGAATCGTCACTTTCAGCAACCGCTTCCACCAATTTAAGATGTAATTCGTTGGCTTTTTCTTGCAGCTCGGCGGGAATCGCCTCTTCCGTAAAATTTCCGCTGCCGTCATTGGCAAACTTAAGCATTTTCATACGGAACAAATCGATAATGCCATCGAAATTCGGACCGGTTTCAACCGGAAACTGCGCTAATACCACCTGATGCCCAAAGCTCTCTTCCAATCCCTGCACCACATTTTCGAAATCGATGTTTTCTCGATCCAATTTATTGATGACAATAAAACGGGGTACACCTTGTTTGGCTGCTTCAGACCAAACCTGTTCGGTTCCCACTTCCACGCCAGAGGCTGCGGAAACAACAATAAACATCGTATCCACAACCCGCATGGCTCCCACTACTTCACCAAAAAAGTCGGAATATCCGGGCGTGTCGATCAAATTGATTTTATGGTCTTTCCATACGCCATGTCCCAAAGAGGAGCTAATGGAAACCTGACGTTCGATTTCATCGGGATTGTAATCGGAAACGGTACTTCCCTGCTCAACAGAACCGATGCGATTAATTTCTTTTAAATTAAAGAGGAGTGCCTCGAATAAAATGGTTTTACCGCTACCTCCGTGACCTCCTAAACCAACATTACGAATATGATCCGTTTGAAAAATTTTCACTTGCGCCTCCTTTTTGAAAGCTCGTTAATGATACAAGGCATTTTCCTAACTATAAGTCGTTAAAAATACTAAAATCACTTTGCCAATTCAAGCGAAAATTGGGTAGTTGAAGAAATATTAATGAAAAGCACCAAAGATGTAACGACCGAGCTAACCGGATTTGCCTAAGCGCCAAAGTACGTTCACTTGCCACGGATTTTCTCACTGGCCGAATTCATGCCCCGCGTGGCAAATTCCGGTCGAGCGTTTTGTTGGCCTAAAGCACATTTATGTTACTTTATGTTTTGCCAATTCTCTTCAGGCTAAAATTGCTCAAAGTTGTGAAATATTTGTGGCGGAGCAATTACCTTGAAAGAGAAATTCTTCGGGAGATCATTTAACAGCTAAAACTACTAATTTTACATTAGGCAAAACGTTTCTAATTTTTTATTTCAATTGATCAAAAGTTCGAGATCACAGTTTAAGTTCGAAAATTGTTCAAATGGAGAAAATGCTGACCATAAATAAATGTTTAAATCACCCGAAAATTTCGTTTATTATCGGAAAATTTTCAAACCTAATTTAAGGCCAACATCAATATTCAATCAAGTTACAATTTTTTAAGATTTTTATCCAGCCACTTCTGCACACGGTCGTAATCCGGAAACTGACGCTCTTTCAAACGGAAGTGTCTACTGTGAATTTTACGCCTTCCGTTGGCATGCACCGTAGGAATGGCAATATGCAACATTTCGTGATACATTAAATATTCTACCACATAAAGCGGTGTCTTGGCCGAATCGAAAATACGGCTGATAACCAGTAAATTTTTTTCTTTGTTGTAAAAACCTAAACGGCGATACGCTTTACGCAAACTCCAGCCCAAAACGGGACGTTCCAACTGCGCCTGAAAATACATTCGGTTCAACCGATCAAAAATCTCCTCCAAATCAAAATAAACACCACGGGCCGTATATCGCGGATTAGGCGGGCGATGCTTGCTTTCAGGAAACAAATGACTGTTAGCATGTAAGTATTCGCGATACGCTTTGTACAATCGACGATCCACTTTTATTTTGAACAGTTTTAACAAAAGGATGGTACACAATGTTTTCAAAATGATTTCCGGTGCATCTTGCAACGCGTCGGCAATTTTAATGCGAATAACCCCGCGCTTTAGATGAATGGTGTGCCGTATAGCTTTGGAAGGATAAAAACACGCCTCCAAACGAGCTTTTCGTTTGTTAAACACAGAGCAGTAAACATCCGTACACAATTGCTCCAATTCGCGATCCGTCATAGAATGAATTAATACTCCTGTACAAAATAAAAAATCCGGATGCGCAATTTAACAGACACATCCGGACGATTCAAATAAAATTAATGTTAAAACTCCAAAGTTTCGCCAACCTCCAAAAGCTTAACCTCAAACCCCTTGGCTTTTACCTTGCTCACAAATTCCTGCGGATTTACATCAATCACATCGAAGGTTTTGTAGTGCATGGGAATAGTGAGTTTGGGTTGGACAAATTCAACGGCTTTCACGGCGTCGTCGATGCCCATGGTAAAATTATCGCCGATATTAACCAAAAAAATGTCTATGGGGGTCATTTCGCCGATGAGCCGCATGTCCGAAAACAAACCGGTGTCTCCGGTGTGATAAATGTTTTTACCCTCAACGCTCAAAACCACTCCCGCAGGCGTTCCACCGTAACTTCCGTCAGGGAAGGAAGAACCGTGCCAGGCGGGTGTAAGTTTTACCTTCCCAAAGGGGAATTCGTGCGCACCGCCAATGTGCATGGGATGTCCTTTCGCACCTTGAGCAGTCACGTAATTTACAATTTCGAAATTGGAAATAATCGTCCCGTTCGATGCTTTGGCAATGGGAATGGCATCGCCCAAATGGTCACCGTGCGCATGAGTAACGACGATAAAATCGGCTTTGACGTTTGCCGGTTTAAGTGCTGCCATCGGATTGCCTTCCAAAAACGGATCGATGGCAATGGTGTGCTTTCCGCTTTCGATGAGCCAGGCGGAATGGCTTAGATACGTTAATTTACCCATGGCTTGCCTCCTACATGTTTCGCATGCCTCAAACCGAAAAAAGGATGCCGAAGCGACATCCTTTTTTGGTGAACACACAAGTTGTTATTTGCTTAAAATTTCATCGACTTCTTTGGTTGTTTTGCGAACCGCTTCCACCGATTTGTTGAACAACTCACGCTCGCGATCGGTGAGATCGATTTCGATGATTTTTTCCACACCGTTTTTACCCAAAATAACCGGCACGCCTATAAAAACACCGTTTACACCGTATTCTCCTTGCAGCAATGCACTGGCGGCAATAATTTTCTTTTTGTCGAAAATAACGGCTTCGGCCATTTCCAGAGCACTCCAAGCAGGCGAAACAAATGCCGAACCCGTGCCCAGCAAACTAACCACTTCGCCGCCGGCCTTGCGCGTACGCGTTTCAATAGCTTCCAAACGTTCTTGGGAAATAAATTTTTCCACGGGCATTCCGGCGATGCGGCAAGCAGAGCGAATAGGCACCATGGAATCGCCATGACCACCCATAACCAGAGCTTCCACGTTTTCCACACTAACGCCGGCTTCCCGAGCCACAAAATAACGATACCGAGCCGAATCCAAAACACCGGCCATGCCAACCAATTTGTGACGCGGCGGTTTCAGGTTCATGTTCAAACGATAAACAATGGCATCCAAGGGATTGGCAATGGAAATCACCATGGCATCGGGGCAATAGGTTTTAATACCCTCGCTCACAAAATCGGTAATTTTCAAATTGGTGGTTAACAATTCTTCGCGGGTGGGAATGGTGCCGTCCGGACGAACCGTACGCGGCACACCGGCTGTATTGATAACCAGTTCTGCATCCTTGATTACTTCGTAGGTTTTCGATCCGCTGGCAATCACATCGGACTGAATAATCGGGGTACCTTCGGAAATATCCAGACACTTTCCTTTTGCCAGATCGGGTTCTTTGACATCGACCAGAGCAACTTCGCGTGCTAAACGGCGTTTAACGATTTCGGCAACCAAAACGCCTCCGATATTTCCCCCGCCGATAACGGCCATTTTGTTTAGCATTTCACACTCTCCTTTCTTTATAGAATAATTCTATTTCGCCTCCAATTAGGGAGCTTTAAATTTCATCGCAAGAATTTACTTAGTTAAACGACTCAAAGCAAAAAAGTTCACAAATCTTAATACGTTTAAGCGGCACGCTTTTTCAGAATCTTTTTTCCTGTTTTGGCGTTAAAAACGATGCGCTTTTATAATTTTCAACAGGATTTGTAATTCCGATCAAAAACATTGGTCTGCGTTCAAAATATGTTTAAATTAACAGTGAATAATCGGCGCAAACAAAAGAGGAGCCATGGAAAGTAAAATTAAACTAAGACCATCTATTTCAGAACGCCAACGACTCCGTCTCCTTTACGAACGCTACCGTCCCAATTACGACAAAAATCTCATGCGTTTGCAAAAGTACGTACGCAAATTGCTTTTGAAAACCGACATCAATTTCAACATCAAATACCGTCTGAAATCTTTTGACAGCTATTTTCAAAAACTCATTCGCTACCGGCAAAAAGGAATCGATCCCATTATTATTAACGATTTAATCGGTCTGCGTATTATTTGCCCATTTCTGGAAGACGTGGAACGGGTAGAAGCGCTCTTGCGCCAAAATTTTAATGTAATTGAAATCGAACACAAACATGCACACAAGGCTGTTACCGAATTCAGTTACGAAGCAGTACATTTAACCCTAGAATTGCCCGAAAAATATTTCAACGGATTTATTCCTTACAGCGGTCGGACATGTGAAATTCAACTACGCACCATTTTACAGGATGCCTGGGCCGAAGTAGAACACGAACTGATTTACAAGGCCAATTTTTCCTTGTTAAACGAACCAATCAAACGCAAACTGGCCTCCTTAAACGCCACTTTAACTCTTTCGGATATTATTTTTCAGGAAATCCGCGATTATCAAAAAGAAATTCAGGAATTACGCGAAAAATGCCACGATTCCATGACGGAAAAAATTTCATTCCCCAATGGCAGCGTCATTCCAGGGAACGGCAATGAGGCTAAACACAAGGCAGAAACCGAAATCCCCAAAAGCATCATTTCCCGATCCAAAATCGAAAAACAATTATTCGATGCATTGGAGGCGCACAGCCAACACCGCTACGAAACTGCCATTCAAATTTACAGCCAAATCCTAAAACAAAAGCTAAAACCTATTATCCGTTCCATCATTTACAATCATCGGGGAATGGCCTATTTTGTCACAGGTGCGTATGAAAAAGCTTTAAACGATTTTGACCGTGCCTTAAAATTCGATTCGCAAAATGTGCGCGCACTTAACAACAGGGCCTCTACGTATCGTATGATGAAAAAATACGACCTGGCCTTGCAAGACTTTGAGCATTCTTTGGAACTGGATGGCTACCAGCACGAAACCTACCACATGCGGGCGTTGACTTATTTTGATTTGATGGATTACCCCAAAGCCTTAAACGATTGTAATAAAGCGCTTACCCTTAAACCGGGATACGAACCGTCTACCGCTTTGAAAAAACTGATAGCCTCAAGAATCAACTTTTGAAAAACGGAAGAAACCGAAAAAATAGCGAAAAGCCGGATATTGAATTCGTTAATCTTCAATAATGCTTAACTTATTTTCATTCTTTTTTACTTTACGTTTCCCATTTTTCTCCGTATTAACCGCTCTTTATTTTTGCATCGTCTGCGCAGTTAGATCTTCCGATTCGTCGGTTTTCCTTAAACGTTGAATAATACGACGATTTTGCGGATTGCAAATGTCTTTGGCCTCGGGCGTAAACAAATGATCGATGCGGTTTTTATAATAATCCACTATACGGGTGCGCACCATTTTTAATGTGGAATTTAACAAACGATTTTGTTCGGTAAACCCTTCCCCCAAAACGGCAATAGCAGCCGGTAGCCAACGGGATGGGAAAAGACCCTCGAACTTACCGCCGGGCTTGAATTTATTGATTTCACCTTCGAGCAGCTTTAAAGCGGCACACTGTCCTTGTTCGTCTTGGCAAGTATAACCGTGTTTGCGCATCCATTCGATCAGAGCGGTTTTGTTAGGAACCAGTAAGGCTACGGTGTAAGGCGACTGGTTGTTGTAAAGCATTATCTGATCAATATACGGCGAGTGATCGATAATGGCCTCTTCGATTCCTTCGGGCGAATACTTTTCGCCGTCGTTTCCTATGAGTAAACTTTTTTCCCGCCCTAATACGAACAAATAGCCGTCTTCGTCCAAGTAGCCCAAATCGCCTGTGTGCAACCACCCGTCGCGCAATGCTTTTTGCGTAGCCTGCCGATTTTTCCAGTAGCCCACCATTACGTTTTCGCCCTTAATCACAATTTCGCCCTTTTGCCCTACCGGCAGTTCCTTACCGTTTTCATCGCAAATTTTAATTTGGATGCCTCTTAGCACCTTTCCGGAGCTGCCCAATTTATGGTGCGTAGGCGAATTGGACGAAATAACCGGAGCCGCTTCCGTCAATCCGTAGCCCTGAAACATCGGAATGCCAATGGCATAAAAAAATCGCTGCATTTCAATATCCAAATACGCACCGCCTCCGATAAAGAACTTTAAACGTCCGCCGAAATTTTCTTTGATTTTGTCAAACAAAATTTTATCATACAATTTGTAAAGTGGCTTGTATGCCTTGCGGAATCCTTTACCGCGATTCCAGCCTTCACCGTTGTACAGATAGGCTATCTTTAACGCATGTTGAAAAAGTTTTTCGGCTTTCGATCCCTTGTCGCGAATGGCCTTTTCAATGTTTTTACGGAAATTCTTGGCCAAAGCAGGCACACTCAGCAAAAAATGCGGGCGCACTTCTTTGATATTTTTGGGAATATTTTTTAATGTTTCCAATTGATTGCGTCCGCTTTGCACGGCCGCCATACTCGCGCCGTTGTGAATTAACGTGTACAATCCTACCGTGTGGGCAAAGGCATGATCCCACGGTAATATTAAAAGCGTTGTGTAATAAGGGGGAATGTCTAAAACAGAATCCAACGATTGCCGGGCATTGACAATGTAATTTTTGTGAGAGAGAATTACCCCTTTAGGATCGGCAGTGGTTCCGGAACTGTACATGAGTGTGGCGTAATCATCCTCTTCAACGGATTGCCAAATTTTTTCGAATTCTTCACGATGGCCGTTTTCGGCTAAAAATTCACCGCCAAGCGTCAAAATTTCTTCGGCCAAAATTTCATCGTCTTCATAGCTTTCTTGCTTGTCGAATAAAATTATCTTTTCCAGATCGGGCAAATCCTGTTTTACTTTGGCAATTTTTTCGGCTTGAGATGCGGAAACCATAACCATCCGGCAGCCGGAATGGGCCAGACGAAATTTAAGATCGGAAAGTTCGTTTATTTTTACCGAAATGGGTACACTCACCGCACCCGTGTACAAAACGCCCAATTCGCTCATCAACCAGTAATTTCGGCCTTCGGAAATTAAGGCAATGCGTTCGCCCTTTTTAACGCCCAATTTCAACAAGCCAGCAGCAAATCGATGCACCAAATCCTGCATTTCCTTGTAGGTCATATAACGGTACTTTTCACCACGTTTTTCCCATATCAACGGATTTTGACTAAATTTACTGACACTGGATTCAAATAGCCACGGAATGGTTCGTTTTCTCACAATTGCCCCCTGCTTTGGTAAATGCCTGCGAATATACAAAGGGAAATATAATAAAAAAACAAATGCGGCCAAAATATGCCTTGGCCCGAAACATTTACGTGAAAAATTTCTCTGCATTACCTTTCAAAGAATCGAATACCCTACATTACGGCAATGCGCCTTACCTTTTCTCCCGCTATTGCGCAAAAAAAACACAATTTAGATGTCTCCGTTTTTAAAGAAACTGTTGCTTGCCGCTACTTTTTAAATAAACCGAACATAATGCTATTTTACCTTCCATTTTAGTTTGCACAAGCTAAAGAAATACGGTAAAATAGTATCTGCTGCGGTTCCGTGGAATTCTTGTTTTGCGGAAATCGCTTTCTTAATTTATTAAGAAAAGAGAGGGGATTATGAGACGTTTTATAGTTATGGGTATCGTCCTTTTTACCTGGCTGTGTGCCACCCATCTTTGGGCTCAGGATTCATTACACACTAAACATTCCCAGCCGCAACCCAAAATTACCTTTAGCGCAATTTTTCATGATTTTAAAACGGTAGGTGACGACACTACCCTTACCTATACATTTGCGTTCCGCAACGAAGGACAAGACACCCTTCGTATTCTGCGGCTAAAAAGCGGCTGAGGCTGCACGGCTGCCCTCCTGAGTTCAGGAGTCATTGCTCCGGGTACCGGCGGAAACATCAAAGTAACGTTTAGTACGGAAGGCCGTGAAGGTCCTTTCCAAAAAACCGTACGCGTTTATTCAAACGATCCGCAAAAACCCGTTGTACGTCTTGTAATCAGAGGAACGATCGAGCACAGATAATAGAGCGCTTTTAAAATGCAGGGAATTTTTTTGCGGCTTCCTTCGTTTTAATGGCCAACAACGAAAGGAAGCGAAATGCGAATTGCGATTATTTTTATCGCTGCCATGACTCTTTTAACGTTAACGGCAGGCACAGGAAAAGCTCAAAAGATGCCACGAACAGATTCACTTAAAAGCACGCACAAAATCTTCAAAACCGATGCCGAATGGCAAAGTTGCCTTTCGCCCGAGGCATATGCCGTAACCCGTAAAAAAGGTACCGAACGCCCTTTTTCCGGTAAATACTACGATTTTTGGCAACAAGGAATTTATGTGTGTGTAGCCTGCGGGAGTAAATTATTTTCGTCTTCCGTCAAGTACGAATCCGGCAGTGGTTGGCCCAGCTTTTGGGATGTAGTTGACAAAAATGCCGTTATCTTAAAAAAGGATTACCGTTTGGGCATAGTGCGTACCGAAATTTTGTGCCGTACCTGCGGTGCCCATTTGGGGCATGTATTTGAAGACGGCCCGCCGCCCACGGGTTTACGATACTGTATTAATTCGGTTGCACTTAAGTTTATTCCGGCAAAATAAGCCCTGCCTTTTTAAAGCCACATAAAACCGAGCGCCTATCCGCTTAAAGCTAATTTTCATATGCTTGGTTTGTTATTTTAATTGTCTTTGATCGAACGGACATAATAAACCTAATATCAGATTTTGATTTTAACTTCGGACGACATTCGGAATTCGAATGATGAAAAAACTTTGGCTCATGCTGTTATTGGGGCTGGGATTTGTGCACATTGCCCTTGCCCAAACAGAACCTTCTCCCCAAGATGTTCACCAACGGCAAGCCATGCTTTGCCGCGATTCGGCGATTAGGCATACGTGCCTACTTCCGCGGAAAGAGCATCACACAACATGTTCCTTAAAAGCCCAATCGAGCTTGTCCGACTCTGCAATGCAAAACACAACAAATGTTGGCGACCGTTTTTGGCCCGCGGGTCTTCTTTTGCACACACTACCGCAAGAACCCGGAAGCAATATTTTTCGCTGGAATTGGAATCCGGCCTTCATTCGCCCGGACTTGATTATGCGGGTAAATTTTATTTACGAAAACTACATTCTCCGCCATCAAATTTCGCGCCAGGCCATTTTCAAAAAAGTACGAATTCGAAATCAGATCCGTCGCGTAGTAACTTTTTGGCAATCAGGAAATTTCCAACTCGGATTGGGTTACGCCCGGCGGATTAAAAATTCCTCGGAAATAGTCTCCGCTCATCAAAGCCAACCCGCCCGAAGTTACGAAGAAATTTCGGATATCATTTCACCGACTTTGGGCTATCGCTTTTCATTCGGATTGGCTTTAGCCATACGCACAAATTTTCAAAAAATACGATTCATCGATCAAACGCCTTCCACCTTTTATCAAAACCAGGAAACCATCCGTCTGACAAACTGGGATTTGGGGGTTGAACAAAACATCGGCAATTGGCTCATCGTAGATATTTTTTCCAATGAAATAAACGAATCGGTTAACGGTGAGCGCTTAAGCGGCGAGACAAATTTTAAAATTATAAACGTTAGTACAACCGTAAAATGGCACAATGCTTGGGCTACCGCCGGCCTGCGTTTGAGACGTATTGTCGAACCCAAAGATTCTTTGTTGTTTCTGCACATAAGCTATCCGCTTCGGCCTGATATTTGGCTAACCCTTTCTTACACACAAAGTAAACATTACGCTATTATCGATATGGACGAAAATTTAGCCGCCCCTATAATCATTTTGGGTAGCGGGATTTCGATACGCTATAAAAAATTTCTTTTTGCCTATCGAATCGATTACTTGCGATTTTCGAAGATTATCGCCGATGTTAATGCCGAAGCAAATTTTCTTGATCGCAATCATTTCAGACACGAATTCAATATTTTTCTGGTCTGGTAGATAATAAAATCGAAAAAATTTTTGCTCCTTATCAACGGACACTTTGCAAATCGCTTAATTCACAACATTCCGCTTTTCGTTTTTCTTATTCATTTTACTCCAATCCGTTGCCAGAAGCCCTCCATGCAGATCGAAAATATCAAACAAGAGCAAACAGATGCACCGGCCGATTTCATTGCCTGTCAAGCGGAAATTGAAATCCTCAAAAACGGAATTTAAAATTACACATAACTACTGCTCGCGTGGCAAATTTCGTGTTGAGCGCCTTGTTAGCCTTTTTACTATTTTAACTTTGCCAATTTAATTACTGTTTATTGTTTTTAACCTTAATGAATCCGCTTCTGGTGTTTTTATTTGGTATGTCATATCTCCTTCTGCCTTCAATATAATCTTTCGGTACATAAAGTTTTTCCTTTCATAATATTTCCCAGTGTATGGTTAAATTACAAATTGCTACCAAAATTTTTACTTAACGCGTTTGATGATACCGTAAGTTTTTTAAGGGAATTTCTGTCCGATTCGCTAATCCGTTTTATCCTTTAGCTCGCAAATATTTTACGAATAAATTGAATCGCCAGAGATTGGTTCATAAAATAAGGACTGGTTGCAATCGTAATCATTTTTGCTTGCTTCATCCATTGGCGAATGCTTCCGATTTTGTACGGATTACCTATGTAATCCATAATAGGGGCAAAAACATCCATATCCAAATCAAAAACAATCGGTACGTCAAATTTAAGTTCGAAATCAATACTGCCCGTAACGATATGCACATCGTCGAAATATTTCAAACTGAGAGCCGGTTTGATAAAATTTCCCACATTAATTGTAAAATTAGTGTAATAAAAAGCTTTTTCCAGAATTTGCGGATCATCTAAAGTAAACGAAGGAAAAGAAGAAGGTTGCCACATATCGCTGTGTTGATCAACGTGCACCAAAGGTAAGCCCTGTTGAAAAACGTTTTGTCGCAGGCCCAATGTCCAAATAAAAAAGGCATGATTGTGGTTATCGAAAATAAATACCGGAATCCCCTGCCATTCAAAAAAAACAAATTTCTGCAAACCCAATCCGTTAAATTCAATTCCTTCATCTACTTCGGAAAACGCAATGTGGTAACCCACGGCCAAATCATCGGGCGTTCCGGCACAAAAAGGCGGAACATAAATTTGTTTATTCACACGCTCGGCATAATGAAAGGCATTGTTTCCTAAGGGGCGACTAATCAAAAATCCGGAATAGTATTTTTGCAATGCGGACAAAAAATCTTGTTTTAACATCGGCCTGTTTCCCTTTTGCGTTGAAATTCTTTGAATTTGTTATGTACGCCGACAAAAGAGTCAAAGCCAAAAAGGGAAGAGCGTTACGCTCTTCCCAGGCAAACGGTTACCAAAATCTATTCCACATCCAGCTCGCGTACGGCGTCGATTACCGTACCGTCGCGCCATTCGATTAGCGCCACCACGCGATCCTTGGTTTTGGGCTTTTGCGGCTTGCCGGTAATGGCGATGGCCTTTTCGTGCAATTCTTCGATGGAAACCAGAGGCAAATCCGTGCCCTTTAAG
>CAZRBA010000007.1:0-44625 GCA_964598255.1 uncultured Caldithrix sp. | reverse complement strand
TTAATTAGCGCTGATTTTCGTTTTGGGCTTGGCAGACAAATTAAAGCTGATAACCGCTCCGAGAGTGGGGAAGACGAAAGGGGCCAATGCACTAAAACCGTGCGGTTTCGGGTCGGATTTGTAAATCAGGTAACCGACGGGTAAGCCAAGCGCAGCGCCAAGCACGGTTCGGCCCAAAGCGGCGTGTTCGTACCGATCGTTGCCGGTAAAATGAACGCCCAGCACCATGCCTGTTAAATAACCGCTGTACATTACAAGAGGAACAGATAAATTGCTTTCCGGAATAAATGCCGCTTGAGCAGCCACAAAGCCAAAAGCCAGCGCAGCTCCGGAAATTTGACCAAGCACTACTTGCTTGCTTATTTTAAATGCACGGTAGGTAGGCATGCCGTAAGTGGGATGCGGCACCAATCCGGTTGCGGGGAGCGAAGCCTCGGAAAGGGAAGTTGCAAATCTTCTGTTTTTGGGTGCGGCATTATTTGCCGAAAGAGCAACGGTAAACTTTTTTGGAATGATGAAAGAAGGCGTTTGCGCAAAAGATACGCCGCATTGCAGCATTAGCGAAAGAACGATTACCCCTCCATATTTGAACATCGTTTTCACCTTGTATTTTTTATTGTCACGGGAACAAGTCACAAAATTTCAGGCCATTTGGCTAACCAACTATCTTACAAACGCTATCTACGCATGTTCTGTTTCAAAGTTGCGAAAACAACGTCGCCCGCTGCGTCCGTATTTTTATTGAAGATTTCTATTTTGCGATACGGGTACCATTCGCTCTGCGTACAGTTATTCGGGTGGGTGAATTTTTTGAACCTATTCTTTTCTTTGCACGACGAAAATATGAAAAGTCGTGTCGATTTTTTGATGATAATACAGCCATTTACCGTCGTAAGAAATACAGGGCGCTTCCGTTGTATTTCCTTTAATCGACGTAATGCGTACGCCCTTGTTCCAAGGCGAAGATACGGAATTCCGAGTGGCTACGTAAATACCAAAGTCCGTACCTTGCAAACGAGTGAAATAGAGTTCCTTTAAATCCGTTGAAACGGATGGACCGTATTCCAAAGCATCTGTATTAATTGCGCTTAGTTCCTTTGCACAATTTTCTTTGACGATGAAATTACCCGCAGAATCCTTGATGGCAATTCCGATATCCGCTTTGTCCGGAAAGGGATGGTTCGAAAAAATGCCTTGCACAAAATAGAGTATTTTTCCGTCACAATGAATTTCCGCGCCAAAGTTTAATTCGCCGAGGCGCGGTTTTTGGTTTGTCGGTCGCCCGCATTTTAAATTGGGAAGACTGTGCTTTTGGGTAAGAATCCCATCCGCAAAGTCGGCCTGAAAAATACTCCGTAAATAATCGGGGCTGTTTTGGTTCAAATAGTTGATGGTATTAATAAAATAAAAAACGTGATATTTGTCCATACTCGGTACAGCTTCCAATTCATTGGTATTGGCAAGCGAATCGGTGCAGGCGCCGATAACCGGCCCCGCAAAACGGAATGTGAGCGCGTCGATGCGTTTGGCGTAATAGATATTAGTATCGTTTACTCGGCCATCGGGTAGTTTGGGTTGATTAAGATTGTTGAAAAATAAAACGGAACCGTCACGCGAAATATAAGGTTCCATGGCATTGCCGTTGTAGCCCAAAATAGTCACCTGACGGGGATCGGTAAATTCTACCTTAGCCGGTGCCGTAATGGTGGTGCTTTTGCTACAGTTAAAAAATTGGAAAAAAAACAATGGCAGTAAAGCATAAAAAAATATTTTTTTCATAATATAGTTTCTTAAAACCTTATTTTGTCTCTTTCCGAATAAAATATTCGCCGGATAAAGGTTTTCACGTTTGCTTGGCAACGTATTTCCGAACAAATCAAAAAATAGGCACGAATATAGTATACTTTAAAATTTATCGAAATGCAAGTTTCGCAAAAGGGGATTTTGAGTTAAGCTCTCCGGCGGTCTTCTGGAAATTACGGGCTTTTAATGTAAAAGGAGAAGGCAAGGTGAGAATAAAACAGGGATTCGACTACAGGTTCTTCGCAGAAAACCAACGAGGCATCCTATCGGGAAAATTACAAAAGGTGCCGTTGTGTTTTTCTGTGTATAGCCGGGCAAACCTAAAATTCGGCTAAAGATTACCGTACGTATTTTTTACATAAGGTTTGTATATAACCACTTATGTAAAATCCGATTTTTTAGGAGCGTCGGTATCGGTTCCATTGATTTCCGTAACCTGCCAATGCGCATCAATCCACAAGCCGATAACTTCGATGTTTTGATATTTTTGCCGGATAAAGTGGACGGCTTGTTGAATTTGTCTTTTTTGGATGGTTTCCGTTGTCGGATTACCGGCACAATCATGGTGTCCCGTAATAGCGATGCCCGCCGATCGGTGTTTTCTTACCGATATTTCCACGCGGCTCAGAATGGATGAAATCAGAGCATTATTCTTTTGTTCGGCAAGAATACGATTCGGCCCGGGTTCAGTAATGGAATCCACATATTCCACGCCAAAACGTTTTTTTAAGTAAGAAATCACGGGCAATTGCACGCGACCGTCCATGCAATTGATATCAGTACAAAAACGGGAATTTTTTTTGAAAGAAGAATTGAAATCTGCCGTTGCCCCCATATCTACTCCTACGAATTATTACCGGAACGATTGCCAAAAAATCGATAAAAATTTCATATTGCTCGAGTTTCTGATAACATTACGGTTTTTTCAGAAAGCAATCAATTCAAAATAGCGTTTTGGGGATTGACATTAAGGATATTAATCGATAGCAAATTTTTTGCATTATGAAAATTTGTCCGTTTTTTTAGAAAAAATTCAGGTGCTTCCAACAGTGAGTTTTGTCAGAGTGTTTGTGGCTTGTTTAATTGTTTGATGGGTCAATTACTGTTTTCCGTGTTTGTGATTTGTTTATCCTGTAAAATATGCACCGGCAATGCCTATGCCGATTCCAAGAATGCCAGACATTAGGCTAATCGGTAGAATAGCTTTTTTATCTTTTGATGCGACCATAAACAATATGGGAATAGCCGACATTTCGGCAATAATCAATCCCTTTAACCAAGCTGCAATATTCCACGAAACAAACGGAATGATCAATCCCAAAACCAACCAATGAAAAAAAGCGGAAAGATTGGCATATTTGTCCATTTTTCGCATAATCATGGGGATCACATCTACTATTCCCGCTATTGCACCTATGCATAAAGCTATTAAGACATCATTCATGGTTTAGCACCTTTTTTCTTTGTCAGGGGGCATAGCAGAGAATTTTTTTGGTAAAAGCTATTCTCAATAGAACTCATACTATGCCCGTTCGCAAGGTCAGACAGATAAACCAAATTCGCATTGAGCATTTTGATTTTTGCTAAAAATATCTCCCGTTTCTGAGCTTAATTTCGATTTCAATTGAAATCATCCCACTAAGAAAAAATATCGTACGTGAACATAGGAGAACCAAAATATTTTGTTTCGTGGGCGGAAAAACATCGGGCTGCAATCGAAGTATCGTTTATGGTTGCGGCGGCAAATTAGTTCCGCCCAAATCACATTTCCCAAAGCGATCTCTTATGCCGAATTTAGGGTCAATAAAATCGATTTGCAAATTCCCGCTGATTTTTTTGCGCATCGATATGGTGCCGGTATTGCAGAACATCCGTACCGGAATATATTTGTAAGAAATCCGTTCCGAGAAACTTCAAAAATAGTATTTTGACTTTACCGTTGATCTGTACTCCGGATGCACGAGCCCGGTGCAGCCATGTGCTAGTGAGAATTATATTTGTTTATAACGATTGTAAATATTGACCTTTTTTCAAGTTTCGAAAAATTCAAAGGTGAAATATCATAAGTATGAGCAAAATTGGACCGATTAAGTTGATAACGACAGCATGGAAAAGGATCAAATGGTTGTAGGGAAGGGAATATTAATAATTCGCATAATAAATAATCCGTTAAAAGATTAATATCTACCTTACCATCGCCATTATAGGTAATTTCACCGGAAGAATTATCTTCACGATCCAAACCGAGAAGATAGATAAAATTTTTATTGGGAGGATTAGGCTGAAAAGCATTATATTTTCCTTTATATTTAATTGAAATTTTGATATTTAAAATCTTTATTGTGGAATCATTTATTCCATAAATATTTTTAAGCATTAAATTCCAAAAGCCTTTATATGATGGTGTTAAATCCTGACATTTAATCATTTTTAAATTCAAAATTTTTTCATTTTAAGATTTAACATAATCGGACAATAATGTACCGACCTTTTTACTGTTTGTTTGATATGCGACGGCAAGGGTTTGTGAATTATCAACGGGTTCGGTTAAGCAGAAAAATCCGAAGTAATGGCTGTATCCGCGAAAAAATAATCCTTCCCGTCTTTTAAGGGCTTAAAATATCCTTTTTTAATCTTTCCGATAATTTCCGGTAAATTATCATATTCACTATTGGTGAGGTTATCATATTCTGATGGATTTATTGAAGCAATACCTTTAATGGCATTGGGATCCGAAGCAACCGTACTTACGAAAACATCGAGATGGTGAATAAAATTTTCAGGAGAATACATAAAGTAGAGATTTCAAGATTTTTATTAAATTCTTTTCAAATTGGTTTCGATAAAAAGAGTCGGCAAAAAAATATTTGAACGCTGCATTCGGTATTAGAAAAAATGGGTATTATTGTTGTAAATTGGCGAGAACCTTTTGCAAATAATTGCCGTTTTCGAAAGTCCGCTCCTTGCCGATCCCGAAAATAAACGGAATTTTTCGTTGTTTTTTGAATGGTTATATTTATGGACAATAAAAATAACGTAAATATTTCCACAGAATTGCGCAACCCGATAGTGTTAGTACTCTGTGCTAAATTGAAGGGTTTAATTGCAAACTCTTGACAAAGTTTAAGAAACCGTGTGGAAAACGAAGACACACAGAAGAAGCATGCAGCATTTACGCGTATTTTTTCAAAGAACTGGTTAAACGAAAAAATGGATACAAGGCGCTTTGGGATAACTGTTATTCCGGCTAATACAATAAATTACTAAGCAGCAAACTCCTCCGGTATCGGTTAAGTTGGGTTTTCCGGATGTCCGGTTAACTCTCCAATTGAATAAAAGAAAGCAAAAGTTGATATTCTCTGCATTTTTTCACGATTTTGTCTCCTTAAAAAAGCAGAGAAGAGACTAATTTTTTGGGGATTTATTTTTAATGTTTAAATCAGCCCTGGCCACTTCGATTACCTCGTACTCGTCGGTAACAATTAAATCGGCAAGGGGGCGCAAAGACTGGACAACCCTGTGTTCCTGTTCCAATACCTGAAATCGAAATGCGTCTTGCGGCTCTTTTCCTCTTAACAATTGTGCCTTTTTTGTTTCATAGTAAGTTAAGGTAATAAAAATCCGCAAATCGACATCCGCCTTTAAAGAATATAACCCTTCCACAATCAGATAATCAATAGGTTTAAAATCGGTAATCAGTTCATCGGTTATGTCTGTTAGCAAATCGACACAAGGCATTTTTGCTTTTTTGCCCTCTCTGAATTCACGGATATTTTTGTTAATCAATTCCCAATTAATTTCATCCAAACCGATTTTATCTATTCCGTGTTTTTTACGCCAAGCGGTTTTTTCTTGCGGAGGAACTTTGTAATAATTGTCAATATGTAATATCTTTGCCAACTTGCCGTGTTGTCTGATTTTTCGACCCAGAACGTGCGCCAGTTCGGATTTACCCGCTCCCGATTCGCCGCTGATGCCAATCACAGTGCGGTTGGAATTCAATGGCAGTAATCGTTGCAGTATCTGCTCAGCCGCCTGATAGTGTTTTTCATTTAGTAATAATACATCTTCTAACATTTACCGTTTCTCCTTTTATAATTCGATTTCGACATAATTGTTTTTATTAAAATCAATTTTATTTTCTCTCAAATAAACAGCGCCTGTGCGTGCTTTGGGAGTAGTGTTTATAATTTTCAGTTTTTGTGATGTTATGTTAATATTGTAACTTTGCTCCCGATAGTGCACGGTAAAGGCGATACTGCGCCAGCCTGCAGGCAAATGCGGATCGAGATAAACATTGTCTCCGTTAAAACGCAGTCCGGCGTAATTTTTAAGGATCAGGAAAACCGAGCCTGCCATTACTCCGGTATGAATGCCTTCTTTGGTTGTACCGCCTTGTACGTCTTGGTAATCGCTTTTTAACGCGTCCATAAAATAATTGTGGCTTAAAGGTTCATATCCGGCTTGCAAGGCAATATTGGAATGCACTAACTTGCTCAACGTCGAGCCGTGCGAAGTGTATTTTATGTAATAGTCGAAATTTTGGTTCACCAATCTTTGCCTCGGCGATAATCCGGTTTGACAGAGCAGATCGTAAACTTCTGCTACCTCCAAATTATAAAAAATCATTAATGTGTCTGCCTGTTTAATCACCTTATAGTCGTTGGGATTTTTCCCTTCAGCTTTAAGGATGCGATCCATGCGGCTGATGTTATCGTATTTTTGGGCGTATTCCCGCAAATCGATTTCTTTAAGATTAAAATATCCCTCGAATTGTTCCAGAATATTATCGCGGGAAAGCAGAATTTGTAAAAAATTGCCGATTTTGCGCCACGTGTTTAATTCACTTTTTTTAAGATCGATTTTTTCAAAAAGTTTCTTTTTTTCAGGGGCAGGCAGCAATGCAAGAATATCGAATGCACGGTTAAAAGTCCATATTACCATAATATTTGTGTAGCTGTTGTTTTTAAGCCCTCCCGATTTTGCGCCAGGATACGCTTCGTGATATTCGTCGGGCCCCATTACACCAGCAATTTCGTACCGTCCGGTTTTTAAATTAAAATCCGCTTTGCTTGCCCAGAAGCGACAGATTTCAAAAAACATTTCCGCACCGTAATTGGTTAAGAATTTAAGATCGCCGGTGAATTTGTAATAATTGAAAATATTGTAAGCGATTGCCAGAGAAATGTGGCGCTGCAGGCTGCTGTAATCGTCATCCCATTTGCCGGACAAAGGATTAAGATGCAGTGTCTGCGTTTCTTCTCTGCCGTCGCTGCCGCTTTGCCAGGGAAACATGGCGCCTTTGTAGCCGTGCTCCGCTGCGTAAGAGCGGGCTTTATCCAGTCGCCGGTAACGATACATTAACACCGATTTGGCGGTTTCCGGAAAATGCATAAAATAAATGGGAAGTATAAAAAGTTCATCCCAAAAGATATGCCCGCGGTAGGCTTCGCCGTGCAGCCCTCGGGCGGGAATTCCGGCGTCTAATTTGGCATTATGCGGCGAAGCAGTAACCATCAAATGATAAAGATTCAATCGTACCAGTTTTTGCACAAGTCGCTGCCCGTCTATCCTGATATCGATTTTTTCCCATATTTTCGACCAGGCTTTTTTGCTTTCGTTATACAGGCTTTCGAAACCGTCTATTTTATTCAAGTCGTTTTTAGCATATTGTTGAGGATTACTTTTATCTTTTGTTGTGTAAGTGGCTACTGTTTTTTCGATGGTCAGGGGCGTGTTTTTTTTACCTTTAACACGGATAGTCGAGCGTACGAGACCGGGTTCGGTCGAAATCACAAATTGGGATTCGCACGGTTGTTCGCCGTTTTTGATGAAATGGCGGGCAGCTACGGCCAATGTTATTTTCGATTGATTTGTGCGCACCACAAGAAAACAGTTTTTGCCGTCTCCGCCCTGATCGACGGTTTGCCAGTGTTTTGAGTTTAACTGTCTGTAACGTTCGACGCCGCTGTTGATCACTTGCCCGTCAAGTTCTGAGCGAATGATAATATCGGAGTTATAGTTGAGCGGAGTGATGGTGTATTTTAGTGCGGCGAGATGCGGGTTGGCCATACTCATAAAGCGCACCGAACGGATCAAAGTTTTGCGGCCCTCTTTATCTTTTACAATCACTTTTCTGTAAAGAGAACCGTCGCGGAAGTCCAATCGACGCTCAAACAATATGAGTTCAACTTTATTAAAATCAAGCCAGTCGCCGTTGCCGATTTTAAAAGTAAGCGGCAGCCAATTGGGACAATTTACAAAATCTTCATTCTCAACCTTTCTGCCGCTTACTTCGGAGGTTAAGCGATTATATAAGCCGGCTAAGTAGGTACCCGGATAATTAATGCCGTTGGCTTTTGATTCTTCCAATGCGCCGCGCGTACCCATGTAACCGTTGCCCACAGTACACAAGGCTTCGCGCGTACCTTCTTTTTCGGGATCGTAGTTATAATTACTAAGCGTCCATTGATCGTCGTGTAAGCCATTGGTAAACCACTTATTTAATTCGCTTAAGGATATCTGAGATAAATCGCCGACCACGATATCGGCGCCGTTTTGTTTTAATTCCAGTTGGTTGTTTTCACGGGCGACGCCCAGCACCAGACCAAATTGTCCGTTTTGACCGGCCTGCACTCCGGATACGGCATCTTCAACAATAACGCTTTTGTCGTAATCAACTCCCAGATTATCGCAGGCGGTTTTAAAGATATCGGGTTCGGGTTTTCCTTTTAAACCGAGCCGAGCTGAAACCAGCCCGTCCACTATTGTTTCAAACAGATCGAACAAACCGGCTGCTTTAAGAATTTTTTGGCAATTTTTACTCGATGAAGCCACTCCCACTTTAATGCCGTTTTTCAGCAGCTCTTTAATAAAGGCTACGGTGGAATCGAATACGACCAGATTACCTTCGTCGATCAGGCGATTAAAAAGTTCATTTTTGCGATTACCCAATCCGCAAATCGTTTTTTTACTCGCATCATCCGTAGGATCGCCGTAAGGCAAATCGATATTGCGCGATCTCAGAAAAGAGGCGACGCCGTCAAAGCGCGGCTTACCGTCAACATAGGGTAAATAATCATTGTTATGAGTGAATTCACGGAACGGTTGGCCCGTTTCGTTTGCATATTCTTTTAGAAATTCGTCAAACATCTGTTTCCATGCGGCGCTATGCACGGATGCGGTTTGGGTAATAACGCCGTCAAGATCAAAGATAACCGCATCGAATTTTAAATCGGGCATAAATCAACAACCTCCGGAATTAAAGTTAAAATTGTAAACCGGCACTCAGACATTTTTACCTTTAACGGTATCCGCGGGATCGCTTGTCGCCTCACGCCACCAAAGAGGAATGAGAGCCGTTGCCACAACCAGAAAGAATAATGGAAAAAATATGGAAGTATCTGGCGTTGGAATCAGCAGTTTACCTACGCCGATTAACATCAAAAATAATGAAGCCGCAGCAAAAAAGGTAATTTTTATTTCTTTGAATAGTTTTTTGACAGGTACTTTGGCATTGTCGCCCACGAGAACAGCCGTCTTGCGCCAAAAACCCATGGGACGGGTTTTTTTGTAAAAGTTTATTAAAACCGAATCGTCTGTTCTTGGTGTAAAGAAGGTGATCAATACTGCTGATGTCGTAGAAACCAAGGCCATGGTTCCCAAACGAATCCACTCCGCATCCGTTACAACAAGAAGAATGGGTGCTACAATTAAAGAAACGGTAATTGCGGCTAATTCTGAAAACAGATTAATGCGTTCCCACAACCATCGTAATACCAACACCGATCCCATGCCTGCGCCGAATAGCAGGGAGATAAACCAGGCGGTTTGGATAGAGCCCAGGTTAGCCATAATCGTAAGCGCAATAAGTAAAATAAGGATATTCGATAAACGGGCGGCAAAAACTAATTCGGTGTTTTTGGGTTTACGCTTAAGCCATTCTTTACAAATCAGGCGTTGGTAAATATCGTTGCTCCAGTAGCTTGCGCCCCAATTTAAATGCGTATCGATGGTGGAAGCGAGCGCGGCTAACATTGCGGTAAGCATAATGCCACGAATGCCAACAGGAAGGATATCGTTGATTCCGGTAACAAAAAGAATTTCACGAGTGGCGGCAAAATTACTGCTTGCGGCCTGTGCAGGGGTAAACGGGTAAAATACAAGCAAACTGACGCCGATAATCAGCCAGATTAAGCTTCTCAAAAATATTTGCATCCACGAAAAAACCAATGCTGCAATGCGTGCATCCCGATCGGAGGCACAAGCCATGGAACGCTGCGCCAGATATCCCGTGCCGTCGCTGTTCATCTGGAAAAACCATTGCAAACCGATGATGATCAAAAAAGGCAGCAAAAGCTCGCCTCCTGTTGGTGCGAATGAAAGCAGTTTGTCGGCTACGTTCACGCCGTACAGTTCAACTACTTTATCCACAATAGTACTAATTCCGCCAATATGCCGTACCACCTCAACGGCATAAATTAAAGTACCGATCATTGCCAGGCTAAATTGTACAACATCGGTGGATATGACGCTGCGCAAGCCACCGGTAGTGGAGTAGAGGGTGGTAAAACCGACAATCAATAAAATACTGATAATATTATTGGTTGTAGCTACAGTAGGGTCCAAATTCGTAACACTGCTACCCAGGGAAATTCCCGATGCGCTGGTAAGATGCAGGAAAAAATTGTAAATTTCTGGGGGAAGCCATAAATGCCAGGGCAAAAAGACTTCGGCAATACGTACGGCAGCTACCAATACCATTGCCATTACCACACAATTTATTACGGTTCCGTAGTAAATGGCTTTAAGAACACGTAAAAGCAAAACGCCTTTACCGCTATAGCGTACTTCCGTTAATTCGGCATCGGTTAAAACGCCTGCGCGCCGCCAGCCGATGGAAAAGATAAACCCCATCATCAAAAAGGCAATGCCGTATATCCATAATCGCCAGAGCATAAATATTCCGCTGGTAGCGATTAACCCTGTTACCAGTAAAGGCGTGTCTGCGGCAAACTGAGTGGCTGCCATGCTGAATCCGGCTCGCCAACCGCTAATGGTTCTGCCAGCCAAAAAATACTCATTCAAATTCTGAGAAGCTTTATTTTTTGCCAGAAATCCGGACGAAACAGAATAGATTACAAATGCCAAAACAATAATTAAATCAAACATAAATTTCCTTCAAATATGGATTATAAGTTTGTAGAAATTGCAGCAAAGTTTTCTAAATTGTAAAATTTAACCGCAATTTTCATTGGCAATCGGGTTATAAAAACTGGGGCCGGGCTACGACCCCAGTTAAAATTACCTGTAAAGCCTTACGTCAAACAGTAGAACGGAGCGGCATACATAGGTTTTATGAGGATATTGTAAAATAGTAAAAACGACGTGGCGCTCCGCTTTACTCATGTGTTGTTTTTAGAAATCATGAATTACCGAAAAGCGAATGGAACGACCGAAAATCGGACGGCCATTAGCTGCCAGAGGATCTCGGGGATCGCCTTCCGTAAGTCCATGGGAATTATTTAAATTATCGATATGAACCTGAAAAGACATATTACCCGGTGTGGATACGATCACTCCGGCATCGATTTTAGTGTAACCGTCCAGTTGAAAAACGTTATCTCTGGAATCCCAGCGTTTTCCTACAGAACGAACCGCGCCGTAAACAATGGCATTGAGTTTTCCTAATGTTAGATTATAGCTTGGGGCAATTCTGAATTGCCAATCGGGTTGACGCCAGATTGAGTTTCCGACAACTTCCGGTGCAACATCGGATTCGGTAATTTCACCCTTCTGATAGGTTGCAATGGCGCGTAGCGAAAAATTCTTCAAAGAAACCACGCCATCGAGTTCCAAACCTATGGTTCTGGTATTAAGTAAAGCGGCTTCTCTTTTTGCGCCTACATCACCGTCAAAAACATAAACACGGTTCATAAAACCCGTGGCAAAAAGGCTAAATAGTTGAGAGTCGTATTTTAAACCGATTTCATATTGTTTGAAATCATTTGCTTCAATATTTCCGTTACTATCGATACTGTATTTGTTTTCTCTAAGCATATCGAAATGAGGAAACTGATAGCTATCGGAATAGCGGGCAAAGGTTCCGAAAACCGGGCTAAAATCGTAGTTAACCGCACCGGTAAAAGCAAAATCTTTCCCTTTGCGAGAGACAGTTTTATCGATGATCCCATCGGGTAAACTTCCATGATCAAGCGTGTATTCGAGGTCAATCCATTCGTAACGGGCACCGACATCAAATCTTAATGCGGGCATAACTTTCCATGAGTCTGCCAAATAGCCAGCAAAAACCCGAGCATCTCCCGCGGAATTTAGTCCGTAATTCCAGGGGGCGCCGCCACCGTGAGCAGCAATGGAATCGGCGGGAATACCATCTAAGATATCGCCGTTAGCGACGTTCTCAACCGGAATATGATTGCCCAGTGTCCAGAAATCTTTTGAAGACCAACGCGCCTGATACAAGCCAAAGGTGATATCATGCGCATTCCATTTTTTATTAATACTTAAATCGTTTGTAATGGATTGCAAATTTTTTAACACCACCCAATGGCCATAATTTTGTACGTAATCCGACCCGCTTAAAACTTTTCCGCTTCTTGTTTTAACGGTGGCCATTCCCAGGGCGGATACTTTTATCGGATTACCGTTCGGTACAAAACCGAATGTATTGGCATCGCCGGAGGTGTAGGTCAATACATCGCTAATCATCCAGTTGCCGCCCAGATCAAAGTTAGCGTTTAATCCGCTGATGCTGCCTTTCCATCCGCGACCGTTAGCAAAGTCGAACGTTGCGCTATCGCCCTGCGCGTTAATTTGAAGAGTGCGAAAGCGCGTGGCGTTCCCCAAAGGAGTAAAGGTGCCGAGATTATTCCCTGTTTTAAGTGCCATTGGCAACACCCATTGGCCATGATCATCAGTAAAACGCGTAAAGACATTCAAGGCGCCTCTTTTAAATACTTTGGTTAACTGAATAGTAAGTTGTCTTCCGTTTTCCGCATTAAATTGTGTGTTTCTTATTCCTGGTGAAGTTTTTACGTAACCACCTACCATATAGTAGAGATTTTTGGCAACTTTGCCGCTCATGTAACCGTCAAAGCGTTGCAGGTAAAAGTCGGATGTTTCATATTTCAGACGACCTTTGGTTTTTTCTCCGCCTTTTCTCAAATTAAAGTTTACGGTCATACCGGGTTCGGCATTTGAGAAAACGGCATTAGGACCGCCGCGTGTTACTTCTGTCAGAGCAACTGTTTCGTCTATGCGGAAAATGGAACTTTGCTCAAAAAAGGAGAGCGTTTCTACACCGTAAATGGGGCCGCCGTTGATGGACATGGTCACAAACGGTGCATCTCCGGAAGAAGGTAAGCCGCGTACAAAAATATTGGCGCCAGCAACACCACCGGAACTTTCCGACCAGACACCAGGAACGGCATCTAAAAGACTTGCGGTACTGCTCGGAGAGAGTCGGTTAACTTGCGTAGCATCGATTGTGTTAATGGCGAAACTGGCTTCTTTTTTACGTATTCCTATTCCGCCTGGCGTACCGATAATTACAACCGCATCCAATAGTAAAGGATCTTCAACTAATGTAAAATTTTGTTTTACGGTCTGATTTTCTTTTACGGTTACTTTAACTTTAACCGTTTTGTACCCTACGGAACTGGCTATCAGAGTATAGGTACCGGCAGGAACATGGTCGATAAGATACATGCCGTTAGCATCTGTAGCGGCTCCTAAAGTGGTATTTTCAAGATAAACATTTACACCGACCATCGGACCTTTTTCGCCTTTAACGGAACCGGCGATTTTTCCCGTACCCTGAGCTATGGTAAATGTTGCGAATGTCAATAAAATGATTAGAAATTGGTTAAAAAACTTCATAACTTCCTCCTGTGGTTGATGACAAGTCACGTTTTGAAAAAATGCTGCCTTGTTGTCAATCCGAAAGTCGATAAGCGACCCGCCTGGCAGAAGACGGATAAGAAATCCCACGTTCTTTGCCGGGAACAAGATTTCTTATCCTGTCGGTACGTCAGGCGACGTCGTTTATCTTGATTTGAGTTCACTTGCGAATCAAATTTTGCATCATTTTTTCATTACTTATTAAAATTATGCTGAACAAATGATTCGGGTTGCAACTCCTCCTTGTTTTTGTTGTACTTAATTGTTGAGAAACGCATACATTAAGTAATAAACAAGCGGCTCCTCCTATTTTTGGTTAAACTTCCGTTGATTATTAAAGTGTTACCGTTAAACTCAAATTGACAAAGCGTCCCAAAATCGGGCGTGCCATAAATACTTTCTGTCGACGATTAGCAAATTCTTGTTCGATTCTGGGATTTCCTTCGGTTAAGCCAATGGTGTTGGTTAAATTGGAAATGTTTATCCCCAGTCGAACTTTGTTTTTTAAAAATTTATAAGAAGCGCCGGCAGAAATTAGATTGTAGCCAGGTAATACCGCCGTATTGGCATCGTCTACAAACCGATCGCCGATGTATTGCCAACTGTAAAAAATATTAAATCCTTTGTAACTGTAAGAAGGCCTAAAATCGATAATAAATTGCGGAATACGACGAACCCGATTTCCGCTCAGGTTTTTGTAAGTTACGGCACCGGTTCGGGGATCAATTTTGTTGCTTAATAATTCCAGCAATCTGGGATCCTGAATGGTACCGATTAGGTTCAGATGCAAGCTACTTGTTGGTATGAAGACCGTCTCGAATTCCACCCCCACGGTTCTGCTTTTTGCAAATCGTTTTTCATGGGTAATTCGGCCGTTTCGAAAAACTTCGTCAATAAACGGGATGTTATTTATATGGCTAAAGAAAAAAGAGCTAAAGAGAGAGAATTGCGGGCTGGCTACTTTTAAGCCGCCCTCCATCTGATAAATATATTGGGTTTTCCCTTTGTCTTGGGAAAAAATCCATTGTTCAAAGTCGGGTGTTCTAAAACCTCTGCTGATCCGGCCGTACAGGGCTAAATGATGATTAATGCTGTAATTTCCGCCGAATGAAAAAGCCCATTCATTAAATTGATGTTTGTAATGGCGGAATGTGCCGTCACCAAAAACGACGTTTCGTTCAGCTTCGGTTTTGCCGTCGCCGATTACGAAATCGTCCCTTGTATTTTCTACTTTCCCTTTATAATGGTGCGACTCTAACCGCATACCGGTATCCAGACGTAATTTTTTAGTTGCTTGCCATTCATCGGTAAAATAGGTTGAGTAAACCGTGGCATAGCTCATGGCATTTACATAAAAGCTACCGTATTGTTCAAAACCGTTATGAGTTACCGAATAAACCACTTTACCTGCGGAATTGAGCCCCACTAAATCCAACAGACGGGGCGCATCTTTGACTTCGGTTAAAATATTTTGCCAATACCAAAAGTCCCCGGCGCTGTATTTACTAAAATATCCGGCAAAGCTTATTTTATGATTGGCAAATTTTTTGTTGATTTGTAAATTGTTCACGGTGTTTTGTAATGGCTTGGAAATGGTCCACCAGCCGTTTAGGGCAATAAGTCCGTTGTTATTTAAATGAGCAATATCGTTAATCGGCGTTCCTGTACTGGCGTAACGGTATTCCCAGTGGGTAACATCGGGTTTTTCTGAAAGGTGCTTAACGGAGTCCGCAAAAAACGAGGCGTTAAACGGAGTTTCCAGAGGAAAAATCGCGTTAAATTCAATATCTGTTTTCATAATGCGGAAATTATTTTGCATGCTCCATCCCTGCCCAAAATCATATACAAATTCCAGAGTAAAAGATGTTAATTTAGGATGGATCCCGTCACGGATGTCACGCCGATAAACTTTTCCGTTAGGACCGGGGAATGAAGCTTTACCGGCATGTACGCTAGTAATGGTACCGTAATTGGCATTGAGCCCTGGTATCGATTCGGGATCGTCTGGATTTTGCAAGGGGATTGGTAGGTAGAAAATGTTGCGGTCGTTTAAGTATTTGCCATAAACCCTGAAATATCCTTTTTTGAAGAGGCGGGTCATGTTTAGTTTTATTTGTCCGCCGCTGTTACCCGTAAAATGAGCCGAACGAATTCCTTTACTGGATCGTAAAAATCCGCCTACATTAAACTTCATTTTTTTCGATAGGGGACCACCATAGTTAAAATCTAATCTTTTGAAATCATGTGTGCCTGCCGAGAGTTTAACGATCATTTCTCGTTTATTACCGCCGGTTTTGCTAATAAAATTTATGATGCCTCCCGGAGCGTTACTGGCATAAATGGAGCTTGTTCCTCCGCGTACCCCTTCCATACTCTTTATGCTTTCATCAAGGCGCATCATAATATCGATATTAGCAAACGCTAATTCCGGAGCTTCAAATACAGGTAATCCGTCTTCATACATGGCCACATAGCGATAAGAGCCATCCTGAGGGATGCCCCGTGGAAATAAATTATTGGATACTTCGCCACCTGAGCTTTCAACATAAAATCCGGGAATAACTTTTAACAAATCGGCCGTGCTTTGGGGAGCAAGTTCATTGATTTGTTTACTGTTTGCCGTAGTTATGGCAACGCTGGATTCAAGTTTCATAAAGGGGTTTCGGCAGGCGACGGTGACGATTTCTTCCATATCGAGTATATCCGTTTCAAGAAAAAAGTTTTGATCGACGATTTCTCCAGGCGTTACTTTGACAAGGAAAGATTTTGGCTTATAACCAATCATTTGCGCTGAGACAAGGTATTCACCTTTCGGCAATTCATCAAAAATGTAGGCACCTTTATTATCGGCAATGTCCATAATTTTTGCATTTACAAGCATAACTTCCGCACCTGACAAAGGATTGCCGTCACTATCTGTTACAAATCCTCTGATTTTTCCGAAGTTTGTTTTACTAGCTGTTTTTCTGAAAATTACAAATGTTTTTTTACCGACAAGATTGTATTGCAAATGATGCCTTTTAAGAATCTTTTGCAGATCTTTAAAGATATTTCCGGAGAATTTCTTTATCGCCGGAGTTTTTAAACCATTAATTATTTGGTTCTCATAAATAAAATAGATGTCGTATTTGTCTCCTATTAGACGTAAGGCTTTTTGCAATGAAATCTGTTGTTCCGCAGAATCAGCCGTCAATTTCCGTAAAAATTTGTCGTTTGAAATTTCCTGAGAAATAGCAAAAACAAATAAAAAATGAACACAAGTTATCGTTAATGTTAAATAACGCATATTTTATTAAATACTATTTTACTGAATTACATATTAGATTTTTCAAAAATAACTTTATTCCCTTTGATGTAAACCGGAACTTGTAAAACTTTTCCCAGTGTTTCTAAAATAAATTGCAGATTGTTGTTTTCAATAGAGCCGGTAATGGTTCGTTTTAATAATTTTTTGTCTTTTATTACCACATCGATACCATACGTATCCTTGAGATGGTTAATTATTTCTTCCATAGATGTATTGTTTAATATCAGCCGGTTTTTCCACCAAGATGTCTGTAAAGAGCTGATGCTGTTTTGCGGTTTCAGCTTATGGGTGTTTTGGGTAAAATTCAAAAATTCACCTGGTTTCATAATAACGCTTGCCGAAATTTTATGACTATCCGATTTTTCTTTAGCCATTACTTTAACGATGCCTTTGATTAAGGCTACTTTTGTCTGATTTTTTCTGGAGTTCACGGTAAAGATTGTGCCTATTACCGTAATTAATCCTTCATTGGTTATGACCGTAAAATTATGCTGGGGACCAAGTGGCTTTTTAGTGACTTTAAAATAGGCTTCTCCTTTTAAATACAATTCTCTTTTTGTTTTTCCGCTAAAATTTTTAGGATATCTTAAAATCGAATTACCGTTTAAAATTACCTTAGAGCCGTCAGCTAAATTGAGTGTAATCCTTTCTCCGAAATGAGTAGAGACCGTGATGAATTTTGCGCCGAAAGAGAAGTTGAAAAGGGGAATATTTAAATGGAGCACAATAAGGAGAACTGCGGCGGCAGAAATAACGGCTGCACCGAGTTTCCAAAAAAGTTGTTTGTTCATGGGTAATAATGCAGGATGTGATTTATTGATTTTTGTTTCGTTTTTATCAATAGGTAAATTTAAATGGTTAAAGAGTTTTTTAAATTCGGCTTGTATATCGGGCAAAGGATGGCTTTTGAATTGTCCGGCTTGCCAAAGTTTTAATGCCTTTTTGTAAAGCATTTTATGGGATGAATTTTCATTTAGCCAGTTTTCCCATTTTTTATTATTGCTTGTGTCACCATTACCGGAAATCCACATTTGAAAACTTTCATCGGTAATTAGCGATTCTAATTCTTCTAAATTTTGTTTAAATTTCATTGCACTACCCGTAAAATAAAATTAACATTCCTTTGTTTATTTATAGAGAGGACTAAATTTCAATTTTGTAATGTTTAAAAATAAAAATAATATTAATTTTTTTAGGAAAGAATTTCTCTTAAACGGCGCAGAGCTTGGGAGACATAATTACGGGCTACTTGTGAGGAGATATTCATAATTTTACTTATTTCTTTGTAAGAAAAGTTATTATAAGTTTTAAGATACAAAGCTTCGCGCATTCGTTCTGGAATTTGATCCAAAGCATATTTTAATTTTATTTTGATTTGTTCATTGCTTTCTTTGAAAATAAGCAAATCTTGTGCGGAAAAGGCATCTTTAGGAAGCTCATCCATGAGAATTTTATTTTTTTCTTCTTTAGCTTTGCTTTTTTTTAATTCTTTTAAAAGCAAACGCTGCAAGGAAGTAAACAAATATAATCGTATGGAACTTACTTCTGCCAGTCGGTTACGTTTTTCCCAGAGATAAGCGAACAACTCCTGAATTGAATCTTTAACTAGTTCTTCGTTGTGGCAAATTGTAAAAGCAAAATTGTACAAAGAGGCATAATTTGTGTTAAAAATTTTTGCTAATGCCTCGGGGTCTCCCTTGCGAAAGGAGTTCCAAATTTGCTTATCGGTTTCGATATGTAATTTCATTTAATTAATTTTACAGTTTTAATAATCCAACTCAAGTTGAACGACTCAAAATTTTTAGTCCTTTTCCAAAGCTGCTTCGGGGCGACTTTTTTTATTTTTGGCATCCCCGAATAAATAGGCGTTGGTAATGTTCTTTAGTAGTATAAGCAAAAACCGGAAAAGTTTTTAGGCTTTTCCGCAGAAGAACGTACCAAAGACGTTTGATTAAAAACCGGAAAATTATTAGCCCGTAATAGAAAATGCATAAGAAAATTAAAAAAATCCACTTTTTTATCGATTTTTATTAAGGAATTGTGATTTTTGGGTGAGTTTTACTACAGGGGAATAATGGGAGAGCACATGAAGGATAATGAATTTAATGAGGAAAAATATAAATTAGAAAATTTTAATACTCTTTTTATTCACAGTTGTCCTAAATAATTTTAATTTTAAATACTGCCCTTGATAAATCAACGTTTAGGACGGATTTTTTGCCTATTTGAAAAACAATCCCCCTAAAACAATGACAACTGATCCGTTCGGCGGCGCCTTCTTTATTTCAAGATGATTTAGATTGCCTGCGGCCGAACGTAGTCCGTTGGATATCTCTCTTAAGGAATTACTCTTTGAAAATTGGGCAAATATCATGGAAACAAAATGGGTCCATGAATCCAGCCCTTTATTGTATTTATCGCTCCCGTATTCTTTGACCAGACGGTTAAACTGGTAATGATCGTATTTTGACACAATCTGAGAGAACAAGGTAACGTTAGCCATGAATATCCCTAATTTTTTCTTTGCCTTCTCTGCAATTTAGGAAATTACTCGTTTATTTTATTTTAGACGGATTTTGCAGTTTGTCAATAATTGTGCTAATAATTTACAAACAATTCCTTATTCCTTAAGAAAAGAGAACTAACTTACTTTGCTTATTCACCCAGTGCGCGAATCTTGTTATTATAGAGAAACTCAGTACGAATCGTGTGCATGCCGCTCTTCTTTTTCCGAATTCGTTTTCTGTTTTCGATTGACAGAACCGGCACGAAATTGCGAAAAATAAAGCACCGTAAACAAACCGGTTAAAAACCCACTCAAACCGCGCAAAGCAGGCCAGTTAACGTACAAACCGAGTTTTTCTGTTACGATTTCCAACACGACAAAGAGCAACACACCGTAAGCGATCAATCCGTTAAGACGAAGCCGTTTTTGCCGAAACAAAACAAGCAAGCCGAGCAAAGCGCCCAAATAAATAAACGTACAGCGCACACACAAAGCCATTGGCAAATGTCGAATAAATAAACAGCGATCTGGGAGTTGATGGCAAATGGGATCCAGCAAAAAATAAATGCCCGCGCCAATGTATTGCGCCAGCGCATTGCCGCTACTGCTCAAAACCGGTGCCAACCAGTTCAAAACATTTAACGCCACAAGTAGCCCAATTAATATCTTGAGCAACAGATGGTTATCGACAAAATCGGATTCCGGATTCCGGTTTTCCATTTAGCGCCTTTTACTTTTTCAGTATACAGGCCTAAACTTATAAGAAACCGCTCAGAGATGCAACCGAAGCCGCGGAGAAAATCACGCTCGCGCCATAAAAAGCATACCACAATTTATCACATTGGTTGCTTTGAACGATAAATGCAAAAATCAAAGTATCGTATTCTGACACCTGCGTCCTTAAGTTCCACTTGCATCATTTGTAAAAATTGATAATTTAGTTATTTAGTGCAGAGGAGGAACATTGGCAAAAAAACCAATTTTACTTTTGGCCGATAGCCAAAATTTGTTTTGGCAAATTGACAACACTCCTTTTTTGAACATCTTTTTTAACAATGCATTACCACAAAAGGCCGTGTACATAGGCGCAGCCAATGGCGACCGTCCAGAATACTACGAAATTTTCCGCGCTGCCATGCAAACCTGCGGTATTCCTTTTTGCACCCATA
Organism: uncultured Caldithrix sp.; assembly: GCA_964598255.1. GTDB lineage: Bacteria > Calditrichota > Calditrichia > Calditrichales > Calditrichaceae > Caldithrix. The sequence continues at coordinate 23,921 of CAZRBA010000007.1, read as the reverse complement.
TTCATAGTTCCTTTACCGCTACCGACCGTAGCCATTTGCAAGAGGCCGATTTGATTTTACTTTCCGGCGGAGACACACATAAGGGATGGCAAATCATCAAAAATTCGGGCATGGACAAAATTATTGTCCGTCGTTATGCCCACGGCGCTTATCTAATCGGCATATCAGCCGGTGCCATTCAAATCGGTTTGATGGGTATTGACGAACAGGAACGCACATTCGAAACCTTAAAATGCATTCCCATGATCATTGACGCGCACCAAGAACAAGAACAATGGGAGCGCCTGAAACGCGCATTGAAAAATTCGGGAAATGTTTACGTTCACGGGATCGGCATTCCTTTTGGTTCGGGGATCATTTATCACAACGATCATACCATAGAATCCGTTCGTCGTTCCGCCTATTTGTTCGAACAGACCGACAAAGGATTAAAACAGCAATTAATTTTGCCATCGCGTTTTGGTAGAACTATTAAAGGAGTGCTATCGTAACATGAAAGACCTATTGATTCGATTTAACGATTTGCTACAAAAAATGCCTTGGATTCACGATGCATTTTACTTGGTTTTTATGTTGATCATTGCCTATCTTTCTTTGAAAATTACGTTAAAAATCGGTCTCAAATATGCCAAATCGTTTTCGCGCAAAACCAAAACCCCATTTGATGATTTGCTAATCGAGCATAAAGTTTTGCATCATTTGGCCTTTTTTATCCCCTTATTAGTCATCAAAAATCTTTCCTTTCTTACGCCGCTATTGCAAGCCACTCTGGATTCTTTGGTTGATATCCTAATGATCTTTCTCACGGCGCGTTTTATCGCTTCGTTGTTAAATGCAGCAAACGGATACTACGAATTAAAACCAAGAGCAAAAACACGGCCGATTAAAAGTTATTTACAGGTTATCATCATCATTGTTTACATTTTCAGTTTGATTCTCATCGTAGGCATTCTGATTCATCAATCACCTTGGATGCTACTTAGCGGCATTGGTGCGGCCACGGCCATTGTACTTTTAATTTTTAAGGATACCATTCTTTCGTTTGTGGCGGGGATGCAAATCAACATGTACGATTTATTGCATGTGGGCGATTGGATTGAAATGCCTCAATTTGGTGCGGACGGCGATGTAATTGACATTGCCCTGCACACCATCAAAGTACAGAATTGGGACAAATCCATCACTATCATTCCCACGCACAAACTATTGGATAATTCTTTCCGCAATTGGCGCGGTATGGAAGAAACTGGTGGCAGACGCATTAAACGGGCCATTTATTTGGATCAAAACAGTGTGCGTTTTTGTGACGAACAAATGATCGAACGTTTTCGAAAAATTCATCTGATTTCCGATTACGTGGAACGCAAACTCCAGGAATTGGAACAATACAATAAAAAGCACCATATTGACGATAGTGTTAAGGTAAACGGCCGACGCATGACCAATTTGGGGACTTTCCGCGTGTACGCTGCCGAATATATTAAACATCACCCAAAAATCCACCAGGGTTTAACCAAAATGGTGCGTCAGTTGCCGCCTGGGCCGCAGGGCTTGCCCATCGAAATTTACGCTTTTACCAGCGATATTAACTGGGAAAATTATGAGGCGATTCAGGCCGATATTTTCGATCATCTTTTGGCGGTTGTGCCGGAATTCGATTTGCGTATTTTCCAGAATCCCAGCGGAAGGGATTTTACGCAGTGGTCTGCGGTAATTCGTTCTCGCAAATAATTTTTTCCGAAGCTCGTCCTCGTCCAGTGACACGGTTTCGGATTTGTATGGCGTTTAAGAAAGCGAAGCATCGTTTTTTTAGGAACAAACGTTTGCCTGGAATTACACTAACCGGCTAATTCCCCCTGAAATTAATCGCGGCCAGTAAGGCTTTAAAATTTTCTTGCCAAGCTTTCTGCGGATCGATATCGGGTAGCTCCAGAGTAATGGTGGGGATTTTCAATTCGTCTCCGGCATACGTTCCGAATGATCCCGGCGTGGAATAGCCGATATTCCCCTGAACTGGATATCCGTTGTATTCGGCCATTTTTTCGGCCAGCGCCTCAGCCGGTCCGTTAAAATTGTTTACGCGTAACGGCGCATGGATCGAAACGATCCGATCCGGCTTGTAGCGATCGATCAGTTCCATTACGATTTGCGTTTCTTTTTCCGAAGCGGGTTCACGCCCCGGGAAAAAGCGTTTTTTACTATAAACAGGCGTCCAGTCGGCTGTGGGAAAGTTGCGGTTAATATCCACCTCGCGCGCATTGGTACGCCTACCTTTAAGCAAACCATCCGGATTTACGACTGGGAGCAAAACCAAACAGGCGTTAATCAAATTCGGATTTTTGTACAACGTATCGGCCAGACGCACCGCCAGATGAAAGCCGACGGGTTCGTCACCGTGAAAACCAGCCAAAATCAAAACCGTATCTTGTCCGGAACCTGTTTTGAACAGATAAACAGGGCGACCTTGCTGTGAATACCCGGCAACGCTCCAGGGCACATTACTTTGCGCCAGTTGTTCGTACAATTCTTTTGTCTGATGTCGCAATTTGACGGTATGCCAAAACGGAAGGGCATATTTTAAGATCAAGAAGGCCGCGACAAACAAAAACACCACGTATGTTATCTTAAAATTAATATGCATACGCAAATCCATCCTGTCGAATTGTATTTTTAGTCACGGCTGCAAAATACGCATTCCCTATATTTGAATCAACGAATTTGTCTATCTCATTTTGCTTCGTGCAAATAATGTGTTTAAATTTGTCGACTGAGCTTCCATTTTAACTTCGGAGAATCGATGAAATCAATCAAATTTCCATTTTTTGTTTTGCTGGTAGCCATATTTATAAGCGTCTTAATCATTTTGCCTGGCTATTTAAAGGAACCGAAAGAAAACGCGACTTCCGAGGTTCCGGAAAAAATTCGTTTGATGTACGGAGAAGAGGAAGATGGGGGCAAAAGCGAACGGCAAGATCGTCCGGATTTGGCTTTGCTGTATGAAAAGCTTCTGCGTTCCGAAATTGGCAAACCGTTTTCTTATCCGCCCGACTGGCGTTTTATGGCGCTAAAAAAAGCGCGGCAAATGCCTGCCCTTTTTAAAGCGATCGAACAAAATTGGCAAGAACTCGGGCCATTCAACATCGGCGGACGAACCAGAGCCATTGTGGTGCATCCGCAAAATCCCAATGTTTGGTGGCTCGGCTCTGTGGGCGGCGGTATTTGGAAAACTGAAGATGCCGGTGAACATTGGCGTCCCGTTACGGATGACATGCCTGCTCTTGCTATTTCTACCATCGACATTTGTCGAGAAAAGCCGGACATTCTTTATGCCGGCACGGGGGAGGGTGTTGGTAATTACGATGCCATTGTAGGGAACGGTATTTTTAAAACCATCGACGGTGGCGAACACTGGGTGCAACTTCCGTCTACGGCAGGAAAGTACAATTTCCGTTTTGTGAACAGGTTGGTGGTCGATCCGCAACACCCGGATACCGTGGTTGCAGCAACCAATACTGGAATTTTACGCACCTTTGACGGCGGAACGAATTGGCTTTTGTTAAAACATGGAAAATCGTTACAGGTTGTGGCCAATCCGAAAAATTTTAGCAGTTTATTTGCCATGTTTGGCAGTGATGGCATCTACAAATCGACCGACCTTGGGTTGCACTGGAACCGAGTAGCCAGAGAAATTACCAATAACGGCCGCATCGAACTGGCCGTATCGCCTTCCGATACGAACTTTGTTTATGCCACTGCAGCCAACACTAAGGGGGGTGTGCAAGGTTTTTACCAATCCGAAGATGGTGGGAAAACATGGAAAAATTTAGGCAGCTCTACCAATTGGCTCGGTTCACAGGGATGGTACGACAACACACTGGTTGTGCATCCTTTTGATCCCCATATTGTTTTTGTAGGCGGATTGGATTTGTACCGGTTACACATCCAAGGGAACGGCATGAATGCCGTCCAATTAACCAGTTGGTGGGGCGGCAACGGGCTACCTTACGTGCATGCAGACCATCATTTTTTAGTAACCATTGCCAATAAAGACAGCTCTTTTGCCTTACTGGACGCCAATGATGGCGGTATTTTTTATTCGCCGGACAGCGGCATTTCATGGCAAAGCAAAGACAACGGTTACAACGTTACCCAGTATTATGATGGCGATCGCCATCCTTTTTTAAGGCAATATATTGGTGGGGCACAGGATAACGGCACATCGCTTTCGCCGGTAGATCCCGACAAACAAAGTGCTTGGCAGGAGGTGGTAGGTGGAGACGGATTTGACTGTGCTTGGGATAAATTCGATCCGTTCAATGTTTATGCCACTCTTTACGATTCGCGTGTTTACAAATCCACGGACGGTGGTTACCATTTTTCACCTGCTAATAACGGATTGCCGCAAAGCGATATTTTCCACACCCCGTTGATCATGGATCCTTTTAATCCGCAAAAATTGTTTACGATTTCCGAGAAGGACAAGATTTACATTACCTACAACGGCGGTCAAAACTGGCAAGGCTACCACGTTGATTTGAACGGGGGACGTTGGGTTCGAATCGCCGTTTCGCAGGCCGATTCGTCCGTGGTTTGGATAGCCGCGGCCTCTTCTTACATCAACGTATCCACCGACGGGGGAAAAACCTTTGAAAAGGTTACCAAACCCGATAACGCACCCAATGCCTATGTGACAGGCATTGCCACCAACCCACAGGACAGTGCCACAGCCTTGGTTATGTTCGGAGTTTACGGTTACGGTAAAATTTTCCGCACGCACGATCTGGGCCGGACCTGGGAAGACATTACCAACAACCTACCGGAAATTCCGGTGCATTGTGCCCTTTACCTGCCATACGATACCACGCAAATTTGGCTGGGCACCGATATCGGACTTTTTACATCGCAGGACAACGGTCAAAGCTGGCAATTTGCTCAAGGAACTTTACCCGCCGTTTCGATTCGCCGTTTAAAAATTGTGAACAAAGAAATAATTGCGGTAACGCACGGACGAGGCATCTGGTCGTTGCACGACGATCAATTACCGGAATTGGTGGTGCCTCCACTGCCGCCCCAGTTGCTGGCCGTGCTTCCCCCGAATCCGCTTAAAAATACCATGAAAATCCTATTCCGCACGCTAACACCTTACGATTCCTTGCATGTGGATGTTAACGATGAACCGATAAAACGCCTAAGCGCCTTACCGGCATACGTGGATACCTTTGCCGTAATTTCCGTTACCCCGCCGGACTATCTGGAAATAAAAGTTGTGGGATTCAAAAACGGCCGCGCATTTCCATCCAACGCTACGGACCGTCTGATTTACGAACCCATTGACAGCCTGAAAGAACGCTTTAACGGCGGCAGCAGCGATTTTTACGGCGACTTTTTCATTGACCAGCCAAGCGGCTTCGATTCGCCCGCCCTACAGACTCCGCATCCTTACAGCGATCAGCGCGAATACATTACTATTTTAGGCCCGGCAATTAAGATAGGCGCAAACTATCGCATGACCTACAAAGACATTGCCCTAGTAGAGCCCGGCGAACCCGGCCATTTTTACCCGGACGAACAAATGTGGGATTACGTTACCGTCGAAGGTTCCACAGACGGTGAAAACTGGCAAATTTTAATTACGCCTTACGATTGCCGATTTAATACGCAATGGAAAGATTATTACGAAAACAACACCATGCCCACAAAATCTTTATATGTTCAGCATACGATTAACTTAAATGATTATTTCGCCGCCGGGCAATTGGTTTACCTGCGTTTTCGCCTGCATGCCGATCCCTACACCAACGGGTGGGGCTGGATTATCGATAACGTACGCATCGGTCCGGAAACCAGCACTGGCCTCACGCAAAATCTTCGGCCGATTTGTTTTCGAGTATTTGACAATTATCCCAATCCCTTTAATCCGAGCACCGCTATCTCTTTTGTTCTGGATAGGGACGAACCCGTAACATTGAAAATTTACAATTCCAACGGCCAACTTATCCGCACCTTACTGGAACACAAACACCTTATCAAAGGAAACCGCTATCGCTTTCTTTGGCAAGGGCGAAACGACTTTGGTAATCCGGTTGCTTCCGGAGTTTATTTTTTCCGTTTGAAAACACCTCGTCATTCGGTAAGCAAAAAAATGATTCTTTTGCGCTAAACATACGCATTGCGGTCAAGGCGGAAAGAGATCCGGTACATTACTTTTTTGCCCTGCTTAGGGCAAAATGCAAGTCCCATTAAAACGCGCGGGAAGTTCGATGCTAATTTAAATCGGGCTTTATGTTTTTACCGTCCGTTTTTTTAAGCTTCGATTTTAAATAGGTATTAATTTTCTCTTGTAAAATTTTCATGTTGATTGGTTTGGAGATGTAATCATCCATGCCTGCTTCTAAGCAGCGGTCACGATCTTCCTTTTGAGCATGAGCCGTCATGGCAATAATGGGAATATGTCTTCCCGTATTCATCTCCATAATGCGAATTTTTTGAGCCGTGCGTAACCCGTCCAGCACCGGCATCTGGACATCCAGCAAAATCAAATCATAATAGCGTTCGGCCAGCATATCCAGCGCTTCCTGACCGTTGTTGGCGATTTCCGTTTTAAAGCCCATATTTTCGACCATACGTTTAGCCACGCGTTGATTTATCACATTATCTTCAACAATCAAAATACGAACTTCGTCTTCTGTTTCCGGTTTCGGTTGAGATAACTTCCGTTCTTCATCGGGTATTTTTCGGTTTTTGTTTTCATAAGTTAAATACAGCGAAAAATCCGGCAAATCTTCCACTTCCCGATTTTTGGCTTTTGGCAAAGTTAAAACAAAACGAAATGTACTGCCCCGGTTCATCTTGCTATCCACTTCAATTCGGCTGCCCATCATTTTGACCAACTGCGCCGTAATCGAAAGCCCCAATCCCGTTCCGCCGAATTTTCGCGTCAAAGAGGAATCCACTTGCTGAAACGATTCGAATATCTTTTCCTTTTTATCGGGCGGAATGCCAATTCCGGTATCACATACTTCAAACTGAACATCCACATCGGCTTCGGTTTGCGATAGAAACACCGCGCGTAGGGTAATTTGGCCTTTTTCGGTAAATTTCAGAGCATTCCCCAATAAATTAATAAATACCTGTCCCAAACGCGTTGGATCGCCGATTACTTTATCCGGCAAACGTTCATCCCACTCCAGTTTAAATTCCAGCCCTTTATTTTTGGCCATAATTTCAAATCCGTTGGCAATATTTTTTAACAGTTGCTTCAAATCGAAAGGAACGAATTCGAGTTCGATTTTTCCGGAATCTATTTTGCTGAAATCCAAAATTTGGTTAATAATTTTTAACAACTCGCGGGCCGAGAATTTAATGGTATTCAAATAATCTCTTTGTTCTTCGTTCAAATCGGTTTGCAAAAGCAAATCCGAAAGACCGATAATGGCGTTCATGGGAGTACGGATTTCATGGCTCATATTGGCCAAAAATTCGGTTTTGGCCTTATTGGCCGCTTCGGCCTGAATAATAGCGCGGCGCAAACGTGTTTCAACTTCCTTTAATTCCGTAATATCAATGGCTACTCCAAGGGAACCGATTTGTTTATTTCCTTTGTCGTAAAGAGGCGAGAACCAAAAACGATAATATTTATTGAAAATTTTACGAATGCTCTCGAATGATTCGCCTTTTAATGCACGTTGGCAATCTTCTCCCAAACTGGCCGTTCGCCAAAACGAAGAGCACAAATTGGCACCTAAAATCGGCAAATGGTATTTTTCAAATTCTTTAAGCCCTTTGCCCTCGGCAAAAATGACATTTCCCTTTTGATCGATCATAAACAAAATAATGGGGACATTTCGCACAATGGTTTTCAACTTTAATTCAGATTTTTGCAAATCCAGCGTTACTTTTAATCGACGCCTGCGTTCACGGACCAATTCCCAGATGCCCACAAAAAGAAGCAATACAAACACACCGTAAATAATGAATGCCCAACGCGATAAATACCAAGGAATTAATACTTCAAATTCAAGCTTTAACGGTTCGCTCCATTTAAAACCGATCTGTCTCGCACGAATAAGCAGCGTGCGCACATCCCTTTTAATAGAGGGAATAATAATGACCGGAGAGGCCTTGGGAGCGGTCCATTCTTCCCGACCAATTTTCCATTGATACGTTATTTTTTGAGCCGGATACATCAGCGATGCCACATGGAGCCTTAACGTAGAATGTAGCATTACCATAACGGGCAGAACGGAAAGTCGGTCAAATTGATTTTCTTCTTCCCAAAATCCGATTATTTTGGGTGTTTTGGTTTTGCCGATAGAAATAAGCGGCATTTGTTGTCGGTACACGCCTCCATAGGTTCCGAATACCAAAAAGTCGTTTGCATCCATGGCAATAGAACGAAATGCAAATGTTTGGTTTTTAAATCCGGCCAATTTGTCAAAATACACCCAATCTTGCCCTGTCAAACAAAACACACCGTGTTCCGTACCCACCCAAATTCTTCCGTCCTTATCCATAATAACCGAACGAACATTGCGTTTCCTTTCTAAGGTAATGACATTTGCCTTCCCCTGACGCAGTTTAATTAACCCCACAGAAGCGGCCAGATAAAAAGCCGAATCTTGCGTATCAATAAACAGATCATTAACATGTAAATGCGATGCCTGATATGCCGGTATGGGAACGCTGATGTTTTCGAAGCGATTTGTTTTTTTATTGTAACGGTAAAGATAACGTCCCAAGCCATAGCCACCTAAATAGATATTTCCCGCTTTGTCAACCTTGATAACGGAAATTTCGGATTTTATTCCTTGGGTACGGCCAAAATGTTCCAATTTCCCGTTCTCACTAACTCTCCAAACGCCCGGTTCCCCCCCTTGTGCAATCCAAACCGTTCCCTGCTCGTCGGCTTGCATTGAAAAAACGGTTTTGTGATCCGGCAAATGGATTTCCTTTACGGCATTATTGTGCAAAATCGTTATTTTCCCGTTAATATGTCCGGCATAAATGCAGGCATTTGTAGCTGCAATTGCCGATATAATGGGACCTTCGTTTCTGAAAATAATTTTGCTTTTTACCTTGCCAAGCTCAAAAATATGTGTGCCGTCTGTTGCTAGTAATTCCCCGTTTGGTTTTTGACACAAATTTTGCACCGCGTAGTTGGTAAAAGGAATAGCGCAATGAAACAGCGTTTTGTAAATAAGTAAAATGCCATTGTCGGTACTTACCCAGAATTGATTTTGCCGGTTAACATAAATATGATTGATTACTTTAGCGTTATTCTGGTTAAAGTGTTGGGAAAAAAATCGGGCACCTTTTTTCCGTGCAAAATACAATCCGTTATCTGTAGTGCCGATTAAAAAATTACCCAAAGTATCGATGGCAACGGAGGAAATATTTGCCAAATTTAATATCTTTCGCAAAACCCATTGCTTGCCGCTATGGGTTGCCTTAAGTGTGAATAACCCCGCCTTTCCCCCGACATACCAGGTAGAAGATCCGGATTTTAAAATAACATCCGCAGTTGTATTAATGCCGTAATTTCTCACTTTTACTTCTTTGAATGTATCCTGGTCCGCATCGTAGTGCAGTAGATGACAATTTTGAGAAAGCACAAACAAACCCGCACTCGAATCTTCTAAAAACAAAAAAGAATGCAAATAGCTCGAACCTTCGTAGCGTCGAGGTAACACATAACGTTTAAAATGGCGAGATTTGGATACGTAACGTACGATGGAATAGGGCTCGGCAATCCAATAAGAGCCATCCCTGGCGCGGAATAAATTTTTGGGATAATATAAAGTGCTATCGGTTAAGACCGTAGTTCCGCGCAAAATGAGTTTCGTTTCCGTTTTAAGGGGATCTCGATAATGCAACCGTACAATTCCCAAATCGGTAACGGCATAAATCGTATCGCCTTCTATCCGGATATTTTTAATATAAAAACTGGGAAAATTTTGATTGAAATTTTTAAAATTCTGACCGTCAAAACGAACCAATCCGCCATCCGTACCGATCCACATAAAGCCGTTTTTATCCTGAGCTATCATCTTTACAAGATTAGAGGGCAGACCGTTTTCGTAATTGTAAAAATAGGTAAAAAAACCGTCCCAAATATTCGACGTAGCCCAAAGGAAATGTTGTAACAATAATAAAATAAAAACTATTCTTGCCATAGTAATCCTGCTTTTGGTGATTACTATAATATCGGTCGGGATTGAGGTAATTTTAAGTAAAATTTACTATTTTGTTAAGATCGTTATTGTCGGTTGCCTAAACGATTAAAACAAAAGGAGAAATGTTTAAATCGCAGCAAGAAAATTAAAGGGGATCTCGAGTGCGGAAATGCTTATTTCGAATAACAGAAAATAAAAAGCGGATCAAACACTCCCCTTGCTTGTTCGATCCGCAAAAAATAAACGCTCTGGTTCAGAGTTATCTTCTCATCAAAACTTACGGCATTTGCGTATGAGATAAACTTAATCCTGCTCAGCAATGTGGCAATCGGAACAGGCCGGTGCCAAATCGTTTACCCCGCCGTGACACCGATTGCAATTCAAGTCATCCGGATATTTTTCCACAAATTTTCCATGGTTGTTATCGCTTTTAAAATCCATCCAATCCGGCGGGTGGGGATAACTTAGCGGACGTGGTTGTTTTGCATGGCAATTGTTGCAAAAACTATTTGCTTCCCCCAAATCTTGTCCATGGCACGATTTGCAGGTCATATCACCGATTAAAATCACTTTATTGGCATGAAATTCTTCCGAGTTTTCATCCATCCATTGGTTCGGATGGGCCGGGATATTGACTGGTGTTTCTACTTTGGCGCAACCCGCAAACCAAAAAATCATTAAAAGAATATTTAAAAGAGTTAAAATTCTCATGCTGCTTTCCTTTTGATTTGTAAACAATACCCGCGCGGTTATTATTTATTTACCGTGGCATTTTACGCATACCACATCGGCATATGCGTCGTTGTGGCAGCTCATGCAAGTATCAAAATCCATCTCCGCTTCTCTGGCATGTTCTCCGCCGTCTCCGGCGATACGATTGCTCCAGTTAGGCGAAGCATGGCTTTTTGGCATCACATCTTCGGAACGATGGCAATCGACGCAAAAGGCTTCTTCCTGATGGCAAGTAAGGCAGTTTTCCTTATTGCCTTTGGCCATCAAACCGTGGGTATATTTGAAATTTAACGGGTGCACATTATGATTCAAATTATCACCTTCATGGCAGGTAACACAATAATTGTTTTGATGACAATGGGTGCACTTTTCGTTTCCGGCTTGTTCTACCACGCCATGATCTTTTCGCCAATTAAGTCGATGGCTAAGCGGGGTAAAATTCATATCGGCCTGATGGCATGTTAAACACTGCAGTTTATTCGTTGCCACGTCCGCACCCTGATGACAAGCATTGCACTGCTCTTTGGGCGGTAAATGTAAGGCACCAACCGTTACGGCCCGATCTACGCCTTTATGGCAATCCAAACAATTGTTATCTTCCTTGTTCACATGAATTTTGTGCGGGAAACGACTGCTAAAACCTTTTAAGCGCGGCGCAACATTGGGATCGTCCGGATTGGTATGGCATTTGGAACACGGTGTTTCATCTTCATCATGGCAATCGTAGCATGTTTGCATGTCGGGCAGTAGCACGTCTTTGGCGCTCATACTTTGCGGAACCTTTTTATGACAGTCCACACATTCGATTCCTTGGTTTTGCACGTGAAATTTATGTGAGAAAATAATTTTATCTTTTTGCTGAGCCTGAAGCAACGTTGCTAAAATCAAAACCAACAGGGGTAAAGTGATCCATCGTTTACGCATAATTTCCACCTTCTACCATATAAAGTTAATATGATTTAAAATGCGCTGATCATACCTGTAGTTTGTATTTTTCAACCACTGATATTCCAATTTCGCACTCCAATGTTCGGAGAAGCGATAGCTAAGCCCCAGCGCATTGGCAATTTGGCTATCGTAATCGTAACGTTTTTCAAAACGATAACGGGAAACGTCCACGCGAATCATAGCCGTTAAATTATGTAATAATTCGTAGCGATAATTTGCCAGAAGCCCCAATTGATTTCCCAAATCACCCATTTCATAAACAAGTCCCAACGAACCGTTGGCGTTGGCAAGGGTAACAATAAAGCGGTTTCCGTAGCCTTCGTCCAATTGAATGCCTTGCATCATACCGGTAATATTGAATTGCCGGTTCCATTGATAAGACACATTAAAGCCTGCCAAAATATATTGTTCCACTTCGAACGTTTCGAAGTAAGACGTCCGATAAATTTGCGGATACTGTTGTTTGAAATACGTGCTAAAAAACCATTTTGGGTTAAGCTGGTAACGCGCGGACAGATAAAACCGATGTAATCGGTTATGGAGCAAATCATAATGTGATTGCATTAAAACAGTTAAATTGCGCAAGCTGTAATTAGCCAAATTCAGTCCTAAAATTTGCCATTGTGTTTGACCGTGATACTGTTTTTGCAAATAAACCAAATGCCAATTGGTAGCAAGAAAATGATGGAACTTTATCCTACCGCCAAACACCGTTGCTTCATCGGGTCGATACATTTTAAAGGCTCGCAATAAGTGCGATTCCACTCCGCCATAAATCTGCAAATTTATTTTTTTCCAAGGCTTTAGAACCACATTTAAACCATCGAGACTGCCCAATATAATGCCCGGATACAAAAACTGGCGCCCCACTTCAAAATCCAACGCGTTATTAAACAGCCCCTTCCCAGAAAGCGAAAGACGATAAGCTTTAAAACGTTTGATATCTTCAAGATCGGTTTGTGCCAAATCGGTCAATGCGCGTCCTGCAAAATGAAATTGGATGTTTGCCCATTGTTTAAGCCCCGCATTCAAATTTATCGTCTGGTACAAGCGGGTATGTGTAGTGGTTTCGGTAGACAGATTCTCTTTTTGCGAAGCATAGGTATAAACGGAATTACGGATATAGCCAAAGGTTTGCACGGTTTGTGAGAACAAAATACCCGACAAAAGCAAAATTAAACCCAAAATAGCAACATTACGTTCTTTCATAGTCCCTTCTCACTCTAAAATTTTTGAAACGAGCCGGCGTTTGTTTCCCGCCGGCCCACACATTTAGGGTTATTTTACAAACACAGGAGCATTGGCCTTTAACTCGGCATCAAGATAGTTCGAATCCACATCGGCTGGGGTTAACAGGTATTTATCGAAATTATTATGGCACGTTTGGCCACACCAGGCCGTTCCTGTTGTGTCGGTTTGCGGTGTCCAAAGTTGAATGTTGTGCGGTGTTGCGTATTTCCACGTTGGAGCTGCCTCAAAGGTTGTCAGCGAAATTGAACCTCCCCAATTGTCGTAAGTATCCGGTGCAATGGGAATATGGCGCACTAAAATATAATCAAAATTGCGCAAATCGCTTTTCATATAATTTTTACCGATTTTAAACGTAGGATAGGAATGGCCGGTAATGCCTTTTTGTACATGGCACGAATTACAACTTTTGTACGATTGTGAATGGCAAATTTGGCATTCCAGTTTCGTACTACCTTGCACATGGGTTTTGTGGTATTGATTTTCCGTATTCGTATCCAATACATCCTGATGACAATCCACACACTGCGGGACAAAATCGGGATTATCCACATAACGATAGGTGTAAAGGTTGCCGTCGCCGTGCATCTCATGCCCGGTATGGCAAAACGTACATTGATAGCCCTTGTTATAATGCACATCGGCTTTAATACCTTCCGGCCAACCGTCCTCACCGGCGTGTAAACCACGATACTCTTCACCGACTCGCGAGCCATGGCAAGCCGTGCAGTTATTAACCATATTAGGGGTCCCGTAAAAAACATGCCCTTTTTCCAGCCCGCCATTTACCGAAACAGGTCGACTAACATGGCACTGCCCGCAAGTAGCGTGACACTTTGCGCAATCCTGTTTAAATCCTGCGGCCATTTTCGGATCGTTTCGTAAGTCTTGTCCTCCGGCACGGATCATAAAGCGATGAAAGTATCCTTCTTGCGTAAAATGAAGCGCATTGGCAAATTTAGATGTTTTATCCGCATGGCACGAGCTACAATAAATATCGGCATGCTCACTGGGATAAGCAACAAAATTTTTCTGTAAAGAATGCGCTTCCGCCTTGGCTTCTTTAGTTAAAGGCGTATTGGGATCCCCACCATGGCAGGAAGTACATTTGATTTGCCCGTGGGGACTATTTAAAAATTCCTGAGAGACCAGAACACGTTCCGCAGGCCCCAACGGGGCCACATCGCCACCTCAGCCTTCTCCCGTATCGCCGCTACTGTTCTCCAAAGGTTCTGCAACCTGTTCCAGCAGGGCCTTATTTGTGTGGCATCCCACACAACTCGATTGATTGACAACTTCATAAAGTCCCGTTTTTTGAGCTATATCGCTTTTTTTCTCTTGGCAAGCGATCATCAAAACCAACGCAATTAAAAAGGGCATTATGTACACAAAACGTTTCACATTGTTCTCCCTGCGTTTATTTGCTAACAAAATAACAGGTAAGGCCCGTTTAGGACCCTACCTGTCGCTTTTGTTTTTTTTGACAATCTTATTTTTCTGTTTGAAAATCATGGGCATCCGAACTTTCGCTAAATGCTTTTGCAACTCTTACATTCGGATCTTTTGTCCAGGACATAATCCCCCATTTTAAATTTGTGGCGTTGTATCCCAAAATATTTAGCACCGTGCAAGCAACTGCACCCGTATGTCCGGTGTAACAATAGGTAACAATAGGACGCTGGGGATCTAATTTTTTAAGATTGTCTATTTTGGCAATATCTTTCCAAGGAATATTTATTGCGCCTGGGATATGGCCTTTGGCGTAATCTTCTGCTTTGCGTACGCTTACAATCTGCGGATCATTGGAAGAATCGCCGTCATTCAAATTATCAAATAATGCCTGCGCCGTAATAACCGGTGCGTGATTCGATACGTACTGATCTGCCGCAGCTTTTAAAATGGTCATGGCGTCCTGGGAATCGACATAGTTCGGATCCGCAAGATCATACGTTGTGGTTTTCGGTACGGACGTAGAAACCGCAAAATCGTGTGCGTCGGTGTCTTCGTCAAAAGCCTTGGCCACCCGAACCGTGGCATTGGTTGTCCAGGCCATAATGCCCCATTTCATATTACTCACATCATAGCCTAAAATTTTAAGTACTGTTGCGCCTATTTGACCGGTGTGTCCTGTATAGCAATAGGTAACAATATGTTTGTCTTTAGGTAATTTTTCTAAATTGTCTTCTTTGGCAATTTGGGTCCACGGAATGTTGATGGCTCCTGGGATGTGTCCTAATGCGTAGTGTTCCGATTTTCTTACACTGACCACAAAATAATTCGCAATATTATCATGAAGTGCCTGGGCCGAGATTACCGGATCGCTCCAATTGGCAATAGCTTGCTCAACAACCGGTTGAATAATCTCAAAATTGCTTTTTTTCTCTTTGCTTTCCGTCGATGACGAGCAAGAATACAATGAGGCAATGGCTGCAACTAAAAACAAAATCACAAAACGCTTTGCAAACATATTTGGTACTCCCTTCAAATCGGTTAAACATTTTTTTGTTTGTATAAAATTTCACATAATAAATTGCAACTTGTGTACCACATTTTTCTTTTAGTGCCTAATGGGTTAATTATTAATGAATTAGCTTTTAGGCTAATTTGCAAGGCACGGTAATCATCGAAACCATTTGTTCCAATCAAACAAATAAGGCAAGCTTAACTTTCACAAAATTAACAGGTAACACCATGTGGAACCAAATGTTTCATTTGTTCCGACATGAAACAAATGCATGCTTTTCGTTTGTGTAGCAATATTGCAACCCAAAATTTGTATTTTTTACTAATTCTTTGAATATCAAGCAATTACCACACTAACCGTTAAATATTTATGCTCAAAATTTAGGTATAAATATTGCAACTCTTTTATGCAACACGTAAATTCAGGAACAAATGAGGAGCTAAAATGAAAAGCCCTAAAATTTCTTGTGAATTATTGAACGAGATTATTCTGGACAATATTACCGATGGCGTTTTTACCATCGATCCCAACTTTACCATTACATCCTTTAATAAAGCCGGTTGCCGGATTACCGGATATCACCTTAATGAAGTCCTCGGAAAAAAATGTTATGATATTTTTAAATCCAATATTTGCGAAAAAGATTGTGCCGTAAGAAAGGCTCTGCAAACAGGTCGCAACACCATCAACCGAACCGTTTATATTATCAATAAATTCGGATATCGTATTCCGGTAAGCATTTCCACGGCCCCCCTTAAAGATCGAAGCGGGAATATCATCGGCGGCGTTGAAACTTTTCGGGATTTAAGTGCAGAAGACGAACTGCGCAAGGTTATTACCAAAAATTATTCCTATCACGATATCATTAGTAAAAACGCCCAAATGTGGCGCTTATTTGAAATACTGCCACAAATTGCCGAAAGCAATAGTACGGTTTTATTGGAGGGCGAAAGCGGCACGGGTAAAGAGTTATTTGCGCGTATTATTCATCAATTGAGCCCCAGAGCAAACAAAAATTTTATTGCGGTCAATTGCGGCGCTCTTCCGGATACGCTTTTGGAGTCTGAGTTGTTCGGTTACAAAGCCGGAGCTTTTACCGATGCCAGAAGGGATAAACTGGGGCGTATTGCATTGGCCGAAGGTGGCACGTTGTTTTTGGACGAAATCGGTGATATCTCACCCGCTTTCCAAATTCGCCTGCTACGCTTTTTGCAAGAGCGCACCTACGAACCTCTGGGAGCGGTGGAAACACAAAAAGCGGATGTACGCGTTATTGCTGCCACCAATAAAAATTTGGCTACATTAGTCGAGCAGGGTAAATTTCGAAAGGACCTGTTTTATCGCATCAATATCGTTCGTCTGGAAATTCCTCCTTTACGCAAACGCAAAGAAGACATCCCATTGTTAGTGGAACACTTCATCAAAAAATTCAATCATGTACAAGGCAAGAAAATTCAGGGTGTTAGCAACGATGTTCTCGAAATTTTGATGCATCACCACTACCCGGGTAATGTTCGTGAGCTGGAAAACATTATTGAGCACGCCTTTGTTTTATGTGCCGAGCCCTTAATTCAACGCAAACACTTGCCATCGGATTTGTTTAAACCGGTAGACAGTGAACCTTCCAATACGTATCACCGCAAATTGGAAGATGTAGAAGCCGAGCTTATTTTAAAAACATTGCGTGACCACAATTGGAATCGTCAATCGGCTGCCAGAGCTTTGAACATGCACAAAACAACCCTATTTCGAAAAATAAAACGGTTGGGTATCGAACTGCCGGAAATCGACGGCAGGCACAAATTAAACAAACATACCGATAATTCTCTTTAATTAAGCGAATCGGTCTTTTATTCCAATCACTACTGGCGGTTACATTTTTCCGGATTTTCGGGTTGTAACTTTTCTTTTTAAAAATGCAAATAACCTGCCTTCAACTTTGCAATGATTTAAAATACTTATTAATTTCAACAAATCAATTTCGGTACTTCGATTAATTTTTAGGATGTTTGCCATGACCGTTAAAGAATTTCTGGGACAGTATAAAAAAAAGTGGGAAGAATCCACTTTAAAAAAGGTTTTACACCGTTTTCCCGAACGCAAAAATCAATTTACCACCAACTCCTGGCTTCCTGTAGATCGCCTGTATTTGCCCCGCCCAACGAGTGAAGAAGAATACCTGCAACATCTCGGCTTCCCCGGAGAATATCCTTTTACGCGCGGCGTTCAGCCTACCATGTATCGCGGGCGATTTTGGACCATGCGCCAATACGCGGGATTTGGTACGGCCGAAGAATCGAACAAACGCTACAAATACCTGTTATCGCAAGGGCAGACCGGTCTTTCCGTAGCCTTCGATTTACCCACGCAAATTGGATACGATTCCGACGATCCGCACAGTGCGGGCGAGGTAGGCAAAGTGGGAGTGGCCATTGACAGCTTGCAAGATATGGAAACCTTGTTCGAAGGCATCCCGCTTGATCGGGTTTCCACTTCAATGACGATTAACGCTCCGGCAGCCATACTTTTGGCTTTTTACATTGCTCTGGCTGAAAAACAGGGTGTTTCGCCGGACAAGCTACGGGGCACCATTCAAAACGATATTTTAAAAGAATACATTGCCCGCGGCACTTACATTTTTCCGCCCAAGCCATCCTTGCGTTTGATTACCAATATATTCGAATATTGTTCACAGGAAGTCCCCAATTGGAATACCATCAGCATTTCCGGCTATCACATCCGCGAGGCAGGCTCAACAGCCGTTCAGGAAATTGCCTTTACCTTGGCGGACGGAATCGAATATGTACAGGCCGCCATCAATGCTGGTTTGGATGTGGATCGATTTGCCGGACGTTTGTCCTTTTTCTTTAATGCCCACAACGATTTACTGGAAGAAATTGCCAAATTCCGCGCCGCTCGGCGCATTTGGGCAAAAATAATGAAAGAACGCTTTGGCGCCCGCAAGGAACGCTCTTGGATGCTCCGTTTTCACACACAAACCGGAGGCAGCACATTAACGGCACAACAGCCTGATAACAATATTGTGCGCGTTACCATTCAAACTTTGGCTGCCGTTTTGGGCGGAACACAAAGTTTGCACACCAATTCCAGAGATGAAGCCTTAGGGTTACCAACCGAAAATTCGGTACGTATTGCGCTGCGCACTCAGCAAATTGTTGCCTATGAATCCGGTGTGACTAACACGGTTGATCCTCTGGCGGGTTCTTATTACATTGAGCGTTTGACCGATACCATTGAAGGAGAAGTTTGGCAATATTTAAATAAAATTGATGCCATGGGTGGCATGGTTGCCGCCATCGAAAAGGGTTACGTGCAAAAAGAGATTCAGGATTCGGCTTATCGTTACCAAAAAGAGGTGGAAGAAGGAGAGCGCGTGGTGGTTGGGGTTAATAAATTTACCATTGAAAACGAACCGCCAAAGGAAATTCTTCGGGTAAATCCCGAGTTGCAAAAAATCCAATCGGAAAAATTAAAAAAGTTGCGCCGGAATCGGGACAACGAAAAAGTAAGGCAAGCATTGCAGGCTTTACATCGGGCCGCAACAGACGAATCGGTCAATTTGATGCCTTTTATTTTGGATGCGGCCCGGGCTTATGCCACGCTGGGAGAAATTTCCGACGTATTGCGCGAAGTTTTCGGCGAATATCGCGAGTCTATTGTTTTGTGAAAACGGAGAAATTTTTATGGGGAAAAAAATACGCATTCTGATTGCCAAACCCGGACTGGACGGCCACGATCGTGGGGCAAAATATGTAGCCCGCGCTTTAAAAGAGGCCGGTTATGAAGTTATTTACACAGGTATCCGCCAATCGCCGGAAGCCATTGCCAAAACAGCCGTTCAAGAAGACGTGGACTTTGTGGGCCTTAGTTTGCTTTCCGGAGCGCACAACGAACTATTTCCGGAGGTGGTACGCCTTTTACGACAGCAGGGGGCCGATAATATTATCGTATTTGGCGGCGGTGTTATTCCGCAGGAAGATATTCCCTATTTGAATGAGCAAGGAGTGGAGGCCATTTTTACACCGGGTACTCCTATTCAAAAAGTAATCGAATTTATCGAACTAAACAAAGAAAGAGCACAGCATTGATTGAGGCATTGGTAAAAAATATCGTTCGGGGCGAAATTCGCTCCATTGCGCGGGGCATCAGTTGGGTCGAAAACGAAACAGCGCAAAAAGAAACATTGATCGACCGATTATTTGAATACACGGGTAAGGCTATTGTCGTGGGTATTACCGGCCCGCCTGGATCCGGCAAAAGCAGTTTGCTGGATCGTTTAATTGAACGAGAGCGGAAACAGAAAAAAAAGGTGGCTGTTTTGGCTATTGATCCAACCTCGCCTTTTACGGGTGGTGCTATTTTAGGCGATCGACTTCGCATGCAAAAGCATGCCACCGATCCGAATGTTTTTATTCGTTCCATGGCCTCCCGCGGACATCTGGGGGGCGTTTCGGGTGCTACGGCAGACGCGGTGAAAGTATTGGATGCCGCCGGGTTTGACATCATTTTTATCGAAACCATTGGCGTCGGTCAAACGGAAATTGAAGTCATGAACATTGTTGATCTTGTTTTACTTGTTTTGGTTCCCGGGCTGGGTGACGAAATTCAGGCACTTAAAGCCGGCGTAATGGAAATCGGTGACATCTTTGTAGTAAATAAAAGCGATCGGGCCGATGCCGATCGGCTAAAAGCGGAAATAGAATATGTGCTTCATTTAAAAGCCCCAAATGATCAGGCGGAACAAAATCCGGTATTTATGACATCAGCTACCGAGAACACGGGTATTGATGAATTGGAAGAGGGCATTTTCGAATTCTTGAAAAAAATGGAAAATTCCGGTCGGCTACAACAGCGCAGGCGCAGACGTCTAACTCAGGAATTACGCAAAATTTTTACGGCAAAGGTTGAAGCTTATGTCCACGAATTTTTACAAACCGGACAAAAATTAAATCATTGGATCGACCAAATTATTCAAAAAGAAACCGCACCATACCAACTGGTCAACAAAAAGGTTAATCAGGTTTTAAAGGAGCTGCAAAACACATGATTCGACAAATAGATCACATAGGCATTGCCGTGCATAAGCTCGAAGATCATATCCCGTTTTATCGGGATATTTTGGGTCTTTCATTTTTAGGAATTGAAACCGTTGAAGATCAAAAAGTACGTACCGCTATTTTTGAAACTGGCATGGTACACATCGAGCTTTTGGAGCCCACTTCCGCAGAAAGTCCTATTGCCAAATTTTTACAGAAACGCGGTGAGGGCCTCCACCATATTGCCTATCGTAGCGATAACTTGGATCGGCAATTGGAACATTTAAAACATTCCGGCATTCGCCTGATAGATGAACATCCTCGGCCGGGAGCGCACGGCAGCCGTATTGCTTTCATTCATCCCAAATCTTCCGGAAATGTGTTAACGGAATTGTGCGAAACAAGTGCGACCAAAACGCAGAGCCAAAGTAAAATCCGTTAATGGGCATAAAAAAATCGAACCTTCTATTTAGCATCGCCCTCGGAATCCACCGAAGTTAACAGGTGAATTAATATGGCGCAAAACATCGAACCCATCATTAACCGCAACATTCACCGCGCAATTTTCACGCTCTCTCTGCCCGGAATGATTTCGTCGGTTCTTACCACATTGTACCAGCTCGTCGATGCTTATTGGATCGGTAAAATCGGTGCAGATGCCTTAGCGGCTATTGGCGGCAGCTCGTTCATTCTTTGGGCTATCTTCTCGTTGTCTGGGTTAAGTGTGAACGGTATTAGCACCTTGGTAGCGCAAAACATCGGGGGCGGGAAAGCAAGTAAGGGACGTTTGGCTGCCGGGCAGGGAATGTTACTTAACACTTTAAGCGCTTTAATTTTAGCAGCCATTGTTTTTGTATCCCAGAATTTTCTTTATCAAATAATGGGCTTTGAACCACACGTTTCTCTTTTAGCTCGCCAATACATGAACATCATTTTGGCGGGTCTTGTCTTTAGTTTTGCTTTTACCGGGTTAGAAGCGGTATTTCGCGGTCTGGGAGACACCCGCACCCCAATGGTCGTATTAGCCGTTGCTTTAACCTTTAATGCCGTTCTGGACCCTTTTTTGATTTTCGGTTGGTGGAAATTTCCGGCGCTGGGCATTGGCGGAGCTGCCTGGGCAACCGTTTTAAGCGAGGCGCTGGGTCTTTTGATTTTAAATCTTTTGCTGGCAAAAAAGCATTACATGCCGAAACTTAAAATACGTGTTTTGCCCTTGCAAATGAACATCCAAAAACAGATTGCGGCCATTGGCGCACCAGTTGCCTTTGGCGGGTTTTTCTTTAGTTTGATTTATGTTTTTCTGACACGCATTATTTCTCAATTCGGCATGGCTTCCGTAGCCGCAATCGGCATCGGCCATCGAATTGAGGGTATTGCCTGGTTTGCCTGCGTGGGATTTTCGGTGGCGGCTTCCACATTGGTAGGGCAAAATGTCGGGGCCGGACGCATCAAAGAAGCCCAACGCTCTGTTTGGCTGGTTAGTGCCTATGGTGTCAGTTTGCTTTTGGCCATTTCCGCTGTTTACTATTTTGAGCCTCAACTTTTAATGCGCATTTTTACTTCGGACAGCACCGTGCAAAAAATCGGCAGCGATTATCTGAGAATTATTGCTCTTTTTGAAATTTTTTTAGGGCTCGAAGTTATCATGGAAGGAGCCTTTAGCGGTGCCGGTTACACCTTGCCGGTCATGTTGGTTACCGTGCCGGTTACCGCTGCCCGTATTCCTTTGGCCTGGCTACTTGCCATTCAATGGCAATGGGGCATCGACGGTATTTGGTGGGCCATAGCCCTAACCACTGGACTCAAAGGTGTTCTAAATACATTACTTTTTTCTTTGGGTATTTGGAAGAAGAAAATTAGACTTCCAAATAACTCCTGACAATTTTAACCACACCTTATTTCATCTTTGCAGACTTTTATTGGTCAAACTAACGCACCTTTACGTAAATTTTGCCGCCTTTTGTCAAATTGACAAACAATGACAAATCTCTGCATTCATGAATCATTTGCTTAACTAATTATTTTAAAAAAGGTTAAACAATGTGGTATGTTTTTTGTTTTTTGTTTATCGAACTGCAAAACACTAACTCAAACAAAAAGGAGATTCCGTTATGATGTTCAAGAGAAGTAAACCGGTTATTGTGGCGTTTATGTTCACATTCTTGCTGTTATCGGGATGCAAGTCGAGCGGCAAGGCGGAACAAAGCCCGAACAATGCACAACAACTTATCGGCCAAAAAGAACACAATCGCGGTGCCATGGTCGATACGTTGGGCATTACCAGAGATTCTTTGATGGCAAATATCAAACGGCAGCAAGCCAAAGAACAGGCCAAAGCAAATCAAAAATTGGTAGCCGAAGCAATGATAGCCATTCAAGAAACGCAACATGCACTGGATGCACTGAACAACGGTAAAAAAGCCCAGGCAATTAAATCCATGGAAACCGTACTGGGCAAACTGGAACTGCTTTTAGAACGGAATCCTGATTTGGCGTTGGTACCGATTGATGCCAATTCGCAGGTGGTAAATTTGATTAGCGATCTAAATCAAATCGAAAAAATGCGCAAGCAAGTAAAGGATTTGATCGACAAAGGCTATTTACAAGATGCCCGCCGTCTTTTGGATAATATGGTAAGCGAAATTCGGGTAACCACTTCTTATATTCCTTTGAAAACATATCCCCAGGCTATCAAAACGGCGGCACGTTTGATTGATCAGGATAAAATAAAGGATGCTAAAATCATATTGGCAAATGCCTTAAGTGCCATTGTTATTAAAGAGGTAAGCATTCCGATCCCCGTGATTAACGCCCAGGCTATGGTTGATTTGGCTGCCGATTCGGTTGATAGCCATCCGCAAAAGGCTTTGGAATTACTAAAAGAGGCCCAATATCAAATCAAGGTTGCAGAGGCTTTGGGCTACGGAAACCGCGACAAAGAATTTAAAAATATTCTTAATGATATCGAAACAATTAAGGACAAAATCAAACATGAAGAGAAAACCGGCGGTCTGTTTGATGCTCTGAAAGAACGATTGCAAAAATTCAAAGAACGTATCTCCAAATAAGAAGAAAAACTATCAAGGCCGGAGATCTTCTCCGGCCTTTTTTATTGCCCTCGGCTACGTTTAACGCAAAATAAATCCGATGCGCTCTAATTTCCCGTCGATTTTTTGATTGGGTACAATGCCCAAAATTTTACAAACCAAAGGGTACACATCCACATTGTGCAGCGTTTCGCAGCGGTAGCCCGTTTTGAAGGCCGGGCCCACGGCAAAAAAGATGCCTTGCATGTCCAAA
>CAZRBA010000006.1:0-2663 GCA_964598255.1 uncultured Caldithrix sp. | reverse complement strand
AACTACGGAACTCTGCCTGACCTTTTTTGGCCAAGGCTTGCGTAATCGCTGCCGTTAATGTGGTCTTCCCATGATCCACGTGACCAATCGTACCTACATTAACATGCGGTTTCTTGCGTTCGTATTTTGCTTTTGCCATTTAAAAATCCTCCGAAAAGATATTTTATCTTTAAACTCTGCTTTCAAAAAAAGTAGAGCTCACGACCGGGCTTGAACCGGTGACCTCATCCTTACCAAGGATGTGCTCTACCTACTGAGCTACGTGAGCCACTATATATTCAAAGGGGAAACTAGAGCGGGAGACGGGACTCGAACCCGCGACCAACAGCTTGGAAGGCTGTGACTCTAGCCAACTGAGTTACTCCCGCTTACCCCTTTTTAGGATGCGGTGCTAACATAACCATTTGGCCGTTAACACTTTTGCCTGAGCTGGCGAGAGGACTTGAACCCCCAACCCGCTGATTACAAATCAGCTGCTCTACCAATTGAGCTACGCCAGCAACAAGTAAAAATTGCAGTCTTCTAATTTAATTAAATATTTAAAAATGTCAATACCGTTTTTAAAAAAAATCGGATTTTTTTATTCCGTTTGAGCGGTTGCGAATTTAAACACCCTTAAAAAAACCGCGCAAATTTTATTTTGTTTTAAGGGCCTTTTTACTCTCAAATCCAAAATTCGTTTCATTTTTTACATCTTCTTTCTTTATAATTGAACTTTACTTTCCTTTAGTTCCTTAAATTTCGTACGAAACTATGCCTATTGATCCCGCGCAAAGAATTCGTCGGTCTTTTTTCGTATCATGTTATTGATCGATTGGTTTAATAATCAAGGAGGTTTTATGAAGTCTTTATTTGCTTTGGTGCTGGCCATGGGCTTAATGTTTTCCGTGCACGTTTGTTTGGCTCAGGATGATGCCACTTTGCAGGAAACCTTAGATATGCTTTCTCAAGATGCCGCATCTCAATACCTAAACCCCATTTCATCCGCTTTCGGTACCGATTTAAACGGTGGCTGGTTTCATCGCGCCCCGGAAGCCAAAGTTAAAGGTTTTAATCTGGAACTGGGAATTGTGGCTATGGGTGCTCAATTTCCCACAACGGCCAAATCGTTTTCTACTTCCGGCAGTTTTCGCTTCAACGAAACACAGGCCCGGGCCATGGTGAGCAATCAGGGCCTTTCCAAAGACGAAGAAGACGCCTTGGTGGATCAGCTTACCGCCCAATATTTTGATGTTACGATTGCCGGGCCGACCATTATTGGCAATCCAGACGATCATATTACGGTTACTTTTCCTGGAAAGACCTTCCACGTGAACGGACAAGATTACACGGTTCCGGAACAAAATGTCGATTTGAATGTCAGCGGATTCAGAGATCTGGCAAATGCCGAATGGCTTCCGCTGGCAACGCCACAATTAACACTGGGTACTTTGTTCGGGACGCAAGGAACGATTCGTTACCTGCCGCCACAGGAATTACAGGCCGGTATGGGCACGGTTAAGTATTTTGGTTACGGAATTCAGCACAACCCGATGATTTGGCTGCCCGTTGATCTGCCGTTTGAGGTTGCCTTGAGCTATTTTGATCAAAAACTGGAAATAGGCGATATTTTAACCACCACCGCTCACGGCTTCGGAGTAAATATAAGCAAACAATTGGGCTGGCGTGCATTAAATCTTACGCCCTATGCCGGATATTTTATCGAAGATGCCAACATGGAGGTTACTTACGATTATTCGATCCAAACACCAAGCGGAATCGTCAATGATCGCATTCGCTTTGACATTCCGGGCGAAAACAAGTCCCGCGTGTCTTTGGGTTTGAATATTCGTTTTATTCTCGTTAATTTGAATATCGATTACAATATCGGAAAATACAATTCAGTAACCGCGGGATTATTTTTGGCAATTTAAAACGCATAATAAGTGGGCGCGCATTTGTTTAGTGCGCCCATTTCCCGTTACATCATATCCGACAAAAAACTTTTAGCTTACATTTGACAATTCGATATTTTTCTCTTAAATTCGTTGACTTTCAAATTTAAACAGAAAACGGGAGAAACAATTACCATGGCTCATCATAAGTCAGCTAAAAAAAGAATTCGTTTGGAAGCTAAAGCGTATAAACGCAATCGTCACTACAAACGCCAAATGAAATTAGCGATCAAATCGGTCCTCAATGCCGAAAACAAGGAAGAAGCGGTTGAAAATTTCAAAAAGACCACTTCTCTTTTGGATAAATTGGCTTCCAAAAGAATTATTCATCGCAATAAAGCAGCCAATCGTAAGGCAAAATTAGCCAAACATATCAACGCACTTTCATAGGTCCATTAGGTAAAGATAGAGGCACTCCCTATCTTTACCTAAACCTACATGCTTTTTAACCTTCCTAAACTCCGTCTGTGATTTTGCGCGAAAATGTTTTTCTAACCCAAAATTTCTAACTTATCCGATAAAATCAAATTGTGTTTTTGTGTTTTTTAGGATAATTCTATCTTTCTATTCCCGATAGTGGCAGCCCATGCTGCGTTTGTTTTCCCAGGCCGCCGAGGTGACAATGGCCGCCGTGCGCACGGCATTGCGTAAACCGATAAGCCCGTCCGAAAGTTTGCTCACGCGGTAGAATCGTTCGATTTCGTTTTCCAGATTGCGCAAATCGCGCCG
>CAZRBA010000005.1:0-14737 GCA_964598255.1 uncultured Caldithrix sp. | reverse complement strand
AACTACGGAACTCTGCCTGACCTTTTTTGGCCAAGGCTTGCGTAATCGCTGCCGTTAATGTGGTCTTCCCATGATCCACGTGACCAATCGTACCTACATTAACATGCGGTTTCTTGCGTTCGTATTTTGCTTTTGCCATTTTTTTTGCCTCCAGGATTTTTTACAAATCTTTTACTTTCCACCCTTTTCGATCAGCTCTTTGGCTACCTGTTCGGGCACCTTTTCATAGTGAGAGAACTGCATCGTGTATATTGCTCTTCCTTGGGTAATAGAGCGCAATTGGGTGGCATAACCAAACATTTCCGAAAGCGGAACCATTCCGGATACAACCTGTGCATCTTTTCGTGGCAAGATTCCGGAAATTTTACCGCGACGCGAATTCAAATCACCAATCACGTCACCCAAGTATTCTTCCGGAACCACTATCTCAATACTGAAAATCGGTTCCAATAAAACAGGGCCGGCTTTTTTAGCCCCTTCCTGAAAAGCCATCGAACCGGCAATTTTAAAAGCCATTTCACTGGAATCCACTTCGTGATAAGATCCGTCGATGAGCTTTACCTTAACATCTTCCACCGGATATCCGGCCAAGACACCATTTTTCATGGCATCTTCAATCCCTGCCTTTACGGCAGGAATAAATTCTCTGGGAACCACGCCGCCCACAATGGCATCGACAAACTCAAATCCCTTGCCGGGCTCGTTGGGCTCCATCTCAATTTTGACATGTCCGTATTGACCGCGTCCGCCAGACTGGCGAATAAACTTGCCTTCCGCAACCACTTTTTTGGTAATCGTTTCTTTGTAGGCAACCTGCGGCTGACCGATATTCGCACCCACTTTAAATTCGCGCAGCAAACGATCGATAATAATTTCCAAATGCAATTCGCCCATTCCGCTAATAATCGTTTGACCGGTTTCCTCATCGGTGCGCACACGAAATGTGGGATCCTCATCACTCAACTTAACCAGCGATTGACTCAGTTTATCCTGATCGGCTTTGGTCTTGGGTTCCACGGCCACCGAAATAACCGGCTCGGGGAACTGCATCGATTCCAAACGGATTAAATGTTTGGGATCCGAAAGGGTATCTCCTGTTTTGGTATTTTTCAACCCCACTATGGCTACGATATCCCCAGATCGCGCCACATCGATATCTTCACGATGATTGGCGTGCATTCTAAGAATACGTGCAACCCGTTCCTTTTTTTCGCTATTGGTATTGTAAACATACGATCCGCTATTAAGTTGTCCGGAATATACCCGAATATAGGTTAAGCGCCCTACATACGGATCGGTTTGAATTTTAAAAGCTAAGGCAGCAAAAGGAGCATCGTCTTTTGGTTCGCGATGTACTTCTTCACCGGTTTTGGGATTAATTCCCAGAACCGCGCCTTTATCCAAAGGGGATGGTAAATAATCGATAATACCATCCATCAGCCGTTGCACGCCTTTGTTTTTAAACGCAGAGCCGCAAAAAACAGGCGTAATTTTTCCATCGATGGTTGCTTTGCGTATGGCGCTCTTCAGTTCTTTTTCGGTAATCTCTTCGCCTTCCAAATACTTAACCATCAGCTCATCGTCGTAATCCGCAACCGATTCCAAAATATTGTTGCGATATTCTTCTGCCTGCTCAATCAAACCCTTGGGGATTTCCGCCTCTTCATAAAGCTTGCCCAAGGTACTTTCGTTGTAAAGCACGGCCTTCATTTCAACCAAATCGATGATGCCGTTAAAAAGCTCGCCGGAACCAATAGGCAATTGCAAAGGCACCGGATTGGCTCCCAAACGCTTGCGCATTTCTTCCAGCACATTAAAAAAATCGGCGCCGACACGATCCATTTTATTAACAAAAGCGATGCGCGGTACATGATATTTGTCCGCCTGGCGCCACACAGTTTCGGACTGTGGTTCCACTCCGCCCACACCGCAAAACAAGGCAACCGCCCCGTCCAGTACGCGCAGGGAGCGTTCCACCTCAACCGTAAAATCCACATGGCCTGGCGTATCAATAATATTGATTTCCGCATCGCGCCATTTAACGGTAGTAGCAGCCGAGGTAATGGTAATACCACGCTCTTTTTCCTGCTCCATCCAATCCATGGTAGCCGCACCGTCATGCACCTCACCTATGCGGTGCACACGACCGGAATAGAACAGAATGCGCTCGGTCGTCGTGGTTTTACCCGCGTCGATATGCGCCATAATCCCGATGTTCCGTATTTTCGATTTATCGAATGCTTTCTTCGCCATCTTCGGGAACTACTCCTACCACCTGAAATGCGCGAACGCTTTGTTTGCTTCGGCCATTTTATGCGTATCTTCACGCTTCTTAACAGATGCGCCTTCATTTTTATAAGCAGCAATAAGCTCGTTAGCCAATTTTTCGGCCATCGTACGCTCACTGCGTGCCCTGGAATAATTGATCAACCAGCGGATAGCCAACGCCTGGCGCCGAGAAGCGCGAACTTCTACCGGCACTTGATAGGTTGCACCACCCACACGACGGGAACGGACCTCCAAAATGGGAGCCACATTTTCCATCGCCTGTTTAAATACTTCCAAAGGATCTTTTTTTAATCGTTTCTGCACCAGATCCAACGCCGCATAAAATGTTTTTTCTGCGACACTCTTTTTACCATCGTACATCAAATTATTGATAAACTTGGCAACAACCACATCTTTGTATTTCGGATCCGGCAAAATCGTCCGTTTTGGCGGCCTTCTTCTACGCATTTTCTCTCCAACTAAACCTGTTAATTTTTAGGCTTTTTAGTACCGTATTTAGATCTTCCCTGTTTACGATCTTCAACGCCACTCGTATCTAAAGTTCCACGTACAATATGGTAACGAACGCCGGGCAAGTCCTTAACACGACCTCCCCGAATCAATACGATCGAGTGCTCTTGAAGATTATGTCCTTCACCCGGGATGTAAGCCGTAACTTCAAACCCGTTAGTCAGACGAACACGAGCAACTTTTCGCAAAGCTGAATTCGGTTTTTTAGGGGTTGTCGTATACACACGCGTACACACCCCTCTTCGCTGCGGGCAGCCGGTTAAAGCCGGTGCCTTCGTTTTCTTTTCAACTACTTTTCGTCCCTTACGAACCAATTGATTGATCGTTGGCAAGACATCCTCCAAAAAAAGTTACAGATTCGTAATTTAATAGTTTTTTAATTTGATAGCAAACTTATTTTTCCACTTTTTCGTCTTCAGAAACACTATCTTTCGCTTCCTGCCCGTCGGTATTTTCATCGCTTATCAGACCTCCGACTTCATCGGAATGTTCTTGCGTTTCATCCTTGGCTTCCTCGGCTTCTTCCACTTCAAGCAAGCCTTCGTCGTATTTACGCAATCCAGTTCCCGCCGGAATCAAATGCCCCATAATGACATTTTCTTTTAAGCCGATCAACTCGTCTTCCTTTCCGGCCACAGCCGCATCGGTTAACACCTGGGTTGTTTCCTGGAAAGAGGCAGCCGAGATAAAACTCTTGGTGGTTAAAGCAGCTTGCGTAATACCCAGTAAAATCGGGCTAAATGTAGCCGCTTGCGCCTTACGGAATTTGACCGGTTTCTTTTTTGCTTTGCGCAAGTCTTTGTTAATTAATTCTACGGTTTTCTTATCCGTAATGGAACCTTCACGGAACAAGCTGTCGCCTGGATCGGTAACCACCAATTTGTTGGCAATTTTGGCGTTTTCTTCGAAGAAATCGTATTTGTACACTTGATCGCCCGGCAAAAAGTTCGTATCGCCTGGATCATCAACGCGTACCTTTTTTAACATCTGACGCACGATAATACCGATGTGCTTATCGTTAATCTTTACACCCTGCAAACGATACACTTCTTGAATCTCGTTAACCAGATATTCCTGAACCTTTGCTGGCCCCTGAATACGCAAGATATCGTCCGGAGCAATGGCGCCGTCGGTTAAACGTTCTCCGGCCCTGACAAAATCGTTTTCGTGCACCAAAATGTGCATTCCATGAGGAATATTGTATTTTTTAGTCTCCAGTTCCGATTCGATGATAATTTCGCGGATTCCCCGTTTAATACTACCGAACTTCACATATCCGTCAATTTCGCTGACCACCGCTTTTTCCTTGGGTTGGCGCGCTTCGAACAACTCGGCCACACGCGGCAAACCGCCGGTAATATCACGGGTTTTACCGATTTCGCGCGGAATTTTTACCAACACGTCACCCGCATGAACTTCGCTTCCGTCATTAACCTGCAGAAATGCTTTTACGGGAACAAAATATTGATTTACCTTCTGGCCGTTTTCGTCTACGATAAAAATATGCGGATTCAAATTTTTATTTTTCGATTCCACGATAACGCGCTGCTTGCGGCCCGTTTGTTCATCCAGCTCTTCGCGGAAAGTGATGTTCTCGATAATATCTTCGAACTGTACCCGTCCCGAATTTTCCGTAATAATAACCGAAGAATAGGGATCGGTATTGAACAAAATATCAAATTTTTTGACTTGCTGTCCGTCTTCTACCTTTAAGGTAGAACCGTAAGGCACATTATAGGTTGCCAGAACCCGATTGTCTTCGGGATCGATAATTTCAATTTTACCGTTGCGTCCCGTAACCACCGGTTCGTTTTCTTTATTTAATACCGTACGGATATTGATCAACTTAACAATGCCTTCGGCCTTGGTCGTAATATCCGATTCCGAAGCGATACGCGAGGCCGTACCACCGATATGGAAAGTACGCAATGTTAACTGCGTACCGGGTTCGCCGATACTTTGGGCAGCCATAACACCCACGGCTTCGCCTACTTCCACCAAATCGCCGGTAGCCATATTGCGCCCGTAACACATGGCACAAACGCCATATTTGGATTCGCAAGTAAGCTCGGTACGTACACGCACCACTTCCAACGAAGAAGTGTTAATTTTTTCGGCAATGGTTTCATCGATCAGGTCGCCGCGTTTGGCTATTACTTCTTTGGTTACCGGATCAACAACATCTTCGGCAGCTACGCGCCCCAAAACGCGGTCGGCCAATGGTTCGATGATTTCTTCGCCTTCTTTCAGGTCCGTAATATCCTGCCCCATAATGGTGCCGCAATCGATCTCGGATACGATCACATCCTGCGCCACATCCACCAAACGGCGGGTAAGATATCCGGCATCGGCCGTTTTAAGAGCGGTATCGGCCAAACCTTTACGAGCGCCATGCGTGGAAATAAAGTATTCGATTACAGACAGGCCTTCGAAAAAGTTAGCCGTAATCGGGTTTTCGATAATTTCACCCGTTTGCCCGGTAAGCGATTTTTGCGGTTTGGCCATCAAACCACGCATACCGGCCAACTGTCGGATTTGTTCTTTACTTCCGCGGGCACCTGAATCGGACATCATGTACAACGGATTAAAACCGTTTTTATCTTTGCTCAAACGACGGAACATGGCTTCGGCCACATCGGCCGTTACCTTGGTCCAAATATCGATAATTTTATTGTACCGTTCGCCGTCCGTAATAATACCTTGTTCGTATAATTCTTGAATCTGATCCACTTCTTCCTGTGCCGCATTGACGAATTTTTCCTTTTCCGGAGCAATAACGATATCATACAAACCGATCGAAGCTCCGGAACGGGTAGCATAATAAAAGCCCAAGGCCTTCAAATTATCCAAAAATTCGGCCGTAACCTTGTTGCCCAGCTTACGGTAAATAGCACCAATTATATTGGAAATAGTTTTTTTGGACAACAACTCGTTAACAAAACCGATTTCTTCCGGAACAATTTGATTGAACAGCACACGGCCCATGGTTGTTTCCACCAGTTCGCCGTTAACGCGCACCTTAATTCCCGCATGAATATCAACCTTACCGTTATTATGCGCAATTATGGCTTCTTGAGTAGAAGAAAATACCATTCCTTCTCCGAGACTATCGGGCGCGCGTTTGGTCAAATAATAACAACCCAAAACGATGTCCTGACTAGGCACGGCAATGGGCACACCGCTTGAAGGAGACAAAATATTGTGACTGGAAAGCATCAACAGTTTGGTTTCCACTTGCGCCTCATACGAAAGCGGAATATGTACAGCCATCTGGTCACCGTCAAAGTCCGCATTAAACGCCGCACAAACCAGCGGGTGAATTTGAATGGCCTTGCCTTCGATTAATACCGGTTGAAAGGCCTGAATACCCAAACGATGCAAGGTGGGTGCCCGGTTAAGCATCACGGGATGATCATCAATAATCTCTTCCAGAATATCCCAAACTTCCGGCCCCTTACGTTCTACCAATTTTTTAGCGCTTTTAACCGTTTTTACAAATCGACGTTCAACCAGTTTGCGAATAATAAACGGTTTAAAAAGTTCGATGGCCATCTCTTTGGGCAAACCGCACTCATGCAGTTTCAGTTCCGGGCCAACCACAATCACCGAGCGACCGGAGTAATCCACACGCTTACCCAATAAGTTCTGACGGAAACGACCTTGCTTTCCTTTTAACATATCGGAAAGCGATTTTAAGGGACGATCGCCGTCGGAACGCATGGCCGTGGTACGCTTGGAATTGTCAAACAACGAATCCACCGCTTCCTGAAGCATGCGTTTTTCGTTACGCAAAATGACTTCCGGCGCGCGGATTTCCAATAATTTTTTCAAACGATTGTTACGAATAATCACACGTCGATACAAATCGTTCAAATCGCTGGTGGCAAAACGACCGCCTTCCAGAGGCACCAACGGACGCAGTTCGGGCGGAATAACCGGAATAACGTCCAGAACCATCCATTCCGGCTTGTTGCGGTATTCCAAATTCTTTTCACGCGTACGGAACGCTTCGACCACCTTTAAGCGTTTTAAGGCATCTTGCTTTTTCTGTTCCGAAGTTTCCGTTTTAATGGTTTTGCGTAATTCGATTGCCAACTCTTCCACATTGAGCATTTTCAAAAGATGATGAATGGCTTCGCCGCCGATTTTGGCGATAAATTTATTGGGATCGTCATCGGCTAATTCTTCGTTCAATTCGCCATGTTCATCCAGTTGATTAAAATATTCTTCTTCGTTAATAAGCTGTTTGAATTTTAAGTTGCTTTTACCCGGATTAATGACAATGTAATTTTCGTAATAGATAACCTTTTCCAGATCCTTTGGCGACATATTGAGCAGATAACCGATTTTCGAAGGCAACGATTTGTAAAACCAAATATGCACCACGGGAACCGCTAACGAAATATGCCCCATGCGCTCGCGGCGTACTTTTTTCTGCGTTACTTCCACACCGCAACGGTCACAAATAATACCTTTGTAACGGATGCGTTTATATTTACCGCAATGACATTCCCAATCTTTAACCGGCCCAAAAATCTTCTCGCAAAAAAGCCCGTCTTTTTCCGGCTTAAAGGAGCGATAATTTATCGTCTCAGGCTTGGTAACCTCCCCATAGGATTGCTCCAAAATATCATTGGGCGAAGCCAAGCTAATGATAATTTTATGAAACTTATTTGGACCTCTTCGAATGTTCAAGATTACTACTCCTATTCTAATCTTCTATTTAAAGCCGAAAGTTTTTTAAAACCATCGGTTTAAAAGCAAAATAAAGCCTCTCGTCCCCAAAATTTGCGGCACGAGAGGCAAATTGCTGCGGCAATAAATGCCTATTCAAGGCGAACTTTTAGAGCCAAGCCCTGCAATTCCCGAATTAATACATTAAAGGATTCGGGTACGCCCGGATCCGGCAAATTTTCGCCTTTAACGATCGCTTCGTACGTTTTGGAACGGCCCGTTACGTCGTCACTTTTTACCGTAAGAATTTCCTGCAAGGTATAAGCGGCGCCGTAGGCTTCCAAAGCCCAAACTTCCATTTCACCGAAACGTTGGCCGCCAAATTGCGCCTTACCGCCCAGCGGTTGCTGAGTAATTAACGAATAAGGCCCAATAGAGCGCGCATGAATTTTATCATCAACCAGATGCGAGAGCTTTAACATATAAATATAGCCAACCGTAACATCCTGATCGAACGGCTCTCCGGTGCGACCGTCGTACAGTTTCAACTTTCCGGATTCAGGTAATCCGGCTTTTTTTATCTCTTCGAGCAGATCTTCATAGGTTGCCCCGTCAAATACGGGTGTGGCATATTTTTTACCCAGTTTATAACCGGCCCAGCCAAGCGTAGTTTCAAAAATTTGGCCCAAATTCATACGAGAAGGCACACCCAAAGGATTGAGAATAATATCAACTGGCGTTCCGTCTTCCATAAAAGGCATATCTTCCATGGGCACAATACGCGAAACCACACCTTTGTTTCCGTGACGACCGGCCATTTTATCACCGACCGAAAGCTTACGTTTTTCAGCCACATAAACTTTAGCCAACTGGGTAATACCCGGAGGCAATTCGTCGCCAACAACCAATTTGTGTTTTTCGCGCTTGACGTCATTTTCGATTTCTTGCAGGACCCTGCGATAATCGGCATATAATTCGCGCACAAACGTATTTTTCGGATCTTCCTCAAACCAAGTACTGTTAATATCCAGACTTTTTACATCAACCTTATTGAACGAATTTTCCGAAATGGTTGTATTGGCCTTAATGGCTATTTTTCCATCCACATAGCGAATGCCTTGGGTTTTCATTCCCTTAAAACGCTCACCCAAACGCTGTGCCAATTTCTTCTCAACGGCCTTTTTGCGTTTCTCGGCATTCTGTTCGATCTTTTCGATAATCTTCTTTTCTTCTTTGCGCTCCGAACCGCTTTTCTTTTTACGACTAAACAAGCGAGTGGCCACAACCACCCCCTTCATGCCCGGAGGCGCTTTTAAAGAGGCATCTTTTACATCTCCGGCTTTGTTACCGAAAATGGCTTTCAACAATTTTTCTTCCGGGGTCGGATCGGTTTCTCCTTTTGGCGTCACCTTACCGATCAAGATGTCTCCCGCACGAACTTCGGCTCCAACGCGCACGATTCCGTTTTCATCCAGATCTTTGGTCGCTTCTTCGCTCACATTGGGAATTTCTCGCGTTAACTCTTCTTCACCGCGTTTAGTATCCCGCACCTGAAGCTCAAATTCCTGAATGTGAATCGAGGTGTACACATCATCACGCACAATACGTTCGCTAATGATAATGGCATCTTCAAAATTGTACCCGTGCCATGGCATAAAAGCCACCAACACATTACGGCCCAAAGCCAGTTCGCCCTGATCCGTGGCACAACCATCCGCCAAAATATCGCCTTTTTTAACGCGTTGTCCCTCAACCACCAGCGGGCGTTGATTGATGGTGGAATCCTGATTAGTGCGGATAAACTTCAATAAATTGTATTCTTTGCGATCGCTCAGCTCCATCAGACGTTCTTTACCCGATTTCGGCTGTGGCGGATTGTCCATTTTAATGACAATCTTTTCGGCATCAACGTATTCGACCAGGCCGTCTTCTTCGGCAATGACCATCGTTCCAGAATCACGCGCCACCTTGGCTTCCATTCCGGTGCCCACGATGGGTGCTTCCGGCACCATTAGCGGCACGGCCTGACGCTGCATGTTCGAGCCCATCAAAGCACGGTTAGCATCGTCGTGTTCCAAAAACGGAATCAAAGAAGCAGCCGGAGAAACGATTTGATTGGTAGCCACATCCATGTATTCCACCTTTTCGGGCGGAACAACGGGGAAATCACCTTTTTGGCGTGCTTTAACACGATCGTTCAGAAAGTTGCCTTTCTCGTCAATCGGCGCGTTTACCTGAGCAATGGTGTAGCTGTCTTCTTCCGTTGCCGAAAGATACTCAATGTCTTTGGTTACGCGACCGTTAACCACCTTGCGGTACGGGGTTTCGATAAAACCGAAGTCATTAATCCGCGCATGTACACACAATGAAGAAATAAGACCGATATTTGGGCCTTCCGGCGTTTCAATGGGACACAATCGACCATAGTGGGTGTAATGAACGTCACGGACTTCAAAACCGGCCCGTTCCCGTGTTAACCCGCCAGGGCCCAAAGCAGACAAACGCCGCTTATGTGTCAATTCCGCCAAAGGATTGGTCTGATCCATAAATTGGGAAAGTTGCGAGGTACCAAAAAAAGTATTAATGACCGAAGAAATGGTACGCGCATTAACCAAATCCTGAGGCGTCAATTTTTCGGCATCTCCGATATTCATGCGCTCTTTTATGGTACGTGCCATACGGGCAAACCCCACATTAAACTGTGAGGCCAATTGCTCGCCCACGGTCCGCACCCGTCGGTTACCCAAATGATCGATATCATCGGAAGGATTTCTTCCTTCACGCATACCAATCAGATATTTGAGAATAGCAATAATATCCTCGCGCGTAAGAACGGTTTTGTCATAGGGGATATCCAGGCCCAGCTTTTTATTGATGCGATAACGACCGACAGCCCCCAAATCGTAACGTTTTTCATTGAAAAACATCCGTTCGATTAATGCGCGGGCCGTATCGATATCGGGCGGTTCGCCGGAACGCAACTGGCGATAAATCGCTTCGATTGCTTCGGCTTCGGTTTTGGCCGTATCTTTACGCAAGGTATTCAGGACCAAATTGGGTGAATTTACATCCGAAGGACGGACGATTTTAACTTTTTTCACCCCCAGCTCGAGAAACTGATCGAGCATTTCCTGTGTAATATTTTTCCCTTGCTCTGCAATCACCTCGCCGGTAGAAAAATCAACCACATCCGTAGCCAACATTTGCCCGACCAAGTTGGGCATGTTTTCAAGTTGGATCTCAATTTCTTCCGATTCTTCGAAGGCGTTTACAATATCTTCCACGGTGCTAAAACCGATGGCACGCAAAAGCATGGTAACCGGAAATTTCTTTTTCCGGTCGATATAAACGTACATCACGTCATTGACATCTGTAGTAAACTCAACCCAGGAACCGCGGAAAGGAATAATCCTTGCCGAATAAATCGGCGTTCCGTTCGGATGCAGCGTATCAGAGAAAAATACACCTGGCGAACGATGCAACTGGCTTACAATCACACGTTCGGCCCCATTGATAATAAAAGTACCTCGGGCCGTCATGTACGGCATATTACCAAGGTACACATCTTGTTCAATAAATTCCGTGAAATTATCGGTTTCACCCGTCACGTCTTTTATGGCAAGCCTCATTTTAGCCTTAAGCGGGACGGCATAACTTACGCCCCGCTCCTGGCATTCGCGTTCGCTGTATTTTGGCTTATCCAAATAGTATTCCACAAACTGCAACTCGTAATTTCCCGCACTATCGCTAATGGGGAATACGCTGTTGAACACAGCTTGCAATCCTTTGCTTTCCCTTTTTTCGGGGCTCACATGCTCCTGAAGAAAATCCTGAAAGGACTTAAGCTGCACTTCCAACAAATTAGGATAATCGATTGCTTGCGGAATACGCGCAAAAGAGTGACGTTCAATTTTTTTCTTACCTTTCAAAGGTACTACCTCACTTTGAAACGTCATTATAATTATTTAATCTCTACTACGCCGCCAACTTCTTCGATTTGTTTTTTAACGTCTTCGGCTTCGGCTTTGGAAACGCCCTCTTTAATGGCTTTGGGAGCGCTATCCACCAATTCTTTGGCTTCTTTCAATCCCAAACCGGTAATGGCTCTGACAACCTTGATTACCTGGATTTTCTTTTCACCTGGCGAAGTCAAAACAACGTCAAATTCGGTTTTTTCTTCAGCAGCTTCACCGGCGCCGGCCGCAGGAGCAGCAGCGGCTGCAACAGCTACGGGTGCCGCAGCGGTTACTCCGAACTTTTCTTCGATTTCTTTAATCAGTTCAGAGATTTCAAGCATGGATGCTTTTTCGAGATATTCAAGAACGTCACTTCTTGTCACGTCTGCCATCGTTTACCTCCAAATTCAAAATTTAATTTATGCCTCTTGTTTTTTCTCTTTTAAGGATTCCAATAATCCAACCATTTTCTGTAAAGGAGCCTGCAAAGTACCAACCAATTTGGACATAGGCGCCTGCAATAGCCCGATAAACTGACTTAAAAGCACATCGCGCGAGGGCAAATCCGCCAACTTAGCCGCATCTTCCGGGCCAAATACGGAGCCTTCTACCCAAGCTGCTTTTAAGCTCAAAAGCTTCGTTTTTTTGTTAAATTCGTTAATAATTTTCGCAGGGATAACCGGATCATCATAACCGATCACAAAGGAGGTGACACCCTGCAAATACGGATCCATCTCATCCACACCAGCATTTTTAAATGCGATTTTCGCCAGACGATTTTTAAGCACTTTGTATTCGATATTGCTTTCGCGGAATTTCTTGCGTAAATCATCAATCGTCTTCACATCAATGCCGGTATAATCGGTAAGGTAAACGCCCTTAGCCTGCTTGAATTTTTCCGTATATTCCTCAACGACTGCAATTTTTTTAGGTGTTGCCATTTGTCGATCCTTACTTTACTTACTTTGAATATGTCGATGCATTACGATCGATAAAAATTCCCGGCCCCATCGTACTGGAAATTGCAATGGATTTCAAATAGGTTCCTTTTGCTGCAGCCGGTTTAAGCCGGATAACCGCGCTGACAAACGTTTTAATGTTGTCAACAATTTTCTCATCGTCAAAAGAAACTTTAGCAATTCCGCTATGCACGATACCGGTTTTATCCACACGGAAATCGATTTTACCCGCCTTAATCTCTTTAACAGCCTGTGCCACATCCATGGTCACCGTGCCGCTTTTCGGATTGGGCATCAAACCACGCGAGCCGAGAATGCGCCCGAGACGTCCGATTTTACTCATCACGTCCGGTGTTGCCACTGCTACGTCAAAATCCAACCAACCCTTATTGATTTGTTCGATGTACTCATCCAGCCCGGCATAATCCGCTCCGGCATCCAAGGCTTCCTGAACCTTATCGCCTTTAGCAAATACGAGCACACGAATATTTTTGCCCGTACCGTGTGGCAGAACCACCGTACCGCGAACCATCTGATCGGCATGCCGCGGGTCAACACCCAAGCGCATGGCTATTTCCACTGTTTCATCAAATTTAGCGGTTGAAACAGATTTTAAAAGTTTTACGGCTTCTTCTAGGCTATATTCTTTGTCTCTGTCAACTTTGGCGATGAGCTCACGATAACGTTTACTTCGCTTCATTCTTACCCCATCTAAAATTTTTGGACTATTTATTCCACAACTATACCCATACTACGCGCTGTACCTTCGATCATGCGCATGGCCGCTTCTATGTCCGAAGCATTCAAATCAGGCATTTTCATTTCAGCAATCTTACGAATTTGATCTTTTGTTACTTTGCCCACCTTATTTAAGTTGGGCTCACCCGATCCTTTTTCTAACTTAGCTTCTTTAAGCAACAAATCCGATGCCGGTGGCGTTTTTGTGAAAAATTTAAACGACCGATCCGCAAAAACGGTAATTTCCACCGGAATAATATACCCGGCTTTATCCTGCGTTTGCGCATTAAACGC
This sequence comes from uncultured Caldithrix sp., assembly GCA_964598255.1. Taxonomy (GTDB): domain Bacteria; phylum Calditrichota; class Calditrichia; order Calditrichales; family Calditrichaceae; genus Caldithrix. The sequence continues at coordinate 1,317 of CAZRBA010000005.1, read as the reverse complement.
TTTGCAGAACTCCATAATATTTACGCCGTGTTGACCAAGCGCAGGTCCAACAGGAGGCGATGGCTTGGCCTGGCCAGCCGGAATTTGAAGCTTAATTTTGCCGATTATTTTCTTTGCCATATTTGCTAAACCTCATTTATTATTTTTCAAGTTCAACTTGAAGGAAATCCAACTCAACCGGCGTCGGGCGACCAAAAATACTAATGTTCACCTTCACCTTGTTTTTTTCTTCATTTATCTCTTCAACAAAACCGGTAAAATCGTTAAACGGACCGTCAATAACACGAATGGGATCCCCAACCTTAAACGGCACATCTACTTTACCCTTCACTTCCGTTTCGCGACTGCGCTCGATTTTACCCAATATTGATTTTACTTCCGAATCACGTAATGGCGTCGGATTGTTTTTAGGACCGACAAAACTAACCACCCCAGGTGCGTTTTCGATAATATGCTTGGTAAGACTATCCATCTCCATCTCAATCAGCATATAACCCGGGAAAAAAACACGATTCTTAACGCGTTTTTTTCCACCCTTCATCTCAATAATGTTCTCCGAGGGAATGATAATATGCCCCACCTTATCCTTAACGCCCTGCATGGCAATCTCATGCTCGATGTGCGCTTTGGCGATGGCTTCCTTACCGGAATATACCCTTAATGCATACCACTTTTTTTCACTCACTTTTACAAAACCTCGTCAAACATTAATAAAACAGTTTCATCACCTGGGAAATAATTAAATCCGCAAGAAAGATGTAAACCGTAAAAAGCAAACTTACAATAACAACAATAATTGTAGAATTAACCAGTTCCTGATGCGTAGGCCAGGTAACCTTGGCCATTTCCACTTTTACTTCGTCAATAAATTTTTTTAACTTTTTGAACATGCTTTTCCTTGCTCCGTTAAACCCATAAAAAACAGCAGGCGTGGAGGGACTCGAACCCCCAACCCCTGGTTTTGGAGACCAGTGCTCTAGCCAATTGAGCTACACGCCTAGCTGATGGATTTTACCGCGTCTCCTTGTGCGGAGTGCGGGCATTACAACGCGGACAATATTTGATAAATTCCACGCGTCCGCTATGTTTCCTTTTGTTTTTTGTGGTCGTATAATTACGACTCTTACATTTCGTGCATTCGAGTACTATAATATCTCTCACGTCTCACAACCTTTTTTACTCGATAATTTCCGTAACAACACCCGCACCTACTGTGCGTCCGCCTTCACGAATCGCAAAGCGCAATTCTTTTTCCAAGGCGATCTCTTTCTGCAATTCTACGTCTATCGTAATATTATCGCCAGGCATTACCATCTC
>CAZRBA010000004.1:0-15873 GCA_964598255.1 uncultured Caldithrix sp. | reverse complement strand
CCGCCTTTAACGTAAACCATCTCAATGCTGCCACTTTTTGTAAAGCTCCGGACATGCTTTGCCTTTTGTTTTCTGCTCAAAACAACATCCACATTGGTTGTCTTTTGCGCTCTAATCTCAATTTCTTTCTGCTGCGGGTGATAGCTTTCTGCGCTAATTTCCAATTCATAATTTCCTACCGCTAAATTTTGTAAATATTTTAATCCCTTCCAGCTTTGCACGACTCTGCCGTTCTTTTTTAAAACAACTTTGGCCTCCAGTGGCTGTACACTAAAGCGCAAGCTTCCGCTTTTGGGTTTTAAATCATATTGTCTTGTAATCGTTTGACCGCGTCCAATGCTAATTAATTCGCTTTGCCCGTAATAACCTGCTTTATTGATTTCTATTTTATAGCTTCCGGGCGCTAATTCTATGCGATTTTTGCCGCTGTAGTCTTCTTTATTGATCAATATGCGGGCATCCGCAGGATGCACCGTTATTTGCAAAAGGCCGCTGTTCTTTTGCAGGGTAAAGGAAAAAGTATTATTGCCCTGTTCTTTTACGGTAATACTGCGTGAAACTTCAACATAGCCGGGAAGTTGCAGCTTTAACTGATACAGGCCCGGCATTAGCCATAACCCGCGGTTCGTCTGTCCTTTGGGCATGTCGTTTATTAAAATTTGTGCTCCCTGCGGATCGGAACGTATTTCCACGCCTACAGGCTGCAATTCCTGCATGCGGTAAGAAAATAATACATGCGCCTTATCTACCTGTATTGTCTTTTCAATACTGCGGTATCCTTGCTTGACAATTTTTAATTGGTGTTTGCCGGTGCTCAAATCAATGGGTTTACCGCTTTGCGCCGTTTTGCCGTCCACTGTAATTTGCGCCTCTTTGGGTTCAACTAAAAAGGTTACCGGCAGGATGTTTCCTGTTTTAGCCTGCCCGCCGATCTTAATCACCCACACCTGCCGCGGACCGATGTGGATACCTTGCTCGGAAAGAATGAGTTTTAAGGGTTGGTAGCCGCTATGGTAAATTTCAAGTACCCGCTCATCCGGCTGGAGATAGACCAGATCCTGCCCGGGTTGGTCGTCCACGGCCACCACGCCGTTGTAAGCCTGATAACGGAAGCCGTCCATATCGGAAATTACTTTAATACCCGCACAATACCGGCCGTTTACGTCGCGTTTGGCTACAAATTCATCGGGTGATTTATAGGGCTTATCGATAAGCCGCATTTTTGCTAAGTCCTGTGCCGAAAGGCTGCCAAGCAAAAGCAATAAGAAAAACACACGAAATAACATTTTGTACCCTTTTGTGTTTAGTGGTAAGACGCTTTACTAAAATTTACAAATAAATAGATTAAAATCCAGCACGCAGAACATGCAGGGAAGATTTTTTTCGATGATCGTTTTATTTACTTTTATCCCTTAGGGATGGCTTTTTTGGGCAGGGCTTGACTTTTAACCCATAACCTTCCTCTTCCGATCGCGCCATTCAACCAGGAATTCTCGCGCAGATTCCGCAGATATTCGCAGAAAAAAATCTGCGCCAATCCGCGTGATCCGCGCGCAAAATGAAGCTGCACCCTGAACCATTCAACAATTCAACCAATCAACCATTCAACTTTCCCGGCCACTGATCCACGCAGAGAGAATGAAATAGGAAAAAGGAAAAAGTACAGGGCCAAAAGGCCGCCGGTGCCTCGATACATCCCGATGAATCGGGACCACTCGGCAACCGGCTTCTCCCCGCAGGGACGCAAACTGCCACATACCAAAAAGCCCCCCTTTAAGGGGGGCTATGGGGGGTAAACATCGCAGCAAACCACCGAAAAATCCCGATTATTGGCCTCTCGCAGATTCCGCAGATATTCGCAGAAAAAAATCCGCGCCAATCCGCGTGATCTGCGCGCAAAATGAAGCTGCACCCTGAACCATTCAACAATTCAACCATTCAACCATTCAACTTTCCCGGCCACCGATCCACGCAGAGAGAATGAAAAAGGAAAAATGAAAAAAGAAAAAGGATGGGGCCAAAAGGCCGCCGGTGCCTCGATACGTCTCCGCTGGCGCGGAGCCACTCGGCAACCGGCTTCTCCCCGCAGGGTCGCAAACGGCCACATACCAAAAAGCCCCCCTTTGAGGGGGGCCACGGGGGGTAAACACCGCAACAAATTACAACGCTACCCAGAATAATACCCAAGGGAAGCCCTGAGCACCAAATAACCATTCAACAATTCAACCAATCAACCATTCAACTTTCCCGGCCACTGATCTGCACAGAGCGAGTTGTAGTAAAGCCTGCAAGCCGGTAACATTGGCCCCGATCCCACCGTACACAAAATAAGCGCCGGTTTGCTTTCCGAACAACGCTTTGAAACGCGCAACCGCCGTTTGGGTAAAAGGATCTTCTCCGTATCCCACCACGTGACCACGATTGCATTGCTGCAAGGCTTCCATAATTTTTGAATGTACGCCGACGTTGTTATCGCTGGCAAAACTGCGACGCATTATCTTAAATAGCACAACGTTTTCTTTATTTCCTATTTTTAGTTATCCCCATGCCGACGATCAACCACAAATACATTGCCTGTTTTACTTTTGGCCAATTTCTTTAATTCGCTGGCAATGCGTGAAATTTCCGCCAAACTTGTCAACGGCCGATTACGGTTGGTTACAACGGCAATAGACATGGACATAATGGGAAATTTTTCCTTTTTCCCTTGCCGCCCGATAGCCACAAAATATCCTCTCTGCACATCGTGGTCAGGATAAATACGCTTAATTTGCGACTCAAACGCTTTAAGGGCAGCCCGACAAATAACATCTGCCTTTTGCGGGGTGGTTAGAAAGATAAAATCATCCCCGCCGATGTGTCCCACAAAATCATCCCGGTTCCCAAATTGCTCCACCGCATCTTGCAAAACCTGTGCTGCCAAGCGAATGGCACGATCGCCTTCCATAAACCCATAGGCATCGTTAAATGCTTTAAAATTATCCAGATCGCAATATGCAACGGCCAGTGACATATTATTTTCAAGTCGTTTGGCAATTTCGAACTGGATAGCGTTATTTCCTGGTAAATGCGTCAATGGGTTGCTATCCATACTTTGGCGGTAACGTTTCAGCACGGCTTCAATGCGCATTTTAATTTCGGGCTGATCCATTTCTTTTGTGATGTAATCATCGATTCCCTGTTCAAACCCTTTGATTTTATCCCCCAAATCATCGGATGAAGTAAGCATAATAACAGGAATATTCCGAAATCGGGGCGTGCTGCGTAATTTTTGGCTCACCTCTAATCCGGAGAGTCCTGGCATCTTTAAATCAAGTAAAATCAAATCTGGTAACAATTTTCCCACAAGTTGTAACGCTTCTTTTCCGCCGGAAGCCGTTTGCACTACATATCCAAAACTTTTGATTGTTTCCGCCCATAAAAAACGATCGTTCTCGTTATCATCCACCAGCAAAATGGTTGCTTTAAGCATCATCCAGCCAGCCTCCTTCCCGAGCCACATGCCGGTTTACAGGTAGGGTTACGGTAAACTCCGTACCTTTGTTTATCTCGCTTTTTACGCGAATCCGGCCGCCGTGTGCCCTGATGATCTGCGAGACAATATAAAGGCCCAACCCCGTTCCTTTTACCGAAATTTTTTCCGAATTCGATGCACGATACATCTTTTCGAAAATGTATGGGATCTCTTTTTCTGGGATACCGATGCCTCGATCTTTAATCTTAAGAAATATTAACGGAAATTTGCCTTTTACACTTACATCGATTTCGGTTCCGGCAGGTGAAAATTTTACGGCATTGGTGATCAGATTTTGTACCACTTCTTTGAATTTTTCCGCATCCAGTTCGCATTCGATTTTTTTCGCGGAAAAATTGATATTAACTTTGATTTCCTTCTCTTTAATTACGGGCGAAAGATAAATCAATTCTCCGGTGATCAATTTCACCAAATTTACGGTTTGGTATTTTAATTGAATCCGCCCGATATCGTAAGCGGCCGTGTGCAGGATATTGGTTATCAAACGTTGCAAGGTATTGTAATTGCCTTTGATGATATTTAAAAAACGGGCCTGTGTGGGATCCAATTGCGCCTTTAACGAATTTTCCAAAAGCTGCGTTGCCTGTTTAATCGATCCCAAAGGACTTTTCATTTCGTGAGTAAATTGAGATAACATGGCCGTTTTAAAACGATCCGATTCTTTTAAGCGCAAGCTCAATTGTTCGAAGGCTCTACTCAGTTCGCCGATTTCATCATTCGATTTACGGGCAATAGAAACATTAAAATCGTGAATGGCCAGGCGTTGTGTGGCCTCCTTTAACGCCTCGACGGGTCGAGTAATTTTACCGGCAACAAAAAAAGCAACCAGCAATGCAATAAGCAATAACGAAATTTCCGTGGCCCAAATCACGGCTTGCGCTTTACGCACAATGGCCGTCATCCAATGCGAACGTGCCACGCTTTTTTGACCGATTAAACGATTCAACCGGGTCAAATCCGTACGCAATGTTTGTAGCGCATGTTTGACATACGTATCCCGCAAATATCGCGATTTTGATAAATTGCCACGACGGATGGCCTGCACACTTTGTTTGAGCTCATTATTTACCTTTAACCAGTCGTTGTCCACAGCCGCAATTAATGTTTCAACCTTTTGACTAAGAGAAGAATCCGGAACCGAATTTTCGGTATAAAAAACGTTCCGGTAAAGTAGGTTCCAAAAATCATTCGTTTTTAAAAATGGATTTTGTTCCATTTGCAATCGTTTTTTTAGCCGCATCCAATTTTCCGCATATTGCAAACGGGAACGTTCTAACCGCAATATTTTTTCCATGGTGCGTCCCGGTAAAAAAATCAGGATGTAATCGGCGTTTAAATTTTCGAGGCTTTGTAATTGGGAAGAAAGGTCGATTATGCTACGGACATCTTTTTGAATATGTTCCTGCAAAGTGGTCGTAAGCGTTCGCATTTCCAGCAAAAGCCAGAACAAGGATGCCGAAAAAAGCAAAATCAGCAAAACATAGCTTGAAAATAATTTATACTTAAGTTTCAAAATAGACGAAACATGTTTGCGGTTAAAAAACAACCGGAACCGCAAGGCCCCGGCTTAAATTGGTTTCGCAATTTCAGGATTTTTCGATTAAAAACAATACCTGATTAAACTCAACCGGTTGCGCATTCTCCACGAGGATATCAACAATTTTACCGGAAACTTCGGCTTCGATTTCATTCATCAGTTTCATCGCTTCGATAATACAAAGCGTTTGCCCCACGGCAACCGTTTGGCCTACTTCCACGTACGGATCGGCATCCGGCGATGGCGCGCGATAAAAAGTACCCACCATGGGCGAGCGAACTTCAATGATGTTTTCATTTTTCGGTTTTTCCGTTGCAGCTGGAGCGGTTTCGGCCGCAGGTACGGGAGCGGCTTGCGGAGCCGGTGCAGGCATGGGTTGTACGGGCATTTGTTGGATTTGCGGAACGACAACCGTATCCCCGTTTTTGGAGGGAAAGGTTTTGGTAATACGTAATTTTTTGCCTTCTTCTTCTATTTCAATTTCACTGATATTCGAATTTTCAACGATTTTAATTAATTGCTTTACTTCTTTTAAATCCATTGGGCCTCCATGTTATTCAAGACGAACCTAAAATATTTTTCTTTTATTAAAAATTCAAATATACAATAATTCTAAAAAGAAATCCAAGTTTTGTTTGATCGGGAGGGTTCATTTACGTATTCGTTTGATACGTAAGCCTATTTTGCTTTAATCTTACCATCGACAATTTCCTTAAACGTTTCAAAATCTTGGTTTAGTTTTGTCTCTTCCAACAAATAATTAACTAATTCGATCATGTTGATCGAGTTAATATACGCATAATCTTTTTATCTGCATTGCCGTATTTTACTTACAAAACGGATTGAGTGGCCAAGTTCTTCCGGTAGCTCCATTATTCATTCGAGAAAGCGGAATAAATTGTTCTTTTTCATCGGTAACGGGTAATGTTGTCTCCGTGTGTTTTTCGTGTCATCTAATATGCTTGAACAAGTATGCTAAACGGATTTAGTTTGTATTCTTTTTTTAAGTCATAGGTAATATAATTAATGATTTTGGCCAATGGAAATTTAAAATTCAGGACAAAATTACATTGTTCGATATAAAACGTATCTTGACGGTAACCAGGATCTTTATGGGTTAACAAAGCAGGGCTAATAACTTTTTTTCTAAAACTTATCAAAAATACGACAATTGTAAACATACATACGTCAGGTAAAATTTTTGGATTTTTATCCCTGAATTTCGATGTAAAATAGCAACCACTTCTCTTGTCCGTTTTTCAAAAATACCATAACCCATTTGTCGCCAATTTTATGATTGGACAAAGCGTTTTTGCTGATTTTCTGGTATTCTTTTTCTAAAAAGCTGTAACCTTTGGCAAAACCGATCTCATTATGGATTTCGGGAAATAAAAATTGTAAAAACTCTTAAAACAAAAATTCCTGCATTTTTTCAACTATTGTCTGTTTCCACAATTTAATTCTCTTAAGCTTGTGCTATTTATTTTTAGTATTCTCTTTTTTGTTCGGCAAGACGGGTGAATTCATGCAATAAAATATCAAACTTCTCTTCTTTCAAAAGCTGAGTATTAACGCGGGCATGTTTCAATTCCAAAAGGTCGATTTCCGCATGCATTATTTCTTCTTTAAAATATGAAGCCTGTTGAAGGCTCCCACCGCCGGGATGAATGACTTCCGATCCGCCCCAGAACATTACGCCGTCTTCCACACCTACGCGATTCACAAAAATAATATACGAAGTGGTAAAAACCGCAATCGCCCGATTTAAGGTTTCCCACACTGTAACGTTCTGCGGTTTTTCCGCCTGGGTGGCTCCGCGGGCTACTCCGGCCGCCGAGACAATAATCATCTGGGCCCCGTCATGAGCTTGAATAAGCGCCGAAGTAGGGTGCCACTGATCTTCGCAAATAAGCAGGCCCAATCGACCGAAAGGCGTATCGAAGGCGCGAAAACGTGTTCCTTCGCTAAAATAGCGCTTTTCCTCAAACAGGCTGTAAGTGGGCAAATACACCTTTCGATGTTTGGCAATCAAAGATCCGTCATAAAAAAGCAATTGACTGTTAAAAAACTCAAACCGATCGCTCAATTCCACCATGCCCACGATAATACCGATGTGTTTGCTCAATTCTTTCAAACGATTTAATTTGCGATCCGAATCGTGCAAGGCCACTTGAAAAACCGCATCTTTCAAAAAATAACCCGTAAGCGACAATTCGGGAAAAACAATCAAATCGCTCTTTGCCTGAATGGCCTGCTCTATGGCCTGATAATGTTTTTCAAGATTGGGGTCTATTTCACCCAACACACAATCGATTTGCGCAATGGAAATTTTCTTTTTATCGGGCATATTGATCTACCTTTGTTTCGGACAACAGGATTTTCCCAAAATCAAAACGGATTTACATTCTTTTTTGTAATCGATTCTAAGCCGTCGGCTAATTACGTAAGCCGCGACTCGGAGCCGGATAGCGCCCACCCCGATTAACAAAAACGGCATTGCTCAATTGCGAAACCTTCATTATCGGAGCTTTGCCCAACAACCCGCCGTAATCAACGGATTCGCCCGGTTTTTTACCGGGAACCGGTATGATGCGTGCGGCTGTTGTTTTGTTGTTCATAATGCCGATGGCACATTCGTCAAGAATGATGCCCGTTATTACCGAAGCCGGAGTTTCACCTGGAATAGCAATCATATCCAGGCCCACACTGCACACGCTGGTCATAGCTTCAAGTTTTTCTATTGAAATATGACCTTTTTCCGCCGCTGCAATCATTCCCGCATCTTCACTAACAGGAATAAAGGCACCGCTCATTCCACCCACATGAGAAGTGGCCATCATCCCGCCGCGTTTAACCGAATCGGTAAGCAAAGCCAAAGCGGCCGTTGTGCCCGCCGCACCCACGTCTTCCAATCCCATCGCTTTTAAAATATCGGCAACCGAATCGCCTGGCAATGGTGTGGGTGCCAACGAAATATCCACAATGCCGAATTCTACGTTTTGTAGTTCGGCTACCTTTTTGCCAATAAATTCACCCGCACGGGTAATTTTAAAAGCCATGCGCCGAATGCGGTCACTCAAAGCAGCCATATCCAGTGAGTCAGGAGCTTCTTTGATAGCTCGCAAAATAACACCGGGGCCACTAATTCCCACATTAACCACAATATCGGGCTCCGAAACGCCATGAAACGCACCGGCAATAAAAGGGTTATCTTCTGGGGCATTGGCAAACACCACCAATTTAGCGCACCCGATGGCATCGCGGTCGGCTGTTTTTTCGGCAGTTTGTTTAACAATTTCGCCCATTAATTTGGCGGCATCCATGTTAATACCAGCTTTGGTTGTGGCTACATTTACCGAAGAACAAACGTGTTTGGTGCGCGAGAGCGCTTCCGGAATCGCCTTTATCAGGGCCAAATCTCCGGGCGAAGCGCCTTTTTGTACTAAAGCGGAAAAACCGCCTACGTAATCGATGCCCAATTCATCAGCCGCTTTATCTAAAATTTCGGCAATTTCCACCATATCATCTGGGCGATGCGCATCGGCCACAATGGCAACAGGCGTTACGGAAAGACGTTTGTTGGCAATGGAAATTCCGTATTCGGTTTCCACTTTTCGTGCAGCTTGTACGTGCTCCGAGGCCACACGCATTACTTTTTCGTAAATATTCCGTTTCAGGCGATCCAAATCGTCACTGGCACAATCGCGCAAATTAATCCCCAAGGTAACGGTGCGAATGTCGAAATGCTCGACCTCGGTCATGCGAATGGTTTCTAAAATTTCTTCTATGGCTAAAGGCATGGCTATATCCTGTGCATGGCGTTAAAAATGGCTTCGTGTTGAATAATAACTTTCAAATTCAATTCTTCCCCTTTTTTTATCAGCGCATTTTTTATGGTTTCAAAATCGGCACTGGCTTCGGAAATATCAACCAAAAACATAACGGTAAAAAATTCCTGCATCAGTTTTTGGGTCAAATCCAGAATATCGCAATTGTATCCGGCCAACGTTCCTGTTAATCCGGCCAAAATTCCGGAACGATTTTCGCCGAAAGCGGTTATGATAATCCGGTCGCCTTTAGGTACTTTTTGGGCTGCCTGCACTTCTTTCCATTCCCGCACCGCGTCGTTTTGGGCGCTATCCGCTTTATTTGCAGCGGCGCGAACAACCCGCTCTACCTCTTCTGCAGAAGCGGTTTGTCCTAATTGACGCAATGCTTCTTCGGCTATTCTGCGAATATCTTCATCTCGTAATGTACTCATGGCTTATTCTTTCGTGTTAGGTTTATCTTCCAAAAATGCGGGATCAACATCCATTCGATCAACAATACCGACAACGGCTGCTTCCAAGCTCAAATCGGACGGATGGTCCGGACAAATGGCTTTCCGGGCCGCATGGCCATAAGCGCAAATCACCAGTTCTCCCACGCCGGCACCCAAAACATCGGCCACAACTACCACATCCGTCAATGGGGCTTTTTTTAGATTGATCGGATTTACAAGTAAAAAGCGGAGGTTGTTCAAATTGTCCGTTTTTTTGGTTGACCAAACCGACCCGACAACTTTTGCTAAAAACAAAGCATCCCTTTCTTTGTTAGGCTTTTCTTTCCGGCAAAATCAATCTAACATTTTTGCCGAATATTTTCAATGGGTTGCAACGATGTTTTCTAATACGATGTCAATATTTTTAAAATAGCGGCCGTATTCCTTTGTTTACGAAAAAACGCATTTTAATAACGGTTGCTTGGGCCAAAAGCTTTTGTCAAGCGGTTATTACGGAACCGGCAATTTTATTTTCCCGAATCATTTTGCCCGCAACCAATTAATACCGTTCCGCCGCTTCATAAAAGTTTTGATTATCGAAAATGATATTATTTGAGCAAAATCATCTTGTGCTTTAATTGTATTTTCCCGGCGCTGAGCAGCAGAAAATAACATCCAGAAGCAAGGTTATTCATTTGCAAATGGGCCTCATGCCATCCGCGTTGTTCAAGCCCGCAAAACGGAATGGCCACCAGATCACCCCGGGCATCGAAAATACGGAGAAGCACTTTTTCGCTTGTTGGCAGATAATAACGAATGGCCGTTTGAGCGTTAAACGGATTAGGAAAATTCTGCAGCAAACGAAAATCTGTTTGCATCGCTTTTGCCTCTTTAACAAATGTAGCGGTAAAAAGTCGGTGCATCGTCGCACGTACCATTAAATCCATGGCGTACAAATGCTGCAAGTGATCGTGGGCCGTATTGCCCAAATAGGAACGCAGGTGAAAATATCCGCTATCGCAACGGGCGTACATGGTGCCGATTTCATCTTTCTGCATCACCGAATCGCGCCGTAATCCTAAATGTTGCAATAGATAATCGGCGGTTTGGGTGGTGCTTTGGTAACCATTGGTGACAATCGAAGAATGGGTGAGGCGAAAAATTTTCTTTTTATTAAGGGCATCGCGGGCAAATTTTACAAAATCTTTCATTTGCTCATCCATAACAGCCCGATTGGAACTGGCATGCAAACCATCTGCCAGATGGATGGCCGTAATCGTCCGGTAATAGCGATCCGATTTCAAAATCTCTCTGACTCCGGCATAACCGGCACTGAACGAAGTAAGCAGCAAATAGCGTAATTGCGTGGAATCCGCCAAAATGTTTCGGCGAATTAATTCTTCTTTGACCAGATGTAAAATGGTGTCAAAACGATCGCTCCGACTAAAGTACGTTTGATACGCACCGGAAAAGGCACCCAGGTGGATATTAAATAGCACAACATTTGCTTTGGCTTTGTAAACCTCGTCTTCAGCGGCCCAGGTAGCACTGTGCAGATGAAAAACCAGGTCGAATTGATTGCCCTGCCGTTGAAAATAATCCGGTACAAACACCTGTGCAAATTGACCGCCATTGCCATCTAAATTCAGCAGATCGGTAAAATCGATACGCAATCCCTTTGCGATACCCTGTGAACGGCCGCACCGTATCGAAAGCAAAAAAACAAATAAAAGAATAATCAGCTTTTTCAAAAGGCTATCTCTATTTTGCTTGGCATAATGAATTCCAAAACCGCAAGTCGTTCGCTTTGGGCCAACAAAGGTAATTGTGCTACCTTCGCCTTACCGGCAAAATCATCTCTGCCCGCATTTGCCTGATTGTTCGTCACAAAATCAAAATCCGGCAATAAAACCGAATTGAAAGCGCCACTTGTTATCGGGACGATCAAACGGTTTCACATAATCCAATTCGGCTAAAAAATAGCCGCCCATATTAACGCGCAAAGCTACTCCGGCGCTGCGTACCAGTTTTCGATTTCCTTTCCAAAACCAGGGTTTATCATGTTGCGTCCACGACAAACCGCTATCGAAGAAAAATGCGCTTTCGACGGGAAAAATACCGTAGAAACCCTTACCGATTCCCAAAGCGCCAAATAAGGGAAAACGAATTTCAATATTCCCCACGGCCATGCGGCTACCGTACAATTGGCTTAAACCTTTGGTGGTATCTTTGGCCACTTCCTGAGCACTAAAGGAATTGTAATCATAACCGCGGACAAAACTTTGGTAGCCCAGATACAACGGCGAAAGACGTCCGTCCTCAGCATTTTTTCCGTACCGGCCGTAATGCAATACCCTAAAAGCAATGGTAAACGGTTTTAGCGGCATAACGTACTGGCGATAATCGGCCAATAACGTGTAGTAATTCAACGAACCGAATGAGGGTGAAACTTCAAACCGATAGCGCCTGCCCAGCAACGGACTGGTGGCACCGAAAAAGGTTTGGTCGTACACCAAGGCCACACTTGCCGAGGCCATGGTTAACGGTTTTGGTGCTGGATAATGTTCGGTACGCTCGAAGAGCTCTTCGCCGGTCAAATCATACACGGTCAAATTTTCTTCTTCCTTAAACGAAATGTAGTCAAACGTACCATTCACTTCAATGCGCTGGGCGCGGCTGAACGGATACTCCCAAATCCCGGAAATACTATTCGAAAACTGATAAATCTGATATTCATCTTCCACGTAAACAACGTTGCTGTCAATTTGCGCATAGCCGGAATTAAATGATCCGGTCATGTAAGGAATATGCTGAGCGGCAAGCCCCCAATTCCATCTTCGTTTGCGATTGAGAAAACTGACCGTTCCCCCGATATCTTGCAAACGCCCATTAGCCTGAATGGCCGTAGCCAAATCGTAATTATTCAACATATCGCTCCAAAACATGGACACACCGCCGCTCAAATAGGTTCCGAATCGCGAGGCGCCCACGGCCAAATAAGGTTGCCCCACATAATCGAGCATTAATTTGGGCTTGTAAGGAACAACGCTGTAATTCAAGCGGAACGGTAAGCCGAAATCGGGATTTGCTTTTAAAGCCCGAACACCTTCAAAAGGGCGATTAACCGGCGGCAACATGGTTAATTGAAGCGCAGAGAATCTGTCATCCGGTTGCCAGCCCTGCAACTTTTGCGGCGATTTTATGGCATAAATGCTGTACGAACGATTTCCGAAATAGCTGTAAACCAGCATGTTGCACGCCGAGGCAACGGAAAGGGCGGGACTCAAATCCGTAATGCCGCTCACACCGGTAAAAACATTGGTTACTTGAAAAATTCGCCCGTCGGCCAAACTGAGACGGTAAATATTGGGAATGCCGTTTTGATCGGAAATAAAATACAAGCTTTGCATATCGGCCGACCATTGAGGATTAATATTTTTCCCACCGGTAAAAGAAGGCAATGTTAAAATATGGCCAGTGGAAACTTCGTAATCGGCAAGACGATAGTTTCCGTATTTCAAATCGTCCAAATCCGTTGAGAACCGGTCGGTTACAAAGGCAATGTGCAGTCCGTCAGGAGACCAGGCCGGTTGCAGATCGGCGTAGGGATCGTCGGTTAGTTGAATCAGAGAATCGCTTGGCAAATCGTACAGGAACAAATCTGACTGACCGTGATTAATAGCCGAAAACACAATTTGTTTTCCGTCCGGCGACCAGGAAGGATTAAGGATTTGACCGATTTTCGGGAATCGTATTTTGCGTTCGATTTTATCTTTTTGAACGTCAATAAACATTAACGCCGGACGCCCACGATCCACAACGGCAAACACAAATTGGCGGCCGTCCGCGCTCCACGTACCAGAAGACGAAATAAATTCCAGACTTTCCAGATGCGGATCGCGGGTAGCGTCCACAATTTTGCGAATGATTTTACCGGTTTGCGCATCGGCAAGGTACAAATTGATGGTAAAAATATCTTTTTCCGAAAAGTACATCAAGTACTTTCCGTCAGGGCTTAGCGAAGGCGCAACATTCATTTTTCCGTTCTTCTTATTCGCTTTAATCACAGCCGGGCCGTATTTCTCCGGCGAATCACATTGTTTCATTACCGGATCATAAGTTTCGTGCAAGGCCCGATGCCAGTCTTTGCTTAACGAATCAACGGAAACACCCAAAATATCCTTCAAAGCCGTGTACACGTTTTTTTGCTTTCCCGCATCTTTTAAAATATCGCCGATTTTTTCATCGCCCCATTTTCCGCCGATGTAGGCCAAAAAGGCCTGACCGAAACGATAAGGAAAGAATTTCGGATTTTCCAGACCTTTGACAGTGGGAATTTTATGTTTAACCGCGTCGCGCATCCACATGGTGGTGTTGGGGTCTTCCGGTCCCAGCGAAAAATACTCGGCCATTCCTTCGATAAACCACAATGGCAACTCCAAAGCCGCCGGCAAACGACGCATGGCTCCTTTTCCCTGACCGGTAATATCGTACTGAAAAGCATGCACCAATTCGTGTCCGATAACATGATCGGTTTCTTTGAGCGGACCAGCAAAGGGAAGCACAATTCGACGTTTGAGCGCCTCGGTAACACCGCCGGTGCCTTCGCCTATCTGGCCTTCGATAACATTGGTTTGTTCAAATTGAGGCGGGCAGGAATAGATGATGAGCGCCTGTCTTCCGCTTAAACGATGGTCAAGCATCTTGGAATGGCGCGCGTACCAGCGCTCGGCAATGCGAGCGGCATCGGTAATAAGCTCTTTTTCTTCGGGATAGTAATAAATATCAAAATGATCGGTTTTTAAAATCTTAAAATTAAAATCTTCGTATTTTACCTTGTTTTGACCAAAATACTGGGCAAAAACAAAAGAAACACCTAAAAGCAAAAGGACAACCGTTTGCCGAACAAGATAGGCAGAAGGTTTTTTCATAGTACCTCCAAACAAATTTGAACTTTGTGTGCACATTCTGTTTACATTGCGGCCGAGGCAACATGGGCCGTTATTCCTTTGGGCCTTTTTGCGGCAGCCACCTGATAACGGGCAAGCCTAAAATCATCAAAAAGGCGCTAACGTAAAAAGCAATGCGCAAACCGAAAATATCGCCAATGCTTCCCATGAGCACAATGGCAGCCGCGCGGATCAAAAAACTCGTGGCCATATAAACTCCGTTGGCCAACGCTCGGTTCCGAGGAAAATGTTCCTGCACCACGGCCATGATGACGGGCGTTAATGAAAGCAGGCTAAAGCCCAATATCAATAACAAAGGAAAACGCACCCAGCCTTGCACGTTTAAAAAGATAAGCATGAAGAGTGCGGTAGTCAATTGAGCAAAAAATAAAATACGCTTTCGCCCGAGGGTATCGCTCAACGATCCACCAAAAAAAGCACCGGCAATACCGGCAGCTTCCAAAACGGAAAGCGAAATACCGGCCAGCCACAATCCGCTTCCTTCTTCGGTTAAAAATGTAGGTAAATACGTCGTAAGCGCCGAGGCCATAAACGAACGCATGGCAATAATACCGGCCAAGGGCAACATAACTCCGCGCATTTGTTTTATCGCTTTTAACCAATGCAAAGCATGAGTATCTTTTTTGGTAATCGTGGAAACGCCCTTTAATCTCCAAAATAAAAGTACGGAAGCTAAAAATCCGCCTGGGATCAAATAGGGTAATTTTTTCATTGAAAACAATCCCAATGCGCTTACCACAATAACCGGCCCTAACGTGCGCCCCAGTTCGCCGCCTACCATCCAAAACCCCATGCCTTTTCCCAAACGCCTACCGGAAAGTTTTCCGGCCACAACCGGTGCCACGGCATGAAGGGCTGCCGAATTCAATCCGGCAAACAAAAGCAAAACCGCTACAAATGCATACGAAGGTGCCACACCAAGGCAGCTCATTAATACGGCAGCCATCGAAGGCGCGGCAATGACAATCAGGCGCATATTTCGCCGATCGGAGAGATGACCGATAACCGGTTGCAACAGGGAGGGTAATTGCAACAATACGGCCAAAAATCCGGCTTCGGTTTTAAGTAAGGCGAATTTACGAATGAACTCGGGTAAAAGCGGAGGCAAGAATGCCGTGTACGTATCGTGTATGGCATGACCGAAAGCAATGACCGCAACTTTATCGGTTTTAAATTCTGTCTGTTTTCCTTCCATCATACTCCGCTTGAACCAATGGTAGTTTTTGCGATTTAAAGCAAAAAATCCTTTGCCCTTCTCCGAAATCATAAATCGGGAGCCATCTGAGGCGGGGCACTTTTACCCCTAAACAATCGTACGCATAATAATAACCGCTTCTTTATTCCGATTGGAACGAATGTATTTCTTTGGCCAACATTTGTGCATCGCTTTGTGCGGAAATCGGAAGCAGATAAAATGTGTACCGATAGGTTTGCGGTAGCAAAACATATTGCGCATGGGCCTGCGCGCCCCAACTGTTATCGCCGCCCACTCCGGTTTGACCGTAGTCGATCATCACCTCGATAAAATCGCTTTTGCGAATCTGATTCAGATGCTTTTCGCCGCGGTACT
>CAZRBA010000003.1:0-6139 GCA_964598255.1 uncultured Caldithrix sp. | reverse complement strand
ACACCGTTTTTCGGTACGATTGACACCCGGCGAACCCGCCGCACTACTGGAAACATCGCACGATCCCCGGGCCGTTAAGGAATGGAGCCTGCAAGACATCCCCATCGACACGGGGTACAAAGCGGCCCTTGTGGTGCATGCCCCTAATTTTAAAATTTCATTTCGCTATGCCGAATATTTGCAACGCTTACTAAATGCGCAAGCCCGCAATTCCTAAGAACTGCGGGCTCGGCTACTCTGCATTTCGTATTTGTCATTTATTCCAAACGAAAACTCACAAATCTTGATTGCGCAACATTTGCTTAGCCTGCCGTACAATATTTTCTGCCGTAAATCCGAAATATTCCATTAATTGCTTGTAAGGTGCACTTTTACCAAACGATTCCATGGCAACAATTAGACCTTTTTCACCTGCATAACGTTCCCAGCCCAACGGACTTCCGGCTTCCACCACAATACGCAGTTTTACATCTTGCGGTAGAACCAAATTACGATATTCTTCCGGCTGGCGTTCGAACAAACTCGTACAAGGCATACTCACTACACGAACGGCAATCCCTTGTTTACTTAACTGTTCATAAGCCTGCACACAAACGGACACTTCCGAACCGCTGGCAATTAAAATGATTTTCGGTTTTTGTTGGCAATCGGCTAAAATATATCCGCCTTGTAATGCTTTTTCTGCAGCAGCAAAGCGATTGCGATCCATGGTGGGTAAATTTTGTCGTGTCAATACCAATGCCGTAGGGCCATTCTTGTTGGTCAGTGCAAATTTCCAACCCATGACCACTTCGTTCGCATCGGCCGGCCGAAAAACATCCACATTTGGCGTAGCACGTAAAGCCGCCAAATGTTCGATCGGTTGATGCGTCGGCCCGTCTTCACCCACACCGATGCTATCGTGTGTAAATACATAAGTAACCGGCAGTTTCATTAAAGCAGCCAAACGAATCGACGGTTTCATGTAATCCGAAAAAACAAAGAATGTTGCTGCAAAGGCTCGTAATTTACTAAGCACTAAGCCGTTGGTAATGGCCCCCATAGCATGCTCACGTATTCCAAAATGAAAATTTCGTCCATGGCGATTTTTCGCGGAAAAAGATTCCGCCGTCTCAATATGCGTTTTATTCGAAGGTGCCAAATCCGCTGATCCGCCCAAAAAGAAGGGAATCGCTTTCGCCAGAGCATTAATAACTTTGCCGCCGGACGAACGCGTGGCCATGCCTTTTTCATCTGGCGGAAATTCCGGCAAAATCTGTTCCCATCCTTTTGGTAATTCCTCGTTTTGCATCATAACAAACTCTTCGGCCAACTCGGGGTATTTCTTTTGATAAGCGGAGAATAAGGCATCCCATTTTGTCTGAAGCTGCGCGCCCCGCACCAAATTTTCTTTTTGAAAATCATAAACGTTGTCCGGAACATAAAATACTTTATCGGGATCCCAACCGTAATTTTCTTTTGTCAAACGCACCTCTTCTTCTCCTAAGGGCGAACCATGTACTTTGGCCGTATCCTGCAAATGCGGACTTCCGTATCCAATGTGGCTATTAACAATAATTAAAACCGGTTTGGTACTATGTCTGGCCTTTTCCGTTTGTTTGCGTAATGCACTCGTATCGTTTGCATCGTTCACATGCAAAACTTCCCAATGGAACGCTTCGAAACGTTTTTGTACGTCTTCGGAAAAAGCCAAAGCGGTTTGTCCCTCGATAGTAATGTGATTATTATCATAAAACCAGATCAAATTATCCAATTGCAAATGTCCGGCAAGAGAGGCTGCTTCGGATGAAATCCCTTCCATCAAATCGCCGTCTCCGCAAAGCGCATAAATATTGTAATCAATCAAATTAAAATCCGGTTTATTAAAGTGTGCGGCTAACCATTTTTGCGCAATGGCCATCCCCACGCTTACGCCAACGCCTTGTCCCAAAGGGCCGGTAGTTACTTCCACCCCGGGCGTTTCGCCGTATTCCGGATGTCCTGGCGTCCGACTGTTTAATTGACGAAATTGTTTGATGTCATCCAGAGACAAATCGTAGCCCATCACAAACAACAATGCGTAAAGCAACATGGAAGCGTGACCGTTGGAAACAATAAACCGATCGCGATTTGGCCAATCCGGATTTCGGGGATTATGACGAATAAAGTCATTGTACACGGTAAAAGCAACCGGTGCCAAGCCCATGGGCGCACCGGGATGTCCTGAATTAGCTTTTTGGATGGCATCGATTGCAAGAGTGCGAATGGTGGCAATCATAAGTTGCTCTTGATCCTTGGTTAGCTTCATTCTCCAATCTCCTTACTATACATTGCAACTATCTGGCGTTATTTTTCAAATACTTATGAATATGGTTCGGCATCTTTTCTCAACAAAAACGCGTTCATTTAAAATAACACAATCCGGCCAATTTTCCAATTGAAAATCATAAATATTTGTACCCGATTCTTCCTTAATTGACTCTTTAAAAACAACTTTTCGTTTGCTTTGTTTTGGGTTTAAAGATAATTTAAAAAAATTAGAAACATCCAAAAAAAGAAGGCATAATTCATGAATTCCAATAAAAAGAAAGCACCGGAAATTTTCAAATCGCCTTTTATCGAACACGGTTACGGAGCATTGTTTCAGGGATTTCAACACTTAATGCGTCACCGTATTCGCGACATTCTGTTGGTTTCCAGTTTGTACGATTTGTACGTATTCGAAGAAGACGGTCGTATTTACGAACTAATCCGCGAAGAATATCAGGGCCTTAATTTAAGCCACATTCCGGAAATCACTCGCGTATCACGTGGTGATGAAGCGCTGCAAATTGCCAACGAAGAAAAACGCTTCGATCTGATCATTACGACGCCTCATATCGAAGATATGGATTCAACGGAATTAGCTCGTCAGGTACGCAATTCCGGACTCAATATTCCCATTGTCTTGCTGGCCTACGATAATCGGGAATTGTCAGAGCTTTTGAATCATGCCGATGCCAAAATGTTCGACCGGATCTTTATTTGGACGGGAAATTTTCGCATTATTATTGCCATTGTTAAGCATCTCGAAGACATCATGAATGTGGAACGCGACACCAAATTGGTAGGTGTCCAATCCATCATTTTAATTGAAGATAACGTACGTTTCTACTCTGCTTATTTACCATTGCTGTACACGGAAATTTTAAAACAGTCCCAACGCCTTATTCTGGAAGGTGTGAATTTAACGCATAAATATTTGCGCATGCGGGCTCGCCCCAAAATTTTGCTGTGTACCAACTATGAGGAAGCATGGCAATATTTCGAAAAATATCAGGATACCATTCTCGGCGTTATTTCGGACATTGATTTTAAGCGAAAAGGCAAACACGACAACAAGGCCGGAATTAAATTCGCGATCGAAGTAAAAAAGCGACACGATGATATTCCCATTTTATTACAATCCAATCATGTTGAATATGCCGACGAGGCCCTGGCCACTGGGGCGCATTTTATTTTAAAAGATTCCCCCACTCTTTTACATGAATTGAGAAAATTTACCATATCTCAATTTGGCTTCGGAGACTTTATTTTCCGCACGGCGGATGGTAAAGAAGTGGGTCGAGCCCATGATTTGATTTCACTTGAGAAACAGTTAAAAACTGTTCCGGCCGAAAGCATTCGCTATCATGCCGAACGCAACCATTTTTCCACTTGGCTTAAAGCGCGTACGGAATTTTGGTTGGCGCATCAATTGCGGCCGCGCAAAGTTTCCGATTATCCCTCTCTTGAAGCGTTGCGAAAACATTTGATCAAATCGCTTAAAGAATATCGCAAATTACGCCAACAAGGCGTAATTACGGATTTCAATAAAAATTCTTTTGATCCTCAAATCGGTTTTGCCCGCCTTGGCGGTGGCTCTTTGGGAGGCAAAGCACGCGGCTTAAGCTTTGTAAATACTTTAATTACCAATTATGGCATTACTAACCAATATCCGAGCATAAAAATTTTGGTCCCCGCAAGCGTGGTTTTGGGCACTGATGTTTTTGACGCTTTTTTGGATGAAAACAATCTACGCGAATTTGCCCTGAATACAAACGATGATCGGGAAATTACTCAAAAATTCCTGGCAGCAGATAAATTCCCCGATGAGATCATTAAAGCATTATTGGATCTTCTAGACTTGATTGATTCTCCCTTGGCCGTACGCTCCTCCAGCTTGCTTGAAGATTCGCAATACCATCCATTTGCGGGCGTGTACGAGACTTATATGATCGCCAATGATCATCCCAACCGATTGGTTCGGCTTAATGAATTGCTTAACGCAATCAAACGCGTTTATGCCTCCACGTTTTTTCAAAGCGCCAAACAATACATGCAAGTAACCTCTTACAGACTCGAAGAAGAGAAGATGGCCGTTATCATTCAACGGTTGGTAGGCTCGCGCTTTAAAAATCGTTTCTACCCTACTTTTTCCGGCGTGGCAAAATCTTACAATTTTTACCCGACGCCTCCGCAATTACCAGAAGATGGCATTGTTTCCGTTGCATTGGGTTTGGGACAAATGGTCGTTGACGGCGGTAATGCCATTAAATTTTCGCCTAAACATCCTACGCGAATTGCCCAATTCTACACAACCAAAGATTTGCTGCGTACCACTCAACATAAATTTTATGCATTGGATTTTGAAGCGCATCGTCCGGAAGATTCCAAAACGTTTGATGAGTCAGTACGTTTATTCCCCTTAAAATACGCCGAAGAAGACGGAACGCTTTTTTACGTAGGCAGCACATATCTTGCCGAAGAAGACCGCGTTGTAGATGGGTTATCTCGCCCCGGGGCACGCGTGGTAAGTTTTGCTCCGATTTTAAAACATCGCATTTTCCCCTTAGCCGAAATTCTGGAGCATCTTCTGGAAATGGGAACCTGGGGCATGGGCACCCCCGTTGAAATTGAATTTGCCGTAAATATGCAGCCCAATGAAAAAGGAATTAAGGAATTCGGTTTACTGCAAATGCGTCCCTTGGTATTAAAACGCGAATTAGAACAAATTAAGCTAGAAGATTACCAGTTTGTAGATTTAATCTGTTACAGCGAAAGCGTTCTAGGACACGGAATTATCAAAAATATTTACGATGTGGTTTATGTGGACTATCACAAGTACGACCGAGCTAAAAGCTTGCAAGTAGCTAACGAAATCAGTCAGCTTAATGCTATTCTTTTAAAAGATGAACGTCCGTATGTATTAATTGGTGTGGGGCGCTGGGGATCGCTTGATCCCTGGCTAGGAATACCTGTTAACTGGGAACAAATTTCAGGAGCCAAGGCCATTGTGGAAACCAGTTTTAAGGACTTTATGGTCGAACCTTCGCAAGGATCGCATTTTTTCCAAAACCTGACTTCTTTTATGGTCGGTTATTTTACCGTCAATCAATTCAAACATCAGGGATTTATTAACTGGGATTGGTTAAAAGAACAAAAACCTACTCAGGCGTTTGAATATACATTTCATTTGCATTTTGACAAACCGTTAAAAATAATTATGAACGGCCGAAAACGTCAAGGTGTGATTACAAAACCCGGAGTTGGTGGCTAATTTCCAATCTGCAAGGTCATCGTCTTGCCCGCACCAGACTGAAATTCCAATAACAGGTAAAGGTAAGCCTCCTAACCGACCGGTTCCAGAGTAATCCTGGTAAAATCGACCAGCTCGATCCACTTGAGTTTAACGAATCCCTACAAAATAGCCTTTGTGGCTAAAAATCATTTTGTAGGATCAGTCGCAAAAGTCTTTGACATTTTCGCTTTTTGTGCCATAAACCGAATATGAAATTCCGGTAATGTATATCACGTTTTTTGCTTTGTGGAATGAACTAAAATCGTAAAAAATACGTTGATTATTTCCCTAAACTTTTTTCATTCGACTCGGAAATATTTCAAAGAAATGAAAACACAAGATGTGTTGCAATAGTTAAAAGATACCGGATTTTTGAAATAAACTTCGCAAAACTTAGGAAATTTTTAAGATCTATCGAATTTATTTGTACACCTTGGCCGCTTTTTCCCAGGCCGTCACAATGCCCGTAATCATGGCTGAACTAAAGCCCTCGTGTTCCATCTGATTCAAACCGGAAATGGTAATGCCACGGGGCGTGGTTACCCGGTCGATTTCCGACTC
>CAZRBA010000002.1:0-53681 GCA_964598255.1 uncultured Caldithrix sp. | reverse complement strand
GATATTCAGACGTTTGCTGAGTTCGGATTCGGTAAAAACAGTACCGGGCTCCAGTTGCAAGGTAACGATTAATTCTTCGATTTTTTCGTAGGCCAGTTCGGCCAGACTTCTGTTTTTGTTCGTTTGCATGGTTGTTCCGATTCGACAGTATTTAATATATTAGTAATATATTACAGATATATTAATAAAGCAACTAAAATCCGCCTGGCAACGAACACACCTGCATTACTCAACCGTATTCGGAAGTTGCAAATGCACGAATGAGCAATATTTTTAGTTTTTGATGTACTTTTTTAACGTGGAGAGCAATTTTTCGTTTTGAAAAGAACCGTTCAAATCCAACGGTTCATTGAGCAAACGCTGTTGCCGGTCGAAAAACAGAATCGTCGGAAACGTACGCACAAAAAATTGTTTTTTAAACTCCGTTGCCTGTGCCCCGTAAATGTGAATCCAGTTTAATTGCTTTTCTTTAATTAGGTTCAATACGATTTCTTTTTCCATGGGATTTTGCAACAGGGTAATATAAATTCCGATTATGCGTAACTGCGGAAAGGTTTGTTGTGCCTTTACCAGATAAGACAATTCCTCCGTGCAGGGAACACTATGCCGATTCCAGAAAAAAATTAGGATGTACTTTCCTTTGAATTCGGCAAATCGATGTTTATTGCCCTGCAAATCCACAAAGGCAAAATTGGGCAGGCCCTGTTTTTTCAAGCGGCTGTAAAATCGAATCCGTTGTGCCGCCAAGTGATTGGAGCGGGCAAAATAATACAAATCTTCATCCCGAATCGAATCGACACGCGCAGCCACCTGATCAATGCGTAGGATCAACTTTTCCCATGATTGGTTTCGGGTGCCGTAGGTTTGCAAAAACTTCTTCTGTTCCTGTTTGCTGCGGGCGGCTTGCATATTGCGTCTGAGAACATCGTAATAGTTTCGTGTGTACAAATATTCGATGCGTAAAAGTCGTAGCGGTTGGTTGCGAAATTGCTGTTCCGCCGTTGCAAGAATGTGATTCAATTCTTTTACGGATGCGCATTGCTCGATTTTTTGTTGCCAGGGGGAATACCAGTCCGTACTGTCCGCCGGAGCCCGTGCAAAAAGCGGAACGCATAAAACGAGGAAAAAGAACAACCATTTATTGCCCATGATCTCTCCTTTTTTTTCCTTTTTGAAAATGTAATTTTTCTTTAATGGCCTTCATGCGTTCCATGGCGTAAGTTTTGTATCGTTCGGGGATTTGCTTATCGGCCTGTTCCAAAAATTGCCGGTAATAGGTTAAAGGAACCTGCAAATCTTTGTAATATTTATCATAGATCGTAGCCATGTAAAACAGAACGATTTTCCGTTTGGGATCGACCTGCAATACCTTTTTGTAATATTTAAGTGCCGTCACGTAATCCTTTTTCGTTGTGTATGTATCGGCCAGGTTAAAATAGAGATCTGGTAAGTAGGTTGGAAAGATTAGCATAAGGGCGGTATTAAAAGAAGTAATTGCCTTATCCGGCATATTCAGGTTTTTTTGCGCCAGCCCCAAAAAGTAAAACACCAGCGGATCGTCGGCTTTTTTTCGCGCGCTGGTTTGCAACGCGTAAAGTGCCGCGGCAAAGTCGTTTAAATAATAATAGGCCACACCGATTTTTTTGTACAAATATGCCGAGCTGTCGCCCAAAGTTAGCGCTTTTAAATAATCCTGTCGTGCCTTGATATATTTTTGCAGCGAGAGATAGGTATCGCCCCGTGCCAAATGCAGCTTGGCCGAATTAGGATAACCGGTCAAAGCCAAATTCAGAACATTCAGAGCTTCTTGCCAACGCTGCTGGTTTTTAAGCAGATTGTAAAATAAAACGGCGGACTTTCGGTCGTTAGGATTGAGTTGCAAAACTTTGCGAAAGTACATTTCGGCGGTTTTGATCCGATTGATTTTGGCGGCACACATAGCGGCTTGCCGGTAAAAAAAAGCATTTTTCGGAAATTGCCGAATGAGTTTCTCATAGGTTGGCAACGCTTTTCGGAATGCATTTGCTTCGAAATACGCCTTTGCCAATTGGATTTTAGCCGCCGTGTGACGCGGTTGCATTTGCAAAAGGCCCCGCAAAAGTTTTTGGGCTTTATCGTAATCGCCTAATCGTATTTTTGCCTTAGCCAAATAAAAAATACCGATGCTGTCATTAGGCTCCAACTTAATTGCCTGCTCGAAAGCATTAGCCGCCAAACCGTATTCCTGCAATGCCAGCCGCGCCTGACCCAACAAAACAAACCCGTCGTGAGTTTGCGGATTTTCGGCTACCATGCGTTCCAAAAGCATAGCAGCTTTTTGCGGTTGATTTTTAAGCATTAACTCCATTGCACGATGCAGAGTGTCGGTTTGCGCTGGTAACATTGCGGCCAAAGTGAATGTAAAAATCAGAACAAAATGTGTAATGCGCATGTTGTTTCCTTTACATTTAGCACACAAAATAAATAGCAAAACAAGCAAAAACAAGGTAAGTAATGAGTAGCAGTAACCGTTTCTGGTTCTATTTCCAATCATCAAACAGCGATAACTGGCCATCATTCTTTTTGGGCCTCGTTTTGTGCTGCTTACGTTTCAATTCCACCAATTCTTTTTCGATGGCCTGCAAGAACGGGCTTTCGGGATTTTGGTATGTTCTGCCGAACAAAAAACGTCTGCGGGCGCGGGTTAAAAACAAATAATGTTTGGCACGCGTCATGCCAACGTACAACAAACGCCGTTCTTCTTGTGGATCGCTTTGTTGATTTTCGAATAATCGGTAGGGCAAAATACCCTGCTCGCAACCTACAATAAATACACTGCTAAATTCCAAACCTTTGGAAGCGTGCAAAGTCATTACGGTTACGCGTTCCACGGACGGCCGATACAAATCCTGGCCCTGCCCCAGAAAAGTCCATTGCAAAAAACTCTGTACATCTTTACCGAAGGGCTCGGCGATGTCGACCAGTTTTTTAAAGAGGCGTTTGTCTTTTGTGGATTTCGGCGGCAGAAGATGGGTCATAATTATTTCCAGCAATTCGGTTACGGGACGTTTTTCCGACAAATAATTTGCCACCAGTTGCCAATCCTGCCCGTTAATACCCCGTTTGCGGAAAGCATCCGTAAGGTAACATCGTTGCGATGTTAAGGCACAACGCAATACATCAATTAGCGAACGCACCGGTTCTTCGCGCAGCCATGAATCGTGCCCGACAATTTGGTACGGAATGCCGTGATCGTTAAGTGCTTTTTCGATAGGCGGAATTAGGCGATTCAAACGCACCAAAATGGCAAAATCGGCAAACGAACCGATACGTTCCGCCTGATCTCCTTCGCTCACAGCGCTGTCCATGGAAAAAAAGCGCACGCCACCCATCATGTCTTCGATGGTTCTGGCTACGAATTCCGCTTCGCTTTTTTCCGTTGTCTCGGAAACAATTTTGATTTTAACGCCTTCGCTAAGTCCGCTTAAAAAGCTGTCATCGGTCGTCGGATTCAAAACTTTTGCCGAGGCTTTTAAAATGTGGTTAGTACAGCGATAGCTTATTTTTAATTGAAAACGAATGCTTTGTGGAAAGTCTTGCTCGAATTGTTTAATAAAGGAAACATCCGCACCTCGGAAACCGTAAATAGCCTGATTGGGGTCGCCGATGGCAAAAAGATTAGGCTGGGCAGTATCGGTTAACAACTTGAGCAGGCGATACTGTGCGGCATTAATGTCCTGATATTCGTCAATTAGAATCCATTGAAACCGGCGTCGATAGCGTGCGGCCAAATCGGCTTCTGCCTCTAACAAATCAATTGTTTTGGCAATAAGGTCTTCTAAATCCACAGCATTTTGTTGCCGTAAAAACCGTTCGTACCATTGTATGGTACGCATAAACTCCGGAGCATTTTGCGGCAATTTTCCGGATAATTTGAATGCCCCTATCTGTTTGTTAATCGTCGAAGCCCGAGCACTATCCCAATTCGGGTTTTCCTTTAAAATCCGCAAACGATCCAGTTGATCAAAAATCATTATCGGTGTTTGTCGACCGATACGTTCGGCATGTTCATTCAAGACAGAGTAGCCTAAGGCGTGGAAGGTGGTCACGGTGACCTCTGTTCCACCTTTGTTTTTGCCTAACAATTGTTGCAGGCGTTTACGTATTTCATCCGCGGCTTTGTTGGTGAAGGTGATGGCCAAAATTTCATTCGGATTCACATGGCGGTCGCGAATCAAATAGGCAATGCGTCTTGTAAGAACTTTGGTTTTTCCGCTACCCGGGCCTGCCAGTACCAACGCGGCTCCGCGAAAATGTTTTACCGCTTGCTGTTGTTCGGGATTCAAATCTTTTAACAATACATTACCGCCCGCAGCATCGAACAAGGCGGTTTGTTGGGGTGTTTTTTCGGCCGTCTTTTTTTGCAAACGCCTAAACATCTTTAAATCGAACGGGATGGGATTAATCACATGATAGTGCGTTTGCGGTTCGCGTATTAACGTGCCGAACAGACTTTTTTGCGTAGACAAATTTTGTCGTTCCCGATCATCGAACACATGGATTTCACCGAACTGGCCATCAAAGCCTTCTTTGACAATAACTTCCCGTTGGCGCATGCGTCGTACGGCTTCCACCAGTACTTCGTTGGTTAATTTTTCCAGATCGGACAAGGGCAAATTCAAAAGCACGTCAAATTCGGAGCCGGCTTTTTGGATTAGGTTCTGGTAAGCCTGATCGACTTTTTTGCTTTTAGCTCCGGTATTTAGAATTTCGGCCAGCGCTTCTTTAAGGGGGATGAGAGAATGGTAGGGCAAGCGTTCGGGGCGCTGATCGATGGAATCACGATCGGAAAGCTGGGCAACACGGCTTAACACACCGATGGTAAGCGGTTTACCGCAAACCGGACAAATGCCGTTGTGGCGTATGGTTTCCAATGGATCCCAAACAATACCGCATTTTCGGTGGCCGTCAAAATGATATTTTCCTTCCTGAGGATAAAATTCAACCGTGCCTAAAAATCCTTCCTGCGGATGGCGAATGGCCCGTACCATGGCCTGAAAACTGAGTTCGGTATTGAACAGATTGGCTTCGCGCCCTAATTTTTCGGGCGAATGGGCATCGGAATTAGACACCAGTGTGTAGCGATCCAAAAAGCTGCACATCCAGTTCATGGGGGGATCGGAAGAAAGTCCCGTTTCTACGGCAAAGATGTGCGGGGTTAAATCTTGGAAGCATTCTTCGATGGAATCGAAACCGGACTTGGAACCCAGTACCGAGAACCAAGGGGTCCAGATGTGTGCGGGAATAAATACAATTTGCTCGTTGACTTCCAGAGCCAATTCCAACAAGTCATAGGCGTCGAGTCCCAAAATAGGACGGCCGTCCGAGGTGATGTTACCGACTTTGGATAATCTGGCCTGCATTTGTTCTACCGTTTCGAAATCCGGCGCTAAAAGCACATTGTGATTTTTTCGTACTTTACCGTTTTTCTTGTAGATATTACTGATTTCTGAACTGAGCACAAAGCGCACGGGTCGATCCGGAGCGCCTGGAAGCCGCAGTTCGTCTTTCAATTTAAAAAGGCCCGGTTCGGCTTGCCGTAATTGCTCTTTTAACTCGTTAAGCCAGCCGGGATGTGTAAAATCGCCCGTCCCAACAATGGTAATGCCTTTCATCCGCGCCCAATAGTCCAATTTTTGCGGCGTCAAATCCTTACTGGTGGCAATGGAGTAATGCGAATGGATATGTAAATCGGCAATGTAACGCATGGTTATTCTCTTTTAAACATACTTTGTTACCGGATTTTAATGTGTGAAGGCATTCGAAGCAAACGCGAATGCAATAAATTTTGCTCTTTAGTGAAAAATCACTAAGTTTTGTCTTTTTTGAAACGGGAAACAGAGGATGAACACACCGGAAAAACGAAGTAGAGCTCTGGGCGAGGAGCGTATTGGGCCTTTGCTTTTCAGGCTTTCATTACCGGCCACGGTAGGAATGCTGGCCATGGCTCTTTACAATGTGGTGGATACCATTTACGTGGGGCGCGGTTTGGGTTCCATGGCTATTGCCGGTATTTCCATTGTAATGCCTATCCAGATGCTCATTTTTTCGTCGGCGCAAACGCTGGGAATCGGTGCGGCTTCCATTGTTTCGCGGCGATTGGGTTCGCGTGATATTGACGGTGCTCAGCTTGCGTTCGGTAATGTGATTTTACTTAATCTGGTCGGCAGCGGACTTATTGTGTTTTTGGGATATTTGTTCATGGACGAGCTGCTCTTTTTATTCGGATCGCAAGGCGATATGGTTCCGTTTGCCCGCGATTACTATCTTTACATTATGGCCGGTACGCCGTTTTTGATGTTTGACATGGTTTTCAATAATATTAACCGTGCGGAGGGTAATATTAAAATTGCTATGATTACTATGGTTATGGCCGCTGTGTTGAATATTATTTTTGATCCCATTTTTATTTTTCTTTTTAAACTGGGCGTGCGCGGTGCGGCTATTGCTAGCGATCTTTCGCAATTGTTAACGCTTCTTTTTTTGATTTACTATTTTTACAGCGGGCGTAGCATTCTGAAATTTCGGCTTAAATACATTCGACCTAATTTTGCTGTTATTCGTGAAACCTTGGCGATCGGGGCTTCTTCCATGGCACGACACGGAGCAGCCAGTGTTTTAGCGGCCATTTTGAATCATAGTTTATATGCATTCGGCGGTGAATTGTCCGTGGCTGCTTACGGGGTTATTAACCGTATTATGCGTATGACGTTTATGCCACTGGTGGGGTTGGTGCAGGCGTTTTTGCCCATAACGGGTTACAATTACGGCGCGCGAAATTTTAGACGTGTACGTGAAACCATTCGTTTGTCGGTCATTTATTCCACGTTGATTGTGGTGGCGATTTTTGCTTTTCTTATGATTTTTGCGCAACCGTTATTTACGCTTTTCAGCAAAGACCGATCCTTGGTTCACCTGGGCGCCCATGCCATGCGTATTATTATTTTATTAACTCCGGTGATCGGTTTTCAGATGATTGGCGCGGCATATTTTCAGGCGGTCGGTAAGGCGTTACCGGCTTTTATTTTGGCTCTTTCGCGACAAATTTTGTTTTTATTGCCTTTGCTTTTGATTTTACCGCATTTTTTGCATTTAAATGGGGTTTGGTTTTCGTTTCCGCTGGCGGACAGTCTCTCGTTTTTGGTGACGCTATTAATGGTGCTACCGGAATGGCGACGTTTAAAGCAAACACAACTGCGCAGCGGATAATTCCGATGCGCTACTTTTTACTCACGAACGGATTTCCTTTAATCCGGAATCGCCAAGGGCGCAAGGCGTCTTCTCCGGCATACGCTATTCTGATGCGGGTATCTGCGCCAATTTTTTGTTCTGGAATGGAAATGCCCCGATCTTCTATCCAAATCGTATTTCCGTTTAATGACAAACCGTAGAACGAGAGATCGATTCCCAATGCCTGTGTCAATTTGCTTGGGCCGTTGCTCAATGCTGGGCTCGGAGATTGCATGTTGCGCCGTACAAGCATTTCATCTATTCCTTCCAGAGGCTCGATGGCACGGATTAACACGGCATCGGGAAGGCCTTCTTTGTTTGTGGTTACGTTAAATAAAACATGGATTCCGTAAATAAGATAAACATAGGCCCGCCCGCCTTGGGCAAACATCACATCGGTACGATCGGTTCGCCGGCCGTGCCAGGCATGGGATGCCCGATCTCGTATTCCGGCATAGGCTTCGGTTTCCACAATAAGTCCGGCAGACTGTTTTCCCCGCACATTTGTGACTAACACTTTGCCTAACAACTCGCGGCTGATTTGTACCACATCGGATCGGAGATAAAATTGCTTAGGAAGTTTACACGCGTCTGCAAACATTGAGGTAACCTTATTTTGAATTTAGAGTAAATTTTTTCAAAGATAGTTGAATTTATTAATTATTTCAAAAAGGTTTTCTGGAATAGCAGACGAAGAAGAGAGAAAAAAATTGGGCTCTTTTTCTATTTTCCTCTAAATTTAAATTGCTGTTATTGAACGGTGAACCCATTTATGGGTTTTCGTATGTCAAGGGAATTTAGACGGGGCAAATGCCTTAAAAGGCATCCGATCTTTTAAACGAACACTTGGAACAACAGGCAAACTACAAGGAAATTCATGATTTATCATGTGGAGATTGCCGGTAAAGGCGGGATTACACAGTACACTTACAATCTGGTAAGCCATTTAAAATGGCTACGGCCTCAACGGGAAATTGGCATCATTGCCGCCAAGGAATATGAACTCGAAAACCTACCGCGAAGCTTCAGGGTCTTTCGGCTATTTAATCGGTTCAAAACCGATCCTTTTAAACTACTCCATTTTTTTATCTTCAAGATCAAACATCGGGACATTGTACATTTTCAACTAAGTTCCTTCCCTCCCTTTGTCCTTGGCCTAATCTTTTTATTAAAAATGTTTTGTCGTCCGGCCATTATTGTTACCGTACACAACGTCGTATCGCACGAATCGTCTTTCGCCGATAAAATTACCCTAAAAACAATCTATCATCTGGCCGATCGACTTATCGTTCATGCACAACAAAACAAAGCCGAATTAATTCGGCAATTTTCCATTCCGGAAGATAAAGTGCACGTTATCCCGCACGGCAACTATTTATTCGCCCAGGAAATCAGCCCGAAAAAAAGAAAAACGGTTCAAAAAAACCGTTTCGAACTGTTATTTTTCGGCTATATCAGGGAATACAAAGGACTCGATTTGCTATTACATGCTCTCAAAATTGTAGTCGACCAAAATCCGCGAGTTTTGTTGCACATTGTGGGCAAACCGCACGAAGACTTTACCAAATATCGCCAACTGATTGCTTCATTGGCTTTAGAGCCTTACCTTAATCTTAAACTCGATTATGTCCCCATAGATGAAGTACAAACCTATTTTATCAGAGCGGATGTGGTGGTTCTACCCTACAAACGCATTTCACAAAGTGGGGTCATTTTTATGGCTTATGCATTCGGCAAGCCCGTTATTGCCACAAATGTCGGAGGAATTCCGGAAGTAGTCGAACAAAATAAATCCGGCATTCTTATTCCCGCACAAAATAAACAGGCTCTGGCCGAGGCAATATTAAAGCTAATGCAAAATCCCGAACTCGCCAAAAAAATGGGCGCCAGAGCTCTTGAACTTTCACGAACAAAATACTCATGGCAAGCCATTGCGCGAAAAACATGGAAATTGTACGATTCTCTGTCCGATAATCCGGCCTTAAACCGGCATGCGACAAAAATCCCTTCGTAAATTTCTGTTTCCCGTTCGAAAAATTTGTGCGAGCTTTGCCGTATCCCCAAAATAGTAATCAATTAAGATTGGAAAATTTTGCAGAAAATTATTAATTTCCATATTCTTAAGAAAAGCGAATCAGGGTGCCATGCGTCTTACCAGTCCAAATCAATTAACAATATTGCGGATGATTTTAACACCCGTATTTATCGTCTTTTTTCTGTTGGGCGGACCAACCGACATTCTCATCGCCAGTATTGTCTACTTTATCGCTTCCGTTACCGACTGGTACGACGGTTACATGGCACGACGCTTACAGATGGTTACTCGCTGGGGACAATTTATGGATCCATTGGCTGACAAACTTCTTGTTTCGTCGGCTTTAATCGTTTTGGCCTATGAGCATTATCTGTATTGGTGGATGATTACGCTGGTGATTTTACGTGATTTTATTGTCACCGGTTTGCGCAGTTTTGCCCTTTATATCGGAAAGCCTATCATCACCTCCCATTTGGCCAAATGGAAAACCTTTGTTCAAATGGGATTTGTTTTTACTCTATTAATTTACATCAACATTCCGAATTTACCCGAAATCCGTATCGATCGGGTGGCCAATCCTTATTTTCTGTGGACGACATGGATCATGATTTTGGTTGTCATATTAACTGTAATGAGTGGCGTGCATTATTTAGTTGTCAACCATTCCCATGTCTCCGAACTTGCAAAACGCGCTTATTCACAAATTGCTAGAATTTTTGAAAAGGAAAAATAAATGCGTAAACTCTTCTTATACGGAATCGGAACGGCACTGGGAGCAGGCTATTCGCCCATTGCTCCTGGGACAGCAGGCAGTTTGCTCGGGCTGCTGCTTTTTTATTTATATCCTCTCAATACCTGGCCGGGAATCGGCATTCTTGTTCTTATTTTTTTTCTGGGTGTTTGGACATCAACTCGAATCGAACAAGAACAGGGTGAAGATCCTTCTCTCGTGGTCATAGACGAAGTAGTCGGCCAATGGGTGGCATTACTTTTTTTGCCCTTTTACTCATTAAAAATTTTTGTGTTGGCCTTCCTGCTCTTCCGCTTTTTCGATGTGCTCAAACCTCCGCCCATCGACCGCTCCCAACAACTCAAAGCCGGTTACGGCATTATGATTGACGATGTTTTAGCTGGTGTTTATGCTAATATTATTTTACAGTTGATCTTTAGAACAGGACTTTGGACATGAATTCCGTAAAAGCCGAAATCATCTCTATCGGTAACGAATTATTAGCAGGCATTACGGTTAATACCAACGCTTCATATCTGGCCGAAAAGCTACGATCCATTGGCATTGAAACCTGCTGGGTTACGACCATTGCCGACGAAAAAAAAGAAATTATTAAGGCATTAAAAACCGCATCTCAACGAGCGCAGGTAGTTGTTACTACCGGTGGTTTAGGGCCCACGCCTGATGATATCACCAAGCGAACGGTTTGCGAATTTTTTGGCATACAACTCGAATTCAATGCGGAAGTATTCGAAGATGTCCGTCGTTTTGTTGCTGCGCGTAAATTCTTTTTGAATAAAGTAAACAGAGAACAAGCGGTTATTCCCCATTGCGACCGTTATTTACGTAATTTCAAAGGAACGGCACCAGGTTTGTACTGCCAACGAAACAACGTGCATTTTTTCTTTTTACCGGGCGTTCCCAGCGAGGTGTACCACCTTACGGAGAAAGATATTGTGCCCATGCTACGCGAAATTTTCGAACTTCATCCCTTAAAAACCCATTTACTGCGCACAACCGCTATTCCTGAATCGCGCATTATCGATAAAATCGGTGATCTTGTAGAGGCACATAAACACATCCGCATCGCATTTTTACCTCGCTTTCGCGGTGTGGATATCCGCTTTACCGCGCCGGACAACCATCCGCGTACCTTAGAAGAATTCGACACTCTGGTTAAGGCCGTACGCCAAAAATTAAAAAAATATATTTTTACGGAAGACGAATTTGACATCGAAGAAATTATCGGCCAAATTTTAAAAATAAGATCGTTTACGTTATCTGTGGCCGAAAGCTTTACCGGAGGGTTAATCGGAGACATGATTACCAATGTACCGGGCAGTTCGGAATATTTTCTGGGCGATGCGGTTACCTACTCCAATGAAAGCAAAACACGCCTTTTGGATGTGCGGGAATCCACTTTGCAAAAATACGGCGCCGTTAGCCGACAAACCGTATGCGAAATGGTACGCGGTGTACAGAAATTATTCGGCAGCGATTGTGCCATTGCCACAACAGGAATTGCCGGGCCCACGGGCGCAACAGCAAACAAACCGATCGGCTTATGTTACATTGCCGCCCGTGCGGGTGATGAAGAACGAGTTAAAGAATTCCGTTTCGGAACGGAACGTATAACAAATAAAAAACGTGGCGCCGTTGCCGCCATGGAATTATTAAGACGTGTATTGTTAAAAATTGATTAAAGGTTGCACCATGGAAACCGTCCGCAGTTTTATTGCCATTGACTTACCGCAAGAATTAAAAGAACGCATTGAGACGTACCAAAAACGGTTAAAACCGTTCGCGCGTCGCGTACGATGGGTTCAACCCGCATCATTGCACATCACCTTAAAATTCCTTGGTGAACAGCAGCCTGCTCTAATCGATCGTGTACGTCAAAATTTATTAACCATAAGCGACGGTTTTCGTCCCTTTGACGTAACCGTCAATCATTTTGGCGCTTTTCCCAGCAAACGCAATCCTCGTGTCTTTTGGTTAGGCATTAAAAGCGATCCTTTGGAAGCCATGGCCGACCTCTTCCATTTTTTGGAAAACAATCTGCAAGGTCTGGGATTTGCCAAAGAGACGCGCCGTTTTTCGCCGCATTTAACTTTGGCCCGCATTAAAATGCCCGAGCGGTTCAACGATTTGTGGAAATTCGTACAAGACGAACCCTTCCAAGCCTATCGCTTTACAGTAAACAAAATCGTTTTAATGCAAAGCTTTCTCAAACCACAAGGCGCCGTTTACAAACCAATTCGGGAATACGATCTTTAATACGTAAAAAGTTTTAATTTAGGCAAAGCATGATTATATTTAAGAAAAACAAAATAAAAAGGAGCTATCATTGGCAGATTTCGACAAAAATAAAGAAAAAGCCGTAGAAGTCGCTCTTTCACAAATCGAGCGCAACTTTGGCAAAGGTGCCATTATGCGTCTTGGCGATCGGGCTAAAATTGACGTGGATGTTATTCCCACCGGTTCGGTATCGTTGGATGCCGCGCTGGGGGTCGGCGGTATTCCCCGCGGCCGCATTACCGAAATTTACGGCCCAGAATCTTCCGGAAAAACAACTCTGGCCCTGCACATTATTGCCGAAGCCCAAAAAAGCGGTGGGCTCGCCGCATTCATCGATGCCGAACATGCTCTCGATCCCAATTATGCCAAAAAATTAGGCGTCGATACGGTAAATCTGCTGGTCAGCCAGCCCGATAACGGCGAGCAAGCCCTCGAAATCGTAGAAACACTGGTGCGCAGCGGCGCAATTGACGTTATCGTCATCGATTCCGTAGCCGCTCTGGTTCCCAAAGCCGAAATAGAAGGAGAAATGGGCGATTCGCACATGGGATTGCAAGCACGTTTGATGTCTCAGGCCCTGCGCAAATTAACGGGCACCGTAAGCAAATCCAATACATCCGTCATTTTCATCAATCAAATTCGCGAGAAATTAGGCGTTATGTTCGGCAATCCCGAAACAACAACCGGCGGACGTGCACTAAAATTCTACACATCCATTCGCCTAGACATCCGACGTATTGCCACCATAAAAGTAGCCAACGAAATGGTCGGCAACCGCACACGGGTCAAAGTAGTAAAAAATAAGCTCGCTCCACCTTTCCGCGAGGCCGAATTCGATATCATGTACAATCAGGGAATCTCAAAAGAAGGAGACGTACTGGATAAAGCGGTCGATTTCCGCATTGTACAAAAATCGGGTACCTGGTTTTCGTACAAAGATATGCGCCTGGGACAAGGTAGGGAAAATGCAAAAAATTTTCTGCGGGAAAATCCGGAAGTTTTTCAGGAAATCGAAAAACAGGTTCGAGTTCAGTTGGGATTGGAAGAAGGCGAAAAACCGGTAGAAACAGCAAACGAAAAGTAACCGGCAAAACATAATTCCGGCTTCGAATGTGGGCAAGCCTCGGAAAAATGTATTTCGAGGCTTGCCTTTTTTGTGATTTTTGCTTTAAAAAGAATTCGCAACTCAAACTCAATTTACTTAAAAAACAAGATATTAATTAACGTTAAAATAATTAACGGTTCTATCAAATAACATACATATTAAAAAATGCGATTATGAAAATCACCAAATTGGAACGCGCCAAAAAGCAACAACCCGTTTATCATATTTACAGCAACGATACGCTACTGCTATCGGTAACGGAAGAAACTCTCATCCGCTTCCAACTAAACAAAGGTATGGAATTAAGCGAAGAAATTCTCGATGAAATTCACCGTTACGATCAGATACAACGATGTACATTACAAGCCATTCGTTATTTAAGCAGGCGCGGGCACTTTGAACAGGAACTCGAACAAAAATTGCACCAAAAAGGTTACGATTCTCAAATAATTCAACGAACCTTAGAGAATTTACGCCACAAAAAATACTTGGACGACACCAATTTAATGAAGCAATTTGTTCACGACGGCATTCACTTACGAAAATACGGTCCTTTGCTTTTAAAACAAAAATTAATAGCCAAAGGCATTCATGCCGCAGATGCCGAAGCTTTTTTGGCACGGGTTTACAAAGAAAATTTGCAAACGGAAATCGCTCAAAAACTGGCAGGAAAAAAATGGCGTTCCTACGGGAAAAATACCCCTCTTGCCAAACGCAAACAGAAAGTAGCCGCCTTTTTGCAACAACGCGGTTTTACATGGAATATTATCCGGCCGCTTCTCGCCGCCCTATCGACGGATGAGCCAGAGGACGAATGAAATAAGCATACTGACGAGTAACATGGTTGTTATCGGAAAGTAGAGTTTAAAATGAGGTTTGTTAATAACGATGTCTCCTGGTAAACGTCCGAAAGGTATTTTGCTGGCATACGGCCACAATAACCCCAAAAAAATGAAAACGATTCCCAAATAAATAAGTGCTTTGCGCACAGGCTCTCCTTCCTATGCCAAACTTCCTTTCCACTAAAATCGTCCTCAGTTAAACAAAGTATTCGCGCGGAATGTTTCTTTTTCACCACAATCGGCAAACGCAACCAATTCATTCGATTTTAACCATAAAAAATCCCGCTTCGAATCAAAAACCGAAACGGGATTTGAAAAACATGAACCAATCTCTCGTTTCCGCTACTTAAGCAAAATCATTTTCCGAATGCTTTGTTTGTGCCCTGCCTTAACCGAATAAAAATAAATACCGCTGGTTACAGTTTGGCCGGCCTCGTTTTTGCCGTCCCAACGTAGCGTATGACTGCCCGCCTGAAGTGAACCGTTAATCAGCGTGCGTATTAGGGCGCCGTTAAGCGCATAAATGCGCACCCGAACCTGCGCCGCCTCGGGCAAATCGAAACGAATGGTTGTAGAGGGATTAAACGGATTGGGATAATTTTCGTAAACCGTAAATTCGTTTGGCAAAGCATCAGAGCGTTCGTTGATGTCCGCCGCAATCTGCGGACTCAATTCAGCCCGCCAACCCGGTCCGTTCTGAATAATGTTCGACGTAAAATAAAAAGTCAACGCCTTGTCCGCATTTGTCGAAGTAAAATCCGGCGGAAGCGAGGAACCCGTAAAAGGACTTCCGGCAATTTCCGGGGCGTCGGTAGTGGAACCGTCGTAAATGTGCAACTCGTCGCCCGAACCCAAACTAAAATCGGTAAAGTGCACCGTTAATCCCGAATAGCCCTCTTCGGCAATAAAGGTCATGGTCAACCGTTCGCGTTGCATGTAATCGCCATCCTCGCCGCCCGAATCATAAAAAATAGCGTTGCTGATGGTTTCCGTAGAATTGCTCATATTAAACGAAGGTACCTGGCCGACAATCACCTCAAACGTATCAATCGCTGTGTAAGAAGCACTTTGTACTTTGTATTCGAAAAAGGCGGAAGATCCCAAGGCCACGTCCGAAGCGGCCGTTACTGTAAATTGAGCCTGAACGGTATCGCCCGCGGTAACGGTTCCTAATGTGTCGCTGCCTTTGTCCACCGTTATTCCAGAAGTTAACGAACGCAAATAACCCATGGTGTTTGCAGCATCGGCATGTCCGTTATTCATGGTTCGGATATAAAAATCGGCCGTTTCCCCAGGGTCAAGTTTCTGATCGTCGTCTCCTTGTTGTGAATCATCGATACTCAAATCGCCTATTGCCAAATCCGGAGCCTGAATTTTAATGGTTAAATTCGATTTCCAAGTATGTCCGCTATCGTCGGTAAACGTTACGGTGCATCCGGCCGCATATTGGTCTGGCGCGTCGTTTATCGCTTGTAATTCAAAAGCGTTTTTCCCGGCAACGATTTGATTGGTATCGATATCGCCATAAAAATGCGTACTGTCGATTAATTGCAAATAGGTATTATCGCCCGTTAAGGCCGCATTTACCTGCAAAGCTTTTTGCGAACCGATATTTTTAGCATTCACATTCAAGTAAAAATGCTCATTAAATTCAACCAATGCATTGCCGTTTCCGGTGGTCGTATCGTTAACCGAATAGGAATGAACGGTTATGTACGCACCGGAAGAACTGACCACCGGTACTAAGGCGCTGTATCGATAATAGTTTTGCTTGGTTACCGTGACCATAATGGTATCGCCCGGATCCTGTGCCGGAATAGGCACATCAACCCAATCGCCATTGGCATCGGCACTGCCCAGATATTCTCCGTTCTTGGAAATACCAATTAGCGCGCCGCTGTCAGCACTTACGGAAAAGCTGGTGGCTCCGGCTTCCAAGGTTTCACTGTGATTCACCGTTAAATTTTGCGGCATTTCCGAATAGACCATAGAAAAAGAACCACCGTGATGATGAAACAAAAAATAGGTGATTGGTTTATCGTCGGAATTGTATGGCCAATCCGATTGTTGCAAAAAATACTTTCCGGCCGCACTGGCAAAAGCGGGCAAAATGAATCGTTGTTGAAACCAGGTGTCTTTGTCCGGCATAAATTGAGGCCACATATTATCATACATGCCCCATGTGTAGGTATCGTTAACAAAAGAATACGAAACTTGCGTAGCGGCAATCAGGCCCAAAGCACGTTTGGAATGGCGGTGAAACGCTTCCGCAAAACACTCGCTGCTCCAATTGAATTCACCGGTCAAACAATTCACCGAAAAAACAAATGTCAAATCGTTGTTGTCCAATCCGTCCAAATCGTTAATGTCGTAATCCGGTTCGCCCCAACCGGTTTCGGAGCCGTGATCGCGATGCTGCACCATAAATGCACCCGAATTGATATCGTTGTTCAGGCGCGTGGCATTACCGCCCCAATCGGTTAAATGCTCCGGCGTTTGCGGAATGTAACCCAGCCCGTTCGGGCCGAAATAATCCACCACCTCATCCGTATTTTCCGCTGTCGACCACACATCGCCCGGCGTACCGGAATAAATAGCATTCTCGCGCACGGGATGTTTGCCCAATTTGTGTTCCCAAAAACCGTTAACCACCTCAGAACACAGTTGAAACCAGCGTTCCGTTTGCCAACCCATAGCCGTCACCGGATGATCGTAAAAATATTCATTGGTCGGCGGATGGCGTTCGTAATCCAAAATTTTACCCACCGTATTACGCAATTCCTCGTCATTTCGCGCGGTAATACGCGAAAAAACGATATCCGGCAAGCTGTCACCATCCACATCTGCATACCAGTTGTCCGAAATGTACGTACCGCTGTAAGGATGCGGTTCTTCACGCGAGGTTATGGTCATATTATCATTTCCGTAATCGGCTAATAATAGAATTGCTGAGGGGGGTGTATCCCAATCGTAATAAACATGATGCACGTAACTTTCGATGGCATCGTAGGTATTGCCGCCGATTTCGGTTGTGGTAACCACACCGGTTTTAATCCCTTGTTCGTTCCTGAACGTACGTAACGAGTCGGCCCAGGCCAAAAAAGTAGGGTCATCCGGTGTGATAATCAGATATTCGACATTCTTTACCTCTTCGTCATCCCGTGTCGGTTCGTTATTTTCAAGGGAATTGGCAGCAAAATCAACGCGCGGTAAAATCCGATAATTGAGCAACATATCGTGCAAAATGGGTTCCCACCAGCGGCTGCGCAGACGATTTATTCCGAATTGACCGCTGCCGCCCTCAAAAGTGATTTTGATTTTCAAATCACGGTAGACAATCAGTTTTTTGCTTACCGGATTATATTGAAAAGGCGTAACACCCAGTAGCACCACATCCACACCGCGAATTTGGTATCGCTTGGAAATAAGGACGGGTTGAGCAGGATAAAAAGCATCTTTGTCGTATATATTACGATCGTCCTGATAAACCAAAGGTCCGTCTTGCGTGTCAAACGGAATTCGCGGAGCCGGTGCGATATCCTGACCCTCCAGCGTTTCCGTGCGGGAATCGATAATTTCCAATCGGACTTGCGCTCCCCGTGGAATGGCAATGTAGCGGCTTAGCCCCGGTAAATTGGGCTTACCCGCATCATTCGGCAAAAGGGCCTCGGGCAATTGAATAACCTGCCGAATTTTCCCGTTGAAATCACGGTCTTCAAGCCGAAAATGTCGGATCGAAAAATTAATCACGGCTTCGGTAGCCGAGCTTTTTTGCAAACTGAAACCCTGAGCGCCCCAACTGTCCGAATAGACGATTTCACCGGCCGAAAGCACACCAAGGCCCCAAATCAGCAAAAAGGCCGTAACAAATTTAAACAAACGCATTGCTCCTCCTGATAAAATGTACGGTTCTTTTTTTGCAAGGGGTCATGTTACAAAATACGTAATCATTTCCAAATGAGCAAACCGGAAAAATCACAAACAGAACGACAAAAAACAAACACCTAAAAATTGTCATACTCGTCTGCCAAAAATAACGATGGCGCTAAATCACTTTTTTTATCCGCAACGGAAAATGCCGAACAGTATCTGCCTCAACATCTTGTGATTTAACTAGTTAACTAAAACCAAAAAAAGACAAACCGCCCTTCCATTTTAATTTGGCACATTAGTTGTATTTTTTAAAATGCAGTTTCAGAAAAAAACAAAATTAACAGTAATAGGAGGGAACAATGGAAACAAAATTACAACTGGCAGTGGAAGAGTTACCTAAAAAATGGAAATGGTTACTCTTTCTCGGAATTATGGATTTGGTCTTCGGTTTGATTGGCATTGGTGTTGCCGAACTGTTAACCATTACCACCACCATCCTTTTCGGTATCCTGATGTTTATTTCCGGATTAATCCAAATGTACCATTGGTTTAAAGAAAAGGATACGACTTGGAGCGGACGAATCGCTCATTTTATTTTTGCCTTACTCTACATTGTTGCCGGTGTGGTTATCTTTTTTAACCCTGTAACCGGTGCTTCGGCTTTAACCATAGCGCTAGCTGTTATCTTCATCTTAATCGGCTCCATGCGCGTCGGCCTATCTTTGTTTTTGGCTACGCACCATTGGCGTTGGTTGCAACATGCCATTGGCGGCGCTTTGGCCATATTCTTAGGCGTCTACATTATTGTCGAATGGCCTATTAGCGCACTTTGGGTAATCGGGTTGTTAATTTCGACCGAAATGATTTTAAACGGCTGGCAAATGATCGTTATCGCCTTGAAAGCCAAAAAATTAGCACATAATGCTTAGGAGATTTCAAGATGAACGTAACCGAATTGAAAGAACTAATCGCCTTAAACACCTTGGTGTTCGAAACGTTGGGTAAACCGGAAAAAGAACGAAACTTTAGCTTTAACACGCTAAAGC
The DNA here is from genome assembly GCA_964598255.1 of uncultured Caldithrix sp. Classification (GTDB taxonomy): domain Bacteria; phylum Calditrichota; class Calditrichia; order Calditrichales; family Calditrichaceae; genus Caldithrix. Next base: position 34,483 of record CAZRBA010000002.1, on the reverse strand, counting down.
GCTGGGGGCTGGATTTACTGAAAGGTAAAAAGCAGGGCGTGGAAACCTATTTTACATGCCAAGCAGGCAAACACGCCAAAGGCGAAAGCTATCACGAAGATGGAAACCATTACGAAGTAACCGATGTTCTTGACAAAATGCCAGCCAAAAAGAAAATATTCGCACATGTAGAAACAAATAACGGGCAATCCTTTTTGGTTGCCCAATTACGCGAAAACGAGCAAAATACCGAAATCATTCGATTGCCGGTTGCTTCCCTTTTGATGGCCTATTTCAAAAAACACAAACTGTTCCGCCTAGCAGCCGCTACGGCCAATATCGGAACGGCCACCGAATTGACCATGCATCAGGGGCAGGAAGGGAAACCCGTTCCTTATGGGAAATTGCCCGACAAGGTGCGCCGTTTTTTGCGGGAAGCCAAAAAAATCGAAAAAAAGACCGAATTCGGTCGATTGGCGATCGTCTATTTCGGTAAAAACAAAGACGGTGACGATCGTTTTCGATTGTCATGGCTCTTGCCCACAATTGCCATTTTGGATTTGGATATTGCCGAAAAGGCGGACAAGTTACTGGCTTCTTTTAAATAACCCTAATTTCAGGCGGGAATTTCATCCCGCCTTTTTTACTTTACCCCCTACAAGACAAATCGTCCCAAAACATTGCCTTTACACGCACAGCAGCCTATTTGCCCGCTGTGCCCGATTTTTGCGAACTTTTATTTTGGGTTTTCTTCCCCCCAAAAAAGAGAATGTTGTTCGTTTAAAATACGCACCATCTGTGTGGCATTTTTAATGGCCTGTCCGCGAGGATGATTATTAAAGAAAATATAGGTACGGTATGTTCTTTGCACAATGTTGGTGATGTTTGCCAACCATGACTCTAATTCCTGCTGGCTGTATTCATAATCGTACCGGCTTGTATTATCGCCTTCCCACCAATTTTGTTTATTTCTACCATGAAATCGTACGTAGCCGACTTCGGTTGTCGCAATGCTTTGCGCCGGTAATAAGCCCGGCAATCGCGGCTCGTCCACATTTACATAACCGATCGCATTCGCACGTAAAAATTCGTACACCGGCGGAATTGCCCAGCTTCTGTGCCTGAACTCCACAAACAAAGGAAATTCGGCAACCAACTTGCGCGTTTGCAAAAGATAGCGACGATTTTCTTCGGTATTTTTAAACGAATACGGAAATTGCGCCAAAAAGCCATGAAATTTCCCGGCTTCAATCATAGGCGCCAAGGCACGCACTAATTTTTCGACAGCTTCTTTGTTGTTTGTACGTCCATGGGTTGTTTCCTTGTTTGTCTTGACAATAAAAGCAAAATCCGAAGGCGTTTTTTGTGTGATGTTTAACATCGTTTGCTGCGAGGGAATGGCGTAATAGGTACTATTTATTTCCACTGTATTAAAAAAACGGGCATAAAACTCCAAAAATTTCCCTTTGGGTAAATACGGCGGATAAAATACATTCCGCCAATCTTCATAACTGTATCCGGAAGTACCGACACGAATTTCTTTTTGGCTATTCGAAATACGATCCATTTTTACCTCGTTTTGTTTTCGGATTTCCGCACATTTCTTTTGCGGATTAAAAACGAAAATTTGTTTTACGCATTTTTCTTGCGTTAATTAAAATATCGATGATTCAGTTTTAAAAGCAAAAAATTGTCGGAGAAAATCGATGAAACGAATCATGATTATTGGCTCTACCTCCGGTATTGGCAGAGCACTTGCAGAATTATGCATCGAACAGGGCTTTCGGGTTGGCGGAGTGGGACGCAACAACCAGGCGCTTAGACAAATGCATCGGGCATACCCTGAACATTTTGTCTGCCAAGCGGCCGATTTGCGGAAAATATCGGATTTGCAAACGCGCTTGAATGCCTTGCTTCGGAAAATGGGCGGAATGGATATTTGCGTCGTATCTTCCGGCATAGCACGTAAAAATCCCGATTTGCATTTCGATATTGAAAACGATGTATTGCAAACAAATGTTACAGGATATGCATCCGTCTTAATTTGGGCGGCCAACTATTTTAAGAAACAACATACGGGTCATTTGGTGGGCATAACCTCTTTGGCAAAATTTTTAGGTAGCCCCAATCCGGCTTACACGGCTTCCAAAGCTTTCGAAAGCCGTTATTTAGACGGCCTGCGCCTAAAACTGAATCCACACAATATTATTGTTACCGAAATTATGCCTGGCTTTGTGCGTACTCCCATGACCCGAGATCAATCCAAAATGTTTTGGGCAATTACACCAGAAAAAGCCGCACACAACATTTTAAATGTCATTAAAAAGAAAAAAAATAGAGCTGTCATTTCTTTACGCTGGAAACCCTTTTACTGGCTGCTTCCGCACATTCCTTACGGAATTCTAAAACGTGTTGTACGCTAAATCCACTGATTATGCGTCGATTAAAAAAGCAAGGCCATATTGACAACCGTTAACAGGAAATAAAAACATTTGACAAAAATGATTTCAATTCTTAAACTTATCAGATAAATTTATTTGAAGGAGGTTTGAATGGCCATCAAAACCATAGATCTCAGAAAATTCAAAAAAGGGACTTCCAATATTTACGAAGCCTGTTTACTCATTTCTGCCCGCGCCCGACAAATTAACGCCAAAAGAATTGCCGAGCGCAAAGAAAAAGAAATGGCAGATAGCGTAAAAGACTTTTTTGATGAAAACGATCTTTACGATCATGAACTAATTAAAGACCTAAAATTCGAGCGCGAAATAAATCCCACGGTTATCGCTCAGGAAGAATATTTTAACGGCAAAATTCGCGCTATTTACCCCAACGCAAATAACGAGATCAAATAGAAGCCCTGCCTGCGGGGCTTTTTTTTTACCCTTCCCAATCGAACCATGAAAACCTATTTATTTAAAAACGCCCGTATTTATCCCTTGAACGGTAAAAGCCTATTCGACCGGATGGTCGTTTGCTGCGGTAAAATTATTGCTCTCGGAAAAAAATCAAACGAATTTTCTTCCTTAAATATTGACCATGTTTACGATTTAGAACAAAAAACTGTTCTGCCCGCTTTCGGTGATGCTCACCTGCATTTTCTTTGGATGGCGCGTCGCTTTTTTGAAGCCGACCTATCCGGAACACGCTCTCCGAACGAGGTTTTTGAACGGCTAACAGATTTTGCGCATTCGGAATACGCCGACACCGAATGGCTTGTAGGTCGTGGTTTTAACAAAAATTTGTGGCCCGATTTTCGACCTCACCGCAAATATCTGGACACCCTATTCCCCGATCGTCCCGTTTTTTTACAGTCGCAAGATTGCCATTCGGCCTGGGTAAACACCCAAGCTCTGCGCCGTGCGCATATCCATTCCCAAACAAAAAATCCGTCTGGAGGCTACATTGAAAAAGACAACGCTGGTGAACCAACAGGACTCCTTTATGACCAGGCGGCATCGATGGTAAGCGCTCACATTCCGGAGCCGAATACGGCCCGACTTAACTCCGCGGCTATCCGCTTAATCAGGCAACTTCACGCATTCGGAATCACACGCATTCATTCGATGGGAAATACGGATGCCTTTACTTTTTGGCAATCGTTTCACCAAAAGCATCCGAATTCATTGCGCGTAACCCTTTATTTTCAACAATCCGAAATAGAAACCCTAATCGCTGCCGGACTTCGTTCCGGTTTTGGCAGCCGTTGGCTTCGTATCGGCGGAATTAAATTTTTCAGTGACGGATCGCTGGGATCGCAAACCGCTTTGCTCTCCCATCCCTACCGCGGTTCCGATAACCATTACGGACTGGCCTTATTAGAACAAAAGGAATTAAATGAGCGCATTCGTCGGGCCGAATGTCACGGTTTGGCCGTTGCCGTGCATGCCATTGGCGACCACGCTGTCGAACGCGTATTAAAAGCACTAAAACAAAGCGAACCCTGCCGTAAAAAACAACATCTGATCAGCCGTATCGAACATGCGCAGCTTATCAGGGCGGATCTTTTACCATTGTTTCGGCAATACGGATTGGTCGCTTCCGTACAACCCATTCATATCGCTGACGACATCCCCCTCGCCGAAAAGTACTGGGGCACTCGAAGCCGATGGGCTTTTGCCTTTCATTCTTTGCTTGGTACGGGTATACCTTTGGCCTTTGGTAGCGATGCCCCTGTAGCCGAGCCGGATCCTGTAAAAGGCATTTTTTCGGCCGTAAATCGTCGCTATCGATTTTCCATCGAGCAACCCGTCTGGTACCCGCAAGAAAGTTTGAATACTGTAGAAGCCTTCAAAGCCTTTACCTTTGGAAGTGCCCTAGCCGGAAACGAACATAAGGCAACAGGCACGCTTGAGGTCGGTAAAGATGCAGATTTTATCGTGATGAACAAAGACCCGTTTTCCTTGCCGGAAAGCGATCTGCTGTCTGTGGCTGTTGAACGGACATATCTGGCGGGAGAATGCGTCTACACCGCGTCGCATGCCGATGAATAATCCGAATTTGTTTACGCATAGCTTGGCAGTGCTTTTGCCAAAATGGCAATTTTGCCTTTGTAAGCAACAGACCGTTTGTTTTAGATTAAGTTGACTCAATCCGTGTAAATCATTATTTTAAGCAAAGAATTCTACAGATTTCGATTCTAAATAAGGGGATAACCTATGAAGATCAAAGAAAAAATTGTAGATCACATCGCTGTTTTGGAAGTTTCCGGTAAAATGATGGGCGGGCCAGAAACCATTGCTTTGCACGATCATGTCAAAGGCCTGTTACAGGACGGGATCAAAAAAGTGGTCATCGATTTGGGCGACGTAAAATGGATCAACAGTTCCGGAATGGGTGTACTTATGGCCTGTATGACCACGCTGTCCAATGCGGGAGGCAAACTGGTATTGGCTAGGGTTTCCGAAAAGGTAAATAGTTTGCTTATGATCACACAACTAATAAAAGTTTTTGAAACTTACGAAACGGTCGATCGTGCCATTGCATCTTTAAAAGAATAATTTAAGAACCGCTTAGGCGGTTCTTTTTTTAATATACACCGATCCCCTTCTTACTAGGTTTTTTTAAATTCGGAAACCATTGAGCCCGAATCATGTATTTTACCGTAAAACGTGTCTGCAAATTGTTAATAATATTCAAGAATTCGTTAAATGCTTCGATGTCGGGTAATATAAGATCAATCATTAAAAACGGGTAGCTATGGTACGCAGTGAATTTGATATTTTAAAAGAACGCGTTTCGCTTCTGGAAAAAGAACTGCAACACAAACAACTTACGATTTCTTCCATTCACGAAATCGGTAAGGCGCTTAGCTCCGAGTTAAAAATTGACCGGTTACTGCCTTTGATCATGGACGAGGTAACCCATCTCATCGAAGCCGAACGCAGCACTTTTTACGTTGTTGATCATGAGCGCAAAGAAATTTGGTCCAAAATCGCTCAAAAGGCCGAAATAAACGAAATCCGTTTGCCCATAGGCAAGGGTATTGCCGGGCACGTGGCCGAAACCGGTGAGGTTGTTAATATTAAAGACGCATACTCCGATCCGCGCTTCGACCCTTCCACCGATAAAAAAACCGGTTATCGTACGCGTAGTGTTTTGTGCATGCCTATTTTTGAACCGGTACATTCCCCTCAAAAAGATAAATCGAAAATTTTAGCCGTTATTCAGGCGCTTAATAAAATCAACGGCATCTTTACCCGCGAAGACGAAGAACTAATGGCCAGTTTGGCTTCGCAAATTTCCATCTCACTGGTAAATGCTCGACTTTACGATTCTTTAGAGAAAAAGGTCAAAGAACTTAATCTCCTTTACGATATCGAACAAGAAGCTTCTTACACCGAAAAAGAAGACGCGCTGTACAAACGTTTGATTAAAAAACTGGTGCAAACATTTGAGGTTCAGGCCGGGCTCATCGCCTTTTTTAATGAAGAAAACAAAACGTTTGGCCCGTTTTATTCTTTCAACATCCCGTTAAGTGAAATTAAAAAACTGGATCTTGCCTTTGATTTGGGAATTGAAGGCTATGTGCTTCAAAAAGGGAAGATTTATGTTACCAACTGCGCATCCCATGATCCTCTTTATCTGCAAAATCAACCGCGCGGTTTGAAACTGGAAATCAGACAAATGCTTTGCGCACCTTTAATCATAAACGGCAATCCCATCGGCATAATTCAGCTTTTCAACAAAAAAAATCACAATGAAATTTTCCGCAAAGAAGACGAACGTATTATGGCTTCGGTTAGCCGTCAACTCTCCCGAATGATCGAAGCGCGCCGCCTGCGCGAAGAAAAAATTAAAGCCGAACGTCTGGCCGCCATCGGCAATATGCTTAGTACCATTGTACACGATTTGCGCACGCCGATGAATAATATTTACGGTTTTGTCGATCTGCTTTCCGAAGAAGACGACCCGGAATTGCGCAAGGAATTTTCGGAAATCATAATCCAACAAATCCAAATGTTAAACAACATGGCCCATGATGTTCTGGATTTTGCCAAAGGCAAAACGAACATTTTACCGGTTAAAACGCCGGTAAACAAATTGCTGGACACCTTTCGTAAAACGTTTGAAAACGAAATCAAACGTCGAGGATTTAAGCTGGAAATTGTAAATAAGGCCCCTGCAATCCTTTATGTGGATCCCGACAAAATAATGCGCGTGTTCATGAACATCATGAAAAATGCACTCGAAGCCATGGAAAAAGGCGGTACTTTTTCGATCATTGCGCGGGATGCGGGCGATGAAATTGAATTCCAACTCAAAGATACCGGAAAAGGAATTCCGGAAAATATTAAAAACCGACTATTCGAATCCTTTGTGACCAGTGGCAAAAAAGAAGGGACTGGGCTTGGTTTGGCCATCGTTAAAAATTTAATCGATCAACACAAGGGTCGTATTGAAGTCGAATCGACACCCGGCCAAGGTACCACCTTTAAAATCTATTTTAAAAAAATCTAATCATGGCGCGTTTAGCTTATCTGTTCCATCCGGACTTCTTAAAACACAACCCGGGGCCGGGACATCCCGATTCCCCGCAACGCCTTACGGCCATTCATTCTTTTCTTAAACGAAAAGGATTTTGGTCTCGCCTTACCAGCATACAACCCGAACCCATCGATGCGAGAACGTTATCTTTAAACCACGATCTTCAATACATTCATTTTATCCTTCGACAAAACGGTAAGGAACACGTGGTGCTGGACGGAGGCGATACGGTATTAAACCCCTATTCGGTTGAATCCGCTTTGTTAGCTGCCGGGGCCGCAAAACAAGCGGTAAATGCAATTTATCAGCAAAATTTTGACAAAGTTTTTGCCGCCGTACGTCCACCCGGTCACCATGCGGAATATAACAAGGCAATGGGTTTTTGCGTATTTAACAATATTGCCATTGCTGCCAGATATGCTCTGCAACAAGGCTATGCACAAAAAATTCTGATTATCGATTGGGATGTGCACCATGGAAACGGAACCCAACATGCTTTTTACGAAGACGATGCGGTATTCTATTTAAGCCTGCACCAATATCCTTTATTTCCCATGACCGGCTTAAAATCGGAAACCGGTAAAGGCAAGGGATTGGGGTTTACCAAAAACATTCCGCTTACTTACGGGCAAGGCGATAAGGAATACGTGCGGCTTCTGGAAGAAGCGCTAATTGAAATTACACAAAATTTCATCCCCGATTTGCTCTTGATTTCCGCAGGTTTTGACGCCCACGAAGAAGATCCGCTCGGCGGGATGCGGGTAAGCACGGCCGGTTTTTACAAGATGACCGAATTGGCCTGCCTTTTTGCCAATCGCTATTGTCAGGGCCGAATTATTTCGTTTTTGGAAGGCGGCTACAATTTGAAGGCTCTGGCAGACAGTGTCTACCAGCACTTGGTATGCTTGCTAAAGCACTGAGAGATTGTCGGAAAAGAATAGGCGATGGATTTAAACGGCAAGAAGCCAGCAATCTGCTATCTTTCCCGCATGGATTCGAATGGTCCCCCCCTTGAAATCAATTAATCCAAATCGTTAACGCAAAACCCATTCCAACCTGAATTTCACTGTTTCTGCCCCACACATCAAAGGGAAAATTCATTACGATGATAAAATGCCGAGCCTTTTCAATGGTAAACCCGGGATTAACGGTTAATTTCTGGGCGTAGTTCGAATTTAATCCGCCTCTCGTCTTAAAATAATATACTCCGATAATCCCCTGAAATCCATCCGTGAAATAATAGCCGAAATCCGTATTAAAAAACACATCGACATGTTGCACCAAATGGGAAAATCCGCGATCCAAATGGCTCTGTAAAACAGGGTTCAAATCAACGGAAAATTTTTGATTAAACGTATACGTTGCCGCTAATCCCAACAATATATTAACATCATATTCGGATTTGGTATTGTGCCGATAGGTGATATGGTAAACATGATTACCGAGCGGCAAATTAAATCCATTTAAGACAGCCAAGGCATATTTATCTTTTTTCAGAAAACGATATTTACTACCTAAACTTAGAAATTTCATCCCCGTAGGGAGTGTAAACCCCATTTCCCATCGGGACGTTACGCCATAGGTAAACCGAAAATCCATTTCCGAGATTACCTGCAAACTATCCGTATCTTTAAATAACGATTTGTTTTTTCCGTAACGATCCCAATATCGTTTTGCATAGCCAATGACAAAGGAAGGTTCGAATTCAATTGTAAACCTGGGAACGGTTTCCGAATTAATAGCAGACAATTTTGAGGCAGAAAGACCGCCAATTTGAGCATGCCCCGTTTCTAAAAGAACCGCGACAAATAACACGATCGACGTAAAGAATAATTTCATTTTTACCTTTCCATGCTTGCTTTCCGTATACCGTATCATTGTTGTTAAATTAGTCTAACAATTTTATGTTTAATTTTCAACTCAATTAGTTTAATATTAACTGTTTTTCTTTATGATTTTTAAGCGCACGATCGCCAACCGGAGCTTAACAAAGCATGGATTCGTCTCACAAAATTCTGTAAATTTTTCGGAATACAAAAAATTATATCCAATTAAAAAACGGAAAGGAAGACGATATGCGATTTTTTCTTAAGCGCAATATGACCGCATTGGCATTTGTTTTGTTGAGCAGCGCCTTTACTTTGGCCCAAACCAAGTGGTTACCGAGTTTTTACGATCAGGCTGGGTTCATTCGCATTAAAGATGCGGAAGCCGTAATGGTTGGCTCGCTTGCTCCCAAGCAAACGTTACAAATCGGATTAAAAGATGTGGGGGTGTTTGCCGGTCATATTTGTCCCGGCGCGGCTTCCGGATTTATTTTGACCAAAATGGCCTTAAAAAAATTGTACGGGAAGCAAATTCCCGAACGCGGTAAAATCCGCATTGCCACCTCGCCAGGTAACGATTTGGCCAATGTGGCCGCTTTTATTACCGGCATTTTGCCCATGAACCTTTTAAGCAACCATCCTAACCTGATTGTAGATCCTAAATTAAAACCGAAAAAACCAGGCAAACTGATTTTGATCTTCCAAAGGACGGATACCGGCAAAATGGTCAAAGCCGTTTTCAACAAGGCCAAAATGGCAAATCCGCAAACAATGCAAGTCATTTCCGCCTACAAAAAACGATTTGCCGCCGGTCGGGCCAATGAGGAAGATATTGATGAGATGGGGGCGTTATTTCAGAGTTTGGTTAAAAAAATCATTTTAAATACACCGCAAGATCTTTTTACGATTACGCCTTGTAGCAAATACAAATTTCCTCGTCGGTAAAAATCGATTTAAAACGAAAAACCTCTCCGAATTCGGGGAGGTTTTTTGTTTCGGCATTCCGAAACAAATATATTAGGAATCGGAAAAGTATTTACCTTGGTAGGTATTTCTTTTTTGCAGCTCTTTTTCCAGCATTTGTATCAAATGGGTATTGCGCACCCCCCAATGCGGGGCAACAAGCGTTCTTGGCGGTGCTTCACCAAACAATCGCTGAATCACAATCCGCGGATTGAGACGCTCCAAAAAACGTACGATCAAATCAATATATTCGTCCGGAGTCATAAAATCGAACGGTTTTTTTCGATACAAACGTTCCAGAGCCGTTTCTTTTACCACATGCAATTGGTGGACTTTTAAAAAATCAAAGGGCTTATCCGAAAGCCAGTTTGCGGTTTGCAACCACTGTTCCTTTTTTTCCCATGGAAACCCGAAAATAATATGGGTGCATATTTTAATTCCACGTCCTTTTGTCATTTCCAAAGCATCAAGATAACATTGCACGTCATGCCCGCGGTTAATACGCTTAAGCGTAGCATCCGAGACAGACTCCAAACCGTATTCTACGGTAATATCGAATTCCCGGGCCAGACATTCCAGATAGGCTATTTTGGCTTCATCCACACAATCGGGCCGTGTTCCGATTGTTAAACCGATTACTTCCGGGTGAGACAAAGCTTCTTCGTAATAACGTTTTAATGTATCCAACGGTGCATAGGTATTGCTGTAAGGCTGAAAATAAACAATAAATTTATGCAGATTTTTGTAACGGCGTTTGAGAAATTCGATACCTTCTTCGATTTGTCGGGTTATGGATTTAGTGGCATTATTATAACCGGGATTAAAACTTTCGTTGTTGCAGTAAATACATCCTCCGAACCCTTTACTGCCATCCCGATTCGGGCAAGTAAAACCGGCGTCTACAGTTACTTTTTGCACGCGCTGGCCGTACAATTTGCGCTGATAATCGGTGTAACGATTGTAGCGATGTGTCGTGCCCCACGGAAATCGATCGGTAGTCTGAGAATCTGCAGAATGTACATTCATAAGCAACATCACTCTTCGGGTATTTTACCAAAACGACTCGGTTCGAGCTTACAATCTCCGAAATCCGAACGGCTTATTACTTATTATCCGTAAGGTTCGTCATCGCTTCGTTTATGCTTTTTGATTACCAAAAAGCTTGTACGGCAAAAATTGCATTCATATAGCCGGGAATGCGGGATGTAACGCATCCAGTCGTGCCTTGGAATGCGGGTAAGCTCTTCTCGCTTACATTTGGGGCAACGTTTTGAGAAACGAATGTAGATACGCATTAAGAAAAAAATCCGTCTTTTTGATTAAACAGTACAGATATCTGCAATTAATTTTATCGGTTATCGTCCGTTATGCCCGTTTTCTTTAAAAAAGAAAGGCGCTAATTTAATAAAAACTTTAGTAAATAAAAATTTTTAAGACAAACAGCGAAAAAACAAAACATTGTTCGGGCATTCCCCGCAGTAAACCGCAAAAATTTTTAGTTCGTATTTGTTAATCGCTCTTTTCGTTCATTAAACCACAAGGCCCCAATAATTATTCCTCCGCCCACAAGCAATCGCCAAATATTTGCATGTTCTTTAAAAACAAGCAAAGCAATCAAAATCGCCAGCGGTATTTTGAGATTATTAAACACGGCCAACGCACCCGCATTTACTCGGGTTGCGCCGAAGTTCCACAAAAAAAAGCCGATTCCCGAAGCTATGATCCCAAGATATGCCAGCGTTAACCATTGCGATGTACTTACGGTCATACCGGTCCAATCGGTTGTTACCAAAGCAGCGCTTCCCGTTACAAATACAGCGCCCAAATAAAGCAAAGCAAATACCTGAATTTCATTTTGTAACCGTGTTTGTTTGCCGCGATATTTTCGATAATAAATTTGCCCGACGGCAAAACATAAATTGGAAAGCTGCACCAAGGCAAAACCAAACCATAAAACACGGTCCAAGCTTTGATTCCAAACCACAATAGCCGTACCGATAATCGATATTATGGCAGCCGTAAAATGCACGGTATTAAAACGGCGTTGCAAAAAATCGTTAAGCAACGATACGTAGAGGGGAGTAAAAATAGTAAACAGCGCCACCTGATAGGCTTGCAAAAACTGATACGAAAAAATATACGCGCTATACATAATTCCGAACTGAACGGCACCGATCAGCAAAAGTATTTTTTTGTGTCGGATATTTTTTAATTTTAACGCAGGCAAAAAAAACAAAAAGGCCAAGCTCAAGCGAACAAACGCTACAAAATTCGCATCCAAGCCGGTAAGTTGATTTTTAATTAAACCGAAGGAAAATCCCCACAAAAGGGAAACGAAGATTAAATAGCCCATAGCTCCCCACAATTTTGAAACAGGCGGAAATTTAGCGCTTTAAACTGTAATTTTCAAAAATAATCATGGTTAAATCTAACGCCCTTGATCGTCCGTTCTGTTTCGATACAAACCGGAATCGATTACCGGCAAAACCGCTTCCGTTAAGGATTCCGTTCCCAAAAATTGCCAAACCTTACGTAGTTCGCTGTGGGGCGAAAATATCAGATCGGAGAACCGGACATCTTGAAAAACGAAGTTCGGCCGAGCCGAAAGCCACCAATGAATCTTTTGCAAATGTAAAGCAAAGCGCTCCTTCAACCGTATTCGGGACAATTGACCAAGCGGCTGGTTCATTTTTTGCAACATTTTATTTTGCGACTGAATAATTTCATCCAAATCGCGATTCATAAAGATAACCGCGTAAGAATACGTATCGGGCAAATGGTACAAAAGATGCGAAATAATTTTTACCGCTTTGCCGCGTGCGTCGGGCAACCAGGCGATATCGTTCGGTAAGGATTTCACACGTTCGAATTCAAAATAGCCCTTCGGATTATTCGAATCGGCAGGCCGTTCGTTATCGGTCAATAGCGGAATACCGGCAGCTTGTAAAATTTGCATCATTAACGAAGTTCCGCTGCGCGGCAATCCGCTGACGACAATAATTCTGTTATTATCGGACATGATTTTACGGATTGAGCCCTAATTGGGGTGCAACACCGCTTAAAGCGCGTATCATAAATTCAACGTGTTCCTCGAAAGGAATTCCCAATTCTTCCGCGCCTTCTTTTATTTCATCGCGGTTCACTTTGGCGGCAAAACTTTTGTCTTTCATTTTCTTTTTTACGGATTTAACCTTTACTTCGCTAATGGCTTTATTGGGACGCACTAAGGTAACCGCAACCAAAAAGCCGCTGAGCTCATCCACGGCATAAAGTGTTTTGGCCATTAATGTTTCGCGCGGGACACCGGTATAGCTGGCATGACCCAAAATAGCTGTCCGAATGTCTTCGGAAACGCCTTTTTCTTTGAGAATTTCGCTTCCTTTCATGGGGTGTTCATCCGGATACATTTCGTAATCAAAATCGTGCAACAAACCGACCACCCCCCAAAGTTCTTCGTCTTCGCCGAACTTTTTGGCATAGGCACGCATAGCCGCTTCTACGGCAAAAGCATGTTTAAGCAAACTTTCCGATTTTGTGTATTCCTTTAAAATAGTCAACGCTTCATCGCGGGTCATGTTTTTAACTCCTTCCGTTTAAGCACAAAGTACATTTCCGCCGTTCACATTTAAAATTTCACCGTTAATATATCGCGCTAAATTCGAAGCCAAAAAGATTACCGGACCGGCAATATCATCGGCTTCGCCAATAAACCCCAAAGGAATTCCGGCAATTATTTTTTCTCCTTCACGTTTCAACGCTTCTTCGGACATATCCGTTTTCACCCAACCGGGCGCCACACAATTGACCCGAATTCCTTTCGGGCCCAATTCTGCAGCTAATGATTTGGTAAAACTAATTACCGCACCTTTAGTTGCGGCATAATGGGAATGATACGGTTCACCGCGTTGTCCGGCAGTCGATGAAATATTAATAATCGCCCCTTTGATTTCTTTGTCCAGCATGTGACGCACAACCGTTCGCGTAAAATAAAATGTGCCGTCTAAATTAGTTTGAATGGTTTTGCGCCAATCGTCAATGGTCATTTGATCAATCGCACCGTATTCCCAAATGCCAGCGTTATTAACCAAAATATCAATGGTTCCGAAATGGTTAATTGCCTTCTTGGTAAATACATTTACTTCGTGATAATCGCGCACATCGCATTCGTCAAAAAAGACTTCTGCACCGAATTTCCGGCATTCCGCCGCCAGATCTTCGGCAGCATGCACATTTTTGTTGTAATTAAAGGCTACGCCGGCACCCAGTTTACTAAACAACCGAACAACAGCAGCCCCAATGCCCCGACTGCCTCCGGTAACCAGAACATGTTTATTCTCAAAGCCAAACATTACTTTCTCCATTTTATCAATACATTAATTTACAAAACGTTAGCAAATTATTTATCCAAACGGAAAATAATCGTAAAAATGTTAAAATTCAAACACAAATAAAGATCATAACTACCTAAAATTAAACCATAATTTATTTGTATTTTACATTTTCTCATCTTAATTTATTTTTAAATTAACAATAAATGACGCTTATATTCATTTTGTGTTCTTTATTTCGGAACATGGAATTGTAGCCGGAACCATGAATTGTCCTTTTACAAACTATCTTGCCTCTTTACCAACAAAATGAATATAATGTAAGCTAAGGAGGCCTTATGCGTTATGCACATTTTATCTTTATTTTAATTTTGGCCGTCTCTTTATCTTTTTGTTCCAAAACGAAAGAAAAGACTTCGGCAAAAAAGGAAATTCAGGCCGGCCAAAACATCTCCATTCCCGCCGAAGCTGTGGTTACTGAATCGGGGCTGCGTTATATTGACATCGTAACCGGTAAAGGGGCCATGCCTCAAAACGGACAAATGGTGGTTGTCCATTATACGGGATGGTTAATGAACGGGAAAAAATTTGACAGCTCCATAGACCGCAACAAACCGTTTTCGTTTGTTTTGGGTGCGCATCAAGTTATTCCCGGCTGGGAAGAAGGAATTCGAACCATGCATGTCGGAGGCAAACGACGTTTATTTATTCCCTATCAATTAGCCTACGGGGAACATGGTTATCCACCAGTAATTCCTCCCAAAGCCATGCTTGTTTTTGACGTGGAATTACTGGAAATCAAATAACACTTGCTAAAATAAAATCCGTTTTGTTTTTTTTGTCTTTTAAACGTTAATTATTAAGAAAAAAATGCGACGCTTTGTGAACGGATGAAGTCCGTTTTTTATTCTGCAATTCTGCGCTTTAATTTCTGGCTAAATTCCGGAAATTACGTTCATTTTTGCGAAATATCCTTCCATTTTAAAGATACGAATAATATCATTCCAATTTTATCTTTTTATTAATTTTTTTAAAAAATAATCCGACCATTAAGTAACAAATTATCATGTTTAATAAAGGGGAAATACTATGATCCCAAAATTTTTTACAAAGCATATTATTTTTTTCTTCTTTGCGGTTATTTTAATGCCCGCTATATTGCTGGCAACCACTTATTATTCTCAAGGCAGCGATAACTTTGGTACCTTAACCAACTGGAATAGCGATCCCGCAGGTGCTGGTAGCAGTCCCACGGCGATTTTATCCACCGATGATTTTGTCATTCAAAGCGGGCATACCATTACCGCTGATGCCGCTTACACCATTAACAGCCTAACCATCGAAAGCAGCGGCACTTACAATGGCAACGGTTACACCATTACGCTAAACGGTGATTTTACTCAGGACGGTACACTGACCGATTATGTAAAAGGTGCGGCCAATTTTACCTTTAGTGGTTCGCTTACGCAAACCATTAGTGGTACGGCAACCATTGAATTCGATACCCTTATTTTCAACGGGACCGGTAGTTACTCCCTTCTGTCCGAAATTTATTCGCAAAACCTGTTTTTGTCTTCCGGTAGTTTGGATGCGGGCAGCGTTAATGTCCACCTTCTCGGCGTGGGCACAATTTTCGACAAAACGGGCGGAACGTTTACAGCCGGAACATCTACCTTTATTTTTAGTACCAGCAGCACCGGAACACAGACAATTTCAAGTAACGATAATTTAACATTTTACAATTTAACCCATTCTCCGGGCGCCAGCCGCAGTTTAACCTTTTCCGGTGATGTGGAATTTTCGATTTCCAACACCTTTACCAGGGATGCCAGCAGTCTGATTGTGCTGCTGGACGGAACCACAACGCTAAACCTAAGCGGTGCAACTCTTGTCTATTCCACCAGTTCCGGTACCACCGTTTCCGCGGAATGGCCAACCAATTCTCTTTTGGCTCCGGACAAAGTACAGCTCATTTCCGGAGTTACCATAACGGCCGACCCAGGAGCAGGCGTAACGTTATCAACCAATTATCTCGAACTGAACAACGATACGGCTGTACTTAGCATTGCCTCAGGAACGGTTCAGGTGAACACACAAACCACCATTACCGCCGGATCGATTTCATTAAGCGGCGGTGTTTATGCATGGGGAACGGGAACCACTACCTTGTTGTACAACGGCGCCGCCCAACAAACCGTGGGACCGGAATGGTCGTCCACCGTTGCCCCTACCAATGTGCAAATTAACAACAGCTCAACCACAGCACCGGCTTTGGATTTGGGCGCTACCGGACTGGCTCCTTTGGCCGGAACCTTAACGCTTACATTGGGTAGTGTCGATTATTCCGTATCCGGTTTATCTTTAACCGTTAGCGGCGATGTTGTCGGTGGATCGGGGTCATTCGGAACAATTAACAGCAATACGTTAAATGTTAACGGCCCAACCAGTGCCGTTACCTCGTCGGGGCAGGCTTCTTTTTACAATTTGAACATCACCTCTACCGGCGCAACCATTTCGGATATTACCATTTCGGGAACGCTGACAATCGATCCTGGCGCCGGAAATATCACCACATTAACCGGACCGCTAACATTAGATACCGGAGCCAACCTGACCGTTGCCAGCGGCATATTGAATTTAAACGGCCAGTCGGTCACCAAAAACGGAACCAATACTTTAACCTTGGCTGTATCGACTCAGTTAACAACAGGGGGGTCTTCGTTCGAAGGGTTTACCACCTACGCGTTGGATTCATCCAGCACAATCTTACTTAACGGTACGGTTACCGAAGACATTCCCACAGGCATCAGCTACGGCAATATCGAAATTAACAAATCCGCAGGAAGTGCTTTGGCTACTGGCACGGGTACCATTACCTTGCAAAACAATGCCGATTTAACGCTGGAAGCTGGTTCTTTTGATTTGGCCGGATTAGGAATCGTTTTCGGAAATTACAGCGATTTGATCATTCAAGGCGGTACTGCCGATTTGAACGGTGGCACTTTAACAATTACAGCGACTAATACCAATGCGTTAAGTGTGGCCGCCGGTGCATCGCTTTACACGGGCGGTACCAGTCTCGACGGATTCGATACCTACACAACAGACGGAAACCTGATTTTTGACGGTTCGGTCAGCGAAACCATCCCTGCGGGTATGACAAGTTTTAATAACCTTACGATCAACAATGGCGCAGGTGTAAGCACGGCGGCAGATATTGCGGTAAACGGAACTTTGACACTGGCATTGGGTACGTTTACTCCCACGACCACAGCCACTTTGTACGGAACCCTGACAACAAACGGTGGTAATTTCAGCACCTCCGCAGGCACCGTTACTTTTGCTGGCTCGGCGGCGCAAACCATTGACGGAACCTCGGCGGTTTCTTTTTACAATTTTACCATGAATAATACCAATGGGGTTACGCTAGCCCACGATATTACGGTAGATGGTGTCCTAACCCTTACGGCCGGCGTTATTAATACCGGAGGCTATTTGCTCTCTATGGGTACCGGCGCTTCCTTTTCAGGCGGTAGTTCCATCACTTATGTGGATGGTCGCACTGCCAAAACATTTGCCCTTGGCACATCCGCCGATTTTACTTTCCAAACCGCAAAAGACGGCCAATACTTACCCGTAGGCGTTACCTTTACGGATGTATCGGGCAGCGATTACACAGTAACTGTAGAACAATTCAATTCCGATCCGCACGCCATTAGCAGCTCCATCGACAATACAACCCTAAGTGCCATTTCAACGGTTCATTACTGGGAAATTCAGGGAAGCGGAGGCACACCGGCCAACTTACAAGTTACCCTCACCTGGGGAAGTCAAGATGGTGTTGAAGTTCCCAGCGCTTTGGACGTGGCCATTTTCGACGGAACAAACTGGACAAGCATCGGTGGTGACGGTGTCGGCGATGCCACCGGCGGTACAATCCAATCGGCCGTTTTCACTACCGCCGGTTCCTACTTCACCTTTGGTGATGATGCCAACAACGGTCAGGATAATTCCCTGCCGGTAACACTTGCCTTGTTTAAAGCCGAGGCTTCTTACAATCAGGTTATTTTAACATGGAAAACGGAATCAGAAGTGGATAATTTGGGCTTTAATATTTACCGTCGCTCCGAAACAAATCGAACCTGGCAAAAAATAAATTCGGCCTTAATTGCCGGTGCCGGAAACTCCAGCATGGCCCATGAATATCAATTTATCGATAACAATGTTGTGGCCGGTGAAACCTATTCCTATCGTTTGGAAAGCGTTAATGTCAACGGTAGCGTCGAAACTTTCGACCAAAAGGTACAAACCGTACAAATTCCCGTACCAACGGAATTTGCCGTTTATCCGAACTATCCCAATCCGTTCAACCCGGAAACCACTTTGCGATTCCAGCTACCGGATCAGGAACGTATCTCGATCCTGATTTACGATTTAAAAGGTAATTTGATTAAACATCTGGTGAATAACGAACTTATGCAACCAGGCGAACATCGAATTAAATGGAACGCAACCAATGATGCCCAAAATACGGTTTCCAGCGGAACGTATGTGTACCGTCTGGTAAGCAAAAAACATAGCAAAATGGGAAAGATGATCTTTATTAAATAGATGTTTTTATATTAGGCCTGTCGCAGAACAGAATTAAATAAAAGGGGAAGAAAATATTTCTTCCCCTTTTTTATCCCATATTTAACCAAAATTCATTTTAATTTAATCATCTTATTTGTTTTCATAAAACGGATTTGTCCGCTCATTCGATCTTTAACCGTCAGCCGCAAAAAATAGATTCCGGACGCCACATCACGACCAAATGCATTTTTACCGTTCCATCGAACCCGATAGCTACCTTTGCTAAGCAGACGATCATTGTACAGCGTAACTACTTTTTGGCCCAAAAGGTTAAAAACGGTTAATCGCACCGTTGCCGCTTCTTTTAATCCGAATTCTATCGTGGTCTGCGGATTAAACGGATTGGGATAATTGGGCCTAAGGTAAAACCGTTGCGGTAGGTTGACCTGAGAATCCTTTTGAATACCGCTAATGACCGCAAGCCGCAAAGTATCAAGTTCTCCAGTATGAGCAGGATTGGCTAACGGTTGATTCCAAAACAGAAATGTTTTTTTATCGTATTTTTGCGGAGCATCCCAAACCATTAAGATGCCCTCATGATTAACCGTCAAAATATCCAGATCACCGTCACCGTCAATATCATCCAGCACGGGCGATTGGGCATTTACCCGGTCATTATTGGTAAAAATCGGAAAGCCGGTAAGTTCGTGCCGATCATCCAAACTAATGGCACGAATAAATCCGTAAGCATCCAGATAAACCAAATCCTGAACCCCGTCCTGATTTACATCGCCCAATACGGGGCTATTGTAAGGAGGTAACTTCTCACGATCGTTCTCGTAATACCCGCCGCCGTTATCTATGGGCATGGGCCAGCCGTCTTTTAACGAACCGTCCGCATCGAAAACGTAAATATTATGGCGCCCGACATAAATGATCTCCAGGTCCGGATCATCATCTACATTTCCGATAATGGCCGGTGAACTGTGCGCGTACGGGTCTGTAATTTGGACATCTTTTCCGCCTTCCCATCCCGGAAAAACCGCTCCGGTGTGATCGATTACGTAAAGTTTATCATTTTTTACGCTGGCCACTACCATTTCTTTAAAGCCGTCGTTATTTAGGTCGGCCACACTAACGGGTGCCATCAAATAGCCGCCCGGCAATGTGGTTACCCAAACAGGATTGGTGGAAGTATCGGGATCGAAACAATAGAGCTTGGAGCGTAAAGTAGGGACAATAACCGACATCATGCCGCTGTTGTCCAAATCGGCAACGGCAACATTCCCCAAAGATGTATTATCACCGCTAAAAGGCAAGCCGGCAGTCGGCCAGTTTTTGAATCCCACAAGTACACCGCTACTATCCCGCAGGATAAACAAACGGCTTTCTTTCGGGGGCGTCGGGGCATTGGCACCATGGGTTAAAACCAAAATTTCATCCAAACCATCGTGATCCAAATCGGCCAAGACCACCGGAGAGGGAACATTGTAATGCAAATCGAAACGGCTGAGTATATTGCCATTTCGACTGTCAATTACGTAAATGTTGTTTTCCGGTTCGCCCTCTCTAAAACCGGAAACTACAATTTCTTTAGTAGCATCACCCGTTACATTTCCCACGGCGGGATAAGTTAAGTCGCCTACCATTTCTCCGCCGGCAAACAACAAGTTGCCCCGATCGTCATACACATGTAACTGACCATTGCCGCCAGATGCGATCAGCTCTTTTTTTCCGTCCCCGTTAAAATCAAAACAGGTTACCCCACTTACTTCCGATCCGATAGCTTTTACATTCGGGCGTACGGGAAAACCCTGCTGATACGGTAATGCGGCCCAGGCATGCAACGTATCGCTTAACGCACTCAAATTACCGGACGAATCTACGGCTTGCAAAGCATAGTAATAACTTTGACCAGTGCGAATTCCGTTATCAACAAAATATCCGGCTAACGGGATCGGTGTTTCGGTAATCTTGACAAACGCTTTGCGCGGATTTTCCGACCGGTAAATATTATACCCCAGAATACTTTGATCCGAATCGGGTTGCCAGGTTAATAAAATGCCGCGTTCGTTATCGGTACGAAAATTTAATCCCGCAGGTGGGTCGGGTTGGACGAAATCAACGGGAAAGGACCATTGCAATCCGGAACGATCGCTGTAAATTGCTTTCAGGCGAATCTCCGACAGCGATTGTTTTGTTTTAATTACAAACCCCTCGTCAAAGGCATTGGTTTGTCCTGGCGCCAAACCGGCCATAAAAAGCGTATCTTTGACAAGTGTCACCAAGGAATCGTCCGAAACTAATCGGGCAAAAATATTTGTTGCCATCCCCAAACCCGTATTTTGTAGCGAAGGAATAATCATCGTAATATTTTCGGATGTAAGAGAATCGCCCGTTGCCAAAGTGGCCCACTCTTGTCTGTTGACAATCAAATGCGGTACGAATACGTTAAATTCGATGGTTTTCTTTAACGCATAACCCGTTTGTGTTCCCAATTGGGTTGTGATAACCAACGTCGTATCGTCCGGAATATTGGTACCCAAGCTAAAGGTAAACGGTCCGGCCTTAATACTGTCTCCTGCTTCCAGATCACGGGACAAATAAAATTCCGTATTCTTAAAGGTAAAATACGGGGTATCGTTTCGCACGATAACGGCCGATTCTCGCGGGATGACCATCGTGCCGGTATTTTTCCAGGTAACATAAAGATCAAATTGTTCGCCCGGTTCTGCCTGGTTATTATTGTTTCCTTTAATTTGTACGAATTGGAAACCGGATAATTGCGGGGCAAATCCGCTGGCGGTGTGCACATTAATCGTATCTTGCCAAGGACGATAATTGTGCTTGGCTACAGTTAACCAAACGCGGTCCAAATTTACGCCGGTCACATCAAAATTTACCTCGCCGGAATTGTCGGTGCGCAAGATACGGTACAATTTTCCTTTTTTGTAAAGGACTACGTTTGCACCGGCAATCGGTAATGCAGAACTATCCGCTTCGGTCACATCAACCCATAAAAGTTGTTTGTTGCGTTCTTCGCGTAGTTTCCAGACAACCTTGCAATTTTTTACCCGATCCGTCCAAATGGGCATTTCCGGATCGCCCAATACGATTGTGGAAAACACGATAATGCGGGAGGGCCCCTCAAAATTCAAATAGCCCAAATAAGGTAATCGCGACAAATAATGTGCCTCGGACAAATGGTAATACCCTTTGTTGAAGGCAAGATTAAAAAATTCCTTTTCCAGATAAATACCGCTAAAAGGATATTCCCAACTGGAATTCCCGATGTAAGCCACCCCACCACCGGTTTTACTGCGCATGTAAACTTCGCTGATTGACCGTTTGAGAATATCATTAGTGTAACAACTGGCCATGTACCAGATAGGCGGATCGGGTGTTGTTAAGTTTTTGATTTGGTAGTTGTACAAATCCGAACCTTTTGCACCCGGACGAATGGTGAAGTACAGCCCGTGATTTTCGCTGAATACAATTCCGTAACCTTGGTTCAGAGCATTTAAGGGCACCTGTGGGTCGCTACCGATATCGCGGCTTTGGGTAAGCAAGGTACGGGCAAACTTCGGATTGATTTGGGGATCGATATGTTTCATAATCAAATCGCGGCTGTCATCAACTTTTTGCAAATTGGCGGCCAAATAAAGCGCATTGGCAGGATATCCCGGCGTATGCACAGAATCGAGTTTTTCATAGCGAAATAGTTTGTAAATAAATCTTTGCACATCATCCGGTTGCAAAACCGGCACACGCCCCACATACACTTCCGGATACGCCTCCACGGCATCGGCCGCCTGCCCGAAAATATCGTTTTGATTCGCATTCCAGCTACCGTCCAAATCTGCAAAATAATAATCCGCGGCAAAGGTAAAATCGCCGGTGTGAATCAAACGCGTGGGAATAATTTCCGTATCGCCCCCCAAAAGCACATAACGCGTTCCGCGTTTTTGATAGGCCCAACGAATAAAATCGCGCATACGTTCCGCATCGTCGGTTGCGTTGGGGAAATGGGAACGTATCCATCCCAAAGTGCGAATAACAGTGGGTACACCGCGTTGGGTCTTCCATTCGGCCAAAGGCTCAAAGGCCGCTTTTAACTTATCGGTGGTAATAATTACATAGCGATCGATCAACCCGCTGGAAAGAAGTGCCGGATCTATGGCATCCGTTGGTTCGGGCAACGGTAACTTGGTCATTAAACGGTTTCCTGTTTGATGACCAAGCAAGTTGTTTACCGGTGCGCTGTCGGTTTGCAGGAGCGGTTGGACGCTTTTGGTTTGGGAATTGCCGGTTTCATAGG
The DNA here is from genome assembly GCA_964598255.1 of uncultured Caldithrix sp. GTDB lineage: Bacteria > Calditrichota > Calditrichia > Calditrichales > Calditrichaceae > Caldithrix. The sequence goes on along the minus strand of CAZRBA010000002.1, from coordinate 11,510 downwards.
CGATTGTTATTGATTGATTAAAAAAAAGTTTTTTGTGGGCCGGAATGTATTGGAAAGGATAGACGGCAAAATGGGCAACAGGACGCCCATTAAAGTGCTGAACACCCAAATATTTTACCACGACTTGCGGGTACGGATTAGTACTTTGGTACACGGCAGGATCGGGAGGCACAAAGGTTCGGGTTGATTCTTGTGTCCATGGTTTGGCGCAAGGTTCAATATTAAATGTTCCCGAAAGCTCGGTTTGATCAACTCCGGTTATTTTAAAAGAACGGATTGTTTGGCCGGGTTGTAAAACCACGCGATAGATGTAAACAGGTAAATCGGGCATTCCCGGTTTGGTAGCCAACTGCGCACCGTTGAGAACACCCGTATATTCAACATGATCAAACGAATCTATTTTACTCAAAACAATTTTCCGGACATCATGCGTAATAACGATATCTTTTGCTTGCAATAATGAAAATCCCAGAAAAAAGAAAATAAAGAATAAATAACGCATTCAAATCTCCTAATCATTAGACATTTTTCAAATTACTTTTTAAATGTGTAAAAGCATTGATTCATATCAAATATGGGCTAATTTATTACTTTTCCGTCCTGAAATCACTATTATTTAATTAAAATTTTAATTAAATATTTGGGATGTACATTTTATGAATATGAACTTAAGGGGACGTTTTTAACCACGCAATTTTGAGCGAATTATTTCCAAGCCGCTTCGTTTTATCGGATGCCTGTTCAAAAAAGAAAGCGGATTTCATTTGCAGGCTACCGCTTAAGAATGGTTAGGAAAACTCGCACTATGTTAACGGAAACTTTGGAGGAAATTTTAAAATAACGGGGAGAAAATCAAAAAACAGGAACTTATTTTTTAAGAGAAGGTGTGCAGGTTAATTTTTTGTCCGCATAACGAGATTACCGAAAACAAAAACAGAGAACTTGAAAATAGAAATTCGATAAAAAAATTTGCTTTTTGCACCCCTTGGCTGTGGCCGGTTTTAATTTTCGCTTTAGTATTATTCTGTTAAATACATATCCAATTCAACGGGTTTATGTTGCACAAAATCGAAAAATGTCTTTCGTTTTACATTGGCCAGTTGTAACTTGTACGAAATGAGCGCATTCAAACGGGAATTGTATGCCTGGCTTAATCGATTGCGGTCGAGCGCCAAAGCCTGGCTGTTAATATCGCCGTTGGCAAATCGTTTTTTGCTGATGGCAAAACTTTTTTCGGCCACCCGCACATTTTTTTCCAGCAAAAGTAAGCGACGCAAACTGGTTTTCAATTCCAATACCGTATTGCGAATATCGCGGATAATGGTTATGCGGGTATTATTTAACGAGAGTTCCAACTTTTTTAATTGCGCTTTTGAGGCCAGAACCTGATTTTTGTTTACTCCCCAATCCCACAAAGGAATGTTAAGGGTAAGCGCCACTCCGCGATTGCCGGGCCTGCGCTTTAGTTCTTGCCAGGCATTATCAAAAGTGGTTTGCAAAGGATAACTGCGCGGATCTTGATTAACACCGATAAAATCGTAATACGCGGAAATTTTCCCTGTAATCAAATGCTGCGCTCTTTGTTGGGCTATGTTTAGCTTTTGTTGCTCAATCGAAATTTCTTGTTCTTGCAATTCCAACCGGTTCTTAAGCCCAAAGGCAATAGCCGTATCCAGATTTACTTTTACGATGGGATACGTTAAATCCGTATTGACCACAATAGAATCTTGTAGATCGATATTCAAGAGTTGCTTCAGGGCGTCGGAACTGGAAAGATGCTGAACCCGTGTCAAATCATAATCGTTCCGGGCCTGCCCCAAATCCACTTCCATTTGCAAGGCCTCCACCTCGGCAATAACGCCCGCTTTGAATTTGTTGACCGCCAATTTATAGGCATCTTCTTGCTGCTCTAATGTTTGTTTGGCAATACGTTCCCGTTCAATGGCGGAATAAAGATTGTAAAAAGTTTGTGCCACCTGATATTCCAAATCCAATTGGGCGCGTAACAGCCGTTTTTTGGACAGATTGTAATTCAATCGGGCCAATTTTAAGGCCGACTGCAAATGATTGTAAGCGTAAAATGCTTCGATGGGTTGTTCCAAACCGATACGGGTATTCAGACGAAAAGATTGTTCATGGCGAAAATAATCCTGTACATGATAAATACCTGTAGCCAAATAAATATTTCCGTCCGTAGGCAAGGGTTGCGAAATTTGCAAATTTCCGGAAAAATTGGCCTGTTTAACAGGAAAATAGTGTAAACCCGTGCTGTCCTGCAAACTGCTAATGGTTTCACTGTAATCGGGCAATTGGGCATAAAAGTTAACCTGCGTCTTAAACCGATTGCGCGAAGCGTTTAATTGATAGCGTGCTATCTTAAAATCTTCGACCAGGCTGCGCATTTGGTAGCTGTTTTTTCGGGCAATCTGTTGACACTCTTTTAAAGTAAGGTAATGTATTTTCTTTGCCTGCAGAGGCAGAACAAATAGAAAACTTAAAAAAAGGATTATTCTCATCGTAACGCTCCCGTATGCTTAACGAACAACCTATCGAAAAATACGTTGCAAAATACAAAGCACCTGTTTGCAATGGCGCCTATTTTTGAAGTTAAGATAGGAATTCCGCAAATTGCATTCAATACGGAAAAAACAAGGCAAATTCGACCAAATGCGCCATTATCCGTTTTGCCCTACCTGGCTATTTCGGATGTCGGCGCGTTTTCCGCCCGCCCCGAAAGCGGCCAAAGCCAAACGTTTAAAATAGAGACGCATGTCGTCAAAAAGCGTGTAAGCCCAAGGGACGGCAATTAGCGAAACCAAAGTAGAAAAAATAAGTCCTCCGATAATAGTACGCCCCATTGGCGAATAAGGAATGCCAATCATTTTGGTTGTGCCGACTGCCATTGGAATCAGACCGCCGATTGTCGTAAATGCGGTCATTAAAATAGGACGAAAGCGGTTTTGGCCGCCTTCGATTAATGCGGTAAAACGATCCTTGCCTTCGCTTCGCAAACGATTGACCAGATCGATAAGAACAATGGCATTATTGACCACAATGCCGATTAAAAGCACAAATCCGATCTGGCTCATCATATCCAAAGGCGTGCCGGTTAAATACAAAATCCAAAAAGCGCCTACAAAGGAAAACGGAATGGAAATGATTACCGATAATGGCAAAACAAAAGACTCAAACAGAATTCCCATGAGCAAAAAGACAAAAGTAATCGACAAAACAACGGCAAACCACATGCTTTGACTGCTTTGGCTAAGTCGCTGAAAACGCTTGCCCTTAGACCATGTGTATCCGTAAGGCATTTTAAACCCTAACATGGCGCGATCTATTTTCTGATACAAAGAGGCGATGTTTTTTGCGGTGGTATTAGCTTTTATGCTTAAATAGGTTTTACCGTTTTCGCGGTGAATTTCACCGAATCCTTTTTTTACTTCCAAACGAGCAATGGTAGCCAAAGGGATTTCTTTGCCGTTTTTGGTAAAAAATGTCAAATTTTTCAACTGCTCGAAGTTCTGCCGATCTTGTTTGCGCAACTGAATAAGCATGCGAATTTCTTTTTCGGCTGTCTGATAGCGCGGCAGTTGAATTCCGCGTAAGGCATACATAATGGTACCCGTAATCACCTTGGGCGATATTCCGTACTTTTGCGCCTGCTGGCGATTAATCAGGATATGCACTTCATCCTGCCCTTGTTCCTGTTCGGTCTCTACGCTAATGATTTCGGGAATGGTACGCAAACGTCGTTCCACCTCTTTGGCCAAACGCGAAAGCTTACGGGTATCGTCACCGTACAAACTTATCGTAAGCGAAGAAGCATCTTCACTGCCCTGCTGCTGCCAGGTGGTGCGATATTTGATTCCTGCAAATTCGGGCAAATGTCCTTTAATATCTTGCACTACCTGATCGCGCGTCATTACGGCCGATTGTTTTTTGCCCCCAAAAGTAGCCACCGAATTCAAAATTACCTCGTACCAGGCTTGTGTTTTTTGCGGTTTTAAAAAGACATGTATGCGGCCCGAATTGTGTCGATAGCGCACATCGAGCGTAGCCAAATTGTAAACGGCCGCTCTGGCTTTCAAACTGTCCTGTACAGCATCGACCACCCGCTTGGCATCCTGTAATGAATAATTTTGCGGCATATCGATAAATAGCTGAAAATCATTGATATTCCCTCGCATATTGTCGGTTCGACCCACGTGTGCCGCTGCAAACTGCATGGAAATAAAGGTAGCCAATAAAATCAAAAATGTTTCCAAACGATGGGTAAGAACCCATGTTAATGCCTTCCGATAATATCGATTGGCCTTTTTTACCGAATCCGGTTCGCAAATGGCCCCTTTGCCAACGAACCTACTGGCAGCAAGCGGAATAAAAATCAAGGCGACCACCAATGAGGCCAACAAAGAAAAAATAACCGGCAAACCGATACGCAGCATGTAAAAACTAAATCCGGCCTTATCGTTCATTAAAATCAACGGTAAAAAAACAACCACCGTGGTTGACGTAGCCATGGTCACGGCTAAGGCTACTTCGCTTGCGCCGGAAATGGCGGCTTGCTTTTCAGTGAGGCCTTGCATTTTTTTATGATAAATATTCTCAAGCACCACAATAGAATTGTCCACGACCATACCGATAGCTATCATCAATCCCATCATGGTTACGATATTCATCGACCAGCCAATAAAATAAATGGCCATTAAGCTAATTAAAATGGAAAGCGGAATGGCCACAATAACGATTAAAGTCATGCGAAACCGGCGCAGGAAAAAATACAAAACCAAAAAAGCAAACAACCCGCCCCAAAGCCCCGTGTTTTTCAAATTATCAACCGATTCTTTGATAAAACGCCCCTGATCGAACAGGATTTGCATTTTAAAATCGCGCAAACGCGGCTCTTTCATAAGCCGATGCAACTTGTTTTCGATGGTGGTACAAAGACGTACCGTATTTGCCATCGATTCTTTATAAATCGCAATTTGAATGGCTGGTTTACCGTTAATCAATTGAATCCAGGTATGTTCCGGCACATCGTATCGTACGTCGGCCACATCTTTCAATTGAATATTGGCACCCTTTATCGGTATGCTACGAATATCATCTAACGAACGGAATTTACCGATGGAACGCACGTAAATTTTTTGCCCGCCTGAACGAATGTATCCGGCGGACATGGAAAAGTTATCTTGACGCAATGACTCGATAACATTGTACAAATTGATCTTATAACTGCGAATGGCATCTTGCCGGATGTAAATAAGAACCGATTTTTCATCGGCTCCGGAAATATTCACATTTGCCACCCCGTCAATGCGTTCCAGCGGTTTTTTGAATAGTTGCTCGGTAAAATAATACGGATCGTCCAAAGGTTTTTGTGGAATTAAAGCGATCCACATAATCGGTTGATCGTTGTTGCTCCATTTGCGAATGTAAATGCGTTCCACGTCATCGGGTAAATCGGCCTTTACTCGATCCATTCGATCGCGCAACTGGCTGTAGGCCAAATCCATATCCGTACCTTGGTTAAAACGTACGAATGTCCAGCAGCCGTCCGTAAAACTGTTGGTTTCCACACTTTGTACGCCTTTAATCGTACGAATAACCTCTTCCACGGGTTGAGCGATGAATTGTTCCACCTCTTCCGGATTGGCATTTGGATAAGGGATCCACACACCCAAAAACGGGGGAGAATAACCGGTGGGCATCAATTCCACGGGAATGTAACTGTATGCAATAAAGCCGACAACCAAGAATGCAAGCAGAGTCATAACCACCGTTACCGGTCTGGTCAAAGCAATTTTGGGCAAAAATCCGATCTTTTGTTCTCCCGTTTTTCGGGTATTAGGAAAAGGCATTCGCATTCTCCCCGTCATTGGCCGTCTGCCGCTCGGATGAATCGGTTTCTTTAACCATCAAATGGTACACGGTAGGAATAACTACTAATGTTAAAACGGTGGAAAAAATAAGGCCTACAATAACCGTAACCGCCATGGGTGTGCGTATTTCGGCACCCTCGCCAAAACCCAGAGCCATAGGCAGCAAACCGAGCACCGTTGTGGATGCAGTCATCAAAATGGGACGCAAACGTATTTTGCCTGCCTGTACAATGGCTTCTTCTTTGGAAAGGCCCTGGCGACGTAGGTGATTGATGTAATCTACCAATACAATAGCGTTGTTAACCACTATTCCGGCTAACATAATCATCCCCAAAAACACCACCACACTTAACGGAATACCAGCCACCCACAAATAGATAATCACCCCGATTATGGCCAGCGGAATAGTAAAAATAATAATAAACGGATGCAAAAGCGATTCGAACTGCGAAGCCATGACAATATAAACCAAAAAGATAGCCAAGGCCAAAGCCAGCAATAAACTGTTTAGCGATGTTTGCATCTCTTTGTTTTGCCCGCCCAGCTCAAAGCTAAAATTCTCCGGTAACTTCAGTTTTTGAATTTCCCGATAAATGCGCTCGTTAATTTTATTCAATTTGAATCCTGGTAACAAATTGGCGGTAATCACCGCAGAACGCTGCTGATCGATTCTTCGGATTTCCGAAGGGCCTTCTTTAATGCGTAATTGTGCCACGGATTCCAATGGCACGGGAATACGTCCGCCCGGGTTGATTATCAAACGGCGCAAATCGTTAATGCTTTTGCGATCGGCCGGACGCAAACGCACCAAAATATCGATGCGCCGATCGGCTTCTTTGAAACGTGTGGCCACATCTCCCTGAATTTTGGTGCGCAAAATGGTAGCCACCGTGCGTACGCTTAAGCCGTAATGGGCCAGTTTTTGCCGGTCAAAATAAATTTGGATTTCGGGATTGCCTCGCTGAATATTAGCGCGCACATCTACCAAACCCGGTATGTGGGCCAACCGATCTTCCAGCTTACGACTCAGTTGCAATAATTTATCCAAATCGTAACCTTTTAAATGGACTTCCACCGGATTTTTAAAAGAGAACAATACCGGACGGGCAATGTCCATTTCCATACCGGAATGATGTAAAAAAATGCGCCGAATACGGCCGATAACATGTTCTTCCGCACGTGCCATGTTCGGGGTTGGTTTTAAGGTAACCGTAATTCGAGCGGTATTTTCACCTTCTTCTGTTTTTGTGGAGGCACTTTTATCGGTTCCACTGACCGAAGAAACCATTTTAACCGCTGGCAGTTTGGCAATTTGTTCTTCTATCGGTTTAATTCTGCGATCGGTCTCTTCTACAGGCGTACCCACGGGCAGACGGACTTCAACAAAAAATTCGCCTTGATGCACTTGGGGAATTAATTCACTACCCAAATGCGGCCCGATAATAAATACGGTAAACAAAAACAAAATAATAACCAAGGCAGTAAGCGTGTAGCGATTTTTTAGCGATTTGCGCAATAGTGGTTCGTAGCTGTTTTCGAGCTTGGCATAGGCCCAATCGAACACGGCAACAACTATTTTAACAGCAGGTACAAAAACGAAGCGAAGCGTTTCCCAAATTAAAAATAACAACAGCACAAATTCCAAAAGAAAACTGTGAAAGAGTCGGAATAAAATTTCAAAAAGAAAAGCAAAAAGAAATTTAAACACGTAAAATGTTATTTGAACGGGTAAAATAATTACCTTCGTCAAAGCGGACAATACGGAACCTCGCTGAAACCGCATTTTGATTTTGGCGAAATCATCATAGAGAAACAGGACGGAATTGTATTTCAAAAAGTCGACCCACATTCGGTTGGCAAAATGCAGGCGGGTAGCGTTTCCTTTTTCGGCATACCGTCGGAGACGATCTGCGTAACGAACATCTTTTTTAAAAAACCCGACTAAAGTAAAAAACGGTTGGCATAACAAACCGAAAATAAGAACAAACGCTTTTAACCCTGCCAATAAAAAAGCCGCCGGAATTTCCAACAAACGCCATAAAGCGGAAAAAAAGATTCTCAAATTATGAATGAAAACGGATAGCAGGCGCTTTATGCCGCGTTTATTGCGGGCCGTTTCCGGAACGGTGCTAAAATCCAAAATAAACCGTTCGGGCAACTTTTCCAATTGCGTTCCTTTAATAAACGTTTCAGCTTGACGGGATGATAGCATGGGAATCAGAAACAGGGCGACCAAAAGCGATGCGATTAGCGAAAAGACAATGGTCAGGGCCATATCGCCGAAGATTTGTCCGGCTACACCTTGCACAAAAACTATGGGGAAAAAAACAGCAATGGTGGTAAGGGTAGAAGCCGTTACCGCACCGCCCACCTCCTGTACGCCGCGTATGGTAGCCGTAATGAGTTCGTCTCCTTCTTCCCGACAGCGGGCAATGCTTTCCAGCACCACAATGGAACTATCCACAAGCATGCCGATGCCTAAGGCCAACCCTCCTAACGACATAATATTTAACGAAACATGGAATATTTTCATGGGCGCAAAAGTGGCCACAATGGAAAGGGGAATGGCCAACCCGATAATAACCGTAGGTGAGAGACGTTTAAGAAACACAAACAAAATAAGAATTGCCAGCAAACCGCCCTGAATGGCCGTTGCTTTAACATCGTTAATGGAATGCTCGATAAAAATCGATTGGTCGGACAACGTTTTGATGTGAATGCCTTGCGGTAAACCGTAAGTGATAAAGTCGGTCATGCGCTTAACCGTCAAATTGCGTTCTGCGGCTCCGCGGGCCCGATTGGGCAATTGCCGCGCACTTTCGTGCGTCTTTATTTGCTTCATACGAGCCACAAAGGCACGTTGCCTGGGTGTTCCGTACAGTTTTTCTTTTACTCGACGAGCTACGTCCACAATATTGGCATCCGCCTCTTTGTAAATTTCGATTTCAACGCTCTCTTTGCCACCGATGCGTGAGATAATTTCCCGCTCTTTGGCCGTACGCGTAACCGTTCCCACATCTTTAATGCGAATATCTACCCCGTTCCAACGCCCGATTACTGTGTTTTCGATTTCCTTCAGATTTTTGTATTCATTAAGCGTACGTACTAAATACTCGGTTTCGCCTTCTTTAAGTTTGCCTCCGGCCATATTAATATTTTCTTCGGCCAGCCGCTCGCGCACGGTTTCAATGTCGATACCGATTAATGTTAATTTTTGTTCGTCCAGTTGCACACGAATTTCTTCTTGCAGGCCGCCTTTTACCTTAACCGCGGCCACACCGTCAATGGTTTCCAAGGCCCGTTTAATTTGTTCTTCGCCCAAATAGCGCAAATAGGTTAAACTGGCATCGCCGTAAAGCCCTAAACGCATTATGGGGTCCAGCGACGGGTCGTAGCGTAAAATAATCGGTCGTTTGGCGCCCTGAGGCAGTATAACCTGATCCAACTTTTCACGCACGTCGGCCGTTGCTTTGTTCATGTCCGTATTCCATGTAAATTCGAGAATAACATCCGATTGCTCCGCTTTGGAAATAGAGCTAATGGAAACCAGATTGTCGACTACACCCAGTACCTGTTCAATGGGACGCGAAACGGTTGTTTCCACCTCTTCCGGAGCCGTACCTGGATATTGGGTACGTACGGTTAAACTGGGATAGGTCATTTCCGGCATGAGATTAAGCGGTAATTGGTTGTAAGAAATCAGCCCGAAAACAAACACGCCGATGACAATCATCAAAATAGCCACCGGACGTTCGGTTGTTAAACGATAAATACTTTTTGACGAATTCGCTTTATGTTCGGCCATAAAAATCCTTACCGGTTCTTTTCCCTGTTGTCCTATTTTGTTTATTTTCGACCTTTTTTTATTTGTGAGTTTTCTGTTGCCATTTATACGCTTCTTTTAATGATTGGCCAGCTTGTTTTCGCGCACATTAATAATACGAACCGGCGTTTGGTCTTTCATTCCGGCCTGACCGACAACGATAATCGGCTCGTCTTCTTCGATACCCTGCAGAACTTCTACCTTTTCATTATCTTCGTAGCCGGTATGCAAACGAATTTTACGCGCCACAGAATCGCGCACCACATAAGCATACATATTCTCGTTTTCATAAACCACGGCATTTTTAGGTACCAAAATCACGTTTTTGTGCGTATCCAACACGATATGCACGTTCACGAACATACCAGGCCGTAACTTGGATCCGCGATTACGCACCCCGACCGTTACCTTAAAAGTACCGCTGGAGGGATCGACCACCGGGCTAATGCGTTTAATCCAACCGTCAAATTTCCGATCTTTGAAATAATCGGAGGTAACGTAAGCCTTTTGCCCGATTTTCACTTCGTTCATGTTTTTTTCCGGAACATAAACGACGGCTATGACCTGAGAATTATCCACCACCGAAAATAACTTGTCCGTGGGTTGAATACGTTCGCCTATTTTGGCCAATCGTTGCCCAACACGGCCGTTAATAGGAGCCCGGACTTTGGTAAAATCCAATTTAAGCTTGGCCTCGTTCCAGGCAATTTCTACTGCTTTAAGTTGATATTTTGCTTTTTCGTATTCTTCGTCGCTCAATAATTTTTTTTCGTGCATTTTTTGCAATCGTTGAAAATTTCGCAATTGCTGTTCGTATTCCACGCGGGCTTTTTGTTCGGCTAATTCGTATTCTTTGGCTTCCAAAGTCAACATGACATCGCCCTTTTTAACATATTGCCCTTCTTCTTTGAATATGGAATCCACAATGCCCTGAATTCGGCTGTAGACATCGGCCATTACTTCGGTTTCCAGATTTGAACTGAGCAATAAATACTTGGAAATATCGCCTCGTTTTACGGGCATTACTTCCACCGGAATGCGTTCATCTGTGGTACTTATTTTTTGTTTTTGAGGCAAGCGAGCGGTTTGTTGTTGTTTTCTTTTTAATTCGCGGGCTCTCTTTTCGGGATTGGGACGACTGCAACCTCCAAAAAATGAGACTATTAAAATTGTAACCAGAATCCATAGAATGCTTTTACTCATAATATCCTCGTTTTGATTCGATTTTTACATAGATTTTCCGTCTGTTCCCTCGGAAATGGTTCCGACACTTTTTTATTTCTATTTTCTATGAAGCACAACGATAATTAACGGATAAAATTTGATATTTCTAAAATTACATAATACCGTATTATTCCGTTGATATTTTAATGCGTTTGTCAAAAACAATATAAAGTATTTTTTATCAGAAGGGTAGTGAAATAAATTACACATTCGTTATCAGAAAATTAATTTTGCGAGTCAATTTTATTTTTAAAGAAGAATCGGAAGGCATTGCGATTTGGGTCATTTTGAATTGCAAGGTGTAATTGTTACTCGAGTATTTGGAAAGAGAGAAGGGTAAAGTATTACCTTTAGTAAACAGTACAGATCGGTTTATTTAATAAGTTGAATGGTTTATTGGTTGAATGGTGTATTCGGTGCTTCTTCGGTGTGGATCGGTGGCCGGGGAAAGTTGAATTGTTGAATAGTTAAATCGTTGAATGGTGTATTTGTGCCCAGGGCTTCCCTTGGGTATTATTCAGGGTAGCGTGGTAATTTGTTGCGGTGTTTACCCCCCGTAGCCCCCCTCAAAGGGGGGC
>CAZRBA010000001.1:0-33232 GCA_964598255.1 uncultured Caldithrix sp. | reverse complement strand
TATGATCACTATATCGCCTTTTCAAAGAACTTTTGGGCATTTTTAGTACTATTTTTTGCCCAACATTTCAAAACTAAAAGATCAAATTTATGTCTAAATATAAAGCTTTAATCCTCCCCCCCCATGCAACAGCCTCAAAGGGGGGCGCTTTGATTGTGGCAATTTGTGGCCCTGCGGGTGAAACCGGTTGCCGAGTGGTCCCGATTCATCGGGATGTATCGAGGTACCGGCGGCCTTTTCCCCCTTCCCTTTTTCTTTTTTCATTTTTCCTTTTTCATCTCGTTCTGTGCAGATCAGTGGCCGGGGAAAGGGTTAAGGGTGTAAGGGTTAAGAGTTAATGGTACAAAATAGTGCCGACTTATGAGCAAGTTCGGTAGTTTGCGGCATTGTTTTACCCCAACAAACTGTAGCCCCCCTCAAAGGGGGGCTCTTTGTGTGTGGCGGTTTGCGGCCCTGCGGGGAGAAGCCGGTTGCCGAGTGGTCCCGATTTATCGGGACGTATCGAGGCACCGGCGGCCTTTTCCCCCTTCCCTTTTTCTTTTTTCATTTTTCCTTTTTCATCTCGTTCTGTGCAGATCGGTGGCCGGGAAAGTTGAATTGTTGATTTGTTGAATCGTTGAATGGGGTTTTCGGTGCCTTTCGATGTGGTTCTGCGGCGGGGGAAAGGGTTAAGGGTGTAAGGGTTAAGAAAAATCAGTGCCAATCTGTGCAGATCAGTGGCCCAAATTCGTAATTCGTAATTTTTAATTCCCCCTCGGGCGCGGGCCACCCGGCAAGTGACAACGGGAAAAATCGCTAATCTTATGAATGATCGAACCGGATTCACAATGTTTTTTCTGTGCCCTTCAATAACAAGGATAAGTTAAGAGTTTGTTGTCCGAATTGTGACTACTTGGTAAGTACGCAATGTAATCGGTCCCATAAACCACGTAATCCGACTACGTACTCTACTAGATTGTTTATTGGCTTTGTTTTTCAAAAAAACTATTTTCCCAAATAACAAAAGCTCCCATTCCGCCCTAAAATGGGCTCATTTTCTAACCAACAAAGAATCACTATATTGAATATGATCGGCTGCTTCAATCACATTTACCAACGGAATGCTCATATGAAACGTCGTATTGATAACATCCAGCCATTGATTTGCAATTAAGGCATGGCCTAAATCGCTAGGATGAATTCCGTCCAGACTATAAAATCCCCCCGTAATAAATTTGGCATCAACCGTTAAGCCTGCAATAGAATAACCGTTGTTAATATCCTTAAAAAATCCGTACATATCGACAACCGGAATTTTACGGAACAGACAAACTGAATCAATCACCGAATTAAATCCGTCAATTAAGTCCTTAACCGTTTGCTGCTCAGAAGGATCCAAAATAACGTCATCGGGCAAAGCTTTTCCGTTACTATTGGCAAACGAAGCGGGTAAACCATATCCGCGCTTAATAAATGCTTTGGCCGGAAGCAAAATCAAATCTCCGTCATGCGTACCCACCAGCGGTATTAAATTTCCGTTGGCATCTTTTGCCGGTGTATTGGTAACCGTATCTATCACAAATCGAGATACCGTATTAAAATAAGGCATATCCAAAATATCCGGAATATTCCCCACAATAACCGCGGCATTAGTCGATTTTAGTGAATCCATCAACTCGGCAAAATATTTAGCGAAATCTTCTTTGGAAGTCGGAGGGCTAGTCACCGGATTTATGGCGCTGTACATGGCATAGCTAAGGATATCGTATGTGCCGACCCAGCATAAAACCAAAGAGGGGTGGAAAACTTTCAACTGTTCAAAAGCAGACATATAACCATAAGGATCCGGTAACGGATTGCGTAAAATGACATCCAGCAGGCCGCTTTTGCTCCGGCTACGCAGCTTGCTTACCCCATGCAAAACGTCATCCACATAAATGCCAGGTACGGCTAAATTGTTATAAGGATACGGCCATAATTTAACCGAATCGTCAATAAACGGGTTAGTTGTCGGATCAAAGTTGGGATAATCGGAAAAAGGAACGGCATCGATTACCGGGTCGGGAACGATGGTATTGGGTGTTTCGGGATTGTCTAAATATTTCAGTTCCAGTGTTCCGTAACCGGCATACGATTCGCTACCCAAACCAGGATAATGAATATAAGGTTGCTGAAACATTGATGTTTGGCCCTGACGGGCAATCAAAGCCAAAAAATCATTACGTTGATGAGGCTCTACCAAGGCTGCTGACTGATAACCGGCCATAATATCATCGCCAATACCCATCAAGCGGCTTAACAGAGCAATTTCATTTGCATTCAACGTTGAGCTTGTAATGCGCGGCTCATTTAAAGAACAAGCCGCTAATATCGCCAATAAGACGGCTCCCAAACTTAAAGCAAAAAGTTTATTCTTCATAAAGCATGCTCCTTTTCCCTTATCTAAAAGGCATAGCCAAAGGTTAAGCCTAAAATATTGGCTAATCCGGTATATGTGCCATTAAAATCGTTTACGGAATTCTTTACTTCACGATCATCTTGTAAAAGAACGTGGTAAGCGGCATCCACACTAAAACGGGACTTACGATATCCCAGACCAATCGTATAATTATGCCGATCGTTTTCCGGCAGAGTCGGCTCTACGTAAGCAGCCGGAACGGCGTGATAATCCCATGCATATCCGACACGTAATGTAAAATGACGATCCAATTTATATTCCAGGCCGAAACGCAAACTGAAGGTATCTTTGTAATTTCTGGGGTTTACACTTTCGGTTTGCCCGGCAACCGGTTGCGCAAAATCCACTTTAACTTTATCATACGTGTGCCAGCCCATGGCAATGTAATCAAATTCCAAACTTAGATTATCGGTCATATCATAAGCAATTCCCAATCCGTAAGAAGACGGTAAAGTGAGACTTGACGTGGCTTTGGTTTTGGCAGGAAAATAGGTAGCCACTTCTTGGTTTACAATATCATTTTGTGTTTCGGGAAAAGTAAAATATGCCGTTCCGTCGTTAAAATCCAAAGGCGCGGTACTTCGGTACACAAAACCTATTTCGATTTTTTCTGCCAGACGATAATGCAACCCCAAATTAAATGAATAGCCTGTGGCGTTTGCTTCCAATTTTGAATGTCCGAAAAGATGCCGAGGCGTGAATAAAATATCTTTTTCGAGTACAACATCAGCATATACCAAGGAAAATCCTGCCGCCAGCGAAAGATTGTCTCGAATCTTGTATGCAACTACGGGATTCACATACAAGGTACGCAACTCGGTATTGGTGGCTAACAACCGCCCAACCCATTTATCCTTCCATGTAGAAGCAAGGCCAAAGGGTGAATAGATTCCCAAACCTAATGAAATTTTCGGATTCAATGCATAGGTTGCGTAAAAATGGGATGGGAAAAACAAGCCTTTTTTGGCTTCACTATAGTAATAGGGATCCATTTCTACCGGACCGGTAAAAGAAAATTGAGTTTGAATTGCAGTAGTTCCGATTTGCAACTGCCAGCCCTGCAACCCAGCAATTCCCGCGGGATTGTAAAAAACAGCAGACGGATTATTTGCTCTGGCCAAAAAGGCCCCTGCCATTCCGGTAGCTCTACTTCCCTGCTCGTAAATGGAAAATCCGGATGCAAGTAAAAACGAGGCGGGCAATAGTAAAATCAAAAGCGCTTTTTTAAACATGAAGCCTCCTGCAAAATATTTGGGTGTCGCTTAGGACGCAAGTATTTTCTTTGTTCGAATCTCACCACTACTGGTGAATATACACATAATTTCATATTTGTTAAATACAATTAAGTCACAGAATATTCAAAATTACGAACAATTTATCAAAAAGATTCAAACGGGCAGCAAAAATATTTTTTAAATCGAATCGTTTCCGGAGACTTTTTGCGGGTACGTTTGCAAAACAGAAAAGGCAGAGCCAAAGCCCTGCCTTTTAAAACCGATTGTCCGGTAAATTCTACCAGAAGCGCCCACCCAACATATCGATAACCGAAGCCATTTTTTCCAGATTGTAATTTTTCAAATTAGGCGTACTCGCTTTCTTCAGCATCGGAGCATGTCCCAAAACATTCCGGATATTGATATGAGCAATGGCAATACCGTATTTGGCATTTATGGCGTCGATAAATTTATTGGCTACAATACCATAACCGGCATTGGTCAAATGGATACCATCAAAGCTAAACAGACCGCCGGTGGCAAAATCGGTGGTAAACATAAATCCGTCCACCATCAAACCGCCGTTATTAAGCACATCCAACAAAAATTGATTGGCATCGAACAACGCAAAACCGTATTGATTGGCAGCGGCTGCAATAATTTGATTGTAGGCCGCGGTAATTTGTTTAACCGTGGCAATTTCAACAGGATCCAATATCAAGGCGCTGGGCCAAGGATTTCGCGGATCCAGGCCAAAGGCCTGTGTGGTATCAACAGCGGGCATAGTAGCCAACAAAGCCGAAACCGGAATGCCTTTCATAGCGGCCAAATCGCGATACCAATGTCCGGTAGGTTTGCCAATATCCGCGGCATAGCTTCCGCCGACCAGCGTAACCAAAACATTAAAATTATTCAAATCGTCTTGCGTGGCTTGCCCTGTTGCCGGAGCCGTCGTTAAACTATCGGTACTTTTTTGATAGGCCAAAGGATACGGAATATTGGCCGCTTTTAAGGCGGCGGCTATTTTCGGCCCGACAACTTTAAAGAACGGCGGAACCGTAACATCGGGAATATTGGCCACGGCAACTTTGGCATTTAACGAAGCCACTTTGGCGGCCAGTTCCATGTAAGCGCTTTGAAAACCTTGCAAAGAAACACCGGTTATGGGGCTGGTGAAATCCTGAATCGGGGTAGGAGGCTTCAGTCCGCCGCTGGTAGCGTAGCCCAAGATATCGTTGTTGCCGATCCATAGGGTTACCAAGTCCGGATTTTGCGCTTTAGCCTGATCAAAAGCCGTACCTTGGCCGCGCAAAACCAAATCGACCGCCGCATTGTCTTCACCGAAAAAGAAATGGCGAAAATTGGTTGTGGAACTGGTTGCATTCAAAAGATCCCAGGTTGTTGCCGTGGGTATGCCCAAATTTTGGTAGGGTTTGGGATAAGTTGTATTGTTAGGAACACCAGTTCCTTCGGCCTTAAAAATATTGCTGGTAAAAGGGTCCAGCTCGTAAATATTGGGTAAGCCAGGATACGAAACGGTCGGTTGACCGAATTCTTTAATACCCAATTGTCGGGCGAGTTGTGCCGGAAAACTATAGTACTGAAAATCTTCCATCAAGCCACCGGATTGCACGCCTGCCGTCAAGCTGTTACCCAGTGCCACATAGGAATTAATGGTTTCACCGTTCAGATTATTCTCGGTCTTTTTAACGCTCGGTTCTTCCAATTTACAACCCGAAAGAACCAAGGCCAAAGCCAACACCGCAAGGAAGGTTATTCGAATATATTTCATAACATTGTTCTCCTTCTTTTAATTATAAAGAAATGCCCATGGTCAGACCAAACATATTGGCCATACCTTTATAGGTTCCATTAAAAGGAAAGGGCTGACCGTTAACTTCCAGCTTGGAATCCTTGATGGTGCGATCATCCTGCAAGAGCAGCATATAGTAAGCGTCAAAGGTAATATTGTTTAATTTGTAGCCTAAACCAATGGAATATAAATTGCGATCACCTTCAGGTAAAGTTGGCTCAACATACTCATCCGGGACAGCATGATTGTCATGCAAATAACCAGCCCGAACGGCAAAATTTTCATTTACTTTGTATTCGAGACCGAAGCGTAAGCTGTAACTATCTTCGTAATTTTTAATTGCTTCGCTTTCTGTTTTACCGGCAACCGGTTTTTTAAATTTGATTTTTAATACATCGTAAGAACTCCAGCCTAATTGCATAAAATCAAATTCGGCGGTTAGTTGTTCGGTTAAAGCATAAGCAATACCTAAACCGATTTCATTGGGAAAATCCAATTCGGAACTACCTTTGGTATTAGGGAAGGCAGCCACTAAATATTGGTACATTTTTTGGTTTCTTAATTCGGGTATTTCGAAAGTAGCATCACCATCGTCGAATTTCATCAATACATTGTTACGATAAACCGCACCCAGCGTCAGTTTTTCCGTCGGCTTGTACTGAATCCCCACATTAAATCCGTAACCGGTGCCGTTTGCTTTTAATTTGGATTCCACATAGGTATCGGCCGCAAATCCCGTGTAAATACTTTTTTCCAAATCCACGGCACCAATCATATAAGTAAATCCTGCAGCAACGGACAGATTATCCAGAACTTTGTAAGCAATAACCGGGTTCAGCGAAAATGTTTCCACGCTGGACTTGGTAGCCAAAACGCGGCCAGGCCAATCACGCGGCCAATCGCTTCCCAAACCGAACATCGTATAAAAACCGAAACCGGCAGTCAGGCGATCGGTCAAACCGTAGGTAAGATAAAAATGAACCGGTGGGAAAACCTGCTTTTTGGCTTCCGTGTACAAATTAGGATCCACATTGGTTGGCCCCTGAAAAGAAAATTCGGGCATAATAATCGTTGCACCCAAGCCCAACTGTAATCCTTTTAGTGAAGTCATACCTGCCGGGTTGTAAAACACAGCGGTTACGTCATTCGCCATGGCAATAAATGCGCCACCCATGGCCGTAGCTTTTGCCCCCTGCTCGTAAATCGAGAATCCGGAGCCATACACCATCGAACCGCTGAGTAAAACGGTGAACAGTAGCATTAAAAGTTTCTTGTGCATAGAACCTCCTACTTAAAGTTAGAAACTCAAATATTGCTCAGAAAGATACAAGAATATCACTTCAAATTCAACTTTTTAAAATTTTATAGCCTCTTATTTTTGATATATTTATCACATGAGAATTTATGCTTTAGCGCTCTAAAGTCAACGATTAATCAGAATGATGGGAGTAAAAACGGTAAGGTGAGCGGTAGGTATTTTAACAGAATTGCAAACTTTGTTCAGGACCGTTCAATGGCCATTTTCGGTTCGCCCGAAAATATTTCCCTTTGGCGCAGTGAAAGATAAAGAAACATGAAGCAACCTTGGGACAAAACGCTAACCGATACTTCTCCGTGCCCTTTACCGCTAAATAACCGTATTGCTGGGCACAACCGTGTTTTTGGGAATAATGATAATACCGTCGCGAATGGCGTAAAATTCTCCGTCTTCATTTTCCTTATTGTCTTTGTTAATCAAATGTACGTTGTTGCCAATGCGGGCATTAATATCAATAATCGCGTTGCGAATTACACAATTATTACCGATTCCCAAATTCGGTTCTCCTTTAGCCGCATTTTCCTTACGCGTTTGGATGGTATCGTAGCGGTCGTTCCCCATGATGATGGCCCGTTGAATAAAGGTACCTTCTTCCACAAAAGAACGAATACCGATGATGGAATTTTCGATGATCGATCCCAACAAAATCGATCCTTCGGCCACGTTCGATTGGTGAATTTGGCAATTGTAAATTTTGGAAGGCGGCAAGTAACGCGGATGGGTGTAAATAGGAAAATCTTCGTCGTAAAAGTCAAATCGGGGCACGGGCTGAACCAATTCCATGTGCGCATCGAAAAAGGCGCGTACCGTTCCGATATCTTCCCAATAGCCGTCAAAAAAATAGGCCGCCACTTTGTATTTTTTTATGGCTTCTGGAATAATTTCATGGCCAAAATCTTCTTTGCTTTCATCTGCCAAAACATCAAACAATACATCCTTTTTAAAAATGTAAATGCCCATGGAGGCCAAATGGGTACGCCCCTGAGGTTCAATGTCAAATTTTTTAAACGCGCCTTTGGGAATGGCAAATTCATCCAGAATCGTATCGTCTTGCGGTTTTTCGTAAAACTGCGAAACATAGCCGTGTTCATCCGTTTTGAGAATGCCGAACCCCTTGGCCTCATGCCGATAAATGGGTTTTACCGAAATCGAAATATCGGCATTTAACTTTAAATGATTTTCATAAAACTTTCTGTAATCCATTCGGTAAAGATGATCGCCGGAAAGGATAAGAATATTATTATCCACCGATTTCAAATAAATCAAATTTTTACGCACCGCATCGGCAGTGCCCTGATACCAATCTTTGTTCTCCGCCGTTTGCTGGGCGGCTAAAATGCGAACAAACCCTTTGCTAAAAATATCAAAAAGATAGGTTCGAGTAATATGGCGATGCAACGATTCTGTATTAAATTGAGTAAGAATAAAAATTTTGCGCACACCCGAATGCAGACAGTTACTAATGGGGATATCAATCAAACGAAATTTTCCGCCGATGGGTACAGCAGGCTTGGCACGCAGTTTGGTTAACGGATACAAACGCGAACCTTGTCCACCTCCTAAAATAACAGCCGTTAAATTCATGTTGCCCTCTTATCTGGTTTTTATTTTACAAAATCTAAAATACCTTGCTCGTCAAAACCAATCCAAAACGCATTGCCTTTTTGGATTAAAGGGCGATTTATCATGCCTTGTTCTTTTAACAGCCAATCGAACAGTTCTTCTTCTGATAGGTTTCTATCTTTTAATCCCAGTTTACGGAACGTCGGCCCTTTGGCATTTAATACGCTTTGCAAGCCTAATTGATCCACAATTTTTTGCAGTTCTTCGCGAGTTAACGGCTGTTTTTTTACATTGATAAAAACATAATCGATTCCGTTATCTTCCAGTAATTTTTTGGTCTTTCTTATTTTCTGACATTGGGGGACACCATAGAGGGTAATCATGGTTTTGCCTCCTTGTTAATTTGAAATTGTACGCCTCATTTCTTTATTTGCCAACGAGCTGCCGCGCCCTTAATCAAAACACCCGCAGGCTTTCTTTCATCAATCGAGAATAGACGAAGCAACGATGTTTGCAATCCGGCCGCGCAACCGGACCACATCTCCGCCGTGTAAATCGTGCGGATGTACCCGATTGGTCAGTAAAATAATGACGGTGCGGCTTTGCGGATCGATGGTAATCGATGTGCCCGTATACCCAGTATGACCAAATGCACGGTTCCCGAACAAATCACCAATGTTCGAATTGTAGTCCGAAGAAACATCCCAACCCAAAGCCCGACCGAATTGTTCGAATCCTTTGGGAATGCGAATCATCGCTTCCACGGTGCGTTTGCTTAAAATACGTTTTCCGTGCCAACTGCCCTTGTTAAGTAACATGGCGGCATAAACGGCCAAATCATCGGCAGTGGAAAACAAACCGGCATTGCCCGAAATACCTCCGTTCATTACCCGGGCCAACGGATCGTGCACTACGCCCAGAAGCACCCTTCCGTCCGGCTGTATTTCGGTGGCCGCACATCGATTGATTTTATCCTTCGGCGGCAGGTAAAACGTATCGTGCATACCCAATGGTTTAAATATATTTTGTTCGCTGAATGTTTTAAGCGACTGACCGGTAATGGTTTGAATAATATTCTGCAATGTAATAAAATTAAGGCAACTGTACTTAAAATACGTTCCCGGTTCATGCTCAAGCGGCATGCGTGCAATGTAGGCAATTAAAGAATCCGGATTAGGCGATCCGTACTTTTCCTTCAATTCCTTTACAGGAGCGTACGGCGGTAAACCCGAGGTATGGGTTAGCAAATGGATGATGCGAATGGGTTTGCCAAAACGATTTTCCCGTTTGAATTGCGGTAAAAAATCGGATACGCGATCTTTTAAACGCAATTGCCCGCGTTCCAGCAAAATCATGGCCGAAGTTGCCGTGGCAACCGGTTTGGTTACCGAAGCCAAATCGAATATGGTATTGATTTCCATTTTTCTTTTTACCGGCACCAACTGCCGATACCCGTATGCTTTACGATAAACGATTTTATTGTCACGCGCCACCAGCAGCACGGCTCCGGGAATTACGCTATCGGCAATGGCATTTTCGATGAGTTTGTCGGCCAGTTGCAAACGCTTGGCATCTATATGTTCGACTTTTGGCGAAACGACTCGCAGAGATTGCGCATTGAGAAGGGTAACAAGAAAAACGACTAAAAATACAAATTTACGCAAAAACATAAACACCGCCCTTTGTTTTGTTTCGGTTACATGATGTCCGCCCTAATATAATAAAATTTTAAATGCGCCAAAAAGTAAAAAACGAAAAAAGAAAAACATGCGTTTAAAAACCTTTCTTCCGTCCCAACGTTCATACCCATACTACCGAAAAAATATACATTGCATATTACCGGATCTCCTTTTCGATTTTTAGCCTGGCATAAAAATTTACGCAAGCAACTCCCCTGAAATGCTGCGAATAAATTGCATCCGAACCCGCCTTGTGCTTACATTTCGTTTGAGTTCACAAACAGGATGCGCCATGGCAACTTACATTCTGGGTATTTCCGCATTTTATCACGATTCCGCGGCCGCTTTACTTAAAGACGGAGACATTATTGCCGCAGCTCAGGAAGAACGCTTCAGCCGTAAAAAACACGATCGTGCCTTTCCCGAAAAAGCCATCGCGTATTGCATGCAGGAAGCACATATCCGACCACAAAAGCTGGATGCGATTGTTTTTTACGAAAAACCCTTTGTCAAATTCAACCGCATTTTGGAAACCTATTTGCACACCGCTCCTTTGGGGTTGCGTTCGTTTTTAATGGCCATGCCTTTGTGGATCGGGCAAAAGTTGTGGATTCCCGACTTGATAAAAAAGAGATTGGCTTACAGCGGACCGTTGCTCTTTGGCGAACACCATGAATCGCATGCCGCTTCGGCCTTTTTCCCTTCCCCTTTTTCCGAAGCGGCTGTTTTAACGATGGATGGCGTCGGTGAATGGGCTACCTCTTCTGTTGCACTGGGCAAAGGCAATCAAATCCAAATGCTTTATGAACAGTCTTTTCCTCATTCTCTCGGTTTGTTGTATTCGGCATTTACCTATTTTACCGGTTTTAAAGTCAATTCGGGAGAATACAAATTAATGGGTTTGGCCCCGTACGGTGAGCCTGTTTACACCCAACTTATTCTGGACGAACTGATCGACTTAAAAGCGGACGGTTCCTTCAAACTCAACACGCGCTATTTTAATTATCTGCACGGCTTAACTATGACCAACAGACGTTTTGCCCGTTTGTTCGGAGGCCCGCCGCGTAAACCGGAAACACCTTTAACACAGCGCGAAATGGATTTGGCCGCTTCCGTGCAAAAAGTAAGCGAAGAAATTATTTTGCGCATGGCCCGGTATGTACGGCATCAAACCGGACAAAAACAACTTTGTCTGGCCGGAGGCGTGGCTTTAAACTGTGTGGCTAACGGCAAGTTGTTACGTTCCGGTCTGTTTGACGATCTTTGGATCCAACCGGCGGCCGGCGATGCGGGCGGGGCACTTGGTGCAGCTTATTTGGCCCATTTTCACTATTTTAAATCTAAACGCACCGTTACGCGGCCCGATGCACAAAAAGGATCGTATTTGGGACCTTCCTATTCCGACGAGCAAATCGAAACCTTTTTGCGTTCGGTTGGCGCCCGTTATCAACAAAAGGACGAAAACATGCTTATCGAGCAAACCGCCGATTTGTTGCGCACAGGCAACGTAGTGGGCTGGTTTCAGGGACGCATGGAGTTTGGTCCGCGCGCCTTGGGCAATCGCTCCATTTTGGCCGATGCGCGTAAAGCCGAAATACAGCAAATTTTGAACCTGAAAATAAAATTCAGAGAAAGTTTTCGACCCTTTGCACCCGCTGTTCTTGCAGAAGATGCCCCTCAATGGTTCGATATCCACCATCCCAGCCCATACATGCTCATTACCGCCGATGTACATCCTTCGAAACGGCTTTCCGACCCAAACGAACAAAGCCTGAACGGTTTACAGCGTTTAAAAACACGACGTTCGCTCATTCCGGCCGTAACGCATGTGGATTATTCGGCGCGGCTGCAAACGGTAAACCAACACGAAAATCCTTTGTTTTACAAACTATTGCGTGCCTTCAAGGCAAAAACAGGTTGTCCGGTATTAATTAACACCTCGTTTAACGTACGCGGAGAACCTATTGTGCGTTCGCCCGCGGAGGCGTATGCTTGTTTTTTACGCACCAAAATGGATGTACTGGTTATGGGACATTTTTTATTGCTAAAAGAATGGCAGCACGAAGTACAGCGGCAAATGCAACGGCAGGAGGTATTTGAACTTGATTAAACAAAAAGTAGACAAACACCCCAACATTAAACAATTACGCGCCTTTTCCTTAGTTACTTTTTTAGGTTTTCTCGTGCTTGCGCTTGCTGGCTGGCGCAAAGGATCGTTTAGCCTTGCATTCCTCTTTGGCTTTTTTATGATTTTAATTGTGGCCGGTCAATTGTACCGGCCGCTATTAATGCAGTTGTACCGCTGGTGGATGGGATTAAGTGAAATTTTAGGTTGGATTTCTTCGCGCCTTATTTTAACATTGATTTTTTACATTGTTTTTGCGCCCATCGGTTTACTGTTGCGCCTGCTGGGAAATCCGCTTTTAAATACGCATTTTCCGGACGACAAAACATCTTTCTGGCAAAAACGCAGCAAAAAACAAAGTAATTTGGAAAAAATGTATTAAAGACAGGAATTGCTTATGGCTAAATGGAATATTATTCGCGAATATCTTGCCTTTTTAAAATCGCACAAAAAATGGTGGCTCTTGCCAATCGTTTTTATTTTACTCCTTTTGGGGGTAATTATCATTTTAGCACAGGGCAGTGCCCTGGCACCGTTTATTTACACGTTATTTTAAAACGGATATTACGGAGCAAATTATGGCGCTAATAAAATCGAAACGCACACATTTGGAACAAGGATTCGTACAGGTTTACACCGGTAACGGAAAGGGTAAAACCACCGCAGCCATCGGTTTGGCCATGCGGGCTATTGGCGCCGGACTTTACGTCTATTTTGTCCAATTCATGAAAAGCTTTCCCTATTCCGAGCTTTCCGTATTACAAGCGTTCCAACCGCAATTGACATTAAAACGTTACGGAAATGACGATTTTGTTCTCAAAAAACAGCCACCGTCCGCCGAACTTTTGGCTACCATGCACAAGGGTCTTGCAGATGCCCACCGCGCAATGTTAAGCGGAAAATACGATTTGATTGTTTTAGACGAGGTATTGGTTTCGATCTATTTTAAATTATTTTCCTGCGCAGAAATCGTCCGATTTATTAAGGAACGTCCGAACGAAACGGAACTTGTGCTCACCGGACGTTATTGCCCTCACGAAATCATCGATTCGGCCGACTTGGTAACGGAAATGAAGGAAATAAAACATTATTACCGTCAGGGTGTGCTGGCCCGCAAGGGCATCGAAAGCTAAATTTCCTTCGCAATTTTTCTCTGAATTCCATAGATTGTAACCAGCAAATCAACCAAAAAAAGGAGAATAAATTATGAGGG
This sequence comes from uncultured Caldithrix sp., assembly GCA_964598255.1. GTDB lineage: Bacteria > Calditrichota > Calditrichia > Calditrichales > Calditrichaceae > Caldithrix. The sequence continues at coordinate 19,870 of CAZRBA010000001.1, read as the reverse complement.
CCATGACCAAAAAATCACTGGAGGAAGCTTTTGCCGGAGAATCGATGGCACACATGAAGTATTTAGCATTTAGTGAAGTCGCCAAAAATGAAGGTTTTCCGCAAATCGCCAAACTCTTCGAAGCCATTGCTTATGCCGAGCAGGTACACGCGATTAATCATGCCAAACAATTGGGATTAATAAACGGCACCGCCGAAAACCTGCAAGCGGCTATCGACGGCGAACATTTTGAAATCGAAGAAATGTATCCGGCATACAGTGCCATCGCAAAACTGCAAAAAGAAAAAGGCGCCGATCGCTCCATTTATTACGCTCTGGAGGCGGAAAAAATTCACGAAGAATTGTACAAAGAAGCGCTGGAGCAAATGCAAAAGGGACACGATATTAACCCAGACGAAATTTACATTTGCCCCGTTTGCGGTTATACCCATTTTGGCAAACCGGAAGAAGACAAATGCCCCGTTTGCAATTTACCTGTTGAAAAATTTGTTACCTTTTAAGCCGAATTTTCGGATTACAGTTAGCGGCATGTCGGCAAATCGCGCATGTCGCTAATTTTATTACTCCCAAAAACAAACACCTGCCATCGAACGTGTTGCCTTTTTGCGTGTATTACCGGATGTATTGCAATCATTCGGAAAGGAATCTTTATGTATTCGCAAAAAATTTTCCCGCTTCTTTTTTTGCTGGCTATTTTTCTTTTCGTGCCCGTACTTTTTGCCCAAAAAGTCAATTCCCAAACCGTTCGACGGTTAATTTACGAAGTAAAACCCAACGAATGGTATTTAACCCAGGCCGAATTTTGGCAAAAGGAAACGCAAAAAAATCCCAAAAATCCCATAGCCTGGCGCAATTACTATTTGGCCGTCCGTTATGCAACCCACTCAATTTACCCCGCAAGCCTTTAAGAAAAAAAAGACAAAAAACCGAAAAAATACTGAGGAAAATAGACCGGAATGTTCCGCATTCCTACGACTATTATTCTTTGAAATTTTACCATAACAGCGCCAACAAAAAAGGCGATATTCGATTGTTGCAAAAAGCCTATGCCATCCATCCGGATCGGCCGGAATTGTATTATTTTTTATCGTTTACTACTTTACACACAACCAAACGACAAAGGCCAAAACATTTTGCCGCAAGCTGTACGAAAGCAAAGACATCATTCCGGATTTGCTCGATTATAATTGCAACGTTATGGCTTCTTGCAAGCAAAACGCTATTCTGTTCACCAACGGAGATAACGATACCTACCCGCTGTGGGTATTGCAGTTTGTTAAAAATATCCGCTCGGATACTACAGTCATCAACACCTGTCTGGGTATGGGTTATCCGGCCTATTTGCAACAGCTCTTAAAAAGAAAGAACATTACCGTCGACACTTTAACGCTTAAGCAGCAACCACGGCAAAACTTTTTAAGAACATTAATTGCGCAAATTAAGGCTTCGTCTCCCGATATTCCGATTTACGTTGCTTTAACTTTGCCTGGCAATCGTATAAAATCCCTGCAGAACAGTTTGAACATTGTCGGACTGGCCTACCGTTACCGCACATATAAAATCGACAATTTGGCCTTATTGAATCACAATGTCAGTCAAAAATTCAGGCTCGACTATTTGCGCTATGCTTGGTACAGGGAAAATTATCCGGCCAAAACATCTATGGATATGCTGAACCGGCGTTCTGGCTACCTTGGTGGAACATTTGTATTTGAGCGGTTAATATGGCCAGGCCAAGCGTTGGAAACAATTGGCTTTGTCGCTGGCCCGAAAAGGCGGCAATCAAAAACTGGTTCGTTATTTGAATTCACTGATGACAAAAGCACCAAAGGGCCACTAATGGTATTCGGCTTTTCGGAAGACATGCGACAGACGAACGATTGATGCATTTTATTAAGCAGGGTAATTGCGAAGCGTTTAAAGTTTTGTATAAGCGTTACGCCCGGCCCATGCTTCGTTATTTTTTCCGGATGTTACATGGCAACAAAAAACTGGCGCAGGATTCTTTGCAGGAATTGTTTCTGAAACTAATACAAAAATGCCGGTCGTTTAACGAATCGTAGCCTTTTAAAACTTGGTTTTACGCCATGGCTTACAATATGTGCAAAAACGAATACTGAGGGCAGGCCGTGCGCAAAAACTACCTGAACAACTCCGAGAGTACAACTCGGTTCGATGAAATATCCGCGGAAGCGACAATGGACAGACACTATTTTCGGCAACGATTGATCGGCAGCCTTAGTGTCCGCGTCGATTCGATACTTACCCGCTTTGCGGTATCTACCATGTAAGGCGCAAAAAAAATGGCTCCACAGAGCTGTGGAGCCGAAGCAAATTAATTGAGGGTTTGATTTTAGGAGGGAGGATAAACCGCTTTTAATTTCTATTGAAAACGAAATTAAATTCTTCTCACTTTATCGTTACCATCTCCTGAATGCCTGCAGGCATCTTTTGTATATCGCCATTTCAAATTTTTTCGATCTGTCGAATCGGTAATAAAAATAACAAAAAATTCGAGCAAATGTCAAGATTTTCTGCAGAAAATTTGTTATTTTGTCAGATTTCTACATGGAAAACCAATAATTCAGTTTAACCAAAAAAACATTGTCGGCTTCGGTTTGATCGAATAAATTTTTGAAATCCGCCCCCATCCGAAACCGTCCATTGTTTTCAAAACCGGAACGATTTTGTGTCCAAACCAAAAACAGGGTGGAACCCGGACGATACTCCCAGCGCAAAACCAAATTGGAGCGAAATTCTTTAATATTAAAATCTGGCAAACCGAACGAATAATCCGTTTGTCCGTCCCCGTTTTCGTCGATTTCATACGTAGAATTATCTTGATCGTAGTGAATTTGACCAGGGGTAAATTCCTGGTAACGTCCCGAGCCATAGGCTCTGGGATTGGTGATACGCTTAAAATGATCGTATTGTCCGGTGGCAATAAAAGGTTGCCCGTAATATTGCACGGACAAAACGGGCGATGGGCTGTAATTAAGGCGAACAACGCTGCCGAAGGTATGGCGTAAAATACGCCCGAAAATGTAGCGATCGCTGCCGTTAACGGATTCGGTAGTTACATATTGCAAATTTTCGATTGTGTAATTATAAAAAGGCCGAACCGACAAGTTCAGTCGGGTACTCAACTTGCTCGACCAGCCCAAGCTAACATTGTACGATTTTGAAATGCGGTCATCATCAAGATGCACATTGACCGAAAGCCCGAGCTGATTGTCTTTGCGTTGATCCGTAAATCCGTGGAACCAGATATTCCAGTTTCCGGTTGTTCGAGCCAACGGACCGCCGCGCAATAGCGATTTGCTGAACCCGTGTTGCTGCCGGTTAATACCAAGATAAAACCCCCAATAATTCATCAGCGTTGCTCCGCCGTTGATATTTCCGCCCACATTCAAGCGGTCGCCACCGTAATCCGTCATTTGCCACACGTTGGAGTTAATGGAAACGCGTTTAAAAATACCCACCGGATTATTAATGCGATAGCCCACCCAAATGTACGACATTATCTGATCTGCCGAGCGTAAAAACCCCAAATCATTCAGTTCCAAGCCCGGCGACCGCCACAAACCGCCCACGGCAAAACGCCAACGACCGTTGCCCACCCTACCGATATTAAACGTACCGCCGTTGCCGGTCAAACGGGTACGTGTGGAATCATAATGCAAATAACCGGCATCGGGACGCTGAAAATAATGGGCCGACGATTCCTGAATGCGTTGCAAAGCCCGGGCACTGCCCCGCACATAGCTGCCGAATAATTTCAAACTTAAAAAATAAGTTTTATTGTCCCACTGATGCCTAAAGTCCAACCCGCCTGTGTAGGCCGAACGGGCCAAAAATTCCAGATAATCTTTATCGATTTTACGATCGGTTGCCGTAAAAATACCGCCCACCGAGGTATTGCCTTTGTTAAAATCTTTTTGCAGCCGAGCCACAAAATAATTGGTTAAAGGCTCCACTTCGGCCTTGCTTTTCCGGCCTTCAAATTCTAACTGGGCATACTCGCGATTGGTAAGTGCATTTAAAATGCCAACGGACCAACCTTTCTGCGTTTTGCCGCTAATTTTGGCCGCGCCTAAAATACGGGCTTGCTCGGGCATGTCAATGTAGTCTGCTTCAAAACCATCGTCTGCGGAAGGATAATAATGCGGACGGCGCCCGATACGCCGCGAATAAAATATTTTTTCCTGTGCCATGTCGCCGTCTCCCATGGCCAAAGGAAATTGAAAAATATTCTTACCTTCAATAAAAAAAGGACGTTTCTCCTCGAAAAATGTCTCGTAGGCACTCAAATTCACCTGTGAAGGATCGGCTTCCACCTGACCGAAATCCGGATTTATGGTAAAGTCGGCGGTCAAATCGCTAGTAATTCCTATCTTTCCGTCCAGACCGGCGTTAAATTCAACATCGCGACCAGAAGCAAAGGGATCGCCTTGTTGCGCGGGATATGTGTGTAAATTAGTTACGGCGTAAGGCAATATTTCCACATGCATGGGCATTTTAATTCCCTTAATTCCCTTAAGAAGCCCAAAATACGAAACCATACCGGCGGCATCTTTGGGAATGTATTGCCACATGTCGTCTTCCTGCTTCCGGAAAATATGCCGCGTTATCTGAAAACCCCACGTTTGCTCGGCTTTATTGGCAAAGCGAATTTGACTAAAAGGAATGCGCATTTCCGCTACCCAGCCGGAATCGTTAAGCGACGTTTTCACCTGCCAAACAGGATCCCAACTCTTATCTTGACGATCCCCGTCTTCCGAAATTATCAAATCGTATTTGACTCCGGCTGCGTTTACTCCAAAAACAAAGGCCGTACGCCTGTCGAAATAGCTGTCCAATTCCACAGCCAGCATGTCGCTTTTTTCTACGTCATCTCGGCGAGAAAGACGTCGTTCTATTTTGGCGGGATCGGAATCGTAGGCCATAACCGCAACGTACAAATTCCGGTTATCATATAAAATTTTAAACCGTGTTTTTTCGGTGGGCGCCATGTTTTCGATCGGATTGATCTGCACAAATGTATCCTGAAACGGCACTTTTTGCCAAGCCGGATCGTTCAGTTTTCCGTCGATACGAGGTGCTTTGGTATCCGAAACGCGATAGGCTGTGCATATTTTTTTGACGGGCATTCCGTTTGCCCGTAAGCCGCCGAAAAACAAGCCAATCACCAAAACGTTAAGTAAAAATCCCTTCATGCTTAACTTCCTGATTTTTTGTTGTCTTCCATCTTATGTTTTTTGAAATTACGAGAATAAGAGGAAAAGGTTACCTTAAATTTTGAATTGAAAATCTGAACGTATTAAAAAGCGGGCGCCCGTACGGACGAAAAATTGGGATCTGTTCTGAAGGGAAAAGACGGAATATCGTTATTTTGGCGAAGGGCTCGCCGAATGTTTAATAATTTTTAAGCGGAATAGGTTTTAGCGTTTCGTAGGTAATGGTATATTTGCGATAGGGCGGTTCGATAATAAAAATAAAATTGCCTTTCAGCGATTTACCCGGAGCAATACGTCGTTTAAAATATGCTTTAGGCGCCAGAGCTACGTAATTTTCCAACCCGACACAATGGAAACGTGTTTGATCCGGCGCTGTTAAAAACAAATTGGATGAGAAGAAAATATTATCGGCCGGGCCGCTATTGGTAATTTGGGCATTGACTTTAATCAGTTTTGTTTTTGGATCGGAAACGTTGTATTCTTCGCTACCCACTTTAAACGAACGGGCGTACCGCACGCTGTAAATGCTTAACTTCCACGGATTACGCATGGCAATTTGCAAAGAGCCCAATCGTTTTTCCGCCAAACGTGTCTTTAAATTCCAGACAATAAGGCTGGCGTCTTCGGAAGCGGAAATTAATTTTTTACCCGAATCGGCAAAGGCCAGTGCGGTAACGGTTAAAAAATGGCCGTAAAACGAACCCTGCAAATCTCCCTTGGGCCATTGCCACAATTTTACGGATTTATCCATGGAACCGGTAGCCACAAGTGTGCCATCGGATGAAGCGACCAAGGCGGTAATCGGCGCGTGATGGTTTTTAGGTAACAGACGCATAACGCCTTGCTGCCAATCACCCATCCATAAATTTTCGCCGTAGGAAGCCGCTATTCCCCGATCGCCCACAAATGTAACAAATCGTTCTTTGTGATTACCCGCCTTGTAGCCGGGCAAAGCAAACGATTTGACGATTTTCAGTGTACGTGCATCTTGAACAAAAATACGGTTGCTGCCAAACACGGCTATCAAGGGTTGGCGAAAATGTGTGGCAATGGCGGCCAAACCCGCAACCCTATTGGGAAGAATTTGAATGTTTGCATCATCGGGGTTAAAACGAAACAATCCTTTATTTACGCTACCAAAAAATACGGCCAAAGCCGGATGGTATTCAAATTGCAAAATATTGTTTAAAATAGTGGGAACCGTTTTTTCAATTGTTAACTTATGCGATAAAATTCGGTACAGCACACCCGCCCCGCAAGCAACCCACAAGGCATTACGTTTGGAATCGAAACCGATTCTGTGCGGCAAATACGGCATTCTTTTTTGCCAAATCGCCCGGCCGGAATCTGCATTCCACAATATGATAAGGCTGTCTCTGCCAACGGAAACAATGTTATGTTGTCCTACTGCCTTAACATCCAACACCCCTTTGTGATGGAAAACATCGGTTAATTTTTTCGTTGGATTGGCAATACTTTTTGTAGCCTTTTGCTTGTTTCCCGTTGAGCATCCGGCTAAAAATAAGCCCATCAAAACGATAAATAACAGAACGTTCCGAGTAAAAGATTTCATTCTTTAATTCCAAACCGAACCGTTAATCGGGTTAAAAATTTCAATTTTTGCCTTATGCCCGCAAAACCGGACGGGATGTTAATCTTATTCGCATTTGAATAATCAAATCGGGCAAAATTAGTTAAAGAATCCGCTATCTCAAATTTTTCCACCAATGCAAACATCTTCTTTTTCGGTTTAGTAATGTGATTTCAGGGTTCTGATCCTGTACGCACCAAAATCAACAGCATATTTTGTCTTTTTCTGTTTTTACTCAAATTGATAAATTACCGTTAATCCACAATTTTTGTTTCTTCTCCGAACGGAGAAAATAAAATCATCTCGTCTTGGGGCTTTGGTGTCCAACCCACATCCAAATTCTTCTCCCAGGCTAATTTACGTGCCTCGCGAAAAATTTCGTAACTGTCGGAACGGACAATAAAAAAAATAAATTGCTTTTTGGGGTTAAGCGACTTCAAAATACGGCTGTATTTTGAATCGGGTTTGCGTATTTGCGTAATGCTTTCGCCTTGTACGCCGGGTTTGGGCAACAATACCTCCTGAAAGGCGGCAAAAGTGCGCAAATAGTATTGATTTTGATCGACACTAACAGGAAACACCTGTTCGTTTCGGCATTCGAAAATAACACTCTTTTTGGGAGTGTTGTACACCATGGGCGTTTGGAAAACAAATTCTTTGCTACGCAGCGAAAGACTGCTGATTATACCGATAATAATTAGCATCCCTACGATATTGGTCACAATATCCATTAAGGAATCGATATTAAAAGAAAAATCGCTATCCGATTTACGGCGTTTTTTACCCATGGTTTTTATCCTTTTTCGGCCTGCAAGCGCCACCCTTTGTTAAACGGTTCGTAGCCCACATCAATAATTTTGCCTTTGTTCTTTTGATTGAAACGTCGAATCAAATGATAAGCCTTGCGGAAGGTACGCTCACTTCCGGGATAAATAGCAAAAACAATGTATTTTTGATCGGCTTCTCGCTGAATGGTTTTTACGAATTTAACGTAATCGGATCGGGGATCTGAAATTGCCGCATAAGGAATTTTTTCCTGCCTTTGCACCAGCACCAAATAACCGGCATGGCATTCCACGTAAGCTGGTTTCTTTTTAACGGTTAATGCGGTATCTCTGGACTTAACCACAATGCTGGGTGCCAAAATCGAAACCACACCGATGGAAACGATAATAAATGACAGCACACCGGCCGTACAGGTTAAAATGCTTAAAAATGGAAAAAGCGTCGGTAAAAATCCGTTGGCCTGCTTTTTTTTACGCATTGTTCATTGTTCCCCAATTATTCCGCAAGCGGGGTACGGTGCGATAAGGTAATGGTAACCGGTTTACCCAAATTTTCCATTAATGGTTTCAGCTCGCTCAAACCAGTTTTAATTCCCTGTAACGTTTGCTCGATCGATTTCATCATTTCTTCTTCAAAGGTCAAATAAGCCGAAAGTTTTTCGCTGGTTTTGCTGTCTTTGGTTTCGAAAGTGGAAATGATCTTCTCCATTTCAGCAATCAGATTTTGATAATATTCTTTCTGAGTGTCAATTAAAACCGATTTGAGGGCTTCGGGTATTTGCTTCATGGTTTGTAAAATAACCCCCAAATGTCCGTTAACTTTTTCTAACGACATAATTTGGTCGGCCCAAAATTCCTGACTTTTATTGATTTCGGTCAGCGCTTTGCTTATTTCTTCGTATTTTTGTACGGATACGGTAAAAACCTGCTGCTGTTTGCGAACATTGTCGTTTAAGTCGGTCAAAACTTCTACGCTGCGTGTTAAGGCATGCAAATGATCTTCCAACACTTTGCGATCCAGTTGCGAAATCAAATCTTCAAAACGCGTTTCTTTGGTTTTGGCACTGAAAATTTCATCCAGAATTTCGTATTCGCAAAATTCGTCTACCTCTATTAACATTTCGTCTTCACGCTTTTTAAGAGCCGAAACGTACATCATTAAAGGAACGGTAATTAACAAACTGAGTAAAGTGGTATCAAAGGCCACGGCCAAGCCGGTGGTTACGCCGCCAAGATGTTGTGTTACCTGTTCCAATTCCTTAGCCGATTCGATAACAGTGGAAAAGTTGTTCACCGCATTGCTAATGCCAAGCACAGTACCGGTAAACCCCAACAATGGAATAACGGCAACCAATACCTTCAAAATAGTGTAACTCAATTCCACGTTTTCGGAATCGCGCTCGCTCTGTTCCAAAAGCACCTCGCGCAAATCGTTGCTTTCCATACCGCTTTTAAAAGCAGAAAAGGCGCGCTGAATACGATGGAACAAACGCGTATTTTCGGCACGCACCACATTTTCTTTCAATCGATCGAGCGTTTCGTCCACATCGTCCTTAACACTCCATGAAAAATGACGTTTAATTTCGCTGTGTTTTTTTTCTTCCCAATTAATCTCGCGCTGTTTCAAAAAGCCGATAGCAAACGACCAGGCGCCCAAATAGGTAATTAAATATTGAATAAAGCCGCGTTCGAAGAACATGGCACGGATGCTGGCCAAACTTTTAATTTCTCCCAGATAGTAAACGGCGGCCAAAAAGATAACCGTAATAACGGCTCCCCATAGCAAACTTCGGGTTAGCGATAAAGAACGTACGCCTTGCCCCAATTTACCAGCGGATGTACGTTTGGTATTTTCCCGGTTATTCACATTTTCCATGTATGTGCCTCCACCTTGTCTCTTAATTGTTTAACGATTTAAATATCCGAACAGAATGGCTTTTTTCTCAAAGTCGCCAAAAATACAGGCATTGCCTTTTTTGCGGACGTGCAGATAGTCGTAGATTTCACCGATCGTAATCTTCCGGTCTTTATTGCTATCGGCAGCTCCTTTTAAAGCCTTAAGCAAAAGTTCGGTAAAAAAATCCGGCTTGCCCAGGGAATTTTTCTTTCCGTTGCAAAGGCTCAAAATATTAACCTGCGGCGCTTGATTTTCATCCCAGAACGAAATTTTTTGAGAAAGCTTGCGCCCTGGGTTGCTCAACTTTTTCAGATCGGGCGTGTAAAAGTTTGCATCGATAAAACAGGAAACCATTCGCGCGGGAACAGTTTTTAGCGTTTGGTACAACAGCTCAAAATTAATTCCCGTAGCGGTTAAGTTGTTTATTTGCGAATCTTGGGTTAACAAATACAAATTTTGCGTATTACTCGTGCCGTCTCCGTTTTGAATGATCCCATTACCCGCAAAATAGACGATCACTTCATCCTGCGGTTCCACATAGCGGGCAATGGTACGAATACCATCCAAAATAGCGGAGTAGGTTGGTAAAATTCCCGTGGTTAATGCCAAAACCAGCACATTACTTTTTGGAATAGCCAGACCGTCGGGAGCGGTAAGCACCTTTTCCACGGCGCGAACATTGGCCGCGGCATTGCTCACATCGGGAATGGCCGGATCTTCGTAATCGCCGATGGCAATAACTAAGGCCCAACGATTAACGCCACGTTTTAATTTGGGGGTGGTTTCAAAAGCGTACAACAGTTTGGCAATACGGCCAACGCGAACCGTGCTTTTGGTTTCGTAACCGTCTTTAAACCGGGCATGAACGGTTAAAAAATTGGCCCCCGGGACCAAAGGAAAATCGTTTACTTTAAATGGTATTGCTCCAGGATACAAAGCGGGGTCGGGCATGTTTTGAATTTTTACCCGTTTCCCGATTTTCTCAATCGGTTTACCGTTCAAATCGATGGCAACCGGTTTTTTGTTACGCGTAATAAAGCCTTCCACCGTAATGGACGAGGCACGCGTATGGTGTCCGTCTTTGGGAGCCGTAATTACGATTTTAGGCGCTTGCACCAGTTTTAAACTCATATTTTTTTGCGTTCGGTCCGGCGCCAGACTCACATCATATTCCGCCTGACGATCGGCTTTTTCCGCCACTTTTTCGGAAACCACTTGCGAAAGACGATAGCGGTCGTTCATTTCCAAACTGGTAAAACGATCTTCATATTTTTGGAAGGTGTCCATTAATCCTTGCTTTTGCTGGGCCGCAATTACTTCGGGCTTTTCGCTGATGGTTACTACTTTAAGTCCAACATTTCGTTTGGCATAAGCTTCCTGAATCCAAAAACTGTTGGGATACATTTTTTGGGCAATTGCCAAATATTGATTACGTGTTTTGATATCTTTCTTTTTTTCATACGCCAAAGCCAAATACATGGCTAATATTCCCTGAGCGTATCGATTGTTGTCATTGTAATAGGTTTGCAAATCCAGCAGGCGGCTAATAGCCAACTTGGTTTTATGTTCGTAAGCCAATAACAGATCATCGAATGCCTGAATGGTTTTGTTTTGCGGCGCTAATTTCAAAGCACGATTGATAATTTTACGTGCCATTACATGATTTTTTTTAATTAGTAACAAAAAACGCGCATAATCAAGATAATTATCAAGATTGTAAGGCTGGTTTGTCAGTAAATCCTGATATATCTTTTGCGCCTCATTTAACTTTTTCCGACGAACGGCTGCCTGAGCCAGGTTTCTGCGAAACATGGCTTGCTCAGGATGCGCCTCTGAAACGGATTTAAAAATATCATATGCCTGGGAAAAACGCCCGGTATTCAAATAAATAACTCCCAAATTGTTTTGCGCGTAATAATACCACGGTACGGTCTGTGTAATTTTTTGAAACCAATACTCCGCCGAAACAAAATCGCGCGATTCCATATAATAAACGCCCATCAAATCCATGTTGTAGGGATTCTGCGGAGCAGCCTCGTAATACTTGCGTGTCCAAACTTCGGCTTCCAAGAAATTACCCATTTTAATGTACAACTGGGCCAAAGATCGCAAAGCAGGGGTAACGCCGGAGCGCAGCAAAACCGAATGCAAATAATTGCGTTCGGCCATGGTGTAGTTTTCCAATTGTTCGTACAAGCGACCTTCTTGATACGAACGGTTAGCCGATTCCGGAAAACTTTGCAAAGCACCGATCAAGCCGTAAATATCGTCTTCGCGATCCATGTTTTTATAGCATTCGCCGATGGAGACAAAAACCGAAATGTCTTCGGGCATAAAATTGCGGTAAAGAGCATAATAACGGAGCGCTTTGTCGTATTTGTGCATTTCGCGAAAAATATCGCCCAACTTATCATAACGCACATAGGTAGAATCTTCTTGCATGGCTTTTTTGTAATCGGTCAAAGCCTGATCATAATCGCCCATTTCTTCCATCAATAAACCGTGTAAAAAAAGAAGGTGCGAATTTTTGGGATTCTTTTTTAAGGCTTTGTCATAAAATGTTAAGGCCTCTTGGTAATTGTTCATTATATGAGCAAGATATCCTTTGTAATAATCAATTTCATCGTCCGGAATAAATTGGGATTTTTTTATTTGCTCTTCCAAAAAGGCATTGGCCTGTTTAACCTTATTTTGATAAACCATGCACAAAGCGATTCGCCGCAAAGTGGTTAAGTCGGAAGGTGTCAGTTTAAATAATGTTTTGTATTCCTGTTCTGCTTTGACAAACTGTCCGTGCCTGAAAAGATAATCGGCCAATAGGCGATGCGCTTGCGGTTCGTTGGGAAAAAGCTCCGTATAGCGTTGCAAAGACCTCTGGGCATCCTGAAGTTTACCCGCCGCTTCGTAAATAAGCGTTTTGAGTACAAACCCGTACGGATCGGCAAAGCTAAGTTTACCCGAGATGCGCCGTCCGGTAATAGAACGCATAGTTACCAGGGCTTGCTCAAAATGGCCCAAATCATAGTAATAACGCGCCAAATAGTACAAGTCTACGGGACGCAGCTTTTGCCGTTTGGGACCTTGCCGTAAAATTTTTAGGCCCGCCTGCACATTATCTAACTTGGCATACATGGTAGCCACTTTATATCGGCGTTCGGCGTTCATGGGCTGATCGCTCATCAAAAGTTTGTAATAATATAGCGCTTCTTTGTAATTGCCGTTTTGTTCGTACAACTTAGCAATTTTATTGTACAACTGTTTGCTATCGGGACGCAATTCCAAAAGCAATTCCAGAAAAATAAAATATTCGCGTGTATTACCCGTTAATTGCAAAGTGACTAAATAGGGTTGGTAAATGGCAGGTAAGGTAATATTTTGCCAGGCATTGTTGGATAAAATAAAGCGGTGTACTGTTTTAAGCGCCACATCCCCTTTCCCGTTAAGGCAAAGAAACTTTAAAATGTGAACGCCGTCGAATTTAAGCCACTCGGGATGGTTTTGTAATTCCCTTTCCACCAACAAACCGGCTTGATCGAAACGCCGCATTTTACGTAACAATTTAAAATATCCGGTTAGAATTCGATAATCGTTTGGATTGGCGGCCAATGCTTTTTTGTAAATTTCTTCTGCTTTTTGCGGATAATTATTTTGATACCATTCGGCTAATTCGAGAACGCTTAATTTTTTACGAAGCCGTAAATCATTAATAATCGGTTGGGCCTTGGGAAGATTTTTGGCCGCAATTAAAATTTTTACCATCCGTTTGCGGTTATCATCGTTTTTAGTCAATCGATATTTAATAATGCCCACGGCGTCTTTGTAATTGCCCAATTTGGCCTGCAAATCGGAGAGCATTTCCCACAATTGCTCGTTTTCAGGATAACGTTTTAGGCCCTGTTTTACCACATCCCGCGCTTTTTTGTACTCCTTTTCCATACTATAAAGCTGGCTTACCCAAACGTAGTATGCTAAATTGTACGGATCTTTTTTAATTTTCCGTTCAAAAAAATCAATAACCGCTTTACGGCCCTTCAATTTCAGGTAAACCCTGACGATATTGAATTCGTCTTTGGATTTTCGGGCCAGAGCGAGGGCTTTGTCAAAATTTGCCTGTCGGATGTAAAATCGGATAAAAGCAGAATAAAAATTGGCGTTACGGTTGTTTTTCAATCCTTCGTTCAAAACTTCTTCGGCACGATCAACCTGCCCGCTGTTTTCCAAACAGCGCGCATAACGAATGTAAACCGAATCGGCCTTTAGGCCTTTTTTTAATGCTTGTCGATAAAATTCGGCACCCGGTTTGTACAAACTTTTACGGTAGCAAAAATCGGCCGTTTTTAACAAAAAGGTAGCGTTTTGTTGATGACGCTTAACTTCATCTTCTAACAACTTTAAAGCACGTGCGCGAAACCCAGCCTGCAAATATGCCGCAATTAAATTCATAAAATTCTGAGAACTGCGCGGATTTAAAGCCCGCGCTTGACTGAACCGATTAATAGCTGCCGGATACTGATAGTAACGCAAATAAATAGCACCCTGTTTCCGATACAATACTTCCGGTGGCAATTGGGCATTAAGCCCGGCTATTTCTTTTGCTGCCTGACTGCGGAATATGCCCTGCCAGGCCTCTTTGGAAGTAAAATCGATTTTCAAAATTTCTTTATAGGTCTTAATGGCTTTGTCCCATTGATTGCTGCGTTCCGCTTCTCTGGCATTAATTAGCTTTTGCGGAATAATACCGGCCCCGAAGGCCAAGGTAACCATCAAAAAAAGGAATGGAATAATTCGCATGAAATACCTGCCCCCCATAAAAATGAATAGTATCTGTAAGCCTTAATAATATGTAAAAAATTCTCGATCCCTGAGATTGTGTGCAAAAAACAAGAGAACAGAAGTATACGGTAAAAAATATTCCGTTAATGACAAATCGAATATTCAAAATCGATAGAAAAATGCAAAAAGAATACGAACCAACGTAACCCGTTTGATTCCCGAAATTTGTAGGCTAACACACATTTCAGATTTATTTCTAACGTCCGTGTCGATTATTTTTTCATTTTTTCCAAATAGCGATAAACGAAGCCCGTGCGGTACATTAAAAATACACGGCATCGCTTCCATTTTTCAATATAAGCGTTATATTGTGCACAAAATATGAATGTGCTTTAAGAAAATATTAAAGGACTAAGAGAGATTAAACGTTGTAAAGATATTTACTTTACGGGTTCAAAGCAAATTTTTATCCCCTGTCTATCACCGATTCTCGCGTTTTTTTTCGCCCGTAAACGTGATATGAAAAACAAAAATAATATTTTTTTGATGCAAAAATTTTCTTAACTTTTGTTTCTGGAATTATCAGGTCATTTTAACATAAAGGAGAAATTATGTTTAAAACAATAGGAGTGGTTTTGATGAGTACGCTTTTTCTGTTCAATGTGCTTACCGCACAAAATTCGAAAAGCAACGAACTTACCAGGGATAAAATCCCCGAAAAATACAAATGGGACCTTTCGCAAATGTTCAAATCTCCGCAGGCTTGGGAACAGGCTAAAAAGGATTTGCTAAAAGAAATTCCGAAATTTAACCAATACAAAGGTAAACTCGGCACGTCTTCCCAAACATTGCTCAACTGCCTAAACTTTTATCAGCAAACGGCCGAACGCCTTTCGCTGCTTTCGGCCTATGCTTCGCAATTGTCTGATCAAGATACGCGCGCTTCCAAGCCAATGGCCATGCGGCAAGAGATAGGCCAAGTGGCCAACAAATTTGCCGCGGCAACGGCCTTCATCGAACCGGAAATTTTGCGCATCGATGCCAAAACCATGAAAACATTCATGGCCGAAAATGCCGAACTGCGTAAAAATTACAAGCATTTTATCGACAACATCCAGCGCATGAAGCCGCACACCCTAACACCAGACGAAGAAGAAATTGTAGCCAATGCCGGTATGATGGCCGATACCCCATACGATATTTACGGTATTTTTAAGAACGCCGATATGCCGCGTCCGGAAATCACCTTACCGGACGGGAAAAAAGTGCGTCTGGATGATGCCGCGTACACACTTTACCGCGCCAGTGATAACCGCGACTTGCGCAAAGAGGTTTTCGAACAATTTTTCGGCGCTTACAAAAATTTTGAACGCACCTTTGGCACCGACCTGTACAGTGAAGTCAAAAAAGATCTGTTTTACAAAACCGTACGCAAATACAAATCATCGCTTGAAGCGGCCCTGACCCCGGATAATATTCCTACGTCGGTTTACATGAATCTGATCGAAAGCGTAAACGAAAACTTGCCTACGTTGCACCGCTATTTGAAATTGCGCAAAAAACTTTTGGGCGTAAAAGAATTGCATTATTACGATATGTACGCCCCGCTAATTCCCAAAGTGGAAATGAATTACACAGTGGAACAAGCCGAAGATTTAATTAAAAAGGCCCTAAAACCGTTGGGCGACCAATATCTGCAAGTGGTTAACAAAGCCTTTAACAACCGTTGGATGGATATTATGCCTAATACAGGAAAACGTTCCGGCGCATATTCTTCCGGTGCCGCTTATTCGGTACATCCTTACATTCTACTCAACTTCATGGGTAAATACGAAGACGTAAGCACCATGGCACACGAACTGGGACACACCATGCACAGTTATTTTTCCAACAAAAATCAAACCTTTTTAAATGCTCAGTATCCTATTTTTCTGGCCGAGGTCGCTTCTACCTGTAACGAAAACCTGTTGGCCGACTACGTGCTAAAACACGAAAAAGATCCCAAAAAACGTTTGGCCATTCTTGGTAACCGTTTGGAAATGTTCCGCACCACTTTGTTCCGTCAAACCCAGTTCGCCGAATTCGAGCTTAAAATCCATCAAATGGTCGAAAAAGGCGAAGCCTTAACCGGTGACAAACTTTCCAAGGTGTATTTTGACATACTGAAAAAATACTACGGCGCCGATACTATTACCAAACTGGAAGACATTTATAGCATCGAATGGGCGTACATTCCGCACTTTTATTACGATTTTTACGTTTTCCAATATGCCACTTCTTTAAGCGCCTCTACGGCCATCGAACAAAAAATACTGGAAGAAGGCAAGCCCATGGCTCAAAAATACATTAAGGAATTCTTAAGCGCCGGTTGCTCCGATTACCCCATCCCTATTTTAAAACGTGTGGGCGTGGATATGACCACCAAAGAACCTTACGAACAAGCATTTAAGAAGATGAATCAAATCATGGATGAAATCGATAAAACATTAAAAGAAATGCACAAGAACTAATACGTTTTTCGAAAAAAACGAAAAGCCCCGCAATGCGGGGCTTTTTTATTGGTTCTTTTTTGCTTGCTGCGCTTTTTGGATGATCTCAAAAAGGGAAGTGATTTTGGATTTGGGCGGTTCGAAAAGATAAGATATTTGTTCGACTTTAAAATTTTGTTCCAAATAATCATCAATGGGAATTTTTTCAAACCAACAATCCCGAATTTTAACACAGGGCAAACCGTTGAGTTCTTTGCGGCAATAGGCAAATTTTAAATGATGCCCTAATTTTCGACAATACAATTCTTCGCTGTCAAATTGGTCTGCTTGCAATTTTTTATCCATCGGTCTACTCCACAATCAAAAATTCCGCAGGCCGTAAAAGGCCCGCGGAACGAATTTTTTCTACGCGTTTGGCGGTTTGGGCAAGTCGGCAATTTCGGAAACGAACTTTTGCAAATCTTCGTCCGGCAAAGCGTAATCATGCAATTCCCCGGCAAAGTATTTTTCGTAACCAGTTAAGTCCATTAATCCGTGTCCGCTTAAGTTAAACAAAATCACCTTTTCCTTGCCTTCTTCTTTGGCCTTTTTGGCTTCTTGAATGGCAGCCGCAACGGCGTGGCTGGTTTCCGGCGCTACAATGATACCTTCTGTACGGGCAAAGGTTACCGCCGCTTCATAGCATTCCAATTGATGCAAAGCGCGTGGCGTAGCCAGACCGTCTTTAACCGCACCGCTTACCAAAGGCGCCATTCCATGATAACGCAAACCTCCGGCGTGAATGGGTGGCGGAATGAAACCGTGACCCAGCGAATGCATGGGCAGCATGGGCGTCATCTTGGCTACATCACCAAAATCATAAGCATACGGCGCACGTGTCATGGTCGGGCACGAGGCCGGTTCGACCGGAATGATATCGATATCCGCACCGTTGATTTTATCGTAAATAAACGGAAACGACAAACCGGCAAAATTGCTACCGCCACCGGCACACCCGATAACCACATCAACCTTTTGCTCACCGATTTTTTCCAACTGCTTCTTCGTTTCCAAACCGATAATCGTTTGGTGCAGCATTACATGATTCAGCACACTGCCCAGCGCATATTTTGTTTTACCCGAAGGATCGCTAACCGCTTCTTCGATGGCCTCGCTGATGGCAATCCCTAAACTTCCGGGGGTATCCGGCATTTCTTCCAGAATTTTACGTCCCGCCTCAGTATAAGGACTGGGGCTGGGTACGCATTTGCCGCCCCAAGTTTCCATCATAATTTTCCGGAACGGTTTTTGGTCAAAGCTAATGCGCACCATGTATACTTTAACTTCCAGGCCGACCAAAGCCCCGGCAAAGGAAAGCGCACTGCCCCATTGCCCGGCACCGGTTTCGGTGGTTAGTTTTTTGGTACCGAACTGTTTGTTGTACCAGGCCTGGGGTACGGCGGTATTGGGCTTGTGGCTTCCTGGAGGGGAAACGCTTTCGTTTTTAAAATAAATTTTAGCCGGTGTGCCCAAATATTTCTCCAAAGAATAGGCACGATGCAAGGGCGAGGGCCGCCAGCGATACAATAATTGCAAAACTTCTTCGGGAATATCAATCCAACGCTCTTGACTGACTTCCTGTTCAATCAAATTCATGGGAAAAACCGGCGCCAGCATATCCGGGCTAACGGGCTTACCGTCCGGACCTAAAGGCGGTGGCAAAGGCGTAGGCAGATCGGCTGCCAAATTATACCATTGCCTTGGCATTTCGTCTTCGGTTAAATACACTTTAATTTGCATTGAGCCTCCTTAAACATTTAAATGATCATCCTTGTTTATGGTTGAAAGGGTTTAATTGCTTTCTTTAAAATGGAATTGCGTTTTTTTAATTCCTTGGATCCGCGCGTGATTTTGCACAAACTAAGATGCAGATCTTTGGCGATTTTACGCTGCGGCACTCCTTGATCCAGTAGCTTGACAATTTGCCATCGGGACGCGATCGATTTTAATTCGGCCGGCGTTAACAAGCTTTTCAGAAAACGGAGAATAATCTTTTCATCTTCATTTTGTGCTAAAAATTGACTTATTTCTTTTAAATCTTTTTCCATTGCGTTTCTTTCAACAGTAACTGTTACTATCTATAGTATCGCAGATACTAAAAAAAATTGTGTTCCAAGTCAAATAAATTTTAAAGATTTTTATTTTGCCCTGAAATTTCTTTTATTCTTGCTAACTTACCAATAATTGCGCAACGAATTATCCGAAATGCTTTCATTCGTACTATCCCAAAATATATTTTGCCTGCCGGTATTTTTTAAAATTTATTTTGGCAAATACGTTTCCAACATCATTAAAAAATAGGTAGAGGGTCTCTTAAGTAAAATTAATCTTTTTAAAGCGCCGATTGCGCCCAAGACGGTCGTTTTCAATTATCTGCAATCCGTACTGGCTGAATAATAAACCCTATATTGGTTTCGGTAAGTTTTTTGCGCAGATTTCGCAGATGTTTGCAAAAAATCCGCGCTAATCCACATGATCTGCACAGAGCAAGATGAAAAAGGAAAAATGAAAAAAGAAAAAGGAGAGGGGGAAAAGGCCGCCGGTTGCCCGCCCGGGAGGAAATTAAAAATTACGAATTTGGGCCACTGATCTGCACAGATTGACACAGATTTCCCTTAACCCTTACACCCTTAACCCTTTCCCCGGCCACCGAAGAAGCACCGAAAAATCCCGATTATTGGCCTCTCGCAGATTCCGCAGATGCTCGCAGAAAAGAATCCGCGCCAATCCGCGTGATCTGCGCGCAAAATGAAGCTGCACCATGAACCATTCAACGATTCAACTAATCAACTATTCAACTTTTTCCCGGCCACTGATCTGCACAGAGCAAGATGAAAAAGAAGAGGGGAAAAGGCCGCCGGTGCCTCGATACATCCCGATGAATCGGGACCACTCGGCAACCGGCTTCTCCCCGCATGGCCACAAATTGCCACACGCCCCAAAGCCCCCCTTTGAGGGGGGCCACAGGGGGTAAAACACCGGCGCAAACCACCGAAATTGCTCATAGGTTGGCACGATTTCGTACCGCTAACCCTTAACCCTTACACCCTTAACTTAAT